>NZ_RQVK01000004.1 GCF_003992015.1 Veillonella sp. VA137
GATAAGTAGTCTTTATTTTATTAATATCAAATGGAATTTTATTATCTTTTTTGAATTGAATTTTTTCTAATAACTTTATATATATATTCAAATCATTATCAAGTAATAAAGGAATCGCATGATCAACATATACTTCATCTTTTGTTCTTCCTCCCAAAAAAAGTCTATTTCCCTCAAAATTAATTAAGCTTCCATTATATAGCCCTCTATATATAACATGAATACTTTTTAAAGCTACCTTTCCTTTATAATACTTAACAAATAGATTACAAATAGATTGATCTGAAAAATCTCGATTTAACAAATACACGGGCACCGGGAAAATTTCAATTTTCTCTTTATTTTTTTCATCAATTGTTTTTAAAACTACATATTCAGCAATTTTAATATCACTTCGTCCTCCATATTTCCCAAGTTCTTCCAATCTGCAATCAGTTTCTTTTATAGGTAAATATTTATCGTCTGATGACTTAATTGCCACATTAGCCTTTTTCAAGCCTTCTTTTCGGAATAATTTTCCTTTATCTGCAACAGCTCTTCTTGTAATTCTCACATCATTACTTTTCATCATTGCAGTAACGGTTTCCATACTGTATTTTGGATCCCAGATAATCATATCTTTGTTATTGCCACTAAAAATTCTTTCATCATACATTTTCGTTAAATTATATGTTCTATCTACACCTTTATTCTTTGCAAATGAAAGAAAGTCTTTTGTAAACTTTTCGTGATATACATTACCTACCACGATATTTAAATAGGCATCTTTTGCATGATGATGGTGATTCACCGATCGCACTTTAATGAACCCATAATCTCGTCTAAAATCGGATACATTTTCTGCTTTTACAAATACAATTTCTGTTTTGGGATACAGTTGTTGTAATAAAGTTGTCACGGCCTTAATAGATTGGCTAGTAGAAACGATTTGACGATTAATAAATTGATTTAATTCATCATTTGTTAAAGGTTCAATTCTGATTAACCGTTCAAATTTCTTTTGAGATATTAGCCCTTTATCCAATAACATCTTCCAAAAATCTCGACTTTGTTTTTGAATTGTTTCATCAATAGGATAATTATCTGTTTTACGCATATTTATAGTTTTATCAACTAACACTAAATTATCGAAACTATCATCTTTAGTTTTACTTTTCGGAAATATATGATCTTTATCATATTGACCTGTAACTAGATCACGTATATCAATTCTTTTCCCTGAATACATACATCTACCTAGCTGAGTAAAATAAAGATATAACTTTCTACTATCTAAATCTGCCTCATTTAGTACATTTAGCTCATTGCGCAGTCTATTTATATCATCATTTTTGATTTGATTATACAAATCGACTAAAATTGCTTTTCTAGATTTATTTCGTTTTTTATCTACTTTATTAGTTCTTGTTACTTCCACAAATATTTTCTTTGGTAGTTCTTTACGAATAGATACAAGCTCATCAAGAATACGCAATGTTTGCCATACACTACGTTTTACCATTGGTGATAAGGATAATTCTTCTAGCATTTCAAAAGCTGATTTTTCTTTTGTTCCTAATACATTTTTTACGTATTTTTGTACATTCTCAATAAAAGAATAGGAAGAACTCAACAATTGCATCAAGTTTTCATGACCTTGTCGCATATGTTCAATAATGGTGCCTTCTTCAGAGTCATCATCATTCTTTTTTATGCCCCTAATATCACTCAAGAATCTCTTGGACAACCTTCCCCATCCAACGTATTTTAACTTTCCTAATTTTTTGATTTGTTCCTCTGTAAGTCGTTCTCCATAGTTGTTTTTCATTACTTGTCGTAACATATCTTTACTTTCACCAAAGATAGTAATATAGCGAATGATGTCTTCTGCCATGGAATAATCAAAATTTTCACCTAGGATACGAGCCATATCTCTATGAGATGTTAGTTTCGTAGCAATCTGTTGATCCATACCCGTAATAACCGGAGATTGTGACACATAGTTATTATCTACTAAATATTTTGCTACCACTTTTTTCGTAGCTGTTTTAGTATCCTGTAAAGACATAAAGTGATCTCGTATAAATGCTTGTTTAACATCTACTGGTAATGGTTTGCCATTGATACGAATATTGTTCAATTCATTCAATAAAGAAAACTCCGCATAGAACAAGGAATATTTAGGTAACACATCTTGGTCAATTAAATAAGTACATTTATTAGTTAAGCTTTCAATAAATTTAACCGCTGATGCTTGGACATCAATTTTTTGTTCAAAGTTCCATGGCAATACTTGTCCCGCTTCCTTACGAACAACCCAAGCATACCCACCATTCTCAATTGAATGTGCAGGATTCAATGGACCCACATAATAAGGAATTTTAAACTCCAAGATGGAAATAATTTTGTCCGCTACAGTCAATCCATCTTCTACTTCACTTAAAAATGGGAAATTTGTTTTTGCTTTGTCTAGAATACGTACTAATTCTTCTTTATGTAATTGGTAAGGTACTACACCATTTTTATTAATTCGTTGAAGTGGTAAGAAATTCTTTTCTTTTATCTCTTCCTTTATCTTTTCTATTTCTAATGATTCTGGTAATTGTTTTAATACTTTTTCAACATAGCTATAAAAGGATTTTTCTGTTGTAGTAGTCTTTCCAATGACTCCCTTCTTAATATATTTCACATAATTTGTGCCTTCTTTCAGATCAGCCTTAAACATATCATCATATAGTTTCTCATCTTGTTTTAACACTCCCTTTAAAAGTGCTAAATCGTTTTTATGTTTAGCATATGTTTCTATTTTTGCCTCTGATAAGGATTGTCCTGGCTTTACCATATCGCTAAGAATAATGCTATCATGCAAAACTTTACATTGATCTACTAAGCCCAACCGATCACCCCATACTTCTGCATAAGCACTTCGTATATCATCATAAATCAATTCATCTAAACTAATAATTCTAAGCTCTTTTTCATCAGGTTCTACAATATCTACATCAACTTCAGTAAATAGTTCTACTAACTTAGCTTTCAATCCCACAATTAAATTCGCCCATGCTTGTAACCGTTTTTTATCAATACTAGAAAGTTTTTTCCCGTTAGCAATCATCGATTCTAGTTGTTTTACCTTATCACGTCTTACAATACCTTTGTCTAGCAATAAAACAACAACTGAATCCAATATCCCCTTATTCTCTATAATAGAACCAAAACCTAACTCTGATAACGTAGCTTGAACGACTTCATTAATCTCTCCATCTAGAGAAAATTCTTTTTTCCCATATAAAAAGTTTCCCCGATGTTTTAAGATATGATGAATAGGCAAGAATAACAAGCGAATATCTTTCGTGCCTTCTGTCATCAAATGATTGCGTAAGTGATAAATCGTAGGAAATTCCTTGTAGTAATCTATATCTGTGTACTCTTTATCCATGAATAAAGTATATTTCACTGGATTCGTTTTATCTTCTACATGGTATTTCGATTCATGAAGACGCATGAAAAATGTTTCATCTACCGCATTAATTTCTTTAGCAAATAATGACTCTAGTAAAAGTAATCGAAACTTACGACGTTGTAAACGACGACGACCTGATCGTTTCATACGAGTATCTACTGCTGTTTGCGCCTCTGTAAACAGTCTAGCCCCCCACATTTTATGAGACTTGAACTTCAATAATTCATACTTCTCATTTGTCACAGCCCAACCAACAGAATTTGTACCAATGTCGAAACCAATAAAATAATTGCCCCCTTTGAAACCTTTGTGCTTGCAAATCTGATCCTTGTGTTTGTCAAAATTACTCATTGTATTTCTCCTTTTCCATACAATATAACCGGCCTCACACAAAACAACTGTAAGTAGTCATTACCATAGCTCAAAATGAATATTACTATATATTATTTAATTTCATTATACTACTAAAAAACACTTGACTCCATATCTTTTTTTGTATACAATGAAAGCATCTCAAAGACATTTACGTTTGAGATATTTACAGAATCACACTACAAGTTCAAATACGAATTTATTTTCATCGCCCTTGAGGCACCCGCTGTGGGTACTTAACTCAATTCATTTGGAATTGAGTTTTTTTATTATCCTTCTTTTAAAGTACGATACCATATATAGATTATATTACGTTATACTAGCGACTAAACAAATTATCATAAGACAAAAAAGGAACGTTGATCAAACATTATCAACGTTCCTCTTTATATGTTTATTCGTGTATTAAGACCATAGATTGTCCTAGTAGATGTCTTACTGTCTTAGGCAGTGAAACCCACCAATCCTATAGACAGTTGGAGGCATCATACAATATTACCTTTGTTTCACCCACCGTTGGTATCCTTTCCACAGTAGGAAATAGATAACCGACGCAATGAGTATCACCATGGTTAAGCGACCTAAGTTATCTTGTAATAACACCGCATCATGCCCCACAATAACCTCTAAGGCTGTGGATGGAAATTTACCGATTAAATTGGCAATGATGTAATCTCGTAAGGAAATTTGACTAATGGCTCCTAAAGCTGTGATAATCCCACTTGGAAAATATGGAATAGATCTAGCAAAGAGCATCATAACTAAACCATTTTTACCACTAAAGTCATCCACTTTCAGCAAAAACTCGCTCTTTTCTATGACCTTATGCGCCGTGTCCCGCAAAATGTAGCGCATAATCATAAAACTAAGCACCACACCTACAGTCTCTGCTAACCAAGAAATAATAATCCCCGGCACCACACCAAATAGCAAGCCATTGGCTGTAGAAAAGAAGATGGATGGTAAAAATCCCAACGCATTGATGAGCACATCGAGGACAAAGCTAATCACCATCGCCCAGGGGCCATAGGATTGCAAAACCTCTGCCATGCGTTGTACATCGCCAGAAAGGATTAATTCCCACATATCATCATAGAAACCAGGAACAAGGACGTACACCAGTAGTCCCAGTGCTACGAGTCCACTCAACAACCCCAGTTGTATATATCGTTCCTTTTTCTTATCATTCATTCCCATACCTTCTTTTCTAGTTGTTACTTAACCTCTACCGTCTAATACTAAATTATCGTGGATCGCACGAACCGCCGTTTTAATGTGTTCTTCTCCGATAAGGCAGGAAATACTGATTTCAGAAGTACTGATAATCTCGATATTCACACCTTTGTCAGATAAAATGCCAAACATTTTCGCTGCCACACCTGGTTGTCCCAACATACCAGCACCCACAATGGATACTTTCGCCATATTTTCGTTAATCACGCACTCTTCAATAGACATGGATTGACCAAGTTCCTCAAGCACTTGTTTCGCCAAGTTCACGTCATCACGTGTGATCGTGAACACGATATCTGTCCGTTTATCATCTGTGGTCCGGATACTTTGTACGATCATGTCTACGTCGATACTCTTATTGGCCAATGCTTGAAACACTTGATGTGCCACACCTGGAATATTTTCCACCCCTACAAGACTTACTTTTGCCACATTTGTATCATCTGCAACGCCTGTAATAGCGTATTGATTTGCTTTCATTGTATACTCCTCTCGAATTATCGTGCCTTCTTCATCACTGAAAGTAGATCGTACATGAATTGGCACCCCATACCGATGTCCCATTTCGACCGCTCTTGGTTGCATAACACCTGCCCCTAAGCGCGCCATTTCTAGCATTTCACCATAGGTGATTTCTTTCAATTTAACAGCCCCTGGTGCTACCCGTGGGTCTGTGGAGTATACCCCATCTACATCTGTAAAAATTTCGCATACATCGGCTTTCATAGCGCCTGCTAATGCGACTGCTGTTGTGTCAGAACCACCACGACCTAATGTAGTAATGTCTCCAGCTTCCGTCATACCTTGGAAACCCGCCACAACCACAATATTGCCGGCTTCTAACGCATCTAGCACGCGTTTCGGTTCAATATCTAAAATACGTGCTTTACCAAAAGCATCGCTCGTAGCAATCCCAGCTTGCTCACCCGTCATAGATACTGCTGCATGACCTTTCGCTTGGAACGCCAGTGCCATCAATGCAATCGTTACTTGCTCACCAGTGGACAAAAGACGGTCCATTTCACGGCCATACGGCATAGATGTGACTTCTTTCGCCAAGCTCACCAAGTCATCTGTTGTATCGCCCATGGCAGAAACAACCACCACAATACGATCCTCTGGTTGTTTGTCGCGTAATACGCGATTTACAATGTTAAATATTTTTTCAGGCGTCGCTACAGAGCTACCACCAAATTTTTTCACAATTAATGCCACTGCAATCCCTCATTTATAAGATACAAAGTATAAAACAATATCTATATTAATCTACCATACTACGCTACTAAAGTAAAGGATTTTTGTAATATTTTACTATTTTTATCATACATTTGTCTTTTTAAGGTAGATATTTCTATATATATTTTTACTATATTATACAACAGTCTATGCCTATACAAAATCTATACGTAATAATAAAGGACTGCCTCCCCCAAAGGGGCAACAGTCCTTGTCATAACCGATTCAGTTATTTGTCTAATCTTAGATTAGCCTTCTACAACGATATCTTTTTCAGATTCCCACAAGCCGTGGATGTTGCAATAAGAAGTTGCAATCAAACGACCAGATTTTTTGAAAGATGCAGTAACAACACCAGCTGCTTCAGCATGTACAGGGCCTTCGTTAGCACCTGTAGGAGCTTCGCCGTGTACGTTGAACTCAAGACGAGCTACTTCGTATGGAAGTTGTGTACCTTCTTCTACATAGTACAATTTGATCCAAGAAATATGATGTTCTACAGTGTTAGGATGAGCAATTTCTTTACCCACTTCTAATTCGATTACAACGCGTTCGCCAGCTTTTACAGTGTCAGGTGCTGTGATCACTGGAACGTGTTTTTCTGTTGCAAATTCAGCTGTTTTTACATAATTTGTGATAGCCATAGGTATAACCCCCTTGAATTAATATCATATCCAAACATGGAAACCTTTCCATGTAAAGCACTAAATTAGTACACTATTATTGTACTTGTTTTTCTTCACTTACGCAAGAACTATTTTTAAGATTTTCGATGTGGTTTTTGCATACCCTTTATATTTTCTGCAACATCTAGTAGTCAAATACATGCTTAGACCGCTTCAGCTAAAACTCTATACCACGCTTTGCTTTAATCCCTTGTTGATAGGCATGTTTGATAACTTTCATTTCCGTTACCGTATGCGCCAATTCAATAATCTCTGGGCGTGCATTTCGACCTGTTAAAATCATGTCTAAGCTTTCAGGTTTTGTTTTAAGCAAGTTCACTACTGTCTCTACATCTACTAAACCATAATGAATGGCATAATTGATTTCATCGAGGATGATTAAATCCCATTGACCAGACTTCACTTCTGTTTCCACCATGGCCCACGCTTCTTTTGCTGCTTGTTGATGTTCCTTCATTTTTTCTTCTGATTCTTCCTGCTTGTGAAAGATAAAGCCTTTGCCCATGGATCGAATTTCTACGGTTGGTAATAAGTCAATGCCTGCTAATTCGCCGTAATTCGCACCACTTTTAATAAATTGCAAAATAAGTACTTTTCTACCACAGCCCGCTGAACGCAGTGCAACGCCCAAAGCTGCTGTTGTCTTGCCTTTCCCATCTCCCGTATTGACTAAGATTAAACCTTCACCCATCTATCTCTCCACCTTTCTTAGAATATATGGAAATCCTATGCCAAGGCACAGGATTTCAAATGATTATATTTTATTATAGTTAGAATGGATTACGTATATGATACGCTAATTTACCAAGTACATGATCTGCTGGTACAAATCCAATGAAACGACTATCTGAAGAATGATTACGATTGTCTCCCATCACAAATACATGTCCTTCTGGAACAGTAATTGGTAGAGAGCGTTCAAACTTCATCGTTTCTTTTTTGGTATACGTCTCGTTTAGCTTGGTGCCATTTCTCCAGACATGTCCTTCTTTAAATTCTAATGTATCACCTGGGCGACCAATCACTCGTTTTACCCATACATCATGGCTTTGCAAGGATGGTACTACCACACTAGCATAGTTCATCAAAGGTTCCATTACATCATCTTTCCAAGACCGTTCTCGTTGCACACGACTATCAATGATGACGATGTCTTCATAATTTGGTACATCTCGCATAACATGAGACCATTTGCTAATTAATAGGAAATCCCCATTATGTAACGTATCCTCCATTGATTCTCCGGATACTCTTGTAGGTTGTACAATAAATATATGTGTTACCATGGCTACGATAAGAGCCACAACAATAGCTTGCAACCACTCACGAGCTTCTTTCAAAATTTGACTGCCAATAGCTGTATCTTTTTCCATAGATCCTCCTATTCTAAGGATACGTAATGATACGTATCTTGTATGTATCGATTAATGGATTGATTTCTTACCGAACTGACCACCGAATACATCATGTACATCATTGATGGTGATGAAAGCATTGTCATCCACTTCGTAAATAATATCTTTCAATTTTGTTAATTCCAATCGCGTCACGACACAGTAAATAATCCGCTTTGGAGTCTTGGTATAGGCTCCTTCGCCGTATAATAAAGTAACACCACGACCTAAGCGATGCATCACTACATCAGCTACTTCTTCCGATTTATCAGTGATGACCATAACGCCTTTCGATTCTTCTACGCCCGTAATGACTAAGTCCATCATTTTATAGGCTACGAAATAGGCAATCAAGGAGTACATAGCACTATTCCAATCGTATACAAAACCCGCTGCTCCTAAAATAAAGAAGTTTAGGAACATGACGATTTCACCTACGGAAAAGGAACTCTTTTTATCAAAGATAATGGCTACAATTTCCGATCCATCTAAGGATCCACCATTTCGTATAATAATGCCTACCCCAAGACCTAGAATAATGCCTCCGAAGACTGCGGCTAACAATGGGTCATGCACAATAGGCGGCACATGATGCATGAAAGCAGAAAATACGGAAATGCACGCTATGGCGAAAAGGGTAGATATGGTAAAACTTTTACCAATTTGCATATACCCTACATATAAAAATGGTAGATTAATCAACATAACTAGTACACTAAATGAGATACCAGATAGCTTACTTGCCATTAAGGCAATACCTACTACGCCACCATCGATTAAGTGGTTTGGTACTAAAAATACATCTAGTCCATAGGTATAAATCACAGCACCTATAATCATCATACAGTAGCGCATAGCCATATCTATTAATTTTCGCTTTCTGCTTTTATGTTCTTTCATCCTTTGGATACTCACTCCTTATTTGTTACTAACCAACGTTCTCCAATAATCCATGCCGTAATATCATCCACAGGAACTGGAGGGTATAACATGCCTTTTGGCACTAATTTTCGCCACCCTGTGGGTGGGTGTACTTCAAAATAACGGCGCCGTGCTTCTTCTGTGGTATGCTTTTCATTGACAAAGTTAAATTTTTTTCCTTGCGATTCTGCTACCTGTTTTACCATACTCCCTACCGCTTTATGATTGGTTCCATTTCCACAGACTAAAACAGATACCCCTGCATACATCCTTAATAGAGATTGTAATTCACACATTACGGAATCAGTAGGCACAATATCCATCATCATTAATTGAGATGTTCTGGTAAGAATCGCAATTCCGGTTTTATCACGACCTGGGTCAACCGCCAATACATAAGGTTCCAATACCATTGTTTATACCTCACTGATTTACCGGAATGACACGCAACATAATTTGTACAGGTCCACTAGTGAAAGTATCTTCCCTAGTCACAGCCTCTAAGCGTACAGGACCACGTTGATTTTCGACTTTTCGTATCGTAGTAAACAGCTCATTGCCAGGTAAAGACCCTACTTCGCCAGTAATTGGGTCAGGCAAGATACCGTGTTTCTTTGCCTCTACATTGACTTCTTTTAAGAAAGCCAACACTTGATCTTGTGCGCTGTTACCACCATTTATTAAGGATGACCACAGAACTGTATCCTTTTTGAAAATCATATCATGAGGATATGCATGAATTTCAGCTAGTGCTGGTTCGCCATAAATAATGTTGGCAGATGCTGTGACCCGAATCATCAATGGTTTATCTGTAGAGGCCACTACTTTTGCTACTTCATTCAAATTGTCTCGACTCACATAAATCACTGTTTTTTCCTCTTCCATTTGGAATCGATTCAAAATGAGGCGATTCGTATCTTTCAAGAAACTGGTTAAGGCTGCCATACTTTCCACTTCCCCTAAACCTGGACGAATCACTGCTTGAGATAAAACTTCCCCATTGCGGAATACTACATTGCCTTCACGAACATGATTGATACCATCCTCTAATTCTTTTGTTGTTATTTGCAGGTCTTGTACATGACTTTCTAGTTGCGTCCGTACATCTTCTAAACGTCCTACTTCCGCATTGGATGCCACTAACTTATGCTCTGCCTCTGCATAGGCATCCTGGATCGACACCAGTTGATCTCCCATACTTGTCAAGGCTTTACGAGTTTCTTCTAATTCTTGTTCCGTTGCTTGCACATCACTTTGTACCTTTTGTAATTGTTTATTTTTTTGATTCAATTCATCATTACTTTGTTGCAATGCTTTCGTTTTTTGATCGATATCTGCTGAAAGTTGTGCCATCTCGGCTTTCAATTTATCCATTCCGAATAAAGCAGTACGTACATTGTTGGATGCAATACTGAGCACGCCCAATGTGGCTGCGGAAATTAAAATGCCCGTTACTATGGTAACAATGATAGAAGTATGCTTAGGGCGCAACCCAAACAAACTCATGCGCCGTTTCCCTACTTTTGTGCCTATTTTATCGCCTAAAAATGCAATTAATCCCCCCATAATAGTAATGATGAGGAGAATCCGAAGTCCCACTAACATAGCCGTATACCTCAATGTCAAATACTAGTCCTATATCTTTACTTAGTATATCAAAATCCATAGTACACTACAATGGTTGCACAAGAAAAGGTCTCAATATACGTATCAGAAATAGATATAAAAGAGTAGCATAACATAGTATATGTCATGCTACCCCCTATACTCTCTTATTTATTTAGAAACTCTCCAGTTTAAATATAAACCAGCTATGACTCCTAATGTATTCGGAATCCAAGCTGCTAATAACGGTGGTATAGCTCCACCTTTACCTAATGCGCCTGACAGTGTCATAACCCCATAATAAATGAAGATAACTAGCACTGAGATACCGAATCCAATAGACGAACTAGACCGTTGTTTTTGTAGGCCTAATGGTGCGCCTACTAAAGCAAATATAAAGCTTGCCACTGGAATGGTAAAGCGTTGATACATTTCCATTTGCCATTCTGTAATCTTACCACCAGTAGCTTCCATCGCTTTGATTTGTTGTCTAATCTCTTTAATAGTCATCTCTTCTGGTTTGCGTTGAGAGCGACTAATTTTATCTGGGTCTTGCGTTATTGGCAGTACTTGTTCTTCAAACTTTAATGTACGATCAATACCCTCACCGGACGCATTGATATCGTAAATAGTACCGTCATGCATAATCCAGTATTGACCATTCCAATTTGCTGTTTTAGCACGTTCAATTTGTGTCACTTGTCCATCTGTAAATTGTTGTACCGTAATATCGGACAGTAATTTAGTAGAACTATCATATTTTCCTGCGTACATTAAGGTATTAATCTTTTTGTCAGCCAAGGTCTTCAACACAATATGTTCCTGTGTTTGTGGAGTAGCACGTTTCATAATCTCCTCACGGATAATCGTTTGATACGCATGGTTTGCTGCTGGCACTACATATTCATTAAAAGCAATAGAACAAAGAGAAATAAGAAATGCCATGATATATACGGGTGTAGCCAAACGCAAGAAGTTTTGACCCCCTGCACGCATGACAATAATCTCACTACTACCACTTAATCGACCAAATGTCATCAAGGATCCCAATAGGACCGACATAGGGAAGGTTAATATGACGATATTTGGCAATGCCAATAAAAACGCTCTGGTCACAGACCACAAACTAGCTCCGTATTCTGTAATATACTGAGCAATCCGAAATAGGGTGCCGGTACCAATAAATATACTGGTAAAGGCAAAAATCCCAAACAGAAATGGACCTATGAAAGCTTTCAATATATATTTATCTAAAATTCTCATACCCACTCCTACATTCGGAAATCATCACCTAAATAAAACTTACGAGCCACATCGCTCGTAGCCACTTCATCAGCGGTGCCTTCTAATAAAATAGTCCCACTATTTAAGATGTACGCCTTATCCACAATCCCTAACGTTTCACGCACATTATGGTCTGTAATAAGCACCCCAATACCACGATCTTTCAAATGGCGAATTATGGATTGAATATCTGCTACCGCAATAGGATCAACCCCTGCAAAAGGCTCATCTAGCAATATAAATTTAGGATTTAAAGCAATGGCTCTGGCAATTTCTACACGACGACGCTCACCACCTGACAACTGAATGCCCAACCGGTCACGCACGTGGGTGATATGAAATTCTTCCAATAACGATTCCATAGTATCCTTCTGTTCTGCTTTAGAAAGATTGGTGGTTTCTAACATGGCTAAGATATTATCTTCTACTGTTAAATTGCGAAAAATAGATGCCTCTTGCGGCAAATATCCAATACCATAAGCAGATCGTTTATACATCGGCATGTGGGTCACATCCACATCACCAATACAGATACTCCCTGAAGTCGGCTTTTCTACACCTACAATCATATAAAAGGTAGTTGTCTTGCCGGCTCCATTAGGACCTAACAAGCCTACAATTTCACCTTCTTCAACACGGACGCTAACTTCATCCACTACATTTCTTGATTTGTAGGTTTTCACTAAATCCTTTGTTTGAATAAACATAAACTCTCCTTACTTTGGAGTAATGATTAATGTACTACGCCCACCAAGCGTTTCTGCACTATTATCACTAAGTTCTATCTTTAACTCTGGGGCTTCTAAAACATTCCCATTTTGCACAGCTCTAGCATTACCTTTTAAATAAGCAACACCATCATTTTGATTTGGTGTTTGCGTGTACACCGCCTCATCTGCTGTAGCATTGACGTTACGACTGGCACTAGATAAAGTTACATTCCCTTTAGCTGTCGCAGATATTTGATTGGTATACGCCGTAATATGTTGACCCGTCAATACATTATCTGCCATCACTAATTGTCCATGTCCAATAATCTCGCCATATCCAGTTTCCGTATTATAATTCACTTGATCACCAAATAATTGACGATCATCTTTTTGTAGATGTACATTACCTGTCGCATCAAATTGGTGATTATGTAAGACATGTACTTCACCAGCTGCCATGGACATATTGTTACCAATCATGCTCACGCCACCTGTTAAAAATCCTTCTTCACCTTTTGTATTGTACCAACCAGAGGCACCTGTCATAGTTTTATCATCTTTTGTAATGACCACACTGCCTTTGGCTTCTGCTCGACCACTGATACCATCATATGTCAACTGATCGGCAGTAATCATTATATTTCCATTGCCAGCAGGATTTGCATCCGTTGGCGCTGCCCATACGGGAATCATCATGACACCACCCATAAGAGCTGCCATGAGTAAATGTTGTAGTTTCATGAATTTCCTTCCTACTTGCGAATCAATTTAGCATGACCTTTTGCTGTCACTTGTTGCAATATCATATCCCCTTCTAATGCATCACCTTCTAGTGTAGTATCTGCATCAGTATAGGTAAACTTAGAAGTAGATTTAAATACCTGTTCCTTACTAGTATATTCTAATCCTTCTGTACGGAGACTAGCTCCCGTACTGGAGGTAGCCTCAATACCACCGGATAAAGTAATTTGCCCATGATCTTTAGATACTAGGCCTTTAGGCGCTTTTACAGTGAGTATGGTTCCCTCTTTATGAAAGGTGCCTGTCACATTTTCTAAGGTAATGACTTTCGTCGCTTGGTCAAGACTAATTTTTTCAGCTTTTACTGACCAAATGAGTTGTCCGTTTTTTTCTTCTTTCAGTTCTGTACCATTAAAGCTACTGGAATTACCCGATGGTCCTAACGATGTCGTATCGGTACCACCATATAGGAAGTATCCAAAACCTAAGAGAATTAAAATGCCTACCACAATCGCGAGGAGAAGTTTTTTATTGTTCTTCATGCACAGCCTCCCGCACTTGTAGTTTATGTTCAATATCTGTGATTTCATGAATTTTTGTATTCCAACGATGCTGGAACCACAACCATTCATCAGGATGTTCTTTAATAAAAGCTTCTGTTATCTTAACAGTTTCTTCCGTAAGGCGGAACATATCTTTCTCCACATCACCAGTATCTTTATAATGAAGTGCTGGCAAGATATGGACAATATGACCATTCTCTTTACGAGATGCAAAGACTGGAACTACAGGAGCTTTAAACTTTTTCGCAAAGGATGCTGGTCCCGTTACCGCTGATGACTCTTGCCCTAAGAACATCACTGGCAATCCTGTGTACCAGCCGTCTTGGTCCGCCAAGAAACCTAATAATTTCTTCGCTTTCATAGCTTGTGCAGCGCCTCTCATTTCGGAGCCACCACGAGCAAATACTTCTAATCCCACCATTTCTCGGTATTCGTTCATCAAACGTGTGAATTGAGCATTTGGTTGTTTTTTTACAATCGTTGTGGACGGATACCCATGAGCCGCTAAGGCTGCGCCCATCCATTCCCAATTGCCTACGTGAGCCGTCAATATGACAACACCTTTATCTTCCGCCACAGCTGCATCTAGGTGTTCTAGCCCTCGCATTTCAATATGTTCTTTTATGAACTCAGGTGTCAAATTAGGCATATATAGTGTTTCCATCACAGAACGTCCCAAGTTTTTAAAGAGTCGTCCTAATATGGCATCTGCTTCTTTTTCATCTATGGAAAGGCCAATCATTAGATTATGTAATCCTCGTTTGACCTGTTTTTTACCTACTAATCTATATAAAGGTCCTAGAGATGCTCCAATGGATAAGATTGTAGAATAGGGTAATGCACAAACTAATTTACTAATCGTCTTTAATGCTGTATATTGCCATTCTCCTGCCATGAAAGCCTCCTTTCTACTGACCTATTTGGTAAGATTCTTCCCGGTATGAGCGTACCGCATCCTCCCAAAGTCCTTCTCGTTTTAAAATATACTCAACTGCTTCACGCACTGCTCCCTCACCACCCTTGGCTTGGCAGATATAGTGAGCTACTTCTTTTATTTCTGGTACACCATCTAGTGGTGTCATAGCTAACCCCACCTTAGACATAATGCCTAAGTCATTGAGATCATCGCCCATATAGGCTACTTCATGAACCTCTAAATCCAATGTATATAAGAGTTCTTGTAATCCTGCACTCTTATTATGGCTTCCCATTTGGATATGAGAAATCTTTAATTCCTTCGCCCTTCGCTCTACCATGGGAGAGATACGCCCCGTAATAATTGCAGTTTGCAATCCCATCCGGTGTGCTAAGGCTAATCCTAATCCATCTTTTGCATGGAATGCTTTGATTTCTTCTCCACTAGATGTATAAATAATCTCACCCTTTGTAAGTACTCCATCTACATCTAGGGCTAAACAACGTATTGCCATTACACAATACCTCTTCGCAACAAATCAGTAATATGTACTAAGCCAAGACTTGTTCCATCTTGACCAACAACTGGTAATACGGTAATCGGCCGAGGTTGATTTTTCTCCATCATATGAAGAGCTTCTGCTGCCAACTTATCTTTTGTAATAGTACGTGGTGATTTCGTCATCATATCTTCTACAGACCATACTAGGAAATTACATCCAGAATCTAAACCGCGGCGAATATCTCCATCCGTTACTAAACCGATTAATTTGCCTTCTTCATCTACTACATTGGCTGCTCCCAGTCCTTTATTAGTCATGACAAATAAAGCATCTTGTACGGTAGCCCCTTTATGAATAATAGGATTATCGTTTCCACTATGCATAATGTTCTCTACGGTTAACAATAATTTGCGACCTAAGGAACCACCTGGATGGAATACAGCAAAGTTCTCCGGCGTAAATTTATGTTGATCTAATAAGCACACTGCCAAAGCATCACCTAATGCCAATGCAGCAGTAGTACTGCTTGTAGGTGCTAATCCTAATGGGCACGCTTCTTTATCTACGCATACTACCAAGACGATATCAGAGTTTTTTCCCAATGTAGAACTTGGATTGCCCACTACAGAAATTAATTTAGCACCAATGCGACGTAAGGAAGGCAATAAGCTAATGACTTCACTAGTTTCCCCACTATTTGAGAATGCTAGTACTACATCATCAGATGTAACCATACCTAAATCGCCATGTACCCCTTCGCCGGGGTGTAAAAACAATGCAGGTGTACCGGTACTCGCTAATGTAGCCGAAATTTTTCGTGCAATATGTCCAGATTTTCCCATACCTGTACAGACCACCCGTCCTTTAGAGGCTAAAATTAACTCTACTGCCGTTTCAAAACGATGGTCTAATGTTTCAATTAAGTCTAACACTGCTTTTGATTCTTCTTGGAGCACCTGTGATGCCCGTTCAAGTATCTTCATAGTTCACCTGCATCCTTTACATCTGTACTATTTTTTTACGATTTTGTCGATAGCCACTAAATCAGTTAATAATTCTTCTAGAGAATCTAAATATAACATATTTGGTCCATCTGAAAGCGCTTCTTCTGGGTTATCATGAACTTCAAAGAACAATCCATCTACACCACTAGCTACTGCACCACGAGCTAGATTAGCCACGAACTCACGTTGACCAGAAGATGCTGTACCTGCTCCACCTGGCAATTGTACGGAATGTGTAGCATCAAAGATAACTGGATACTCAAAAGAACGCATAATTGGGAAAGATCTCATATCTACTACCAAGTTGTTATAGCCAAAGCTAAAACCACGTTCAGTAAGCATCAAGTTTTGATTGCCAGATTCTTCCATTTTTTTCAACACATTGCTCATATCTTTCGGAGCCATGAATTGACCTTTTTTCACATTCACGCATTTTCCAGTCGCTGCTGCTCCGTATACCAAATCAGTTTGGCGGCATAAAAAAGCCGGAATTTGAAGAATATCCAACACTTCTGCAGCGGCATCAATTTGAGTAATATCATGGATATCACTCACTACCGGTACTTGTAACTCTTCTTTGATAGCTTTCAAAATCTCTAAACCTTCTACCAATCCTGGACCACGGAAGGAAGAATAGCTAGAGCGATTGGCTTTATCAAACGATGCTTTGAATACATAAGGAATACCCACTTTATCGCAAATTGCTTTCGCACGACGACCAATCTCTAATGTACGTTCATAGCCCTCAATTACACATGGACCTGCTAATAGAAATAAGCCTTTACCTCCACCAAGTGTGAGGTTGCCTACTTGTACTGTTTTCATTGTATCTCCTCTCTAAACGAAATCGTTTATGCTTCTAATTGGCGAAATATTTCATTCACTCGTTCTAAATCTTCTGGTGTATCTACTCCAACAAAACGCTGGTCTGTAGTAATCACTCGGATGGTATATCCATTTTCTAATGCTCGTAACTGTTCTAAGGATTCAGTTAATTCTGCTGGTGTCGGTTCCATCTTAGCATAGGTTAATAAGAACTGACGATTATATCCATACATACCTACATGCTTGAGTGGAGGGACCACAAATGCATGTCTAGGGTAAGGAATCAAGGATCGGGAAAAATACATAGCATTCCCTAGGCGATTCACGATGACTTTTACTGCACTAGGCTCATTGTATTCTTCTTCTAATAAGGGACAGCCTACCGTTCCCATTTGTAGGGTTGGGTCTTCTTTGAATTGACGTGCCAATGTATCGATAACCGATGCATCAATGAGTGGCTCATCGCCTTGCACATTAATAATCACATCAATATCTGTTCTTGCAGATGCCACTTCCGCTAAGCGGTCAGTGCCCGTCAAATGGTCAGCTCTTGTCATCATCACCTGTCCACCAAATTGGGTAACAGCATCATACACTCGTTCATCATCAGTAGCCACGATGACCTCATGAATTTCCGTAGCTTTCGACACTTGCTCATAGACCCGTTGAATCATTGGTTTGTTACCAATCATCGCTAAGGGTTTACCCGGTAATCGTGTAGATCCATAGCGCGCTGGAATAATACAAGCTATACGCATATTATTTCCCCTTTGCTATTTGCAACACATAGGATTTAAAATCGTCTTCACCTTTAGTAAATTCGATACCAATCACTAATACATAAACAGGAATCTTCAAATCTTTAATCGCACGTACTTGAGATAATTTCACCGCATCTTTTTCCGTTGTAATAATACCTTGAATCCCTGTTTTAAAACAATGTTGCCACAGTTTCACAACATCTTCTTCACTATAATCATGATGGTCACCAAAACTCATCATATCCTGTACCGTGAATCCGTAACCTTTCAAATTAGAAATGAAAGAGCTCGGTTGTCCGATACCACTAATCGCTAATAAAGGAGTCCTATCATAGTCACTAATATCATGAATCGGGCCATTATGGCTCCATTCTTCCAAGGTTTGAAAACCTACCGTTTGATGAATGGTTTCTGCCACCGGAACAAGAGGTGCTAAAGAATGAATCTCTTCACGGAGTGCTTCCAGTTGTTCAGGCTCTACTTGATTCGTTTTCGTTAACACAATATAGGTAGCCCGCTTCAAATTTGTCAAAGGTTCTCGTAGCAACCCTCTTGGCAACACCGCACCATAGCCAAATGGATGGCTGGCATCAATCAATACAATATCTGCATCACGGCCCAATGCTCGATGTTGAAACCCATCATCTAAAACAAGTACATCAGATTGCATATCGTCTACAGCAATCTTAGCTGACTCCACGCGTTTAGAGCCAATAATGACATTTGCATTCGGTAATGTTTTAGCTAATAACCAAGCTTCATCACCGCTGATAAAAGAGGACACATCTACCGACCCTTGTCTAGATACGACGATGGATTTTTTATTATTGTCCGCTTTGTATCCACGACTTAAGACACTCACTGTATGTTGGTCTGTATCCAATACCTCACACACGTATCGCACCATCGGTGTTTTACCTGTACCACCAACTGTAATATTGCCTATACTAATGACTGGCACTGGCATGTGTAACACTCTATGTGGATGGTTATACCGTTCATTGCGATATTCCACGACTCTTTCATAGACCTTGCTAGCCGTTTCTAAACCACCACGAAGAGCATCTCCCAAAGAGCCTTGCATCTGTCCGCTGATGATATGTTTAAAGAGTTGTTCTCCTTTCATGAGTAAACCTCCTCCGTATCCCTCTAGTATAGCCTAGGATATTAAAACTTAGATGAACCGATTATGGAACAATGTGAAAGCGTTCAAAGAGACGTCGTAATTCTTCTGTGTTGCGCTGTGTAGCACCACGATTTTCGCTAACTACTTCTAAACAGTGGAGACTCATTTCTTCTCGCATAGTTTGGTTAGCACACAACGTTTGCAATACCTCTAAGAGCTCTTCTTCATCATGTACCATCGTACAAGCTCCTCGGGAACTCAATAAACTATAGATTTCTTTAAAGTTAAACATGTGCGGTCCTACAATAATCGGCTTGCCATGAGCAGCTGGTTCCAAAATATTATGTCCTCCCGTTTTGACCAAGGAGCCTCCAACGAAGATAATATCCCCTAAACTATACAGACGACCTAACTCACCAATAGTATCTAAAATCACCACTGGAATTTCTTCGTGTACAGGTTCTATCATCGTGCTTCGGCAAATCGCTTTCAGCCCATATTTTTGAGATAATGCTTTTACATCATTACCACGCATAATTTCGCGAGGTGCTATGAGCAATCTCGCATTAGGATAGGATTGTAAAATTTCTTTGAAAGCCTGGAATAGTTTATCTTCTTCCCCTTTATGAGTACTACCTGCCACAATGATAGGATGATTATGTCCAAACCCAAACTCATGTTGTAATTGTTCTTTTTCTTCATCTGTAACCGTTGCGTAGGTTTGATCATACTTAGTATTTCCTGTGACAGTCACTTCTTTCACATTCGCACCTAGTACAGAAATATATTCCGCATCTAATTTTGATTGCATACAGAATCGATCGATGGAGCCCAACATATCCCTCATGAATGACTTAATATGCATGTATCGTGACATAGAACGATCACTAATACGACCATTCACCATCATGACTGGAATTTTTTCATCTTTTGCAATACGAAGGAAATTAGGCCAAATTTCTGTTTCTACCAGTAAAATAGCGATAGGTTTTATAATGTTCAAGATTCTTCGTGTCAAGAAAGGTAAGTCCAAAGGAAAGAAAATAATTCCTTCTGCTTCTGGTATGATACGTCGTGCCATAGCATGACCCGTAGCAGTAACTACGGATACAACTACTACTGCATCAGGAAAGCTCTTTTTAATATCTTTCACCAAAGGGCTTGTCGCTACAATTTCTCCTACAGACGCCGCATGTAACCATATGGCACGCTTGCCTTCTATTTTTTTCATCAATGTGCTCGGCATGAATCCCGCACTTTGTTTTATACGCTCGTAGAATCCCTCTTCAAAGGCTAACCGGTAGAGAATCACCGGTATCAAGCCAATCCAATAGATAATGAGAAGTATATTATATATCCAGTACATAGTTTATCCTTTTCCGGCAAATTGAACAGAATATAAATGACTGTACAAGCCATTCAACGCTAATAATTCATCATGTGTGCCTTCTTCTACAACACAGCCTTGTTGTAGGACCACTATATGATCGGCATGTTTAATAGTACTCAATCTATGAGCAATCACTAAAGCCGTTCTATTTTTCATTAATCGTTCTAATGCTTCTTGTACAATTTTTTCACTTTCAGTATCTAAGGCTGAGGTAGCTTCATCAAGGATTAAAATACTAGGATTTTTCAAGATAGCTCGTGCAATAGCAATGCGTTGACGTTGACCGCCAGACAAGGAATTACCACGTTCTCCTACTACCGTATCAAATCCATTTGGCAATTTTTCGATAAATTCATAGGCATTCGCTGCTTTAGCTGCCGCAATGATTTCTTCGTCTGTTGCATCTAGACGACCATACAAGATATTTTCACGTACAGTCGCATTGAATAACATCGTATCTTGTGGTACTAAACCAATATTTTCTCGCAAAGACGTAAATGTTACATCACGCACATCTATACCATCAATGCGAATGCCGCCACCTGTTACATCATAAAAACGTGGTAATAAGTTCGCTATCGTTGACTTACCCGCTCCAGAAGGACCAACAATCGCCACAGTTTGTCCTTGTTTTACCGTTAAATTAACGCCTTTTAATGCCAAATTATCTTCATCATAAGCAAATTGTACATTGTCGAATTCTACAGTTCCTTGTACATCCGTTAATGCTTTTGCCATTGGGGATTCTTTCACATGCGGTTCTGTTTCTAAAATATCAATGACCCGATCTCCTGCTGCCATCGCTTTTTGCAAGTTACCATAGACTTGTGTTAAACGTTTTACAGGATTTGATAAATTGATGGCATAAATTAAGAATGCAATCAAGGATCCTGCTGTAATATAACCTTGTACTACAGAATATCCACCGTACCACAAAATGATGACTACTGCAATGGCCGCTGCAAATTCCACCATAGGCCCCATGACAGCTGTTAATTTTGTAGCTTTCATAGCGGCATCAAAGTTATTTTGGTTCTCTTGTTCAAAGCGGTTAAACTCATACTTTTCACGTGCAAAAGAACGTATGACACGAACACCGGAGATAACTTCTTGTAAAAATGCTGTAATATCCGCTGTTCTACCTTGCACCTCATGACCTGCTGAACGCAATTTTTTACCAAAAATATTAGTCAAGCCTAATACAACAGGCACAATAATCAATGTCAAGAGGGATAATTTCCAATCCAAATAAAACATGAATACTAAGGAGCCGACCAAGGTAACGCCTTCTGTCATAAAGGAAATCAAATTATCTACAATCGCTTGTTGTAAAGCGCCTACATCGCTCGTCACGTTACTCATGATAACCCCTGTTTTACGGCGGTCAAAATAAGCTTGGTCTAGCTTTTGTAAATGTTTAAATAAGGTTTCACGAATGTCGATAACTACTCGTTGCCCTACATAGGCCATTGTATAATTTTGCCCATACGTAGCAAATCCTCTAAGCAAGAAAATGATTAAAATAGCGATAACAATTAATGTTAATAAGCCTAAATCTTTATCTTGCAATACGCCATCCACTACATTTCGAATCAACCAAGGTACCACTAAGTATCCCATGGCTGCTGCAATCATGCAAAATATACCTAATATGAGTCGCATCCTATATGGCAGTACAAATGCCAATAGTTGTTTATAACGATCCATTTATGCCTCCTTCATTGCTACTGATGCAATGACATCAGCTACACGTTGCACCGCTCCCGGCGCCCCTAATTCTATTTTCACTTGTGCTAAATCAGCTTTCATCTGCGTATATACCGCATCATCATCTAAGATATTAGCCAATTCTCTTTCTACATTTTCTGGCGTCACGTCCCCTTGTAATAGCTCAGGAATAATGCGACGCTTTGCCATAATGTTAGGCAATCCAATATGGTCAATTTTTACCAATAGTTTACCGATTCCATACGTAACAGAGGCTACTTTATAAATTAATACCGTAGGTACATTCATTAATGCCGTTTCTAAAGTCGCTGTCCCTGAAGCAGCAATACATGCGGTACAAATCTGCATCAAATCATAGTTATGACCTTCTGTAACAGTGACTGGTACAGAATAGCCTTGTAAAATTCTATCAATATCTTCTCTTGGTATGGTATGAGCTCTCGGCAAGAAAAATTTCAAATCTTGGTGATTCTCATATAACCGTTCAGCCGCTGCTAGCATAGTTGGTAGTAAACCTTCTACTTCTTGTTTACGACTACCTGGCATCAGGAGAATATTGCGACTTGTTGCCTCTGCACCAAAATGAGCAAGAGAGTCTTCTACAGACATGGTAGGATGTACAATATCTACTAAAGGGTTTCCTACAAATTCCACATCTACACCAAATTCACGGTATGCCTCTGCTTCAAACGGAAAAATAGAAGCTACTTTTGTGACCGTTTTAGCAATATCTTTGCCACGACCTTTATTCCAAGCCCAAATGGTAGGTGCAATATAGTACACCACAGGTATATGCAATTCTTTTGCCACCTTAGCTAGCTTCATATTAAAGCCTGGATAGTCAATACACACCAACACATCTGGCTTTTCTCGTAGCATCGCTTCTTTTAGGAAACTACGAAGTTTAAAAAAGGTGGGTAAATGTTTTACTATTTCAACGATACCGATGAATCCTAGTTGCTGAATATCATAGATAATATCCACACCAGCTTGTTTCATCAAGTCCCCGCCCATGCCAAATAGCTGTGCTTCTGGATATTTCTCCAATAAAGCTTTTGCTACACTGGCACCATGCGTATCTCCTGATGCTTCACCAGCAGAAAACATAATTTTCATGCTTACTCCTCATCCAGCCCTTCTACGGCGCAGATTACGATACCTAATTCATTTGCTTTTTGCAATACTGCTTCTTGTTCCACAAAAATCGTCCGCTTTGCTTCCATAGCTAGGACCTTGCAGTTACCAGCAATCATAGATTCTAACGTTTTCATACCTACCGCTGGAACATCAAACCTTACATCCTGGTTAGGTTTTGCAGTTTTTACCACCACAGCCCCTTCACGACCCAAGGCACCGCCTCGTTTGATACACTCATCGGTTCCTTCAATGGCTTCGATGGCCATCGCCGCTTGTTCTTTCACTACTACGGTTTGACCAATATCAAGAGCCCCCATTTGTTTGGCTAAGGTAAAGCCAAATGTAATATCTAGTTTCTCTACCTCTGTTGGTTGGCGATTTGTCATCACACCCACCGACGGCATAAGTGATCTCATGTATTTGGTTTGATCCGCTACCGATAGACCTTCTTTTTCTAATTCCTCTACGATAGCCAACATAATCGTATCATCTTTACGATTGCGCAAACGATTCAACAATTTGATGGTACGCATATCTGGAATGGTTGTTATCTTTTTATAAAGATGTTCCTTTGTCACTTTACCTAACATTGTTACATCTGTGACGCCCTCTTTGAGAAACGTTTTGATCACTGTATCTGATTTAAAGACGCTGATTTGGTAGTATGCATCGGCCTCTGCTTCTAATTCTGGAGCACCATCTGTCACAACAGATATGACCACAACTTCATAGCCTTCATGTTGAGCCGCTCGCATAAATTCAACTGGCAGATTACCAATCCCTGCAATCAATCCTACTTTCGCCATAACGCCTCCCACTAACTTTTAATTATAAAAATCCTAATCTATATTATAACACATATAGGGCACAAATGGCATGAAAGTTCGCAACAAAAAATACATGGCAAAAGCATATAATGTATGCTTTCACCATGTATTCTAATACCATATTAATCTCTGCGTACGCGCATGATACCACGATCTGCATTGCGCAAGAAACGTAGCATATGTTCAATCTCAACAGAGGATGTTAAGTTCAATTCCATTTCTTCAATGGCTTTCGATAAACTATACCCACTGCGATAAATAATACGGAACGCTTTCTTCAATTCACGACGTACTTCTTCAGATACACCCGCACGGGCAAGACCCACAGAGTTCAGTCCAATTACATGTGCTGGCTGTCCATCCGCAATGACATACGGAGGGATATCTTGTACGACTTTCGCCATACCACCTACCATGGCATTGCGACCAATTTTTACAAATTGATGGACCCCGGCAATACCTCCGATAACCACACGATCTTCTACGATTACGTGACCTGCAAGGCCTGCACAGTTACTCATGATAACATTATTGCCAACGATACAGTTATGCGCCACGTGAGTACATGCTTGGAACAAACAATTGTTACCAATTCGAGTTTCTTCACCTTCCCCTGTAGCACGACTGATAGTTACGAACTCTCGAACCACTGTATTATCGCCAATGACGCAATAACTTTTTTCACCTTTAAATTTTAAGTCTTGTGGTTCTAAACCGATAGCACAACCTGGGAAAAATTCATTATTTTTACCAATCGTTGTCCAGCCACCAATGACTACATTGGCTCCGATTTTAGTACCATCTCCGATTTCAACATGTTCTCCAATGACTGCACCAGGACCAATAATAACATTTTTACCAATCTTTGCATCTGGATGTATGACTGCAGTACTATGAATTTCAGATGTTGCATTTTCCATGCCAACTACGATCATCTGTGTCACTCCTTATATTTTGAAAGTTATTCTGGTTTCACTAAGGCGAACATGTACTCACCACTTGCCACCAATTTATCACCTACATAGGCACGTCCTTCTACTTTACCCATACGGCCTTTGATTTTGACTACATCCGCCTCAATGCGCACTTGGTCACCAGGTTTAACAGGATGACGGAATCGCACTTTATCAATACCAGTAAACATTGGTGTTAAGCCGCGATTTTCTTCAGGATACAAGAGTGCAATACCACCTACTTGGGCAATCGCTTCTGTAATCAATACACCTGGCATCACAGGGTTACCTGGAAAGTGACCCATGAAATGTGGTTCATTGAAAGTACAATTTTTAAGACCTACCGCACGTTTCATTGGTTCCATTTCAATAATACGATCTACCAATAAGAATGGATAACGGTGTGGTAGAATTTCCATAATTTCTTCAATTGTAAGAATCATGTTATGCCTCCTCTTGCATTTCTTTTAAAATTTCTCGACTTAATCGCGAGTTTAAATTATGACTCGATTTCACAGCAATAATATGGCCTTTTAGATGGCCCACCAAGAATAAATCGCCTAATATATCTAAAATTTTATGACGCACTAATTCATCTGGAAAATTAAGTTCCGATAAACAAGTTGTATCATCATAGACAATCACATTCTCTGTAGATCCGCCTTTCGCCAAACCCATAGCTTGCAATTGTTCAATTTCTTTCGTAAAGCCAATCGTTCTAGCTGGTGCAATTTCTGTAGCAAACACATCAGGATTAATTTCATAATCTGCATGTTGCGTACCTAGCATAGGATGGCTATTAATACTTGTGAAAGTCACTCGGAATCCATCATAAGGACGAATCACGATAAATTTATCTTCTTCATAGATGCCATGAGACTGTTTCACAGTGTACACACGACGGTCTGCGTCTTGTTCTACAATACCTGCCTCTTTGATAAGTTGTACAAATGTAGCTGATCCACCATCTGCTATAGGAGGTTCTGGTGAGTTCAACTCGATGATACAGTTATCAATAGCCATGCCGTAGAAAGCTGCTAAAATATGTTCTACTGTAAATACTTTGGCTTCCCCATCTTCTAAAGTGGTTGCACGCATTGTATTCGTAACATTGCGAATATCTGCCTTCACAGAAGGAGTGCCTGGTAAATCTGTACGTACAAAGGTAATCCCAGTATTTGGCTCACTAGGTAGGATACGCATTTGCACAGGTAAACCACTGTGTAATCCATTCCCTTCGTAGCTAATGGCTTTACTAATTGTTTGTTGTTTCATAAGGACCTCCTTTCTACAGTTTTTGATTCATTACATCTGGTGGTACTTCTATGGTATCACCATAAAAACGACGTGTCCATTTCCAACGGTTATGGAGCCAGAACCAATCTTCTGGATATCGTCTAATATAATCTTCTAACCATTCATTGAGCATTGTCAATGTAACGGCAATATCACGTTTACGATCCTCTGTTTTCTCTGCATATACAGGAGGATGTACGGTAATTTCATGTTTTTCAGTATATTCATTAAAACGAATGGTAATCGGAATAATCGGTACATCTTGCATGCGAGCCATCGCCGCTGGCCCTACAGGAGTCAAGGTTTCGTAGCCGAAAAATGGTACTAACTGACCTTTATCTCCTGGATCTTGGTCCATAATAAGACCAATGAAGGAACCTTGTTGTAATTCTTTTACCATTTCACGGACCCCTGTTTTATAGGTTACGTGTTGTTTCATAAGCTCACGATATTCATTGATAAATTTGTCCGCATCACCTTGTTGTTGCATGGCTACTGAAATCAAAGGATACCCTTCCGATGCTAAAATGCCTCCTAGTAATTCCCAGTTTCCACTATGGAGAGCGATAATAATAGCACCTTTGCCATCTTCTTTGGCAGTTTCCAGATATTCACGGCCTTCCATGGTGAACATCTCTTTATACTTACCATCTTTAATTTCAGGATACCGAAGCACATCCACAATCATACGACCAAATCGTGTCACACTGGCTTTGGCAATTCGCTTTGCCTCTACAGGATCATCTGTAATTCGACAAAACAAGATTTGTCCGATCGCCAATCGTTTTCGATTGCTTGGTGTGAAAAGCCATCCTAATTGTCCTAATAGGTACCCAATGCCATATTGTACTCGATATGGTAAAGCGCATAGGATAGCACTAAATAGTTTCATACAGGTATATAACATAGGTACACCTATTTATCTTCTAATTTAGCTTGCAATGCAGCTACTTCTTTTTCTAATGCTTTCAACTGTTTTACCATATCTGGCAATCGGCTTTCATAAGCCGCCAATTTCAACCATTCTTTGTGTGGTCTCATTGGGAAACCTGCATATAATCCATTGGATGGCACATTACCTGTGATACCTGTTTTACCAGCAAAGGTAACATTGTCACCAATCGTAATATGCCCTGTACAACCAGTTTGACCAGCAAAGATAACATGGTTACCACATTTTGTGCTGCCAGCGATGCCGACTTGAGCAATTAAGAAACAGTCTTCGCCAATTTCCACATTATGACCTAAGTGAACTAAGTTGTCTATCTTAGTACCACGACGTACCAAAGTAGAACCCATTGTAGCATTGTCGATACAAGAGCAAGAACCTACTTCCACATCATCTTCTAGAATCACATTACCTACTTGTGGGATGTGTGTGTGCTTACCATTTTCAGTGGCAAAGCCAAAGCCTTCTCCCCCAATAACTGCATTTGCCCGTAAGACAACGCGTTTTCCTAAAATACAGTTTTCATGCACAATGGAACTTGCATAGATTGTTGTCCCTTCGCCAATACGTACATTATGTCCAATATACACATAGGCGTGTAATGTTACATTGTCACCAATAATAGCATTATCGTAAATCACACAATAGGGTCCAACTTTTACATTCTTACCAATTGTTACATTCTTACCAATAATGGCCGTTTCATGAATCCCCTCTGGAAATACCACAGGAGGATGGAACACTTCTAACAATTTAGCAAAGGCAGCTTTTGCATTGGGCACTACGATTTGAGGAATCTTACACCCTTCAATGTTTGCATCCACCAGCAATGCCCCTGCTTTACTATCTTTTGCGAACTCTCTATAATCGCCGATAGCAAAACTGATAGCATGTTCTGCCCCTTGATCTAAACTGCGGGCTTCTTCAATACTAATAGAACCATCACCATATACGGTACCCTCAACCAATTTGGCTAGGTCTTCTACTGAAAACTTCACGCTGAAGCCTCCTTACTTTTCACTCTCTTATTATTTACTAGTTTCTGTGGAAGAAGCGCCTTCATTCATCTTTTTAAGCACATCTTCTGTAATATCAATACCACCCGTTACAATGGCTTGATCATTCGCTACTACAGTCAATTCTTTTTCTTTCGCTACCGCTTGGATATTAGATTCCACATAGGCTTTGAACTCTTTACCCTTTGCTTGACCAAAGATTTGCAATTCTTGTTGTGCATTCATTTGTGTTTGATGGAATTGATCTTCTGTTTGCGTACCTTGCACTTGGGCTAAACGATCAGTCACTTCTTTTTGTTTAGCTTCCATTTCTTTATTGATGTCTTTTGCTTTTTGACTTTCTTGCACTAATTTTTCAGTGTTTACCACACCTACTTTATCTGTGGTGCCACAACCAGCAACCAATCCTAATGCACATACCATCATAGCTCCTGTAGCCATACGTTTCCACATTGATTTCATCACTTTACTCCTTTATTGTCCATACGATTGAATGATTTCATCTGTCAAATCCATGCCTGTACGATCCGTAATATGGTCCACCAACACCAGATCTAGTTGTTTTGCTCTCGCTAGAACTCCTGCGCGAACTCGAATATCTTCTAGAATCGCATCATGCAAGGCTTGCACTTCATCTCGTTTTTGTGCCAACCGCTGTTCCCATTCTGCATCCCACAATGTGGTACCATCATGACGAACTTTTGCTAGCACCTCTTGCTGAGAGTCCACTAAACCTTTCATGGAGCGGTCCCTCTGTGAACCTAAGGCTTTAGCCTGTTCTGCAGCATAGGCACTTAACTTTTGTTGTGCCTCTGCATGAGCTGGTGCCATAGCTACCGCCACTTTCAATTCGATGTCTTTCCATTTGTCGGAGCCGCTCAGACCATGACTACGCTGTGCCAACAATTCTGATAAACGTTGTTCTTTTTCACGTTTTTGAGCGTCCCAACGCTGACGTTGCATGTCATCAATCGCTTTTACATTCATTTCAGTTGTTAACCATAATTGTAAATTCACAATTTCTATATCTGCTTCACTAGGTTCTACTTTATAGCTTTTACGATATTGTTCAATCAATGCCCGTTGCTTAGCAGCTAACTCTTGATTTAACTCAGCCTCACGTAGGGCAATCTTAGTTTGTAACTCACGATTCAAACTTTCTGTTAAATTTGACTCTAACTGTTTCAAATGTTCTTCAGATTTGTTTACCTCAGCACCTAGTTTAGACTTGAGAAGTTCATCTTCTCTATCCCGTTGTGCCTCTAGCCGAAACAATTCTTTCTTTTGCTCATCATAACTGTGAAAGTTTGGATGTCGTTCCACCACATCTTGCAAGCGTACAACCCCAATTCGTGGCGCCTCTATTGCCTTCGAGTGTTGGTGTCCATAATATCCACCAATACCTACGGCACATACCAGCATACCTATGAAAGCGAAGATAGGTCCTTTTTCCATTTGGATGTTACCTTATTTAGTTTCTGCTAATTTTTTGCTCACTTGTTCTGTAATATCAGTACCACCAAACAACACAGATTCACGGCTCAATACAACACTAAGACCTTTGCCATCGGCTACAGTTTTAGACGCTTCATCTACACGTTTTTTAAGATTATCTTGAATTGTTTGTTGCTTTTCTTGCATTTTTTGACGAAGTTCATCAGATAATTTAGCTTTACCTGCTTCATCTAAATTAGCGGATTTTTCGTTAAATTCTTTTTGCAATTCTTCGTTATATGCTGCATATTCTTGTTGTGCATCTTGCACTAAGTTCGGATTGCTTTCTACAATTCGTTGCATGTCGATGACACCAATGTTACTAATTGCATTAGAACCACCATGTCCTGCCATCTGTGTGTACGCCAAAGCGCCCACACTAATAACAAAAAGAACGCCAACAATGATGGACACTGTTTTTACATTCTTTTTATTGTTCAATAAACGCATCATAGTGTATCTACCTTCTTTCTTTATATTCGTCCTATCAGGCGCAACCACCGATCATGGTCACCCCATATATATTCTAATCGTAAATATTCATGTACATCGTAGGAAATAGCAAATTCATTCGCTTTTGCAGTCATATCTCTTTCATATCTTGCATTCCAACGGTTTCCAATAGTTTGTTGCACTATTCCATACTGGTGGTGATTAGGCAATCCATATTGATACCCTATCTTTGTATCTTTCGTGAATTGGTACCCATAAGATGGCTTAAAGGACCATTCCAAACGATTCGGCAAAAACTCTGTTTCTACATACCAATCATGTGGCCCATCATGAACCCCTGTATATAACCGTAATCCTACAGAATCTACGCCACGACCCATATCCAAATAGCCTTCTCCTCGAAGAATATACTTAGAAGAGTCTACATGAATTTGCAAGGTTGTCTCTGTTCCTACTTCTAGGGTGGGAATCATCGTCACACCAAACTGTGTAACACCACGACTTTTGTTGAGTTCACTTTGTATCTCCTTTTCTATCATCATTTGATGACGTCGTACAAAGGAAACTGGCAGGCCCTCTAATTGACGTAGTTTTTTTTCATAGTATTGACGCATAGTATAAAAGAACACGCTCGGTAATGTATTAGATTGAATCGTCACTACTGTACGACTTACACTATTTCCATTAGGAACTAAGTACACCGTCGCCTTTGCTGTATCTCCTCCTACCACATCAATTTGTGGGGTAAATTCAGGAAGAGAACCTTCTAGGTCACTACGAACCGACTTTTGCACCAGTGGTGTAATCCAATCTAGTGAATCCAATGATGCTCCTAGGAGCATTTGCTCTAATCGTGGCTTTACATTCCCTAAATCGGCATCTATCAGCGAGCGTCCATAGGGAGATATATTGCCATAATTCACCGTAGTTTCCAGAGATTGTACTACCTTTCCATACGGCTCTAAGGTAAGATGAATATTCAAATTGTTGCCCACATCCATAGCTATAGCTTTTACCGTATATCCATAGAGGATTCGATCCACCACATCCATAGTTGCTTTTTCATAGGCCTGAAGAGACTCTCTAATTTGAAAGTCCTCTTTCCCTTGATACATATAGGTTGCCGCGCCTTGAATGCTGGCGACCATACGCGATTCCAAAGCTTTTGGAATCGTTCCTGTTGTACTATGCAGGTCCACATGCACAGTCTGAACAGGAGCACCATAGACAGAGGGAATCCCTAATGTTGCCATCAGAAGAGCCCCTCCTATCCATTTTTGTATCGTCATCAATTAGAATTGTCCACCAAAGCTAAAGTGGAATTTCTTTTGATTTTTACTAATACCATAGTCGATACGTACTGGACCAATTGGTGTTGTCACACGCACGCCGGCACCGACGGAAGCATTGAATGTTTTAGAATGAGAGAACCAAGGTACATTTGGAGCATCCCAAGCATCACCTAAGTCAGTGAATAAGGCGCCACTTACTTTATTCCAAATTGGGAAGCGATATTCCGCTGTGAAATTGTACATTTTCTTACCACGGTATTGATCGTCCTCATAAGCACGAAGAGAATCAGAACCACCGATTGTATATAATTGGCTATATGGTAAATCCCCAACAGCCCAACCGATACGACCACGGAATGCCAATACTTGTTTATTGCCTACTTTTTTATACGTTCTAGCTTCACCAGTGAATTTATAGAAATTGAAGTCACCGCCTAAGCCATGACCACCCCATTGCAATGTACTGGACAAACGTTTACCACGGCTTGGTTCATACACATTATCACGGGAGTCGAATACTTTTTGCCAGCTCACACTGTTTGTTGTACCGAAGTTATGTTTTAAGTATCCCGATGAAAGGAATGGATAACCATAGTTATTCCATCGATGTCCTGAGCCAGGACCTCCTTTTACATCCGTATCATAACGGAAACCACTGGAATCCTTGTTATCCCAAATATAGGTATCTTTACGATGTTCTAATGTCAAATAATCACGAGTAAACTCAGCTGTTTGACGACCTAAGGTAATATTGAACCCATTGGACTTACGATCGTATGTAGCAACGCCTTGTCCTTTTTCATTGTAATCTGTGTATTCATTTAATTGGTTGAAGTAGGTCACACCAAGGGATGTGCCTTTGCTATCAATCCATGGACGCAAGTAGGATACAGAGTAATTTTTATACCCTGCTGTACCGCCGAATTCCCAGTGAACTTTAATTTTGTCGCCAGTACCACGTAGGTTTTCTTCCCCTACTTCTACGATCCCCACAAATCCATCAGAACCAGAGTAACCAGCACCTAATGTAATCGTACCTGTTTTATGTTCCAACACATCTACTTCAATATTTACCGTTTCTTCTGTGGATCCTTGTGTTAAACGTACGTTTACATCATCAAAGAAACCCAAGTTATATACTTTTTCTACAGAACGACGTACTAAGAATTTATTAAATGGTTGACCCACTTTTTGGTTGAATTCACGAGTAATCACTCGATCTTTGGTTTTCTTATTACCATGTGGTGTAATACGTTCTACAATACCTTCTACCACAAATACGTGTAATACACCATTATCGTCTACAGCCATGTCTTTTACATGCGCTAAGATGTAACCATCACGTTGGTACGCAGCATTGATACCTTGTACTTTTTCCCCTACGGAAATTGTATTCAATACGGTGTTTGGTTGTACACCTAAGTAGTTCACCAATACATCTGTTTTGTACACAGTGTTACCTTCTACAGACACACCTTTGATCACTGGGTTTAATGTTACATGGTACGCTACTTTCACCCCTTCTGGCACTTCTGTAAATACTGGTGTAATTTCTGAAAGAACGCCAGAACCGCCTAAGTTTGCTATTTCTTTTGAAATACCTTCTACAGTAACGGCATCGCCAATTTTACCTTGCAACAAGGATAGGAATGCTGGCTGATTAGCTGCATCAAGACCTTCAATAGAGATATTTGTAATTGTTTTACCTACATATTTTTGTAATTCTGTTTCTGTTAACGATGTGAAATAACGAGCTTGTACTTGAGGAATTGCTGTTTCCACACCAGCTGCTTGTGCTTCTTCTAATTTATCACCACCAGCTTTTGTGATGGTTTTAACTTCTTTATCATTTGTAGCTAAAGAAGAGTTATCCACACGTTTACGTTGTTCTTCGATTGCATCACGTTGTGCTGCTTCCGATAAACCTTCACGAGCTGCCGCGATGGCTGCTTCTGTTGCTGCATCACCAGCAGCTACCGTTTCTTGGCGTGTAGTATTTTGCTTTCCTAGGTCCGCCATGGACAATTTAGCAATTGTTTTGCCACTTTCCGTTGTCGTAGCATTGTCAGCAAATACTGGAGTTGCACTGATTGCTGCTAGGACAGCAAAGGTTAAAAATTTCTTATAAGATAGGTTTCCCTTCATATATGTTCCTCCTTAGAATATAAAAGGTGCTAATCTCGCAAAATACGTCCACCAGCTTGCACTGCATGTAACATGTCTTTTGAACTAATAGAGGGCTCTGGTGTTGCCTCCACAGTTGGCCGCGTAGTCACCACATGTTCCTGTTTTTCCACGGTTTCCACTACTTTTGTTTCTGCTTGCTCTACAGGTGGTGATTCTTTTACAACCATTGGAGTACTAACCTTGTTTGGCTGTACTTCCACCTGTGTGTCAATGACAGGAGTGTGCGCCGTATTCCCTGTTTCATGTTGTGATAGCCACCAATGTGTTGCTCCTATGATTCCTACTAGTACGAGTGCTAAGACAGCTCGTTGTGCATAGGACAGAATAGAAGGTTTCCCTTCATTCATTTGCTTCATCTCTGCTTGTGCCAAGAAGAGATGAAAGTTTCCTTTCACACTTCCTTTGTTAGCATACGATGTAGCTGCTGCATCTAACCAGGCACGAACCATGCGAATGCGTTTTTCCATAGGTGTTGTTACAGGTTCCATACGTTCCTCCTTTCATAACTATATAATCGTAGTTAGAAAGAAAAAAGTGAACCAATTTTTTACTATCTTTACTATTATACCAATGAACCGCTGTTTTGCCTATTTTTTTCTACTAACTTTCTATATAGTACCCTACTTTTTTAAAACTTCAATGAAGAATCTCTTTCAATACCATTCCATTTCACCACAGTTCGCCAGATATCTCAATCTATGCTATACTTATTCATAGCATGTAAGGAGGTTCCTTATGGACATACTAATTAATGTGGGGATTTCATTCCTTGTAGGCTTGATCTCCCTATTTCTTATACTCAAGATTGAACCACATAGCCATCATGTGCTAAGCACATCTGGACGTATCAATCGCTTTCAATTTATCATAAGCATATTATTTTTATCTGCTACCATGCATATCTTTAATATGTTTATCCAACAACTGTTAAATGTAGTGGTCATTTTGCCAGCCTATTTTGCCATTAAAGCATTAGCCTATGCCGGTTATATTATATTGTTACCGTTCTACTATACCTTATACATCCGTCGTCTCAATGACATTGGATTGCCTGGTCGCTTTATCGGCATCTTGTTGGGCATGTATATTCTATGTACAAATCTATACATCCCATTAAAAAATATATACATCTTACATCTTATTATCGTCTATATCCTTCATGGATTCCTAGCCTGTTTCCCTGGTTCTACCGGAAACAACCGCTACGGTTCTCCTACACGTTGGCCAAGTAAAAGTAAGAAAGGATAGTCATTATGGGATTCTTCGATTGGTTCACTCAGACCCCAGACCATATCATAAGTTATGCCCCTGGCGGTCATACATTGCAAGTTAAAATTACTTACAATACAGAAACAGGTCTTTTTACGTATCGTGGTCGCTATGGTACACGCGCTAAGTTTTATGACAAAGATATTGACCATATCGACAACAAAGAGGTGAGTCGCACCCATCGTGTCTTGCTCATTCAAGGTAAGGATACTTGTCTCGCCACCCTCGATGTTCTCACCAACTTAGTCAATGAAAATTTACAAGCATGGATTGAATCTCGTGGCGCTGTAGCTTATGATTATGATCAACAACAACGGGGATTATGGGTAAATACAGCTGCTGTGAAAGCCGCCATCGATGCAGGACCTCCAGTGGAAACTGCTACCATTGAAGTTGAAGACACCTCAGATGATGCTGCTAGCACATCTGTTCCTACACCAACAGAAGATGACCCCATTCTTCGTATCAAACAATTAAAAGAACTTCTTGATATGGGAGCCATTACCGACGAAGAGTTTCAACAGAAAAAAGAAGAATTACTCAATAAAATCTAAACACTAAAAGGACTGTTCTCAGTGTCTCTTTCACTGGAACAGTCCTTTTCTATGTGTCATTCAATATTCTCTTCTCTTTTACGGCATAATAATGCCACCAACTAAGTTCGATACATGTTCGATATGTTGGCTTTCGCAATAAGCGCTCATTTCACTAGCGATGATACCAATAGCTCGTGGATCCACCATCGTTGCCGTCCCCACAGACACGATGTCAGCTCCTACTAACATAAATTCTAAGGCATCTTCACCAGTCATGATACCGCCGCCCCCCATGATTGGGATTTCAATAGCTTGTGCCACTTGATGTGTTAAGCGCAATGCCACTGGTTTCACAGCTGGACCAGATAAACCACCATAGATATTCCCCAATAATGGTTTACGAGTCCGTAGATCTACAGACATCCCTAATAGGGTATTAATCATACTGATACCATCTGCACCTGCCGCTTCTACAGCACGAGCAATCTCTACGATATCTGTTACATTAGGCGATAATTTCATAATCACTGGCAAATCTGTATGCCCTTTTACCGCTTTACATACAGCAGCCGCACTCTCCGCCTGCACACCAAATGCCATACCTCCGCATTTTACATTAGGACAACTAATGTTGACCTCTAGGGCTGCTACACCTTCGACAGTCAATGTTTTTGCCATATATTCATACTCTTCCAGTGTATTACCAGAGATATTGGCAAAAATTGGCACATCATATTGTTTTAAATTTGGCAATATATCTGCTACAAATGCTTCTGCTCCAGGATTTTCCAATCCAATACAGTTCAACACCCCAGATGGTGTTTCAGCGATACGTACACCAGCATTACCAGGTCGAGCGGTAGGTGTTAAACCTTTTACAGAAATCGCCCCTACCTCTGTATTGAGGTCTAAGTAACCATCGTATTCCAATCCGAACCCAAAGGTGCCCGATGCTGCTACGATAGGATTTTTCATGGAGATACCACAGAACTTCACTGCTAATTTAGGATCTACAGTAGCCATTAGTAAAACACCTCCTCAGCAGGGAATACAGGGCCATCTTTGCATACTTTATACCGTGTACCACTTTTACCTTGGCAAGCACAGCCTACGCAACCGCCAGTACCACAACCCATGCGTTCCTCTAAAGACACTTGGCAAGGCACTCCCATTTGTTGCGCTACAGCAGCCACACCTTTCATCATCGGTGTAGGACCACATGTCAAAACTGCATCAAACTGCTCTTCTTTCATCAGCGTTTCCATCACAGTCGTAGGATATCCTTTAGTCCCTAACGATCCATCATCTGTAGTGATATGAACGGTCACGGGGCTATCTTTGAACAAGTCTGCCCAGAAAGATTCACTTGCATTGCGGAATCCTAATATCACATGCGCCTCTTGGCTTGGTTGTAACCGATCAGCGATACATAGCATGGGTGCAATTCCAACTCCACCACCTACGAGTAACATGCGGTCTGCAGTGGTAAACGCTTGACCTAATGGTCCCAAGCAATCTAAGATATCCCCCTCTTTTAGTTTGGTCATTAGTTCAGTGCCCTTACCTACCACACGATACAATAAATCGATAGTACCTGCTTTCGCATCAAATCCTGCATAGCTGATAGGTCGGCGCAACAAGGGAGCTGTGCCCCCTGTAACGCGGACATTACAAAACTGTCCTAGTTGTGCCTCTTTTGCTTGTTTAGGTGCATATACGGACATTCTCCATACATCACTGCCTATTTGGGTGTTATGAATCACTCGACCCATTTCTACATATCCACTCATCTATGATTACTCCATTTCATAATCTTGAATAGCATCTACTGTAATTACATCACCTGCAGTAGCGCGACTCGCTACGACATGTAACACTTCACGAGCTGTATCCAAGGATGTCAAGCATGGTACACCCATTTCTACAGCCAAACGACGCAATTGGAATCCTTCACGCTCTGGTTTTTTACCATAGGTTAATGTATTCAACATCAAGTCCACCTTACCTTCACGAATGAAGTCAGCGCAATTTGGATTACCTTCAGAAATTTTATTTACTACAGTGCAATCCACGCCATGTTCTGTGAAGTAACGGCCTGTACCACCAGTAGCCATAATATGGTACCCCAAATCGATAAAGCCTTTTGCTAAACGAGATGCTTCTTCTTTATCACGGTCTGCTACAGTCATCAAGATATTACCTTTATCTGGAATGCGCATGTTTGCACCATGGATGGCTTTGAATAAAGCATCTGCATAGGTGCGACCAATACCCATTACTTCCCCAGTGGATTTCATTTCTGGTCCTAGGGCAATTTCTACTAAGCCCATTTTAGAGAAGGAGAATACTGGTGCTTTCACCGCCACATGTGGACGAGCTGGCACTAGGCCTGTTGGTAAGCCTAAGCTTTCCAAGGTTTCTCCTAAGGCAATCCGTGTCGCATATTCTACCATGTTGATACCAGTTACTTTACTGATGAAAGGCACTGTACGGCTAGAACGTGGGTTTACTTCGATTACATGAAGTTCACCATTTACCACGATGTATTGGATGTTGAGCACACCTTTTACATTAAGACCTTTAGCGATGCGACGTGTGTAATCTACGATTTGTTCTGTCAATTCCTCAGACAAATGTTGTGCTGGATATACGGCGATAGAGTCACCAGAGTGTACGCCGGCACGTTCTACTTGTTCCATGATACCAGGGATGCATACATCGATACCATCAGAGATCGCATCTACTTCTACTTCCATGCCTACCATGTAGCGGTCGATTAACACTGGGTGATCTTTGGATGCTACTACAGCTTCCTTCATGTAACGATCTAATTCTTGGTCATTATACACAATTTCCATAGCACGACCACCTAGTACATAGGACGGACGGACAATCAATGGATATTGCAAGCGTTTTGCCGCTTCTAAGGCTTCTTCGTCACTAGTTACCAAGGCGCCTACTGGACGAGGAATTTCTAATTTTGCCAACAATTCATCGAAACGTTCACGGTCTTCTGCCATATCGATGCTGTCCACAGATGTACCTAGAATGTTTACACCTCGTGCAGCCAACGGGCCTGCTAAGTTAATGGCTGTTTGTCCACCGAACTGAGCGATAACTCCTACTGGGTTCTCCTTCCGGATAATTTCCATCACATCATCTACTGTCAACGGTTCAAAGTACAAGCTATCAGATGTATCAAAATCTGTACTTACTGTCTCTGGGTTATTGTTAATAATGATGGATTTCATGCCCGCTTTACGCAATGCCCAAGAGGAATGAACAGAGCAATAATCGAATTCTACGCCTTGTCCGATACGAATAGGGCCAGAACCAAGAACGATAACGCTATTTTCACCACGTGGTACTACTTCATCTTCCTTCGCATAAGCACTGTAGTAGTATGGTGTGTGTGCTTCAAATTCAGCGGCACAGGTATCTACATATTTATAGGTTGGATGAATGCCAAGCTCATTGCGTTTTGTCAATACGTCCTCATGAGAGCAGTTTGCATAGCGAGCAATCACTTTATCTGGGAAGGAATATTTTTTCGCTAATTTTAAATTACTTTCCGTAATACCATTCGCAGATAAATCTTTTTCTACCATCACAATATTTTTAATTTTGTTTATGAAGAAAGAGTTAATTTTTGTAATGTAGCAAATTTTTTCTACACTAATACCAACACGAAGTGCTTGTGCAATGACATACAAACGCTCATCATCGACTAATTGCAATCGTTCAATGAGTTGTTCAGGCGTTTCATGAGCAATTTTTTTCAATTCAATATGGTCTAAACCGATCTCTAGAGAACGGATAGCTTTTAACAGAGACCCTTCTAATGTACGGTCGATAGCCATAACTTCGCCAGTAGCTTTCATTTGTGTTCCCAATGTACGATCCGCCAAATTGAATTTTTCAAATGGCCAACGTGGGAATTTTGTTACCACATAGTCCAAGGATGGTTCAAAGCATGCTTTAGTTTCTCCTGTGACGGCATTTGTAATTTCATCTAAGGTCATGCCGATAGCCACTTTCGCCGCTACTTTAGCAATAGGATATCCCGTTGCTTTAGAAGCTAGTGCAGAAGAACGAGACACGCGAGGATTTACTTCAATAACATAGTATTGATTGCTGTATGGGTCCAAGGCATATTGCACATTACAGCCACCTTCAATTTCAAGATAACGAATGATATCGACAGAGGCAGTACGCAACATTTGGTATTGTATATCATTCAAGGTTTGCGATGGTGCCACTACCACCGAATCGCCTGTATGTACCCCTACTGGGTCAATATTTTCCATATTACATACAATGATACAGTTATCTGCGCGGTCACGCATTACTTCGTATTCTACTTCTTTCCAACCAGCTACGGATCGTTCTACAAGAATTTGATGGATCGGACTAAGCTTGATGCCACGAAGGGCAATCATGTACATTTCCTCTTCGTTATGAGCAATACCGCCACCTGTACCACCTAATGTATAGGCAGGACGGATGATGATAGGGTATCCGATACGATTAGCAAATTCTACCGCTTCTGCCACATCACTGAAAATATCAGATTCTGGCACAGGTTGGTTGATACGTTTCATCGCCTCTTTAAACAATTCACGGTCTTCCGCTTGTTTAATAGCCTCTAAAGTAGTGCCTAATAATTTTACATTATACTCCTTAAGGACTCCTGCCTCTGAGAGTTCCACCGCCATATTGAGACCAACTTGTCCGCCTAATGTAGCCAACACACCATATGGGCGTTCTTTACGAATAATCTCAGTAACAAACTCCAAAGAAATCGGCTCAATATAAACACGGTCCGCAATATCACGGTCTGTCATAATGGTAGCCGGATTGGAGTTCACTAATACAACTTCATAACCTTCTTCACGAAGAGATTGACAAGCCTGTGTGCCTGCATAATCAAACTCAGCTGCCTGTCCGATAATAATTGGACCAGAACCAATTACAAGAACTTTTTTCTTTTCCATCATTAACCTCTTCTCATCAATGTTTTAAAACGTTCAAACAAATACACATTATCAGTCGGCCCCGGAGATGCTTCTGGGTGATATTGTACCGACATAATCGGCAATTCATTATGCACTAATCCTTCTACAGTACCATCATTCACACTGCGATGGGATACGCGCAATCCAGAACCCTCTAGGCTTGCTTCATCAACTGTATACCCATGATTTTGAGAGGTAATATGAACACGATTCGTATCTAAATCTTTTACTGGATGGTTAGATCCACGATGACCAAAACGTAACTTATACGTTTCACCACCAAATGCACGAGCAATCAATTGATGTCCCATGCAAATGCCAAAAATAGGTTTTTGGCCTACTAATTTTTTTATTTCTTCAACAATTTCAGGTACGTCTTTCGGGTCTCCCGGTCCATTAGACAAGAAAATTCCATCAGGATTGCAAGCCATCACTGTTTCAGCTTTTGTATGAGCTGGGAAAATTGTCAATCGGCACCCTTCATTTTCTAAGGATTGAAGAATATTTTCTTTTACACCAAAATCATATACAGCTACATGAAACTCTGCTGAATCTTGACCACGGCGACCTTCCCACTTTGTGGTAACACGCATAATGTGATCTGTCGCTAGTGGTTGTGCTAATAAAGCATCGATTTTCTCTTGTGGTGTATCTGTTGGGCAAATAACCCCTTTCATTACGCCATGGCTGCGGATAGCACGTGTAATGGCACGTGTATCCACATTGTATAAGCATGGAATTCCATGGCTTCTCATATATTCCTCAAATGTCCCCTCATTTTGCCAATTACTAGGGAACGTACACAATTCTCCTACAATCATGGCTTTGCAATAGGGCTTAGAAGATTGATCTACCTCACGTGTGACACCATAATTGCCTACTAATGGGTACGTTAAAGTAATAATTTGATCTGCATATGACGGATCTGTTAAAATCTCTTGATATCCTGTCATCCCTGTATTAAACACTACTTCGCCAACGATTGGCATGCCCCCCAGCAATGTGCCCTCAAAGATAGTTCCATTTTCTAATACTAATTTTCCTGTCACCCGATTACAACCCCGTCTTTCATTATAATTTGTCCATCTACTACTGTTAATTTTGCTTTACCAGTGACTGTCATACCATCAAATGGGCATGATTTACCACGAGTGTAGAATTTGTTTCTATCTACAGTCCATATTTCGTCTAAGGAAAGCACTGAAATATCTGCAGGTTTACCCACTTCTAATACGCCACCATCTACTCCGATGAGTTGGGCTGGTTTTGTACTCATCAAATTGATGATTTCATCAATTGTGAGGATACCTGTTTTTAATACATGTGTAACTACTGCCGCAAAGGATGTTTCCAATCCTGTGAAACCATTTGCTGCACAACAGAATTCCACATCTTTTTCTTCGTACGCATGTGGTGCATGGTCCGTAATTATGGCATCAATTGTGCCATCTTGCAACGCTTCTAACAACGCTTGACGATGATCTTCAGAACGAATTGGCGGAGCCATTTTGAAATCTGCATTGTAATCTCGCAAATATTCGTCTGTGAAAGCCAAATGTTGACTTGTTACTTCACACGTTACTTTTACACCTTGTGCTTTTGCACGACGTACTTGGTCTACTGCACTTTTTGTACTTACGTGAGCAATATGGATATGTCCACCAGTCATTTCTGCTAACATAATATCACGAGCTACCGCTAGATCTTCTGCTACAGCTGGACGACCTTTTACACCCATTTCATAAGAAACAATGCCTTCATGCATATGACCTTCGCAAGTTAAACTACATTCTTCGGCATGGTCTACAACCATTTTTCCAAACATAGATGAATATTCTAGAGCACGACGCATGAAAGCTGCACTTTCTACATAATGTCCATCATCGGAGAATCCTACTACACCAGCTTCTGCCATATCACCCATTTCTGCAAGTTCTTTTCCTTGCAAGCCTTTAGACACAGCTCCCATAAAATCTACTTTTACAACCCCTGTCAATTCGGCTTGTTTACGCAATCCACGTACTAGTGGAGCATTATCCACAACAGGATTTGTATTTGCCATAGTTACAACACGTGTAAATCCACCTGCTGCTGCCGCTTGCGTACCACTGTGAAAGTCTTCCTTTGCTTCTTGACCTGGTTCACGTAAATGCGTGTGAATGTCAATCAAGCCTGGTGCTACGATTAAGCCTGTTGCATCATACACTTCTGCTTGGTCAGCTTGTAAATTTTGTCCAATCGCCGCAATTACACCATTTTCTACAAGAATATCTGCTACTTCATGTTGTCCTTTTGCCGGGTTAACTACCGTACCATTTTTAATCAGCAAGCTCACTACCGTCACCTCCGATAATTGTTAAGTATAAAATTGCCATGCGGATGGCTACACCATTACGCACCTGTTCTTGGATGACTGATGCATCACCATACGCCACATCTGGCGCAATTTCAAGACCACGATTCATTGGTCCTGGATGCAATACTAATACATCATCTTTTGCATTTTCTAAGACAGATTTATTAATACCAAAGATACGTGCATATTCACGATTACTTGGATATAAAGCGGAGTGAATCCGTTCTAATTGGATGCGCAATACGTTTACCACATCTGCATCTTTCACAGCTTCACGTACATCATGATGAACAGTTACACCTAGTTTTTCTAGTTCTGGATATACTAACGTGCGTGGACCAGCTAGATGTACATCAGCACCCATTGTTTTTAAACCGTAGATATTGGAGCGCGCTACACGGCTATGCATAATGTCGCCTATGATAACTACTTTTAAACCTTCTAATGTCGGTTTATGTTCTAAGATAGAATACATATCTAATAAAGCTTGTGTTGGATGTTCATGGGCTCCATCACCAGCATTGATAATAATTGGATCTACGCATTTTGTAGCATATAAAGGAGCGCCTTCTTCACCAGAGCGCATTACGATGGCATCTGTTCCCATATAGGACATTGTTAATAATGTGTCACGGAAACTTTCTCCTTTTGCCATAGAGCTACCGCTTTTAGAAATGTTGATGACGTCCGCCCCTAAATATTTACCTGCTAACTCAAAGGAACTTCTTGTGCGCGTACTATTCTCCATAAACAGGTTAATAATAGATTTACCTTTTAATAATGGATGTTTCTTATTGTCTGATAAAACAATTTTCTTCATTTTTTTCGCTACACGTAAAATGAGTTCAATTTCTTCTTTTGACCGACCTTGCAGTCCTAATAGGTGCTTACCTTTCAAGCTGATTTCTCCCATCATAGCCTCCTTTGTAGTACTTCTATTACACACAAAAAGACCCCTTGCCATAAGGCAAGAGGTCGCATAGTTATAGTGATTCTATTAGAGAGTACACCTATAGATTATAGGTAGAGTTCTCCTACTACGTTCCCTTACTAGCCTCACAGGACTAATTTAAAAGGTTCAAATGTGCGCTCTTCGGTCTCTCGTACCGATTCATTAAGCTTATTAAGTATTATAAAGCAAGAGTGCTTAAACGTCAAGATAATTCTGTATAGTTTATACTATCTATAGGAACACTACTAAGCAGTCATTAAGTGAAAAAGACCCCCATTTCTGGCAGTCTTTTTCGGAGTGTTATTATATTGCAACCTATTACATAGGTAGAAAACTTATAGTTTAGCAATAACTTCTTCAACAAATGCTTTTGCATTAGTTAAGTCGTTTTCATCTGGATGAGATGCTGCTTGTGCATGACGTGCATCACGTTCAGGGCTTTTACCATGGTTATGACCTTCTGGGAACATTTTGTACATCATTTCGATTACTTTTGGATCTACTTTACCTTGGCATTTGAAGTAACCTACTGGTGTTTGACCATTTGGTAACAATTTCGCAGCTGCTTCTACAGTTTCTTGTGCATGAGGAGATACTGGAGGAACCCCTAAAGTACAGAATAAAGCTACTTTTTCATTTGTGATTTCTTTAAGCACTGCTTGTGCCGCTTTATCAGCGTTACCTTGGTCTGCCCAGAAACCCATAAATACTACATCGTAAGATGCTAAATCAGCTGGAACTTCTTTCACAGATACACATGGTGTACCAGCAGGCAAAGCACTTGCCATAGCTTCTGCTACTAATTTTGTATTGCCTGTACGGCTTGAGTAAACTACGATTGCTTTCATTCATTTTCCACACTTCTAGGAAGTGCGCTCCTTTTACATAACATATAAATACTATAAATAGTATACCATTATTTTGCATCTAACATTGTAGCCCAAGGCACAATGTTCATATATCAGATATACATCCGCAGGCATTGCCTGCGGATACTGCACTCTCATTACAGAAGTGATTTTAAACGTACTATAGTATGATGCAGCCTACCAACTTTGACCTGGTATACCTGATTCCACTCTATGAGCGGCTATAGAACTATTACAGGAAACTATATTGTTTGGTTTGGTAAGGTGTGTAGGAGTTCACCTGTAATAGATACTACCTAAATATTTTTCTTAAATGGACTATGTCCTACTGTGCCATGAGCACGTGTAGTTTCAACATCTCCAGGATGTCCCTTTGGAATGCCCGCTGGGTGTCCTCCCATTGGTACTCCTTCTGGATGCCCTTTTGGAATGCCTGCTGGATGTCCACCTGCTCCATGTGGATGTTTCGGAACACCTTCAGGATGACCACCTACATGTGGATGATCTTTTGGTTTTCCACCGTGGTTTTGAGCAGCGATATTTTCATGTAACAATGTGCTTTCACCCGTTAAGATATATTGAACACATTCAATAACGGTTTGTGTAATATTGACATGCCAGAATCCACCAGCCGTTGTTAAGCGATATAATACGCCATTATATTCCATCAAACCACGAGTTACCCAAGTATCAAGCAACCAACGTAAGTCCTCTAATTTTGAATCCATTTCGATCAAAGCGTCTAGGTTTAAAACGCCTCGTTCCAAGGAACTGATTACATAATTGGAGAATTCTTGTAGTTCAGATTGTTTCATGAGAACCATAAATGGCTTTTTACCTTCTTCTACAAGGGCTTCATATGGAGGTAATACGCGGTGTAACATTGTCATATATCCACCTAAATTACCACCGGCGCCACAGCCAAATGGATACATTGGATATCCTGCTTTCGCCATAGTGTTATACATAGATCGTTCACGTGGTGCACGACTCCAATGAGCTGCGCTTAAACGTGTGAAATCACGCTTCATCAAACATTTTACAGCCGCTTCATACATCAAAGCTTGTTCTTTAGTGGTAGCTGCTGGGCTTACTTTACCGCGTTCAATTAGGCTTTGTAAATCACTGTTTTCAAAGACATTTAATTGATACAAGTCCATACCATCTGCTGCGGATTGTTCAAGAATTTTTAAGTCTTCCATCCACACATCCATCGTTTGATCTGGTAAACCGTAGATTAAATCTACAATCACAGAACATTGTTGGTATGCTTTTAATTGTTCTAATCGAGACAATACTGTATCTTGATCATCTAAGCGTCCCAATTGACGACGTACATGAGTATGGAAAGATTGCACACCTAGGGACATACGGTTTACACCATGGCTCATCCATACATCCATTTTTTCAGGCACCAAGTCGTGAATACGACCTTCTAATGTCAACTCATAGTCATTGGCCAACGGGAAATATTCTTGGATGGCAGACAACATGCGTTTTGCATTATTAGCAGATAAGGATGTTGGCGTACCACCACCAATAAAGATAGTGTGAATCAAACCATCACGGAACCGTGGTTGATCGGCAGCCATTTGCATTTCTTTCAACAACATATCTACATATTTATCTTCTGCATCTTGATTCGTAGCATGTTGATAGAATCCGCAGTAGGTACATTTAGTTTGACAAAACGGGATGTGAATATATGCCGTTTGCATTTGCCCTGGAACAGGCGGTTGTTGCATTAATTCATTCCATACGCGTTGTGCCTCATCCTTTTCTAAAGGACGACCACTTAGACCAGCATGTACCGCACGTTTGCTTGTAAAAGCATGCGTCAACGGCGTTGCCGTATCAAAACCAAGTTGAATATTACGTTGTTCCTCCGACATGGAGTCAAATAAACTTTTTAAATCCATAATTCCTCCTGAATTATTTCGTGTGCCTTTGCACTAGTCACCATTCAAAGTGTAGTACACTGTGAATGTATTTGATACTGATGAGCCACTACCATTTGGATAATTGCCTATGTTATAGACAACATCTTGGGTATGACTGTTTAAAATACCAGGTCCGCCACCTGCCGAAACAGAGACTATATTACCGCTCGCATCAATGGTTACGCTAACTGTAACACTACCTTGTAAGTTACGTTTTACTGCCATTGGAGGGTACGTACCTTGTGCTTGGGCTTGTACAGTAGCCACAAATCCTGCCCAGTCAAACGGTGCATTACCAGATGTAGTACCTACACCATCTCCATTACCTCCGCCACTGCCAGAGCCAGATCCACCACCGCTACCAGAGCCATTACCGCTACCATCGCCAGTACCGTTTCCTGTTCCGTTACCGCCACCAGATCCACCACCAGTACCTTGGTTTGTAGATGTTCCATCACTTGCACCTGTAGCTGCGTTGGTAGATGTTGGCACATTCACAGCATCATCCACTGGCACCGGAGATGATAAACTTTGTTGCGCTGCTTGTACTTTAGCTTGTACAACTTCTTGTGAAAGTGGTTGAGGGAAGGATACCCCGCCACCACCGCCACCGCCACCTGCGGATGCTTTTAAATCGTCGGAAATAGACATGTCAATTTCAAAAGCATTTTCGGTTTGTTTATGTTCTACTACAGATACTAAAGCAATACCTAACACAACAGCTAGGACAATGTGGATTACAACAGAGATTATGTAGGATTTTTTCCAGGAAATATATTGTTCCATGTGTCATCCTTTCTAGCTAGCAGCAATTGAGAACTTCTTAACCCCAATCGTTTTTAGCATATCCATAATGGCAACCACGAATCCATGTTGCGTATTTTTGTCTGCTTGTAATAATACCGCTGTATTTGGATTTTCTCCTACTTTGCTAGTAATGTAATTACGAGCTTCATCGATACTATATGGTTTAGAGTCAATCAAAATATGACCTTCTTTATCTAATGTCAAGATCACAGGACTTTGTTTGACTTGTGTTGCTGATTGTGCTTGTGGTAATTGTACACCCAAGGACTTTTGTGCCACCGTTTCAATACTGTTCATCATGAAGAAAACGAGCAAGAAGAAAATGATATCAATCATTGGCACAATCATGAACTCAGGTTTCATTTTTAATCGACTATTTTGAAACATGAGAATCACTCCATTGTTCTTTCATACCATTTAATAACACCACAGATAAAGTTTCTGTATCATTGATAATTGCATCCATACGATGACTGAAGTAGGTATATACGCAGAATGCTAAGATAGCCACTAACAAACCAGTAGCAGTCGCAATCAAGGCTTCACCAACACCACCAGAAATAGCAGATGCTCCAGAACCACTGTCAAGGATACTGAATGTACCAATCATACCAGATACTGTACCTAACAAACCTAACAGCGGAGAAATGGTTACGATAGCACTTAAGTAGTCCAAATGAATTTTCAAATGAGATGCTTCAATCATCATTTGTTCGGAAAAAGCATTTTTCATACTTGTTTCATTTTTGGAGTATGTTAAACCTGCATTCAAGATACGACCTGTTGCCGTTTGATTTGCCGCACATAACTCTTTTGTTTTCGCCCAATCATTCTCTTTTACTGCAAAATATACATCATGACTAAATTCCTTTAGCAATGCAGTATTAGCTTTGAAATACGTATATCGTTCAATACCAATGGCAATAACGATAATTGATAAAATTACCAACGGATACATTACTAATCCGCCGCTGTTAAATAAGTGCACAATGTATAAAAGGCTGTCCATGTTGTTACCTCCATAAAAAATATGATAATTTTTATCAGCTTAAACCTATCATATCAGATTTAATATTTTCAAATCTACTCTAAAAAGCTCCTATTCAATCCATTCCGACATTTTATTTATCTTCCTATATTCACTAGGCTTATGTCCAGTAATAACCCGAAATGCTTCTGCAAACTTACTAGCATTTTCATAGCCATATCGGTTAGCTATGCTGAGAATACTATCATCTGTATTTCTTAAATCTTTTGCCGCCTCCTTTATCCGCATATGCTTAATATATTGATGAATGCTACTACCATAAATCCCTTTGAAACACTTTTTCAATGCCGTTGGTGCTAATCCATATGTTTTTGCCAATTCTTCAATGGTCGGCTTTTGATTTAAATTTTTCATCAAAAATTCGTGCATACGTTTCACACTATCTACATGTCTTTTTTCAAAGTATGGCATGCAGCAATCATTATCTCCAGTTATGGTACTTAATAGTAATATAATTTCCATGCATTTCAGCTGAAACAAATTTGGTAGTACTTCCTCTGGTAGATCATATAAACTTTTAAAAATATCACTAAGCCTAGATTCTCTACGACATACAAAACCAAATTCAAAATCCTGACAAAATCGATTACATACATCACGTAGATTAATACGATCATGTCCTACAAATTTGTTCACCATTTCTTGAGCTTTCGGAATATAAATAGACAAATTAATTCCTTTGTAAAAAGCAGTTGGAAACTTCGTAGAGTGCACATAACTAGGTGACTCTTTCCACCCTACAGAAATATCATTTTCATCCATATATAACACTTTTCCATTATCAAAGGCACACTCAATACGCCCTTCTTTACAATAATGGATTTCAAACATACCCTCTAAGGGTTTTGCATGATGTCGGATTTCTTTCATAGTTACCTCTTGGAACGTTAATTCTACCCCACCGAACACAGGATAACTATGCATCTTCGCCTTACCTTGAGGTGTATTCATCTCATAAATGGTACCATGTTCCACCTCTATGGTAGACAACATATCTAAATCCATAACCTTTGGTTTAAAGGTTTCCATTTTATTCACACAACCTTGACTCATGCTCCTCCTTTCAAAAAAGCCCATTTGTTGTCTCATACGACTAACAAATGGGCCTCTTTGCCGAACTACATCGCCTACTTTAATCTGAGTATCATTTCTAATACTCATTATATTTACAATTAGCAATGATTGTCAATATAAACTTTGTCTATCTAGATTATTTTAAATAAAATCATAGAATTTCAATTTGCATAATATCTTATAACAACAGGAATAACTGTTCATGTAAAACAAACAATTTAATCATTAACTCACGATATCTTTTTAGATTATTTGTATAAAAATTGATTATTTTCCCAAAATTCTATTCAATAAATTAGTAATATATTCTGATGACTTGCCATTATTTTTCATTTTCTCAGAAACTTGAGGAATCAACAAAAATCTAACCGGTAAATTCGAAGCCCCTGGTGACATGTATTCTAACAATAAATCTTCTGGTTTATCAAAGACATCTAATAGCTGTGTGTCATAAATGGTTTGATGCCCTAAGTACGGACCTTTTACAGGCACATCATAGGTATGTGTACCTTTAGAAGATGTAATCCTAAATGTACCGCTGAACGCGCCTCCTAATGGGTTAAAATACAAGGCATAGGGAGTGTTTCCTTCTGTGTGCAACACGTATACATTGGAAATACCATAATTCCCCTTATTTTTTACCACCTTACCATTTGTCGTTTCATCAACACCGCTAATGAAAGCATCTTCTCGGTCATTGGCAATTTCAAAACTAGCTGGACCAGCCTCACTATTAAACTGTGGTTCTACCACATGGAATCTACGCATGCCTTCATAGGTACCACGCAACTCTACATCATCTATAGGATGAATTGGTAGCAATGGTAAACCATAGGTAACTGTTGATTTAGGTTCCATCACCGCCACAGAGGCGTAGACTGGTGCCGAAGCTGAAAAATCGACGATACCACTAAATAAGTCATCTTGCTTCATCAAAACTTTTTCCAACTCAGTGAAAATAGGTCGTACTTCTCCAGGGCGTAATACAAACTCCTTCGCATCGGCATCTTGTGATACTAAAGAAATAGTTCGTGATGTGGTATCTTTTTTGATTTCTTCTTCCACTTGCTTTAACTTTATTTTTCGAGATTGAACAAGGCTCTCTTTTTGTTGTTTAATGTCTTTTTTCATCACCTTAGAGCGAACAGGAATATTAACTCCTTCTTGCATCCAAGCTCCTAAACCTAATTCTGCCGTAGCCATTTCTTTTTTAGAAAGCTCTCGTCCTACTTTAAAATAGTCTGGACTCGGCTTCGCATAAATAGCTCGTTCAATCTCTACGAATGCTGGGGCATTCCCCTTGTTTTCCAATAAAATACCTACTTTCATAGGTTCTGTTCGTTCGTTTACATGGTAAAAATAAATACGACTTTTTCCATGTAGTGTACCTGCTGCAACAATTCCAGGCTCTTTTACATATTCAGGACTATCTGACAATAATAATGTATCTATCTCTTTTACAGTTTTCACTGCTAAAGGCGTAAATGTATAGTCATCAATATTGATAGTTTTGGGAGCTTGTCCATAGGTAGTGCTCATACCTAATAAGGCTAGTACACTACCTAGCAAGCACCGTTTCCATTGTGTTGTATTCATCAATTTCATAGTTCCTCTATTCTATCGTAAGTCCATCCGGCTCCCACTGCAATGCGATAGTTTCTAATTTACGCAAACGATGTCCAATGCCAGATTTTGTCAATTCTCGTTTATATTTTGTTTCATACGCATCTACTAATTCTTGCAAACTTCCATCTGGAAATTCTTGTCGCAATATAGCTGCCTCATAAAGACGAACTGGCAACGAATCAAGTCCTTGATGCTTATCAATAATACGGATCGCATCTAATTGACGCACTGCTGCATTCACCGTTTTTTGTAAATTTGCTGTTTCACAGTTTACTTGACGATTAATCGTATTACGTACATCTTTCATAATTCGTACATTTTCAAAATTCATCAGTGCTGATTGAGCTCCCATGATTTGTAAACATGAAGTCACCGCATCACCTTCTTTTAAATATACTACAAATTCTTCTTTCCGCTCTACTTTTCGTGCATTAAGACGGAACATTTTTAAAACACGAATAATCTGATCCGCAAAATTTTCTTTCGTTGTCATAAACTCTAAATGGTAATCACTTTGTGGTTTATTCACAGAGCCACATCCCAAAAAAGCGCCTCGCAAAAAAGCACGTCTAGACTCCATATCTTTTAACCATGCATCCGGAATCATGGCATCTACGGGCCATAATTGCAAATCTTCTAAGGCAAGACGACTAGGTTCTGTAGGTTCTACCGTTAAAGTATACATATTCTTTTTGCGTAGGTTTAACCCCTTACGCACTAGTACAGATGTGGGTAAATCATACTGTTCTTTGATGATTCCTAGTACCCGTCTAGCTACAGCATTGTTGGCCGTCACCAAACGCACCCCTACACGACCTTGCATACCTAATAAGATAGAGCCTCCCATCCGTAATAAACAAGAGGCCTCTACCTTGGATGCCCACGCATCTTCTGTTCTAAATTGGCACAATTCATTTTTTACATCTTCTGCAAATGACATAGCCTCTCCTTTACTATTTCTACTAGAAAATAGAGCCTCTAGAGGCTCTACTTTCATACTTAATGATCTTCTCGTTGTAAATAATATTCTAAAATATGCGGTTCAATATCTGTCTGTAAGGCATAGACTACATCCATGACAACCTTAGCTAACCGATCTGAATTATGAATTGCTTTATCTTGACTATCTACTAGATTTGCACGAATTGTCCGAATCCCCATCGATTGCAACACATCCATATCTACGTCTACTGGTTCTTGCCCCGCTTGTTTATAATGTTCCAATGTGGCATCTTGGATTCTGTTATCATTCACAAGGACTGTATCGATAATTCCCACCTCACTATGTGCTTCAATGGCTTTCACATGGTCAGACACAGTATACCCATCTGTTTCACCTGGCTGCGTCATCACATTGCAAATATAAATCTTAGCCGCTTTAGAGTTAGCAATGTGATCCGCTACCTTATCAATTAATAGGTTCGGCATTACCGAAGTATATAAACTGCCCGGGCCTAAAATGATGGCATCGGCTTCATCAATAGCTTGCAAGGCAGCTCCTACAGGAGATGGTCTATGTGGCTCAGTATAGACCTTCGCAATTGGCTTACCCGCATTAGGGATATTACTTTCCCCTTCTACGATGGTACCATCCGTCAATTTAGCAATCAGTTTGATTTCTTCTGTAGATGACGGAATAACACGTCCCCGAACTCGCAAGATCTTGCTAGAGGCTTCTAGGGCTTTTTCCACATCATCTTTCAGCACTTGAGTCATAGCTGTTAAGAATAAATTCCCAAAACTATGGCCAGATAATTCTGCTCCTTTAGTAAATCGATACTGGAATAGTTCTTCCATAAGTCCTTCTTTTTCCGCTAATGCTACTAAACAGTTGCGTAAATCTCCAGGAGCAATCATTTGAAAATCTTCTCGTAACCGACCAGAAGAACCTCCATCGTCTGCTACTGTAACAATAGCGGTTAAGTTCGTGGTTTTACTTTTTAGCCCTCGCAATAGCATAGACAATCCTGTACCACCACCAATCACTACGATTTTTGGTCCTTGTCCTAAGCGAATTTTTTCAAAAATATAATCACTCACACCATCTTCTGTATTAGGCAAAATCGCATTCACAATGGTCTGAATGAGCTTACGTATCCCCCACAACATAGCTACCATACCCGCCACAATACCTGCTAAACCAAGACTGGCTATGACCGTATAGTTATAGGAGCCTGTAAGATGGAATAAAAATTCTAAGAAAATATCTTCAAAGTTGCTAATCCACTGGTAGTTCATCATCATAAGGACACCCACTACCAGCCAAATCGTGCCTAAAGAAAATAGGAATAGCCACCGCTTAATATTAATGCCTGGCGCAAACCAGCGCATCCAATTATTATATTTCATAGGCTTGAGAGACGAAGAAATCGTCCCACTCCTTTCTTTTATAGGTCTAATCTAGAACGCGGATTCACATCTTCTTCTACATGATTACGCATCATATCACGATGTTCCACAGAAACATTACAGCCTTTTTCTTTCAAATGTGTATACAACGCCTCTGCCATTGCTACGCTACGATGCATACCGCCTGTACATCCTACAGCTACCACAAATTGGCTTTTTCCCTCTTGTTCATAGTTTGGCACAAGGAAATCCAGTGTAGTAAAGAAATGCTTTTTAAATTCATCCGTCACTTCAAAGGAGTGAATATACTCTTTCACCACTGGTACACGCCCCGATTTATGACGATATTCAGGAATGTAATACGGGTTCGGCAAGAATCGCACATCCCATACCATATCCGCATCATTAGGCATGCCAAATTTAAAACCAAAACTTACCACTGTAATAGCCATGCCATCTGTTTGTTCTTTCACGTGGCTAAAAGTACGGCGCATAAATGATTTCAAGGCAGATGTTTTCATGTTTGTGGTGTCGATAATATGATCCGCCTTGCTACGTACATCCGCCAAGAGTGCCCGTTCTTGTGACAGTCCTGTACTAATACGACCTGATGGTGCCAAGGGGTGACTACGACGTGTTTCTTTATACCGGCGAATCAAAGTATCATCGCTAGCTTCCATGAACACAATTTCATAAGGCACACTCATAGCCGTCAAATCATCTAAAGCACTGTTTAAATCATCAAAAAATTCACGACTGCGGATATCTACCACTAAGGCTACTCGACTCACTTTAGTGCCTGCACTTTGACGACAAATTTCACTAAACTTAGGAATCAACACAGGAGGAATATTGTCGATACAGAAATATCCCATATCTTCCAAGACTTGCATCACTTGTGTTTTACCTGCTCCGGACATACCGGTCACAATGATTAAACGAAACCCTTCCATGAGGCCCTCCTACAAAATTTTATAACACATTCGCTTCAATCCATTTAGCGACGCCATCTTTTTCATTTGTGTCGCATACTTCTTTGGCAATTGTCTTCACATGTTCCTCTGCATTCCCTACTGCCACGGAATGACCTGTTACTTGTAACATAGAAATATCATTTTCTGAATTACCAAAGGATACCATATCTTCTAAACCGATGCCCAATCGCTCGCCCATGAAAGCCAAAGCTTCCCCTTTGGACACGTGAGGTGCCACGATTTCTAAGAAATTCACCTTGGATCGAACTAACTCAACCATGTGGCCAACTTCTTTAGAAAGTATAGCAATCACCTCTGTCATACGTTCAGGCTCTTCCACCACTAATAGTTTGTTCGTTCCCTTTTGAGGGTCATAGATAGCATCTCCTACGTACACAGCCTTGGCACCTGTAATCTCTTCATAGAGACGAGAAAACTCTGTTTCACTGTGCACTAATAATTCGTCATCAATATAGGACTGAATATAGATATTATGCTCTTTCGTGATGGCTAATACTTTGCGCGCTACCTCCGGTGGTATAGCTCGTTCCCAAATGAGTTCTTTACTTTCTACACGTTGGATGACACCGCCAGAATACAGTACCATCGGTACATCACCTAAGCCTAAACGATGTGCTACCGGATATGCCGTTTGGTACATACGGCCTGTTGCAATAAGTACCTCAATTCCCTTGTCCTGTGCTTTTTTTAGCACTGCTTTTGTATAATCAGACACGGTGTTATCATCACGTAACAGCGTATCATCTAAATCTATGGCTAACAATTTCATGACATCACTCCTTCATCATATCTTTCATTATACCATATAACCACACATAACTACTGCATTACTATCACTAAGATACAAACAGTTCTATCTAACATGAAACAAAAGATGACGCAACCATAGATATTAGCCACAACTTTTAGATGAGCGCCACCACATTGGAGAAAATAAAAACACGACAGGTTACACAATCCAGTGTGGTACTAGTATGCAAACCTGTCGCAATTGTATTTCTTTATAGTTTAATGCCCTATTGATGTATTAGGAAAACAGATGATCTATGCCATCCATATCTAGAATCGTACCAATTGTAAATGGTCCAAAGATACCAAAGCGAGCACTTACTTCATCAAATCGCATTTCATTGACGATTTTTTTAAACTGAATTGGATCATCACTCATCAATGTAATACCCCATTCCCAATCATCCATACCAAAAGCACCCGTCGTAAACTCTTTGATAGTGTCCTCATATTTTTTACCAATTTGACCATGAGAACGCATCATACTACCACGACTTTGACGATCTAGCATATACCAATTATCTGTCAAATTACGTTGCTTAGCCATAGGGTAGAAACACATGCAAGCCAATCTAGGAATTTTAGGGTATAACCGGGCTTGCACTTTTGGATGGTCCTTCGGAGATTTTACATAATTGCTTACTTCAATAACAGATACGAAAGAAGATTCTGGCTGTAATACACTAAAGATTGGTAATTTTTTTAGTGTCAATTCTACTTCGTTCAACTCTTGCAAGCTTGGTTGTAAGAACCAAAACATAATATCTCCCTTATGACCATTGATTTGGTACATAGCATAGCTACTTGTATGGGCCTCATGAGCTGCTTCTAAATTTCCAATAAACGCCTTGAAAGATTGCAATGCTTCACTTTGTTGCTCACCGGACCAGCTTCTCCATTTTTCAAAATTAATGGAATAATTAGCGTGTAAGCTAAACCAACCTTCGTATGTTTCAGGTACTTTTTCTAGTCCTGTAGTATGTCCATGCATAGGTATTGCGCCTGCATGAACAGATTCTGTATGTGTATCCATAGGAACTACCTCCTTAGTTTCTTCTTTCCATACTGTTACCAATTCATAGGCTTGTTTGATGCCATCTGGCATGCCGACCCCTTTAAATGGAGTTCCAATTAATGCCAATCCTGGATAGTGTTCTTGGACATGGCCCATGAGGGTTGCCACTCGGTCTTTATGTCCCACTTCGTATTGGGGCATACTTTTTTGTAACCGTACCACTTCCATCCATTCTGGATTTCCTGTAAACTTCAATATATTTCGTATTTCTGAAAGCGCCAATTCACACAGTTCTTCTTCACTGTGCGTATCTACCGTAGAGTCTGTAGGCTTCCCTAAAAAGACGCGTAGTACCACCTTGTCTTGTGGTGTCATTTGTGGCCACTTACTAGAAATGTAAGTACATGCCGTCAATGGCGTCTCTGTGCTGCGAGTAATCACAAAGCCTGTGCCTTGCAATGGTTTTGTAAACGCTGACTTCGGCAAACTCATAATGACAATGGCACAAGAAGATTGTTCCATATGCCGCAAGTCTTCAAATTTTTCATCTCCCAAAAAAAATTTTTCATAGGCTTTAGGTGGCGTAGTAATCACAAGACGGTCATAGGAGTCTGTACCGTTTTGTGTTTGCACTGTATAGAGCTTATCTGTGTATGATGCCTCTAGCACCTCAGTCGATGTGTGCAAAGAAACGTTCTTTGGCATTTGTTCCACAAGAGCATCTACTAATGATTCTAAACCTCCCGTTAATTGGGCAAATTGTCCTTCGGTAGCCGCCCCAGATTGTTTGCGCATACCTTGCATAGCCATCATACCTTTGACCAAGTTTCCATGCTTTTGTTCTAATTGACGAAATTCTGGAAAGGTTCCCAGTAAACTTAAGCGTTTTAAGTCTCCACCGTAGATACCAGATAAGAGAGGTTCAATTAATAAATTGACTAGTTCATCCCCTAAATGATACCGGAAAAAGGCATCGATACTCATATCTTCATTTCCTGGATATGGTTTCTTAAAAATATCTAATCCAGCTCGTAATTTACCAAACCAACTTAATAAGCTAGACATAGCAAAAGGAAGAAATTCTGTAGGGATGCCAATGATGGATCCTCCAGGGATAGGCTTCATTTGACCTTGATGATAAATATAGGATTCTCCCGTAGCATTACGTACCAAGGTATCACCTAATCCCAATTCCTGTACCAAATCTGTCATAGATGTTTTTCTGGCTAAATACGAATCAGGACCCACTTCTACCACATAGCCATCGCGACGTTTTGTTTGTACCTTTCCACCCCAACGATTCGAAGATTCTAGGACATGAATGTCCCAGTTAGGAAATGCTTTGCCCATATAATACGCTGCAGATAAGCCTGTTAGGCCACCACCAATAATTGCTACTTTCATATTACCCCTCCTTCAAGAGAGCTGTTAATACACCATGCGCCATGGCTTTCACAAAGAGAGTGTCACGATCTGGCATAGGCACTCGCACATAGGTCATCCCCAACTGTTCACATTGGTCCCGCCGTTCTATATCTAAATCATAGGACACTTCCATATGGGTACAAGTAAATCCGATAGGCATATATACCACATGGGTATGCCCTTCTACGCCCGCTTGTTCTGTCACCGTTTCTACTGTAGGTGTTAGCCATTCCCCACGAGTACCTGCACTTTGCCAAGCTAAGGTAGGATGAGGCAACTGCAATTGATCTGCTATGGATTGCATCACTTGTTGTAAGCTATGAACATACCCATCATAGGTAATCCCTTTCATGAGCGGTACACTGTGAGCCGTACACACATACTGCGGGTTAGCTCCAGCTGGCAGTGTACACAATGTATCTTTCACTCGGTCTACCCACGACGAAACTAATGTGGGTGCGTCCGCCCAATGTGGCACTACCTTCCATCGGTCATTCATAAACGGTTTCAGTGGCTCTAAATAGGATGCATTTAATATGTCTGTTCCATAAGGATTCATCATAAGTACCACTACTGTATCATAGTGGCCCAATTCCTTCGCTACATCCCCGATGAGTGGTTCTATATATTTATGTGCTTGTACCACCGTTACCTTTGCAAAGGGTAGTTCGTTTTGTAACTCTTCTTGTAACCGCTCTACTTGCCATACGGTAGACTCCATTAACTGAGATTGTCCACCAATGCGTTCATACTTATGTCGCAATCCTTGTAATTCTTTGTCACTTGGCCCGTGACCTCTCCGTATGCGGGTATAATATGTTTTCACATCTTCTAAGGAGCGGGGAGAGCCATAATCTAATACCAATACACAAACTTGTTGTATCTCTTTATCCTCTGTCATGTACATACTCCACTATGTTTCGCAATACTTTAGGATTCGCATCTGGCACAACACCGTGGCCTAAATTAAAAATATGCTTTCCATGAGCAGCACCTTCTTCCAAAATACGATCAATTTCACCTTGAATTGTCTTCCAATCTGCAAATAAATAGGCAGGGTCCAAATTCCCTTGTAATGTTTGCTTGATGCCCATCGCACTTGCTTCTGCAATGGAGCATCTCCAATCGCAACCGATTACATCTAATGGTAATTCTTTCCACACTGGAAATAAATGCTTAGTACCTACGCCGAACATAGTGATAGGAATATGAGGATATCGTTCTTTAATAGTCCCAATAATATGTTTCATATACGGGAATACGCCACTTTCATATTGTTCCATGGAAAGGGCTCCAATCCATGAATCAAAAATTTGAATTGCATTCACCCCCGCCTGAATTTGACCTTCCATATAAGTAATGGACATAGTAGTCAATCGCTCCATCAAAGCATGCCAAATCTCAGGGGTTGCCACTAAACATTGACGAGTTTTCTGGTAATTTTTAGAAGGTCCACCTTCAATCATATAGCTAGCCAATGTAAAAGGAGCCCCTGCAAAGCCAATTAAGGGAACTGTGAGCATTTCTTTCGTCAATATTTGGATCGTTTTCACCATAAAGTCCAACGATTCTTCTACCACAATATCCCGCAGCTTTTCCACATCATCTTTGGATCGAATGGGATTAGAAATCACTGGCCCTATACCAGATTTTATGTTCACATCTACGCCCATAGGTACCAAAGGCGTCATAATATCTTTGTACAAAATAGCCGCATCTACATCATACTCATGAACGGGAAGAGCTGTCACTTTTGCACATAATTCCGGTTGATGAGTAATCTCAAATAGGCTATATCGTTCTTTTATCTTGCGATACGCCTCTTGACTACGTCCCGCTTGACGCATAAACCAAACTGGTCTGCGAGACACCGGCTCACCTGCAATCATTTGCAAATAATCTTGTCGTTTTTCCATATATAATTACACCTTACCTTTTACCAAACCAAACTTGGATTCTATATTCTATTGTAGCATATGGTCACTATAATTACCTATAGATTCTGTCACTACATATAAAGTGCATATCGATTTCTATCTATAAGGTATCGTTAACTGGTTAAAAATACTCTTACTTAGTATGACTGTACAGATCTTCATTATATACAGTATATTTTGTAAGCCATGCATGTAAAAAGAGGCTGTAACAAACATGTAAAACGTACATGTTGTCACAGCCCTCAAATCCCTTTATAGGGTTAATACCTCATTTAACAAGAAGCCCTTAATACCTATATTCTTTTGTTATATGTCTTGTACCCTTACATACTCTGCTCCTAGCATATGCGCAATCTCTTTCCCTCGATTCATGCGAACAAAACTGGTGTCTGTATCGATGACCGTCGTTTGTATTCCCTGATTCGCAATCCATCTACCGATGTCGTCTAGTCCCTGCAGTGCTTGTGAGGTGACCTTCCCATCTGTAATAATTACGACCTTTGCCTGTACATGCCCCATTTGAGACATGTCGTTGCCTATCTGTTTGACCGCTTCCTCAATACCTTTTACAAAGGGCGTTCTCCCTCCAATCCGAGCCGTTTCCAATGCTTTAGGGATGGTCTCGATTCGCCTTGTCAATGGCACCACGCATTGAGCACCTTGCTTTTGAAAGGTGATGAGCGATACATACTGTCGTTTTACATACATCATCTGTACCAATTGTGAAAGTAACTTCTCCGTCCTCTTTAATCGTTGTCTCTGCCCCATAGATCCACTTGTATCAACTACTAAATAGATGGCTTCTTTTGGCATTTCCTGATACATAGCATATCTGACATCTTCTATAATTAGCCGAATCGGTACTTGCCGACTACGTACAATCCCTTGTACTATCGTTGGTATCCATGCAATGGTTCTCCCCCTAGTTCCTTGACGATGTACCTTAGGGCCTCGACCGTCATCACTGATGTCTATGTGTTTCTTTGCCGGCTCAGATTGCAACATCCCATATAAATGTAACACCTGCGTTTCCACTGCTTCTGAAAGTGCAAAGGACTCCTCTACCTTACCTCTATGGGACTCACGTTGGCCCTCTCCGCTCGTATCCTTTTCTTTCCCTGTTCCATCATATCTAGTAGCTAATTCCTCTTCTGTCTGATCAGATTCTAGAGTAGTTTGCTCTATTGGTTGTTCCTCGTGAGAACTATCCCTATCTGTTGTCATCCCTTGAGTCACCTTTCCCGTTGACTCATCACGGTCGTTCTCCCTATCTATCCCTTGTGAGCCATTATCTTCTTGTTCTCGGTTTGAACTGGCCTCTTTCGATTTCTCTTGTTCGGTTCTTGTCTCATCGGATGGCATTCGGTCAGATGAATCCTGTGACTCTCCCTCTTGCTGTGTTTGAGAGTTCACTGGCTTCTTCATCTTTTGTGGTAATGTCCACGGGAGTACTGTTTCTACATCAGTAGGCTCAACAAACAGATGGCCTTTTTCTCTAGCTAAACCGATGGCCGCTTTTAGCAAAATGTATTCCATACCCATAAAGGAAATGTTAAATCTCTCTACTAGACTGGAAATATATGTATATATACTATCATGCACCGTCGGGATTCTAGGTGCATCCATTAATTTCCCCTCAGGATGAGTCGGATCTTCTTTATGGGTTTTAAATGCAGCCATTACTTTTCTCTCAGGAGGAATCTGTTCTTCTCTGTGGAATCCATATACATCTATTGCGGTTCCCGTACGAAGAGTTTCCACACTGTAGTGACTTTCACGAGCCACACCTATCTCATAGATTTCCTCATCTTCTCTATCTGCTAGGACTCGCACTCTAGTGTTCGCATCCGGTGATTCTATGGGTATCCACAAATCCATATCATAGACCCATTCTGAAAGCCCTTCTGCCCCCGTATAGGTCCCAATGATTTGTAGCGGTTTTCTCGCTTCGTACCGACGATTTTGCTCGTAAAGAATCCGTAACCACATGGACCGGTCAAAGTGATCCAATCCTTCGCAAATAAGCAAGTCATACACGTCCCAAGGATGTGCTTGTTTTACAATTTGAGCTGTTTCTAAGGACCTTTGTATATCCACCGCTTCCTGTATAGCACTCACATCTGTGTGGGATGTAATCGTCGTATAGGTTCGGCCCCTATCATGCAATGTTTGTAACAGAGCATACGTTTTTCCCGTTCCCACTTCACCTGAAATCAGTAATGTCCGCAACAAAGGTTCTTGCAAAAAGAGGTGAATGCCTGTATTCAGTTGTACACTCATACCATTCACCTCCTTTAACAAAATCTTTGATGATTCTACTACTTCTGTATCCCTTCATAGGTAGCCCATAGATTGTCCAGCATAGTTTCATCAAATTCACGTTGCTCAAAGGGTTTCCGCTTCATCCGATGAGATACCACAAGCGGTGTCAACTGTTTCAGATGATCCATGGTCACATGGGGCTCCCCTTGTAAGGCCGCCAAAGCACGGCTACTATTGAGCAAGGTAATATCTGAACGATGTCCCTCTACGCCTAGGGTAATAGATATATTGGCAATCAATTCTAATAGATTTGCATCTACCCCAATGGTAGGCAATACTTTGCGCGCTGTTTCAATAGTTTTACGCAACGCTTCATCGTCCTTCCTGTAGGGCTCAATAAATGCTTGTGGAGTATCTTCAAAGGCCAATCGGCGACGCAATACTTCCATTCTCAAGGCTACATCAGTTTCTGCTTTCACAGTCACCGATAGACCAAAGCGATCCAACAATTGTGGACGAATACCCCCCTCTTCGGGGTTCATGGTGCCCACCAAAATAAATCGTGATGGATGACTATGGCTAATGCCCTCCCGTTCGATGCGATTCACCCCCATGGCCGCCACATCTAACAATGTATCCACTAAGTAGTCCTCTAGTAAATTGACTTCATCCACATAGAGAATATTTTCGTGAGCCTCAAATAAAATGCCTGGAGAAAACTCTTGCTTCCCCTCTTGCAGCATCCGCTCAATATCCAAGGTTCCCACCAATCTGTCTTCCGTGCAATGCAATGGAAGGTCCACCACTTTCATCGGTGTGCCATCACGATGCATAGGCAGCACCTTGGCTAAGCCTCGTACCGCCGTCGATTTTGCCGTTCCCTTATCACCCTGTATCAACACACCACCTACCCGTGGGTCTACCGCATTGAGGAGTAAGGCCAATTTCATTTGATCTTGTCCTACTAAGGCTGTAAAAGGATATATAGTACTCATGTTAGTCTCCTTACGTTTCATCATAATACCCCTCTAGGTCATCTTCCAAAGACATTGCCACATCGCGCAATCCTTCTCTGCGCTCCACACTGGCATTCCAAAGTCCTCGTTGTTCTGCTTCTAATAAAGTATGGCAAATAGCCCCTAATGCCCAAGGGTTGGCTTGACGCATCCAGTCCTGTACCTCCTGATTCATGACATATTCGTCTGTATAGGCATCATACATCCAATCTTGAATCATATCACTAGTGGCATCCCATTCATAGGTATGTTGAACATAGGACGCCATATCCGCTGCTCCCTTGTAACCGTGTTTCATCATGCCTTCTATAAAAATAGGGTTTATTGGTTCACTACGGAACTGACGCTGAATTTCATCTTCTAAGGACCGCACCAAAATATCTTTGCGGTACGTGGTATCTCCTATAAATGATTTCGGCTTAGTACCTTTCACCGCCTCCACAGCAGCGATCATACCCCCATGGTAGGCATTGAAATCATCTGTACTCAACAAACTAACCTCTCGGTTATCTTCATTTTTCACAGTCACTTCGATGGAACCTAATCGCTTGCAAAACTGTTGATGGCTTGGAATAATTTCCCCTTGCTCATCATATCCATAGCCACCCCAGGTGACATAGGCATTGGCTAAATCTTCACGAGTAGACCAGTTGCTTTGTTCTAGAATTTGATTCACTCCTGCCCCATAGGCACCTGGTGCATCGCCAAAGACACGAATCGTAGCAGCTTTGATAGCTTCTTCATAGTCCATACCGTCTTCTACTAATGCAGCTATATCCAAGTCTATATGTTTTTTTACGTAATTCACACTATGATCCTCATCAATGGCGTTTACCATTTGCACCGCTTTTGCAATCCACATGACACCGGAAGGCATCATATCTCGGAATAGTCCACTAATACGGCTTGTTACATCGATGCGTGGTCGCCCTAATTCCTCGAGAGGTATGACTTCTAAATCGGACACACGACTACCTGTATAAACTGGTCGTACACCCAATAAATAGAATACTTCACCAATACATTGTCCATGAGTGCGTTGCGTGTTGTCTGCCCACAAGACAATACCAATTTCCTCTGGATATCGCTGTTCTTCTCGAATATATTCATTGAGCAACACATCGCCTAGTTCACAACCGATGGCATAGGCAGGCACGGTTGGCAAGGTCCGTTCATCAACGCCATAAAAATTGCGCCCCATCGGTAGCACATCAATCCCACCATTAGTAACAGCACCTCCAATATTAGGCGGGATATAGTTTCCTTCTAAACCTCGTAACAATTGGCACATTTCTTCTGTGGTTTGGCGCAACCCTGCGAGGTAGGTCTCACACAGCGTTTCTTTCTGTGCATCGTCTTGCACACCATGCATGTCTATGAAAGCATCTATATACCCCTCCTCTTCCTCTGTGGTTGGATTTTGTCCTAAAATATGCAAGCCACAACGAATATGACGATGTTGGATATCCATCAAATAGTTATGAATATCCCCTAACAGTTCTTCTGACTCGTCTGCATGAATGGAGTCAGCTAAAGAGCGCCACTCTTCTTCACTGACAGATCTATCTACCACAAAGTGTGCCTGACCGCCCTCTTGATACCAGTCGAAGGGTTCGCACAAGCGTTCCAGATGACAATCTTTCACAGAAGATAAGATATACCCTAGCACCACTTGCTCTTGGTTTGTTTCCTGAGCTTTCATATGGTCATATTCATCCAAATACCGTTCTAGCGTTTCATAATCACCATATAAGCCGGACCGTTTCATAGGTGGCGATAAATAACTAAGTAAGACAGCATGGCTACGCCGTTTTGCTTGAATACCTTCACCGACAATGGTTGTCCAGTACGGATAGAGATTAGGTATATCTTCGATACCTAACTGCGGGTAACAATAGGAACTTAAAGCCGTTCCCTTACCAGGTAGCCATTCTAAGTTGCCATGTGTCCCCATATGAATCGCCACATCGGCTTGAAATACAGTACGCACCCAATGATATACTCCCTCATAGTGATGCGTAGGCGGAATATCAGGTGAATGGTACAGTGCATCTGGATTCTCACTAAATCCACGTGGTGGTTGTACTAAAACCCACACATTGCCAAAGGCCACACCGGGAATGATGAGCTCATCCTCTTCTACAAATATCTCCCCTATGGGCTGTCCCCAATGTTGTAGTAGTGATTCTTGGGTAGCACTATCCAGCTTTGAAAACCACGTCCTATACACTTCTTTCGGTAGTTTCGGGGCTTTCTCTACGGCTGAATCGGTCAAACAATCTACATCATTCGTAGCATGTTTGGTCAGTATCGTCATTAGATCTTCACTCGTTTGAGGGATACCATCCACTGTATATCCGTTCTGTTGTAATTCTTTCAACAACCGTAGTACAGATTCTGGTGTGTCTAGCCCACAGGCATTGCCAATATGTGAATTTTTGGGAGGATAATTATGAAGGAATAGAGCAATCTTTACTTCTGACCTATGTTTCTGTTGCAATGCAATCCATCGTTTCGCTTGGTCTACTAACTTTTGAATTCCCTCAGAATATGGTTTGAAATAGTAGCCTCTTTCCTCTGAGTACGTTCTGGCCCCTACAATATGACCGTTTAAAATGCCATCTATTTCCGGCAATGACAAGGAAAAGGATATATCCATAGGCTCTAATCCTTGTGAACGTGTTTGCCAGCTTTCAAGAGTAGTATAGGTAACAAAGCCCTGCAAGATAGGGATTCCTAAATCCGTCATTTCATCACGACTCGCCCCCTGCAAGCCAATGATGGAGAACTTGCATGTATTAATGATGAGAGATATGGTCTCTTTCACTTGATGATCAAACAACGTGTGCCAACAATCGTACCACCGTAATTGTCCACCAGATTTACTGCTGTATTGACCAAATACTAATACCGGTGATAACCCTTGTTCTAATGCACGATCATACAGTGCATAGGGATAGTCTAATTGACCTTGCACCCATTCATCTCGATAAAAGAAAATGCCCACCACTGGACCGCCATGATCATAGTCCTTACGGTATGCCTCATAGGATGGATACACTTCCCCTTGTCTGCCTAAAATACCTTGGTATGGTAGTTCTTTCACCGGTTCTACTGGCCCTGTATAACCTTGTAAAGATAGCATATATTGGCACAATCCATAAAAGTTTTCTGTCCCACCTTGGTGCAAATAAGCCTTAATTTGATCAATGTCCTCATCTGCAACACCATATCGCTGTACATCCGACGCTGAATCATGGAATAGTAATACATACGAAACTTGTTTCTGTGTAATATATTTGTGAATTCCTTTTACCAAAGGAGTATCTAAGGTACTTCCTACATGAGTAAATAGTACTATATCCGTACCATCAATCGCCCTCTGAACATCTTCTAACTCTATATTTTCAGATGCCAGAAAGACTATGCCCAAGGACATAATCTCATCTGTATACTTCTGTTCTATTTCTTTAGCCCATTGCCAATGTTTCGTCATGGACGTAATGATTAAAAAAGAATATTTCATATCTTAGGTACCACTACTACAACATCAATCGTTCGATAACAGAATAGATATTCAATCCCGCACACCAACCATCACTGATGGTCTTACCTGCTGTGATCACATACCGCGGATCATCAAAGTAAGTCCATTTATAATGTTTACCTTTTCCTGTCACATGGAAACCGATACTACGCAAGTAAGATTCAAAGCTGGAGTCCATTTTACGATATGTACGAATTTTATGTTTCAATTCTTCACGACGTTTACGGATAGAGTTGTTAAAATGATTCGCTTCTAATAAATCTTGGATAACATGTTCACGGCGAGAATTAGGGGCACATAATTTCTTATAATCTGCCAACATATCCAACACTAAATCACGCACCTCATGAGGGTATAAATCTTTTTCTTCCCCACGTAATAAAATAAACTCTCCTTCTGGTACATCGTCATCAAACTCGTCACCTTCAAACAAGCGTCCCACTTTGGACATATACAAATTGCCTTGTTCGTCCGTGTACGCCACGCCATGTGGTGTTTGCACTGTATCTGGTCCCTCTGGATCCGTATGGTCTTCTAAGTCTTCTAACAAACGGTCGTAATCGATACGAAGTTGTTTATTTTCCTTATGCAATTCATTATTTTCAGCCAACAACTTTTCATTTTTATCTTCCAAGGATGTATAAGCTTCTCGTAAGGATTCATTTTCCTCTTCTAACTCTTTCAACTTCGCCAACAATACTTTGACTTCCGCTGGTGAAAGTTCATATTTTTTTGCCTCTGCCTCTTGTTCCGCTTTCCGTTGTGCTTCCTCGCGATCTCGTTGAATTTTTGCTTTCCGCTCTTCTTCTAAGCGTAATTGTTCTTGTCGTTCTTCCTCTTCACGGAGACGGTCTGCTTCTAATTTCACCATTTGTTCATCTAAGAGCACTAATTTCGCCACACCTCTTGCATAGGCGTTGTACACAGAAGCAGGTGCCCCTTCTTGCAAGGCTTTCGCCACGTCAAAGACAGATGGTGCTTCCATGGAGATTAAAGATTCAGACTGCGCTGTATTCCATGGAAACACACTATCTTCTCCACAAATCGCCCGCAATGGTATTAACTCACCATCTACTAAAGCGTATGCATCTTGGCGTGTCCAAATGATACCCCACCGCTCCATAACAGTGTTCACTTTCTCCATCATCTCCACGGAGCCTACTTTTGTATACCGTGAACCTCTAATCATGCCTCGTTTGAGTATCGGTGTCATTTCAAATACACGCTCATGTACTTCTTTATGATGCATGTGAAGTAAGCGCATCAATGTCATGCCCGCTGTAATTTGTAACATTTGTGGCACGTCGAATACACCTTCTTTGCGGCCTTCCTTCACCAGTTGTGCCAGCATTTCTCCACAAGCCCCACTGCGGTGTTCCACATTGGCAGCTTCTAAAGCAGCACTCATTGTATCTGTAGGAATTATCTCCTCATCCTCCTTGCCATCTAGCACATCTTCTTCCATAGTAGTAATATATTCTACTTGGCTCCCACTAGAATCATCTAACTCCATAGATACACATGCTGGTGTAGCCCCATCTTGTTTTCGTAATTCTTTTGAAAGCATTGAAAAATCAACAAGCGGACCCACATCTTCACTTTTGATTTCATCAAGATGTATAGATGTCATTTGTCTTTCTAACCTAGCTATAGTCACTCCATCCCAAGTTTGTAAAGAATCGGTGGAACGCAAGCGAGAATAGTATTGTAAGGCAGTCACACAGGATTCAATGGCATGATGTCCCTGCTTATCAATGGAAATGAACTGCGGTTCCTTTGTACCGTAAGCATCAGCTGGGAAGAAGAGAATCACATGTTTCATTCGTTCTTTATTGGTGCCCCATTGTGCTAAGCTTTCATTTATTTTACCATTGTCACTAGGCACGACAATGACATGTGCCAACCCTAAGGTACTCATCGCCAAATCGTCCACATCTAATGGCGGTTCCCCAGATTTGGAGAGAGTCACCATGAGGATAGGCATTTTACATTGTTTGTCACCATCTAAGACCTTTTGGATATGACGGGCAGGATTATCTACATAGCGAGGTGTGCCTAACATACGTAGATTGTTATCAATACCACCTTGTCCTGCATCAATTAAAAATCGACAAAAATCGCCTGCTAAGACTGGCAAAAAATGTTCCTTATCTACTGGCTTACCTTCCCCGTGAACAGTCATAGTAATGTATTGCTCTTCCGTGTTGTATATGACATCTAATACGTATTTCCCTACTTGGATGACAATCGACGATCGGGCTGCTACCACTGGTCGTACTCGTTGTATGGACAAACTGAGCCTTTCATCACCCCATGTAACGGGGCCATCTAAGATGCCCCAGTTCATATCATCTAACTGCGGATGCGCGTCTCCCCATATGTGATGGTACACTCGGTTCACCTGTTCTGACTGTACCCAGTCTATGACGACTTGTACAAACCGTTCCTCTGAAACCCCTTTGGCTACTGGCATTTGCGTTGCGTATAATAACATGTCTCTCTTCTCCTATACCAAATCTAACCTACATGGCCCCACATAAAAAAGGTCATATCTTATTACTATTCGACAAGAATCATAAAACTCCTACTTCACTATGTCACAAATAGAATGCCCTTATACTAGCTAACCACTCCCACCCAGCTTCTTTCTCTCGTACATACAAAAAAGCCGTCACATTGTGACGGCTTTGATAAGTCTCAACCTATATAATTAGTCGATTTTAATACCATGGATTTCTTCAGCTAAACGTTTTAATGCTTCTACTGTACGAACACCTGGTACATATCCCACACCGGTATAAAAGAAGCTCCAAATTGAGGGCTACTACGAGTGAAACCACCAGTCACATATTATTTCAACAAGCCTTTCCCTAACAATATGTGTCGTATGGTCATGATTGGATGTATCCATAACATGCGAGGACCACTGTAGCGCATGACTTCTTTAATTCGTTCCCGATAGGTCGGTGCGTAACAATGTGTTTTGCACATAGCGCAAAATGTTTTTTCTTCCATATGCGGGCATCGCTCTACCCTTGCTTCTGCATAATGCATCAATTCTGCACAGCTTTCACAGAGCTCACCGGACTTACGTCGGTGCTGTCCTTTGCAGTAGATTTCTATCATCTTGCGCACCGTTTTTAATTCTTTTAATCGCTTATCTTCGATAGCCTGCTGTTTCTCACGTTCTTTCATCACTAACTCCTCACTATTTAATGCTCAGTAGTTATGAATGTTGTACTCACGTTTCCTCTGTACTGTAAGGGATATTTATAGTCCCCCTAAAATTTACAGTGTAATCGGCAAGAATGTCATGAGCATTGCTATAAATATTGCTGGTAGCAAGTTAGCCACTCGAATCTTGTTGGGCCACAATACATTAATACCTACACAGAAAATTAAGATAGAACCCACATAGGATAAATTATCAATCGCCTCTGGAGTCATAAGCGGTGCTGCCAAATGAGCTAATCCCGTAATGATCCCTTGGGTAATCCCCACTGGTAAAAAGGAGAACAATGCCCCTTTTCCCATGGAGGATGCCATGACCATCACAATAATACCATCTAGAATACTTTTGACGACCATCGTACTGTAATCACCAGTCAAACCATCTTGAATAGAACCGATGACGCCCATAGCTCCTACGGTAAATGTCATGGATGCCGTAATAAAAGCATTGGTAAACTGTGGGTCCCGACTGTTACCTGTTTTCAACTTTAGCCATTCTCCAATGGCAGTAATACGCCTATCAAAATCAATCAATTCTCCAATAATAGCTCCCAGCACCATAGAGATAATCATCATCATAGGTCCCGTTGTATGAAGGCTATCACTGACGATAACTAGCATATATTGCATAGTACCACTCATGCCTAATAGAAGGATAATGATGCCACACACCATCATGAGCGTTTCTTTTAAATTATCTTTCATACGGTGTCGAATAAAGAGTCCTAATAGGCTACCACAAATGATCAACACCACATTAAGGATGGTTCCCATACCATGCATTGGTTGTTCCTCATCTTTCTAAAAAATCACTACACTATCATCCCCATCCACTTCGTGCACACGAACTTGCACCGTTTCCAAGTGGGACGTAGGAATATTTTTCCCTACATAGTCAGCTCGTATAGGTAGTTCTCGATGGCCTCGATCCACTAATACAGCTAATTGGATGGCACTCGGTCTACCTGCATCCATAAGGGCATTCAAGGCAGAGCGAATCGTACGACCTGTAAATAATACATCATCTACAAGAATCACAATTTTACCTGTCGTATCCAAGGTGAAAGGAGCTCCTTCCTTCGCAGTCTCTCCACGATCATCTCGATACAGAGAAACGTCCATGGTTGCCACATCTACTTGAATTCCTTCAATGGCTTCAATTTGAGCTTGTAATCGTTTTGCTAGATATACACCACGGCGCTCAATGCCAATGATTAAGGCATTGGATAAGCCTTTATTACGCTCTAAAATTTCGTGCCCAATACGACGAATGGCACGCATCATACCAGCTTCATCAATTAAGATACGTTCTTCCATAGTATCACTCCTTATCGATTATGCTCTTTCGCATACTCAATACATGCCAAAAAATCTTCCGGCAATGGCGCTTCAAAGTGTAACGCTTCCCCTGTGATAGGATGTTTCACAGATAATGTTTTAGAATGTAAAGCCTGCCCTACAATAGGAAAATCCATTTTACGGAATCCATAGAACGGATCATTCACCACAGGATGTCCAATATACGCTAAATGTACACGAATTTGGTGAGTTCTACCCGTTTCTAATTGGCATTCTATTAATGTGTGCTTCCCATATCGTTCTAATACACGGAAATGGGTCACCGCGTCTTTACTATTTTCAAAAACTACCGCCATTTTCATACGATCTTTAGGATGGCGACCGATAGGGGCCTTGATAGTCCCTTTTTCTTCCGCAATATTGCCTTGTACTAATGCATAATAGGTTCTTGTCGCACTATGCTCTTTCACTTGCTCTGCTAAGCCTAAATGGGATTCATCATGTTTGGCTGCCATCATCACACCCGACGTATCCTTGTCTAAGCGATGCACAATGCCAGGGCGAATTTCTCCATTGATGCCAGATAAATCTTTGCAATGGTATAACAAAGCATTCACCAGTGTCCCTGAATGATTGCCTACCGCTGGATGTACCACCACACCACGAGCTTTATTAATAACAATCATATGCGAATCTTCAAATAGAATATCTAGTGGAATGTCCTCTGGTTCTACTTCTACTTCCTGCATCTCTGGAATCGTCACAAGGATTTCGCTAGATGGTGAAAGTTTCAAGTTCGATTTTCCTGTTTTGCCATTCACTTGTACATGCCCCTCTTTCACTAAGGATTGCACATAGCTACGTGACTGACCAAGCTCTTTTGTGAGGTACACATCTAATCGTGTACCCTCATCTTGAGCCTCTACTATATATTGTTTTGTTTCCATTATTTACCTCACTGTTTCTGGCTTTCATAGGACCAAAAATATAGAATCAACAAAGGTACACCAATGCAAATACCAATATCCGCAATATTAAAGATAGGCCATACTCGGAAATCAAAGAAATCGACCACACCACCTAAGTACAAACGATCCCAGGCATTGCCCAAGGCGCCACCCAAGAGCGTACCTGTCCCAATTCGTGCATATAACGGTGCCATAGCTAATTTCTTACGACCTACGTACATAGCGCCTAGCAACAGCACCACGACCAACAACAATATCCATCGTTGGTGCATCAACATACCAAAGGCTGCTCCATGGTTCACAATATAGGTCCAATGAAAAACATCAGGTACAACTGGCACAGATTCACCCAACCGAAAGTGGCTGCGTACATACCATTTTGCTACTTGATCCAATAGGAAGGTCAAGATACTTATGATATAGATCATCGTTTACGTCCTCCACGGTCAGCCCATTGTTGTAATAAAGCACCTAAGTCCTGCTCTTTTTCTTGCCGTTTTCCTCGATTGTTTCTATCTCGCATAGGATTGCCTGAGCCACTTCTTACATCCTTAACGTTCTTAGAGTTTCGACCCTGTTGTCTTTCGCCTTTTGGTTGTTGACCATCCTTATGTGGTGTATTTCGACGGGGATTTCCATCGCCATTACGTCTATGACCTTGACGGTTTAGATGTTTTGGTTTTTCTCGTTTCATGGATAAACCAATGCGGTTCCGTTTTGTATCGACAGAAATAATCTCTACTTCGATAATATCTCCTACTGCCAATACATCAGATGGATGTTCATGATAGGCGCAAAACTCGCTTTTATGCAGCAGTCCATTGATTTTTACACCAAAATCTATAAAGGCACCAAAGTCTACCACATTATGAACCGTTCCTTTTACCACGGTACCGACTTGAATATCTTCCAAACTCATAATTTGTTTGCGAGTCATCGGTGCTGGCAAATCTTCCCGTGGGTCACGACCTGGTTTTTGTAAGGCTTCTACAATATCTCGCACAGTAGGTACACCTGCATCTAGCTGTTTCGCCAACTTTTCCACATCCACAGCTTGCAGTTTTGCTTTTGCCGTTTCCAACGTCCCTTTATCTCGCAAATCTTCTAAGGACATCCCCAATTGTGCGAGCACCCCTTGAGCAATCTCGTAGGACTCTGGGTGAACTGGCGTCGCATCTAAAGGGTCCTCCCCTTTACCGATGCGCAAGAAACCGGCACATTGTGTAAAGGCCGCAGGACCTAAACGAGCTACTTTTAATAATTGTTTACGACTAGTAAAAGCACCATGTTCCTTACGGTAGGCAATAATATTATTTGCCACGGTGCTAGAAATACCTGACACATGCTTTAAAATCGCTGGAGATGCTGTATTAAGCTCTACCCCGACATGGTTGACCACAGTTTCTACCACTTGATCTAAGGTAGCCCCCAATTGTTTTTGATTCACATCATGTTGGTATTGACCAACACCAATTGATTTTGGATCAATCTTCACAGATTCCGCCAATGGATCTTGTACACGGCGCGCAATCGATACGGCACCACGGATAGATACATCTAAATCTGGCAATTCTTCAATAGCTAACTTAGAAGCGGAGTATACGGAGGCACCTGCTTCATTAGTGATAATATAATGACAATCTAAGCCTTCTTCAGCAATCATGGCAGATGTAAATTGCTCTGTTTCATAAGAAGCAGTACCATTGCCGATAGAAATCAAAGTAACACCATATTGGCGAATTTTCTTAGCCAATTCTTGTTTAGCCCTCTCTGCTTGTTTATCACTCATCGTAAGATAGTAAGCGCCATAATCTAGGACATTACCTTCCCTGTCGATGATGGCCATTTTACAACCTGTACGATATCCTGGGTCTAAGCCCATGATAACATGTCCAGATAAAGGTGCTTGGAGCAATAAATTGCGCAAGTTCGTACCAAACACTTTGATAGCCTGCTCTTCTGCTTGTTCTGTCATAGCATTTCGTGTTTCACGCTCTAACGATGGATACAATAGTCGTTTATATCCATCAGCAATAGCCTCAGCAATATACGAATGCTCTACCCTAGCAGTACCTTGTACCGTATCTACCATATATTGGATAAACGTTTCATCCGGTACCACAAAGCTAACTTTTAAAGCGCCCAAGCTTTCCCCACGGTTCATCGCCAATACACGATGGGATGGGACTTGGCGAATAGGTTCTTTGTATTCTTCATTGTATTGTAAGAATCCTTGGTTTACTTCTTCTTCGCCTACTAGCTCCGTTTTCATATGACCAGTTTCCCACATGGCTTTACGCAAATATTGGCGAATATCTGCTCGTTCACTCGCTTCTTCTGCTACAATATCCATCGCCCCTTGTAAGGCATCTTCCACAGTAGGCACTTCTTCATTAAGGTACTCTGTCCCCATTTGACGTAACTCTTCTTCTGTAGCCGTTGTAAACAATGCCTGTGCCAACGGTTCCAAACCACGGTCTCTGGCCATGGACGCACGAGTTCGTTTTTTCGGACGGAACGGCAAATACAAGTCCTCTAACTCCTGTAATTTCATGGCTTTCGTAATGGCTAGGGACAATTCTTCCGTCAGTTTGCCCTGTTCTTCAATAGATTTTCTTACTTCTTCTTTACGTTGTAACAAATTGCGTAAATATTTCATCCGCTCTTCGATGTCACGCAATTGTTCATCTTTTAACTCACCAGTCACTTCTTTTCGATACCGTGCAATAAATGGTACTGTATTGCCCTCATCTAATAAAGTAATGGCTGCTTCTACTTGATGTGGCTTTACCCCTAACTCTTGGGCTATCACTACATGTATTTCCATTCTATTTCCGCCTTTCATAGGTTACAAAATCATAGGACAAGTCCTCTTGCCCAGCGCCGGGTATACGCTCTATCTCCATCCATTCTGGCTTGGTATGCTCAGTAAATGTCACATCCCCTGTGAAAGCTCTATGTAACTCCGTCACATACAAACGATCAGCATAAGGCGCCATGCTGGCATATACCTGCGCACCGCCAATACAATACGCTAGTTCTAAGTCCTGCGCCGCTTGTGCTGCTTCCTCTGGACTATGAAATACTTTCACTCCTTCATAGGGTGGTATGTAATCCAATTGCGACGTAATCACCCAATGTTCACGATTAGGCAACAAAAACGGTAAAGACTCCAATGTCTTCCGTCCCATGATGATGACATGCCCAGTAGTGCGCTGTTTAAAATACGCTAAATCTTCTGGAATACGCCAAATCAGTTGATTATCCTTGCCTATAACGCCATTCTCAGCCACTGCTACAATCATTGCTAACATAAATAACTCCTTATACAGCTACTGTCATAGATAGTTTTCCTAAATGCTCATAGCCTTCTAGAGTTATATCTTCTGGTTTGAAATCATAGAAATTCGTAACATCTGGGTTTAATCGTAACATCGGAGCCTCTAAGGCTTCATGTTTACGTTCTAATTGAGTACGTAAAGCTTCTACATGGTTCTCATAAATATGAGCATTATTGATAACATGCGTGAATTGTCCCGGCTGTAATCCAGATACTTGGGCAATCATATGCACCAACGCTGCATATTGCGCCGTATTAAAAGGCACTCCTAAACCCATATCTCCACTGCGTTGGACCAGCATACAATTTAAACGACCATCTGTGACATCCCATAATGTTTCATAGGCACATGGTTGCAACGCCATATCTGGCAAGTCCTCAATATTCCACAAAGTCACAATCATACGTCGACTTTGCGGGTCTTTTTGTAGCATGTCCAATAAATTATCTAACTGTTTATATTTGGCAATTTGGTATCCATAAGCCTTACCAATCGTACCATCTTCACGCATCCATTCATCCCAAACTTTTACATTCATAGCCTGCAACTGGCGCACATCATTAGATTGCAATTGCCAAATCCAAAGCAACTCTTTAATAGCCGTTTTGAAAGCCACAAATTTTGTGGTTAAAATAGGAAATTCTTCTGCTAAATTGAATTGCATCACTTGATGCGGTAATTTATAGGTCGCAATGCCTGTACGATTGTTGGCATAATACCCATGATCTAATATATTCTCTATAATCTGTAAATATTGCGTATCTGCTAAACTCATCTATGCCTCCTTGTATACGAAACTACACTAAGCTGTATCAGCATATAGTATGTATATCTGTATTTATATCAGTATGTATATCTGTATTTATATCAGTATCTGTGTCTAAATGTATATGTATATCTACATTTAGATAAATATCAAGCTGCCTCGCTATAGCTATATGTTACCCTTAAAATCAGCAATAACCTTCAAAAATTCATTGCCATATTTGCGCAGCTTCATATCTCCTACGCCTTTCACATTCGCCATATCTCCTAAGGTCAATGGTTCTTTTGCTACCATATCCAATAAAGTAGCGTCTGAAAAAATCATGAACGGTTTTACCCCTTCTATTTTTGAAAGTTCCAATCGATGCACACGCAGAGCCTCAAATAAGGAGTTATTCTTAGTGGCTTTTGCTAGCCCTGAAGCATTTGATTTAGAACGCCCCTGCATAGGACGATGTTCCCCTCCCTCAATAGGTACATCTTTCACTGTAATACGACCAGCTAGTACCTCATGACCTTGTTCCGTAACGGATAAAATAGGATATTGTCCTCCCGAAGATGTCACATACCCCATTGCCATTAAGCGCTTAATAAAGCCTTTTACATCTTTATCTGCCCAACGATTTAATTTGCCAAATACGGATAAGCGGTGTAAGCGAAACTTCTCAATACGTTCCGTCCGATTCCCACATAGAATATCTCCAATCATGGTTACACCATATCGCTCTTCTGTATTCCAAATCGTCTGCAATACTGCGCTCACCTCGGCTGTTACATCCACTGCCACTCGTGGTTCATCACAAGTACTACAATGATGACATTGATCCCAAGGCACTTGCTCTCCAAAATAAGACAACATAAACTTACGTAAACACATCGGCGTATGACAATAATCGATCATGGATTGTAGCATATTCCGCTCAATCCGTTGTCGTTCTGGTGGCAAGTCACTTTGACTTAATATATATTGATGAACTGCCACATCTTGCCCATTGTAAAGCAAAATACAATCTGCAGGCGCTCCATCTCGTCCAGCACGGCCTGCCTCTTGGTAATAACTTTCCATATTTCGTGGCATTTGGTAATGGATTACATAGCGCACATTACTTTTATCGATGCCCATGCCAAAAGCATTGGTGGCTACCATAACTTGTACTTCATCAAAAGCATAACGATTCTGTTGATACTTACGCTCTTCATCAGATAAGCCACCATGGTAATAGCCTGCTTTCACGCCGTACCGTAAAAGCTCACGATATACCTTTTCCACATTCGCCCTAGTGGCACAATAGACAATCCCCACATCATTTGGATTGTGTAGCACATAATCCCGTACATATTCCATACGCTTGCTTTCGTGAATCACAGAAAATGCTAAATTAGGACGATCAAATCCCGTAATATGCACACGGGCATTCTCCAATCCTAAGAGTTGTTTCATATCACGTTCTACTTCTTCCGTAGCACTGGCGGTAAAAGCCCCTACCACAGGTCTATGGGGCAAGCTCTTAATAAAAGGTCCTATAGCCGTGAAAGAAGGCCTAAAATCATGTCCCCATTGTGACACACAATGAGCTTCATCAATAATCACTTGGCTAATTGGCAGTCCTCTTAAAAACTCACAGAACCCTTCGGATTCTAATTTTTCTGGCGCCAAATATAATAATTTAATGCGCCCTTCCCGTAAATAGTACAAAATTTTATTCTGCTCTTCTCGACTGAGGGTGCTATTCATATAAGCCGCTGGCATACCTTGCTCTTTCAAGGTATCCACTTGATCTTGCATCAAGGAAATCAACGGAGAAAATACAATGGTAATGCCCGCCTTTAGCATAGCAGGAATCTGAAAGCAAATCGATTTACCTGCCCCTGTAGGCATAATCCCTAGCACATCTTGGTTCTCTAACAAAGCTGTAACAGGCACCTCTTGAGCGGGGCGAAAACTAGAATATCCATAAAAATGTTGCAATGCTCGTAAGGCTCTAGCATCCATATATCTTTCCTCCTTTCTAACACACTCATTCATCTAATTGTATCTATTTATTATACCATTTTTATAGATACCTATAAACTATTCCACCAAGAACTCTCCTTTCTTTTCCATAGTCATTGCCTATATCGTTATATGCACCTTACAGTTTTTATACTATTCACCTAGTACAACTATTTCCTTCATCATGAACTAGTAGACATACCTATCTTGTTACACGTTCCTCTTAAGGCAGTACCTTCCTTACCGCACGTTATAACTTCCTAACAAGACCTACTAGGACTTATAGTTGTATCCATACATATTGGTAAAAAAATATGCTAATTCATACAGCCCCCCATGATTACTAAAAGTGTGCTTTATAAGCGTCTCCTCTATAAGTATCTTCTACAAAAAAATGTTGGCACTACCCCAAAGGAGTAGCCCCAACATTTCGTTTACTATGTGTATATAATTATAAAATATGCATGCGTTCTGATGCATCGAACTCCGCTTGGATTTCTTTACTTGGCTCATGGTCTAACAAACTAACCACGAAGATAGCAATGGCAGATAAGATGAAACCTGGTACGATTTCATACAAGCCGAACCAACCGAATTGTTTCCATACAAGAACGGTGATACCACCTACCAAGATACCAGCGATACAACCTTTCAGAGTCATCCGTTTCCAAATCAAAGAGATCAAGATAGCCGGACCGAAAGCAGCGCCAAACCCTGCCCATGCATAGGCTACCATCGTCAAGATATAGCTTTGTGGATTCACCGCCATCACGATGGCAATAGCAGATACGATCAATACCGTAGCACGGCTAACCATAACTAGTTCACGGTCTCCTGCATCACGGGCAAACACATTGCGGTACAAATCTTGAGACACAGAAGATGCAGTTACTAACAATTGTGCAGAGGCTGTACTCATGATGGCTGCCAATACAGCGGACCAAATCAAACCTGCCACAAATGGGTTAAATAAATGCTCGCTCATCACAAGGAATACTGTTTCTGCATCAGCATCTACTAGAGGTATTGTTAAATATACTTTACCAACAAGACCTACTGCCACTGCCGCCAACAAGGAAATAACCACCCAAATCATGGCAATATTTGTAGCTTTTTTTAATTCTTTCGCATCGGAAATCGCCATGAAACGCACTAAGATGTGAGGTTGACCAAAGTAACCAAGCCCCCATCCTAGGCTAGAAATGATACCTACCACCAAGGTGAAAGTATCTTGTTCCGGTCCCCAAATCGACAAGCCTGCTGGGAACTCCGTAGCAATTAATTGAGATGTTTCCACAGGACCACCTAAATACATGGCTGCCGTCACCGGTACCAATAAGATGGCGAAGAACATCATCATACCTTGGATACAGTCTGTCCAACTTACAGCTAGGAAACCACCTAGGAAGGTGTAGAAAATAACTACCCCTGCTGTAATAAAGAGGGATGTCATGTAATCTAGTCCAAAGATAGTATTAAATAACTTACCACCTGCCACGAATCCAGAAGACGTGTAAATTAAAAAGAAAATAACGATGAAGATAGCAGACACTACCGGCACAATTCTTGATGTATCATGAAAACGGTTTTTCAAATAATCCGGTATAGTCAAACTATTATTCGCTACCTCTGTATAATTGCGCAATCGTTTCGATACGAATACCCAGTTCAGCCACGTTCCCAAAGCTAAACCAATGGCAATCCATAAGGCCGATATCCCTGTTGAGTAGGCAAATCCAGGTAAACCCATCAACATCCATCCACTCATATCTGATGCTTCCGCACTCATGGACGTGATCCAAGGGCCTAGCTGGCGACCTCCTAAAATATAGTCGTCTAAGCTATTAGACTTGCGGTAATAATATACCCCGATGTACATCATGAGGCCTAAATACAATGCAAATGCCCCAATCACTTCAAAATTGTTATACACCCTACTCCTCCTTTCCTAATCCTTTCACCTTTACTTAAAATTCTATAGAATGCATTCAGCATTAATCTTTTCTATTATATCACAGATTATATATATCGTCTTTCACGGATTTTACGCAAAAAATAAACGCTTTGTATAAAACAAAGCGAGTGCTACAACAAAAAGGACCCCGTAGGGTCCTTTTTCATTTTCACATATTCTTATCGTTTGATGTTATAGAACACATCGCTACCACGGTATTGAGCCGTTTCTGCCAACATGTCTTCAATGCGAAGTAATTGATTGTATTTCGCTACGCGTTCGGAACGAGCTGGGGCACCAGTTTTGATTTGTCCAGCGTTTACTGCTACAGCGATATCAGCAATTGTGGAATCTTCTGTTTCACCAGAACGGTGAGAAATTACAGCTGTATAGCCTGCACGTTTTGCCATTTCAATAGCATCAAATGTTTCTGTCAACGTACCGATTTGGTTCACTTTGATCAAGATTGCATTCGCTGTATCTTCTTTGATACCACGAGACAAGCGTTCTGTATTCGTTACGAATAAATCGTCACCTACTAATTGAACAGTTTTACCTAGGCGCTCTGTCAACAATTTCCAGCCTTCCCAATCTTCTTCTGCCAAGCCATCTTCAATGGAGTAAATTGGATATTTTTCGCAAAGTTCTGCATAGTATTCTACCATTTCAGCAGCTGTTTTTACTTTGCCTTCGCCAGCTAAGTGGTATTTACCATCTTTATAGAACTCAGAAGATGCTGCATCAATAGCAAATACAATATCTTTACCCACTACAAGACCTGCTTTTTCAATAGCTTCTGTAATCACTTGTAATGCTTCTTCATTGGAACCTAAGTTCGGAGCAAAGCCCCCTTCATCACCTACACCAGTGGCCAAGCCTTTTGCTTTCAATACACCTTTCAATGTATGGTATACTTCTGCACAATAACGCAATGCTTCCATAAAGCTAGATGCACCAATTGGCATAATCATGAACTCTTGAATATCCACGTTATTATCTGCATGAGCTCCGCCATTTAAAATATTCATCATTGGCACTGGCAATTCTTTTGCATTCGTGCCACCAAGGTATTGAAATAATGGTAAATCATAGGATTCAGCCGCTGCACGAGCTACTGCCATGGATACACCTAAAATTGCATTGGCCCCTAATTTTGCTTTATTTGGCGTACCATCTAACTCGATCATCACTCCATCGATAGCCACTTGCTCAGATGCATCAAACCCTAAAATAGCAGGTCCAATGATGTCATTTACGTTTGCTACCGCTTGTAATACACCTTTACCTAAGTAACGAGGAGACCCGCTATCGCGCAATTCCACCGCTTCAAATTGACCAGTAGACGCTCCAGATGGAACCGCTGCACGACCAATCGTACCGTCTTCTAAATATACTTCTACTTCTACTGTTGGATTGCCACGAGAATCCATAATCTCTCTTGCGTATACATCAGTAATTACTGCCATTGTTATTTCTCCTTATTGTACTAACAAACTTTCACCACTCATAGCTTCAGGCTGCTCAATACCACCTAAAGCCAACATAGTTGGTGCTAAATCACATAGTCGACCTGGTCGCAAGGTGACACCCTCTGGGGCTCCCACTAAAATGAGTGGCACCGGATTCGTCGTATGCGCCGTGTGCGGAATTTCTGTGGTATGGTCCACCATGACCTCAGAATTTCCATGGTCCGCTGTAATTAATAATTGACCATTCCTATCTTGAATGGCTTTCACAATCTCTGAAAGCCCCGCATCTACGGCTAAAATAGCTCGTTTTGCCGCTTCAAAATCACCCGTATGGCCTACCATATCTGGGTTCGCATAGTTCAAAATAATCATATCATACTCGCCACTGCGGATGGCGGCAACTACCTTTTCTGTTACCTCTGGAGCACTCATCTCTGGTTGCAAATCATAGGTAGCCACTTTAGGGGATGGTACTAAAATTCTATCTTCCCCAGGGAATACATCTTCCTTACCACCATTGAAGAAATACGTCACATGAGCATATTTCTCTGTTTCTGCAATGCGCAGTTGACGATACCCCCCCTTGGATAACACTTCTCCTAAGGTATCTGTTAGCAGTTCTTTATCATACACCACAGGCACTGGTAAGTCCGCTTCGTAACGAGTCATACTCGCCACATAGGAACCTTGCAATACATGTTTTCGTTCAAATCCAGTGAAATCAGGATCTACCACAGCACGCACTAATTGACGAGCCCGATCAGGACGGAAGTTAAAGAACAAGATCGCATCTCCATCCTGCATACCTGTATACCCTTCCACCACAGATGGAATGACAAATTCATCTGTCGTTTCATCAGCATAACTGTGTTCTACCGCTTCATGAGCACAACCTACTTCTGTGCCACTACCACATACTATGGCATTATACGCCAGTTGCACTCGTTCCCATCGTTGATCACGATCCATACCATAATAACGACCACCTATTGTCGCAATCGATCCTAGATCCAACTCGTCACAGTAGTGAGCGATATCGTCAATATAGGCCAACGCACTTTGTGGTGGTACATCACGACCATCCAAGAAGGCGTGGATATAGACTTTTCCTACACCAGCCTCTTTAGCGCCACGAAGTAATGCCTTCAAGTGATCAATATGCGAGTGGACACCGCCATCCGACAACAAACCCACTAGATGCAAGGCTTGTTTAGCCCCTTCTTCATAGGCTTTCACTAAGGTAGGACGAGTAAATAAGGTCCCTTCCTCTGCCTCTTTCGTAATGCGCGTCAATTCTTGGTACACAATACGTCCGGCACCAATATTCAAATGCCCCACTTCAGAGTTTCCCATCTGTCCATCTGGCAAGCCTACGGCCATACCAGATGCATCCAATAGAGTGTGAGGGCACTTATCCCATAATTCTAAAAATGTTCGGGGGTTCGCTTGTACCACCGCATTAGTTGGGTCTTGACCATCCCCAATACCGAATCCATCAAGGATTGTTAGCATCACTGGTCCTTTTAATTTTGCCATACGCTACCTCAAAACTATGTTAACAGGCATTAATAATTCCCGTAAAAGTCTCTGCTTCCAAGGAAGCACCGCCCACCAAAGCACCATCCACGTGGGCTTGGGCTAAAATATCTTTCGCATTCTCCGGTTTTACACTGCCACCGTATAGAATGCGCACTTGTTCTGCAATGTCAGGTGTGTACATAGCGGCGATTTTCTCACGAATACTTTGGCATACTTCTCCAGCTTGTTCCGCTGTGGCTGTGCGACCTGTGCCAATGGCCCAAATCGGTTCGTAGGCAATCACCACTTCTGTCATTTCTTCTGCAGGCACTCCATGCAATCCCATTTCTAATTGGGAATGAATGAACGCCACTGTTTCTCCACTTTCACGTTGATTTAAACTTTCACCTACGCACAGGATAGGGCTCATGCCATGTTGTAAAACAATGCGTACACGCTTATTCACACAACGATCTGCTTCTTTAAAGATAGAACGTCGTTCAGAGTGCCCCACAATTACGTAGGACACGCCTAAGTCCGTCAACATCGAAGGAGATACTTCCCCTGTATAGGCACCAGATTCTTCATGGAACACGTTTTGCGCCCCTACACGAACCTTGGTGTCTTCCGCTAAATCAGCTACAGTGCTAATGGCTGTAAACGGAGGGCATACTACCACTTCACAGCTAGCATCCGCCACTAATGTTTTCAATTGTTCTACGAATACTGTGGCTTCCGTATTCGTCATATGCATTTTCCAGTTCCCAGCAATGATCGGTTGTCGCATGATAACCTCCTATGCCTCTTGTAAGGCTGCAATACCTGGTAATACTTTGCCTTCTAAGTACTCTAAGGAGGCGCCGCCACCAGTGGAAATATGAGAAATTTTGTTACTTAATCCACTTTTTTCAATAGCCGCTACAGAATCGCCGCCGCCTACAATTGTAGTTGCATTCGCCTCTGCCACCGCTTTCGCTACCGCATTGGTACCACCTGCGAATACTTCCATTTCAAATACGCCCATAGGACCATTCCAAACGATCATTTTCATCGGTGCCAAAGCCTCTGCGAATAGCTCACGGCTCTTTGGACCAATGTCTAAGGCCATCCAGCCATCTTCGATAGCTGTCGCATCTACCACCTTATGATTCGCCGTTTCACTGAAAGCATCGGCTACTACGAAATCTACTGGTAATACTAGGTTAGTGTTAGTTTCTTTCGCACGAGCGATTAATTCACGAGCTAGTTCAAATTTGTCAGCTTCCACTAAGGAAGTACCTACATTATGACCTTGGGCCGCTACGAAAGTATTTGCCATGCCACCACCGATGATTAACACTTCTACTTTTGGTAATAAGTTAGAAATGACTTCAATTTTGTCGCTCACCTTAGCGCCACCGATAATAGCTGCAAATGGGTGTTCTGGATGCTCTACAGCACCGCCTACATAGCGAATTTCTTTTTCTAATAAGAAACCAGCTCCCACTGGTAAGTATTTCGTAATCCCTTCCACAGATGCATGGGCACGGTGAGATACGCCGAAGGCATCATTTACACCTACTTCTGCTAAGTCAGCTAAGGATTTCGCAAAGGCAGGGTCATTTTTTTCTTCTTCTTTATAGAAACGAAGGTTTTCTAAGACAACTACATCCCCAGATTTCATTTCAGACACGGCTTGTGCTGGGATCTCACCAATGCAATCTTCTACGAAACGAACTGGTTGTTCTAATAGTTCACTCAATCGTTTGGCGCAAGGAACCAAAGTAAACTCTGGTTTACGCTCTCCTTTAGGACGACCTAGATGAGAGGCAATGACTACCTTGGCACCTTGATCAATCAAATGGCGCAAGGTAGGTAAAGTCGCTCGAATCCGTGTGTCGTCAGTAATAACACCGTCTTTCAAAGGTACATTAAAATCAACTCGTACAAATACAGTTTTATTTGCTACATTCATATTTGCTAGTGAAAGTTTCATACTGTCTCCTATGTATATACACTAAACATGCCAAAAAGGGACTACCCTCGTAGTCCCCGGCAGATTATAAGCCTCGTTTGCTCATGTACACAGCTAGATCAACAATACGAGAGGAATAGCCCCACTCATTGTCATACCAAGCTACTACTTTTGCCATATTGCCTTCCATCACCATTGTCAAGTCTGCATCTACGATAGAACTACGAGCATCACCATTGAAATCTTTGGATACTAATGGCAAATCAGATACGCCAAGAATACCTTTCAACTCGCCTTCAGCTGCTTTGCGGAATGCCGCATTGATGCTTTCTTTAGTTGCTTCTTTTTCAAGTTCTACTACTAAGTCTGTTACAGACACATTTGGAGTAGGCACACGAAGAGCAAAGCCATTTAATTTACCTTTTAATTCAGGCAATACTAATGCCACTGCTTTTGCTGCACCTGTTGTAGTAGGAATAATAGACATCGCTGCCGCACGAGCACGACGTAAGTCTTTATGTGGTGCATCCAATACACGTTGGTCATTTGTGTAAGAGTGCACTGTAGTCATCATACCACGTTTGATACCAAATTCTTGGTGCAATACTTTTGCAAATGGAGCTAAACAGTTTGTAGTACAACTTGCATTAGATACTACATGATGTGTAGCTGGATCATATTCACTTTCATTGACACCCATAACGATTGTTTTATCTTCATCTTTACCTGGTGCGGAAATAATTACTTTTTTAACAGTGCCCCCTAAATGAGCTGCCGCTTTTTCACGAGAACGGAATACACCCGTACATTCGATAACCACTTCTACCCCTTCCGAGGACCAGTCTAATTTTGCTGGATCACGGTCACAGAATACACGTGTTTTTTTGCCGTCTACTACTAAATATTCGCCTTCTACAGACACGTCACAGCTTAAGTTGCCATGAATTGAGTCATGTTTAAACAGTAAAGCGGAACCTTCAATATCACCAGTATCATTAATGGCTACTACTTCCACATCTGGGTTGTTAAGAGCCGCGCGCATGACGCATTTACCAATACGACCAAAGCCATTAATACCAATCTTCACTGCCATAATCAATTCCTCCTAATAATTCTTGTACTATATAAGTTGTTATACCTCTATTTTACAAGACTATTGGGGTTGGTGCAAGCTTTTTGTACCTTTGGATGAAAGAGCCCTCTTTACTACACTTCATAGTTAGACCTATAAAATATATCCCACTACACTCCCCTCTTCTCCATACACCATAGAGTAAACCTTTGAATGGCATAATATAAAAAAGAGGAAAGCAGACTCTCCAGGATCAACTTTCCTCTCTTTTTGTGGGAACTATTTTATTAGGTGCCTTTGTATTTACATCATTGCAACCTAGACATTACTCAATATATGCTTCATGCCCACCCATTCTTACACACTAATGAAGCAAACTTTTTCGTGAACTATACATACGTTGCTTCATACTCCAATAATGATAGGTTCTTTGTAGTTCACCTAACTGTTCAGTTAATGCGCCCCCCTGCAATAGTGCACGTACCAACTCAGCCGATTTAATAAACAATTCATCAATTTTAGCAGCTTTTATATAATTAATACTCCCTTCGTTACTAATGATCACATCTACTAAACTTACATATTCTTCTACAATTCCATCATTAAACTTGGCACATTCTAGTTGATTCTGATTAACCGCTAAACTCATGCAGGTGCAAAGCATGCACATATAATCCACTGCACCTTCTAGTTTTTTCGGTGTTAACCTACTATGTAATTGTTCTTTGGCTACTGTCAAAGACGTGCTAAAAAGGATTTTATAAAACCCCGTCTTGTCCAATGTATACTCGTATCCATCCATAGCTTTCTCCCTCATTCGATTTCCTATTAATTTCATACGTTCTTATACATAGTCTTTTACGCTCGCCCGACATAGGGTTCCTCCTTTCTCATATCCTATATGCATCTTTTCTAGCTAATACTTCCTAGCCTACTCTATTGTTATAGCACAACTTTTTTTGCAACTTGTTATCACCTTATTTTGTGACTATCATATATAATTTTCCACAAATCGTCAATTATTTTTCATCATGAAACCCATATAAAATAATCATAATAAACTATCTTTCAACCCCTTTCTTCACACTTCTTAACCCATTCTAAACTCTGTTGCTTTTGACACTCTATTACTATCTACTCTTTTATTAAATAAATTTTTTTATCAAGGTGAAAATAAAAAAGCAGATACTGTTTATACAGTATCTGCTAATCGTTGGTGCCGGAGGTGGGACTTGAACCCACACGGTGTTACCCGCTTGATTTTGAGTCAAGTGCGTCTGCCATTCCGCCACTCCGGCTCGTCAACGATATTAGTATACACAGAGCTAGAAAAAATGTCAATCTTTTTTCACTTTTATATTATGCCTAAAACGCAATATAAAATTGCATTTTAGCATCTTTGCATTTTTACTACTTACGTTGACTATAATCCTCACAAGCATCTACAAAAGCTTTTGCTGCCGCTTCACTGCCAGAGAAATTAATGTGTAAATAGGATGCTAACACATTTTTATGTGCATATCCACCTTGATAGGCTTTCGGTTTACGTCCACCTACTAATTCAAAGGCCCAAGGAAATGGACTTTGTGTAGGTGTCATGGTAGAAAAATGAAACTCATGTCCACGCAAAGTATCTTTCACAGACCCTAAGATACTTGGTTCCAACATAGTGGCACTTACATATCCAACCCGTTGTAAGCTTTGTTGCATTTCACAGGTAGCTGGTACAATCCCCACCATCGGATAGGTATTCCCTTCAAAATCAGTCACTGCTTCTGTCATATACATGAGACCGCCGCATTCCGCATAGATTGGCATCCCTTTTTCACTAGCCTTACGTATACTATCTTTAATAGATTCATTTTTCCCCAGTTGAGATAAAAACATCTCTGGAAAACCACCACCAAAAAAGATACCATCTACATCTGGCAAGGATGTATCTTGTAAAGGACTAAAATAATGTAACTCCGCCCCTTCTGCTTCTAAAGCGGATAAGCTAGCTGGATAGTAAAAGGAGAACGCTTCATCAAAAGCGATGCCAATACGTGTGCGTTTTTCTACAGCCTCTACTACCTCCACAGTTTCCACAGACAAGTCCGCCGCATTTTGAGCTAACTCTACCAGGGCTTCTAAATCCACCATGACTTTTACAGCTTCACGAATGGTAGCAATAGCCTCTGTGGGATCAATTTCTGTCACTGGTGTCAATCCTAAATGACGTTCTGGTGATTGCATGCGTTCATCACGACGAATGGCACCTAGTACAGGAACACCTAATTTCTTCATCGCCGTCCGTATCATATATTCATGATTATCCGATCCTAATCGGTTTAAAATAACCCCACCAAATTGTACCTCTGGGTCATAATCCCGAAAGCCTTTAGCAATGGCTGCTGCGCTTTCTCCCATCGCCTTACAATCGATCACTAATACCACTGGTGCATTTAAATCTTTGGCTACTTGCGCAGTGGAACTAACACCTTCACGTCCTCCATCATAAAGACCCATCACGCCTTCTATAATGGAAATATCTGCTGTTTCTGCTTGTCCGGCAAAAAAAGGAATCAATTTATGTGGTGGCACAAGCCAGGTATCTAAGTTGTAACATTCTCTTTGGCTAGCAATTTTATGAAAGCCCGGATCAATATAATCCGGGCCTACTTTAAATGCCTGTACCGCTTTGCCCTGCTCTGTCAAAGCCGCCAAAAGCCCTGCTACAATGGTTGTTTTTCCGACACCTGAGTTGGTGCCTGCTATGACAATTCTTGGTCGTTGTACAGTGTTCATAACATACCTCTTAGCGATCTTTACGTTTCGCCAAAATTGTAGATAAATAGTTTAATTTTGTATCAGATGGCAACGCATCTACATTACGATAGATTTCTTCCTCTGGTAATCCAACACGAGAAATCATCACAGCCTCTTCTGCCATATCATGTTTGCGAAGTGTCTCTTGCACTTCAGAGAAGTTTCTATACACTTTCATAATAACTGCATCATCAGCTACAGCAAGTACAGCATCAATTTTTTCTTTTGGTGCTGTCGCTGGAATAATCGCTAACACTTCCTCTTTTTCTACAATTGGGTAGCCCAAATGGGATCCGATTGCACAAAATGCAGTAACACCTGGAATAGTTTCAATATCAAAACCAGCAGATTCTACTAAGCGATATACATACATATATGTACTGTAAAACATTGGATCCCCCAATGTTAAGAATACAACTTTTTTACCTTCTTCTAGTAATCCAGTAATAATTTTACGAGCTTCTTCCCAACCTTTAGATTGTTCATTATCATCTAATACCATTGGAAATACAACTGGTACGATTTCTGTATGTTCTTGAATATATGGTTCTGCAATATGCAATGCTACAGAACCATCTTTTTTTTCTGTTTTCGGCGTAATGATAACATCTGCTTCTCCCACAATACGAGCAGCTTTCACAGTCATCAACTCAGAATCCCCAGGACCTACACCGATACCATATAATTTACCTTTCATCAGGACACCTCTTTATCTATCAACATTGAACTAGTAAGATTTACTACTTCCAATCTACTATAACTTGTTTAGTATATCATGATTATCCATGAATGTACACGAAATACCCTTCTATGTACTACTAGAAAATCCCTTAGCCATCAAATTATTATGAATTATAATATTATAATCTTTTTTGATATAACCCCTGCATAGCATCTGCCAAATGCTCCACATAAATATCTTGAATTTCTTTGTATTCTCCAAGGCCTTTTTCATAGGATACCACTTCATAGCCTGCTTCTGTTAATCCAGAAAGCAAACTGTCTTCTTCCTCTCCGAATAAATCATTCAATGCATGATCACCACAGACTAATAATAGGGGGTGTAAATGTACTCTTTTACATTCGTGGTCGTCTCGTTCCCATCGTGCTAATATATCTTCAGGTGTTGGAAAATTTTCTAATGTAGCAATGGATGTATTACGGAACCCTTCATATTGTAATTTCAATTGTAGTACTGCATAAGATGCATTTCCTACATTAAACCCACCATGACCTACTAGAAGTAAATCTTCCGTTTCAGGAACATGTAAGGCCTTGATAAAACGATCAATCAATATTTGATAATCGTCTGGCACTTCCCCTTCTTGTCCCATGAAATACAAAAGCGGTCTACCAAATACAATTTCTTGTACAGAGCCTTTTCCGTTGAACTCCATAATATTTTTTCGAAGCTTATCAAACTCTGCACCACCTACTAAATGTGTAGGCTGTACAATGATCCGTTCATAGCCTTCTGCTACAATCGATTCCATAGTCTCAATTTCATTTTGGAATACAATATTTCTATCTTTCAAACGCTTAATGACAATACGTGATGTAAAGGCCAACCTTACTTCATGACTCGGATTTGCTTTACGAATGGCATCTACCACTGGGAAAATTTGATTTTCTCTTGCGCTGTCTACAGTAGAGCCAAAAGATGTGACTAGAATAATCTCTTTCATGTTATACCTCATACTTAAATTAAGAACATACCTATCTATAGTGTAAATTAAAATTGGTGTTCTGTAAAATAAATATAAGTCATTAACCAATCTCTTCCCACACTAATGCATTACGCTACTCTAATATACTCTTCTTATATCTATATACAACACCTTACATAGTAGAGTTCAGGTGAACATAAAAGAGCTATACCCAGTTGCCTTCATAACAACTAAGTATAGCTCGTTTCTTATATTACTTTACAGTAATCGCAATATCATCATTTTCTACTACTACATGAATTGTTTTACCTTCTCCAGCTTTACCTTCTAAGATAGCATCAGAAATTGGATCTTCTACTAACCGTTGGATAGCTCGTTTCAAAGGTCTTGCCCCCATAGCAAAGTCAGTTCCTTCTGCTACGATTTTCTCCATAGCTTCATCAGATACTTCTAATTCCATACCTTGTTCATGTAATCGTGTTGTCACAGATTGCAATAAAATACGCACGATACTTTGCAATTGTTCTGTTTCTAGAGCATGGAATACAATCATTTCATCAATACGATTCAAAAACTCTGGGCGGAAATGAGATTTCACAGCTTGGAGCACATCTTTTTTCATGGACTCTTTATCTTTTCCACTTTCTTCTTCTCCCTTAGCTGCTAAGAATCCCATAGCTGCCGCATCTTCTTTGAGATATTGCGCTCCTAAGTTACTTGTCATAATGATCACGGTATTTCTGAAATCGACTGTGCGACCTTGGTTATCCGTTAATCGTCCATCATCCAAGACTTGTAATAAGATATTAAAGAAGTCTGGATGCGCTTTTTCCACTTCATCAAAGAGAACCACACTATATGGGCGACGACGAACAGCCTCAGTTAATTGACCTCCTTCATCATATCCTACATAGCCCGGAGGCGCTCCCACTAAACGGCTCACCGCATGTTTTTCCATATACTCTGACATGTCGATGCGAATCATAGCATTTTCATCACCAAATAAATTAGATGCTAAGGATCTAGCTAATTCTGTTTTACCAACCCCAGTAGGTCCTAAGAATAGGAAGGAACCAATTGGACGTTTTGGATCTTTTAATCCAGCTCTTGCACGGCGTACCGCTTTCGATACAGCTACGACAGCTTCGTCTTGACCGATGACACGTTGATGCAATTCTTCTTCCAAGCGTAATAAGCGTTCCGATTCTTCTTCTGCCACTCGTGATACAGGGATACCACTCCATTCAGAAACAACAGCGGCTATTTCAGACTCTGTCACTACTAGCTTGGATTCGCTGTCTTTTTTGCTATCTTCTTGTTTTGATGCAATGTCAGATTCTAATTCTTTTTCTTTATCACGAAGTGTAGCTGCTCGCTCAAAGTCTTGGGCTGTAACAGCTGCCTCTTTTTCTTTTTGTACTTGCACTAACTCATCTTCTAAGGCTTTCACATCTGGAGTTGCCGTAAACACAGCCATACGTACTTTAGATGCTGCTTCATCCATGACATCGATTGCTTTATCTGGCAAGAATCGATCTGCAATATAACGACTTGATAAATGTACAGCTGCTGCCAAGGCTTCATCTGTAATTTGTACCTTATGGAATGCTTCGTAGCGATCACGTAAGCCCTTCAAAATAGATAACGCATCTTCTTCACTTGGTTCCCCCACTTGTACTGGTTGGAAACGACGTTCTAAAGCAGCATCTTTTTCAATATGCTTTTTATATTCGTCTAATGTAGTAGCTCCAATCACTTGGAAATTGCCACGTGCTAAGGCTGGCTTCAAGATATTTGCTGCATCCATGGCTCCTTCTGTAGCACCTGCTCCAATCAAAGTATGAATTTCATCAATAAATACAATCATATCATTATGTGCTTGTACTTCATCCATCACTTTTTTCAAACGCTCTTCAAATTCACCGCGATATTTTGCTCCTGCTAACATGGAGCTCAAGCTTACAGAAATAATGCGCTTATCTCGTAATACATCTGGCACATCTCCACTAACAATACGTTGTGCTAACCCCTCTGCAATGGCTGTTTTACCAACCCCAGGTTCACCGATAAGGACTGGATTATTTTTTGTGCGACGGCTTAAAATCTGAATTACCCGTTGAATTTCTGTATCACGACCAATGACAGGATCAATTTTGCCTTGTTTTGCACTTTCATTAAGATCTATAGCATAGTCAGAAATTTCGCCTAAATCACTAGCTGTACCTTGTGTTGGATTAGAACTTGGTTCTTCTCCACCTACAATAGCATTTACTTTTTCTACTACATCTTCTGGACGAATTCCTTTTGCTGCCAATAATTGCATGGCTACCCCACCACCATCGTACAATAGGCCTAATAAAATATGCTCTGTACCGATGTAGTTATGTCCACGACCATTGGCGGCTTGTTGCGCTAAATCCAATACATGTTTCGTACGCGGTGTCATTTGTAATTGGCCTCCACTATGCGTACCTTTACCAACTGCACGAATCACTTCTTGTGCCAATGCCTTTCCTTCTACTCCTAAGGCTAGCAACGCACGTGCAGACACTGATTTTTCTTCTTCCACAAGGCCTAACAACAAATGCTCTGTTCCTACATAATTATGTTTATATTCAACTGCTTTTTCTTGGGCAATTGCTAACGCACGTTTTGCCCCTTCTGTATATCTTTCTATCATTTTCTTCCTCCTTTTGAACCTCGTAACAAGGTATCTTGTATTACTTGTGCCCTTTGACTATCACGTTCTTGCGAGCCCATCGACTCTTTCCCCACTAATTTGGCCAGAAAATTTGGTCTTGTAATGACTAGCATTTCGTGAAAGTTCATGGTCACATCTATTAATTTCATATCTATGCCTAACTGCACATCACTCAATAAGGCCAAGGCTTCTTCTCCTGAAATACGGCGTGCATGGGTCAAAATTCCATAGGACCTCCACACCTTATCTTCAACGCCTTCTTTATCTGTAGTCCATAATTCAGACCGTGCTTTTTCTTCTTCTTTTACAACGCCTTGTACAATCTGTGAAAGTTGTTCAATCGTTGCTTGCTCACTAATTCCCATGGTTTGCTGATTAGAGATTTGATATACATGACCTAATCCCTCAGATCCTTCACCATAGAGACCTCGTACAGAATAGCCCATGCGGATAATACTACGAATAATGCGCTGTAATTTGCCCGTCATTGATAACGCTGGAACATGAACCATCACAGATGCTCTCATCCCCGTTCCTACATTGGTAGGACAGGCAGTTAAGTATCCAAAGTCTTTTGAAAACGCATAATCGTATTTACTTTCTATCACATCATCAATAGCTACCGCTCGTTCATAGGCTTTTTCTAATTGTAATCCTAATTCCATGGACTGAATCCGCAAATGATCTTCTTCATTCACCATAATGGCAATACGAGAATCTTCAGAAATGATGACACTTCGTTCTTGACTCTGGGTCGCCAAATTAGGAGAAATTAAGTGTTTTTCTACTAGCACATCTCGTTCCATAGGACTTAAAGATGCCAAGTTAATTTTTGAAAAGCTTTTACCATAGGCTATTTGCAAAGGGGCAATCATAGACCGCATATACCCATCAACCTTAGCTAAATCATTGATATCTCCTCGATTCGTAAAAGGTATACCTTTAAAATTTCTTGCTAATCGGATACGACTAGATAACACAATACGATGATCTAAGTCGGTTTCTTTCATCCAAGGCGACAATGCCTCATCTAAAATAGTATGTAACATAGCCCCTCCTTAATTTGATGCTTTAGACTGTTCCAAAGACTTAATTTCATCACGAATTTGTGCAGCTCTTTCAAATTGCTCTTCCTTTACCGTCCGAATTAGCTCATTTCGTAGTTGCTTAATAGTTTGCTCTACTTTCAAATCTGCGGCTCCTCGTTGAGGAATGCGACCTTCATAAGAAATAGATCCTTGAATACGCTTAATTAGGGGAACTAAGTGCTGCCGAAACGCCTCGTAGCATCTATCACAACCTAATCGACCTTGATGATTAAATGCCGATATAGTCATGCCACATTGTGGGCAAGTAATCTGTTTGCTATTACCCAATGCACTTTGAGGGTACATAACATTGGCAAAAAATTGATTATTGAAAAAGCTATCATCAAACATAGAGGAAAACATGGTTCCACTTCCCTGCTCTTTTTGATTGGCACATTGTTGGCAATAATGATGCTCCTCTTTTGCTCCATTCACAATAGATGTCATATGAATGTTTGCATTTTCTTTACCACAAGAATCACATTTCATAGTCTACACCTCCTCATTTATAATGTTCATAATGGCTTGATAAAAACGCTCTGCGGCTTCTTTTCTACGTTCCGTTGGCACATCTTGTAAGATTCTAACAAATGCTTCATGTAACATCGCTGCTTCACGCTTTGTAAGACGTGCTTCTTTCATATGTTGGAATAATACTTTGTCAATGTGACCAATTGTAATAACAGGTTCCTCTTCATTACGTTTTTGAGTTTTTTCTAAGGGAATCAGGACTTTTGTTCTTACCGGTTCCATAACTCTAGTAATTGTGATTGAGCCACCTAATCCCCGTCTGGATTGAACAATGAATCCCCGGTCATTTGAAAATCGTGTACTCAGCACATAACTAATTTGTGAGGGCGCACAATCCAAAGTCTCGGCTAGTTCATTTCTCCTTAGCGTAATGCCTTCCTGTTCTTCTAATAGTTTCGTCAGTATAAACTGTTCAATCTTATCTGCTAAAATGCTCATATTATAACCTCATTTCTTCCATTTGTGATGTATTATCTACTATAATGCAATCCTAAATATTCACATCATCAGTCATTATATACACCGAATAGTTGAATTTGACTTTTTGTTCTTTTCTATGGTTAAAGTATATCTGACTTTTTGACTTTTGTCAAATACTTTTTTGACTTTTTGACTATTTAGTTAAAAAATAATGTAGGACACTGTTCGTATATGAATCGTGCCCCACATCGACAGCAAAACAAAATAGGTAGCCCCTCTATTAGAAAGGCTACCTATTGTATATTCTAGCAAGCAACTTCACTCTTACAAATATCATGATTGTGTTTAGTTATATGTGTTGTGTGTTAGGTTTTGTATTATGTGTGTGTTATGTGTGTTAGGTTTGATAGGAAGTTCTCACTTCACAGTAAGAGTGAGTGTAGCAATTATTGACGGCTACCTAATTTGGAGTCCAAGAATAATTGTGCAGAACGGCTATCTTGTGCAAATGTGAATTGATCTACTAGGTCAGTTGCATTCGCTTCTTCTTCTACTTGTTCTTCTACGAACCAGTTCAAGAAAGATACTGTAGCATAATCTTTTTCTTCTAATGCTAATGCATACAAGTTATGGATTTTGCCAGTAATCATTTGTTCATGAGCTAATACAGCTTTTGCTACTTCTAATGGATTAGTCAAAGTAGATGCTGTGTTTTTTACATCACCTAATGTTACTTTTTCATTGTTGCTTTGTAAGTAATCAATGAATTTGAAAGCGTGAGTTACTTCTTCTTGGTATTGTGCACGTAACCATGCGGAGAAACCTTTGAAGTTAGCATCAGCCATAGCTAAGGAAAGAGCTAAATATGTGGATGCTGCATTAAATTCGAAAATTACTTGTTCGTTAAGAGCTTGTGCTACTTTTTGATTCATGTTTTTATACCTCATATATACTTTTTATAAATTGACAATACACTGATGTGTTTCCACATCGTGATTTCATTATAACAGACAAATCGAAATAAATCAATCTTCTTTTTCTATTTTTTTCGATTTTTTATCATTTATTTTATATTTTGATAATGATTGCAAGTTACACAGACTGAAATGCTCAATCATTCATGCATGGCTGACTAAAAGAGAGTATACTATTCATGCAAGAACTTTCATTTTATTATATATAACATTATACACATTGGAGGTGAGATGTATGATGAATCTAATCAGTCGTGCTTTTACTCGAGCAAAACAAAATCTAAGTTCCCATAAAGTAAAAGTGTATGTCGTCTCTGGTTTTCTAGGTGCCGGAAAGACAACATTCATTCAGCAACTCATACAAGAATTACCGGATCCAACAAGAATTTTGATTTTAGAAAATGATTTCGGCCAAGTCAATTTAGATGGAGCTATCCTTCGTGAAAAAGGATATACCGTTCGCGAGCTCACATCTGGGTGCATTTGTTGTAGCTTAGCCGGCGATTTCCGTAGAGCTTTAGTAGATATTTTAGACACTCAAGATGTGGATTATATTATCATTGAACCATCTGGGGTGAGTCAACTATCTGACATTCTAGCTATTTGCAAGGATTCATCTATTGCAAAACGCATTGAGCTCACCGGTTGTGTGTCCATTGTGGATGCCATGCGAGCTCCTATGTACTACAAAAACTTTGGTGTCTTCTTTAAAGATCAAATTGCCTACTCAAGCCAAGTCTTTATTAGCCATCAAGAAGATGAAGATTTGCTACAAAACACCTTGGAAATTATTCGTCTCTTAAATCCAGCTGCACCGATTTACATCGTGCCTTGGAAAGAGATTACACTTTCAAAATATATTTCCATGTATCCACGAGAGCAAGTCATCTCCTCTTTATCACCTGCCAAAAATATTGAAAATCATACAGGTCATCATACAGCACGGAATCACCCCGAGATTCCTCGTCATGACCACATTGCTCATCACGCACAGGCCAAGGATGCTTTCTTAACATGCACGGTAGAATGCACCTTACCTCGCACCATCGATGAATGGAAAGAACATTTGAAAGCCCTCATCGAAACGAATACAACTGGTCATATCTTACGATTGAAAGGTTGCATCCCTCTATCCACTGGAGGGCAAGCCTTAGTACAATACAACGGCACTGGTTTAGAGATTACTCCTACCACATTACATGATTCATATTTAACCATCATTGGTCCATCTTTAAACAATGATGCGTTGCAGTCTTTTATTAATGGAACAATGTAACACCTATGAAAACTATCCCCGCCTATGTAGTGATGGGCTTTCTTGGTTCAGGAAAGACAAGCACTATCACTGCTGGTATTGAAAGTCATAAAATTTCAAATGTTCTTCTCTTTCAATTTGAGCAGGGCTTACAAAGTCCTGCTCTTTCCAACGAAAGAGTACATACTTTCTCCATCGATGATGATCCCAAGAACACTATCTCCGCTTGTCAGCAAGTATTACAAGATCGTCAGTATCGTGAACTTTGGATCGAATGGAATGGCATGGGCTCCTTAGAAAGTTTTGAAGAACTTTTTCTACACTCTCCCTTAGGAGATATGCTAGATATTAAACATATTTATTATGTGACCCATCCAGAATGGGTAGAGTCACAATTACCGTATTTAGGGGAAATTCCCCTTTCACAAATTCGCTATAGCGATACAGTCATACTGGGCAACACTACGCAAGAAAAGGCTAAAGAGTATACTGAATTGGCTCCTAATAGTACTTGGATTACCTGCCAAGATGTGAAGCAATGGCCTATTACAAAACCTATACAAATGTCTAAACCTGGATGGAAACAATATGCGATCATCCCTATCCTATTGGCCTTGGGATATATGTTTTATGCACAGCCTAATTGGGTAACTATGACCACGGCCATCTTATTACAGATGATACCATTCTTGCTTTTAGGGACTGGCATTTCCGTCATCGTAGAACAATATGCCTCTCCCTATCGCATAGAAAAATATTTACATCGTTCTCCTATGTTCGCCTATATACTAGCTATTCTCATGGCTTGTACTATGCCACTCTGTGATTGCGCGGTAATCCCTATCTTACGCAGCCTAACACGGCAAGGTATGGAACCGAAAGTTAGTCTATTCTTTACGATGATTAGTCCTTTGCTAAATCCCATTGTACTACTCTCCACTTATTATGCGTTCCCAAAAGAACCTATGATACTCTGGGGACGACCTTTACTAGGAATTTTGCTAGCTTTTATTGTAAGCCAATATTGTGGCTCTCGTATCTACGGTCGTACCGATGCATTCCCTCCATGGAAACAATTAACTCTAGTAAAATCGCTGTCAAAAGACATAGGATTTTTCGGAAGATTACAAGAAGAAACCTTACGCCTATTGCCCTTTATCATAATTGGGTCTATACTAAGTAGTGGGTTACAATTATTTTTACCTAAACAATGGTTGCAAGATATATCCTTATCTGGTTCCATTTTAGTCATCTTCGGTATGATGGCACTCGCCTTTTGCGTATCCATCTGCTCTACTGCAGATGCCATTATCGCTCGGTCCTTTATGAACGTCATTCCTTTACCAGGAATCTTGGCATTCTTACTGTTTGGACCTCTATTAGACATTAAAAACTACGTCTTATTACGAAATCTGTTCCCTAATTCCTTTGTGAAAGTATATAGTATTTCCATCATTCTGGGAACAACGATTATATGTATACTATTTTCGATCATAGGAGGTTATGCACTATGAAATACATTCCTACAATTAACATTCACGCAGCGGTAGAAATCGTAGCCTCTGCTAGTTGCAGCCTATCCTTGTTATATTTATTAACAACAGGCTCCATCTATCGTTTAATTGCCCCTAATTCCTATATCATCGCTTTGCTATGGGCTTTGACATTATTACTATTATGGAGCACAATCAAAGCAAGCAAAAACATATTCCGTAGATCTTATGGCTCTTCGTATCGAAATGCTATCCTATACGGATTATGTACATTACTATTAAGTCCATCCATCTTCCATGCCCAAGCCTTTGCATTACCAGCGGAAGAGCCTGTGGACCAAGTCATTTCCATTACCAAAGAACCAGTTCCAACAAACGATTATAAAAACATTGGTGATGGTATCGATGATACGCATCGACACATTACATTAACGTCCAGAAATTATTACGATACCATTTTAAAAGTATCTAATCACATTGAAAAATATAAAGGCTATACAGTAACAGCTACAGGCTATATTTCTTATCATGACAAAGCTTTACAAGGCAATGACTTTGTATTAGCTCGTGATTTAATGATTTGCTGCGTAGCAGATATGTCTCCATTTGGATTACCTACAGAGTACTCCTCCACTACACCATTGTTAGAGCATACTTGGTATACAATGGAAGGAACTATCGGCACTCGTAACTTCCACGGTGTAGAACAGCCCTATATCGTAAACAGCAAAATTACACAAGCCGATGCAATTGATGGATATATTTTCCCTAACTAAATATTTATAAATGATAGTGTATAAAGGAGTATGTTATGAACCGTACTATAACAAAATTACTGTCCTATTGTTTCGTTCTTTTTATATTCTTATCATTTACAAGTACTGTTAAAGCAACTGATATCTGGATTAGTAGTTCAGAAAACACCAGTCTTTATATAATGGACGATACTATTTCTTATGGAACATCCTCTACGGGAAAATGGATTACTGTATCCGTAAAAATAGTTAAACACAACCGAGTCATTGAAACAGTAACATGGAATTTCTCAAAATTCAAAACTGATATGTGGAGATACTATACCAACACAATGAGGAGAGATCATACTACTGTCGTAATACCACACCATAAAATATTTGAATATATGATGCATAGAATAGGTTGGACATATACTATTCGTGACAATTTATGGTACTATTAATTCTCTTAACAATTAAAAGCCATACCCCATCTGGAGTACCAGATGGGGTATGGCTTTTTATATGTAATCGTTTTATGAAATTATTGCACTAGGTTACTCACTTTATCAAAGAGCTGTTCTGCTTCTTTGATACGCTGTTCGCTACCCATGACTACGATATGGTTATCTTGCAGTACTTTTTCAATGACATCTGCTAATCCACGTAAGTCTTCTACTGTTGTTTCCAAGACTTGTTGACGGAAAGCAGTCATATTTACTTCATTGGTATTCCCAAAGTATAAGCTCATAGCACGAGCTCCTTGTAGGAATGGTGTATTAGATACATCCAGTCCACTCATAGTACCAATGATATATTTACGCATTTCTCGTGGAGATAAATCTAATTCACGTAAATAGGTCGGCAATCCATCGTACACTTGTAATGTATTTTCTAAGTTTGGATCGCGGTAGGAACAGAATACCATATTACCATTATTATGGAAGTTAGCAAAGGCTCCATACGCTCCACCTTGTACACGAATCAAATTCCACAGATAATCGTAGCGTAACATAGTTTCTAGGACGCTCATAGTACCTGTATGTGTACCACCATGATCACGGAAGTTACCACCTTTTGCCACATATTGCACCTTACCAGATGTAGCTAAGCCTTCATTCACATAGGATTGAGTCATCTCTAGCTGTGCTTCCCAACTATCATCACTTAAAACAGCAGTGATATCGTCTAGATGTGCTAAGAAAGTTTCTAGTTCTTCAGTAGTACCTACAAAAGATACTTCCAAGTTATCTTTACGGAATAAACGTTGTTGTACTTTCATCAATTGTTCTGTCACACCAGCTAGTAATGTTTCATTCTCTAAGACTTCGACTAAACGACGGAAATAGCCTAATGTATCTTGATCTCTAAATTTACCAATTTTCGATACTTTCGCCATAAGCAAGTTAGTAACAATCGTATTACCACGGCGGAATGCTTCTGTATCCCAGATGGCCTTTCCTTCTTTTAATAATTCTACAAGACGTTCTTGACTATCAAACTTTGTACGTCCTACAATCTCTCCAAGTAAAGATGTTAAATGACCAATGTTAGATGCTAACGCCTTACTACGAACAACCGCTAATGGTACAAATGCATCACGTTCATTATGGATAGAGACTGGCAATACATCCATGGTATAGCCACCTAAATGTAGATTTATTTCTTTTGCTATCTCTGCATAGGTAAAACGTTCTGTATCTAGTCGGCCTAATACATCTGACAATAGCTCTGCATAAAATAATTCATCTTCTCGCAAGGATTCCATATTGAAATACAAGCTAACATAGTTAATGCCACGAGCTGGTACATCAATGTGATGCACACGAATACCTTTATGGTCAATTTCACGACGTGGTGTTACTTCTACTACAGGAGAAATATCAGACAATTCTAATAAAGGAATTGTTGCCAGTGCTTCTTCAGAATCTACGGCTTGTTGCATTTCTTTTAATTTCGCTGTTTGATCAATAATATGGGCAATTTCTTCTTCACTCATATTTGATTTAATAGCCGCTAGTTCAGCAGTCTCTTCTTGTTCTTTTTTCTCTTGCAAACCTTTTTCTGGATACAGAGAAACTAAGCCTTTATGCGTGTTATCTAAGATATAGGTACGCAATAATTTTTCATAGAAATCAGTAGATAATCCTTCACGAAGTGCTTTCAATACTGGTTCATATCGTAACAACTCAATAGGATCTTCGTCATATAGCCAATTATCCATCACTCGTAAGCCGTAAGCAAGACCAATTGGACGCCCTCCAAAATCGGCTTCTCGCAAAATGAACTCAATGCGATTTAAGGATGCCTCTAACAATTCCTTATCTAAACCTGCATCTACCAATTGGCGTAATGTGTTTTCCACCACTTCCTGTAACTGTGCTTGTTTTTCGATTTCAGAACCTGTGACACTAATTTCAAATAATGGCTGACGAATCCCATCCATGTAGGAACCGCTTACATCACTACCAATATTTGCTTTCACTAAAGCTTCCTTCAATGGCGCTGAGCCGGATGTAAATAAGGCATGATTCAACACTTCAAAGGCTAAACTTTGAGTAAATGTCATTTCTGGGAATACATAGGTTAAGGAATGAATGGCTTTGCCCTTATCACTTTCATCATTACCAATACCGTATGGGAAAGATGCCACTACTGGTTCAGATAAAGGAGATTGCATAGCAATACTAGAATCTACTTCAATGGCATGGAAGTTTGACAAATATTCCTTATCAATGAATGCTAAGGTTTCTTCAATATTCATATCCCCATATAAATAGATATAGCTATTAGATGGATGGTAATAGGAATCATAGAAAGCTTTAAAGTTTTCATAGGTCAAGTCTGTAATATTATCAGGATATCCACCAGAATCATGCCCATAAGTAGTGTCAGGATATAACAGCGCCATTTTATGATGATCTAATTGAGAATCAGGTGAGGAGTAAACCCCTTTCATCTCGTTATAAACAACACCTTTATAGGTCAATGGATCTTCTGGAGATTCTAACTCATAATGCCATCCCTCTTGCATCACGATCATTGGATCCTTAGCTACACGAGGATAGAATACGGCATCCAAATAGACATCCATCAAATTATGAAAGTCTGTATCATTCTTACTCGCCACTGGATACACAGTTTTATCAGAATAGGTCATAGCATTTAAGAATGTGTTCAGAGAGCCTTTTACGAGTTCCACAAAGGGCTCTTTCAAAGGAAATTTACGGGATCCACACAACACAGAATGTTCTAAAATATGTGCTACCCCTGTACTATCATGAGGGGGCGTGCGGAATGCTACATGAAATACTTTATTTGTATCTTCTGTATCTATGTATAACAAGCGTGCACCAGATTGCTCATGGTGTAACATATAGGCTGTGCCATTTACCTCTTGAACAGGTTCAATTCGCTCTACACGAAAGCCTGTATAGACTGTATCTAACTTCATACTACCTCTTTTCTATCTACTAAACATACAACGGCTCTTACTAGCATACTAGTTCAAACCGTTGTTATATATGTATAACATTTTGTCATAATGCTAACTCATTATATCATGTTCTCACTGAGAATCATAATACAAACAAATGGATAAGACCTGCAAAAATCCAGATTAGGGCTCCCCATTTATAGGCTTTTTTCCCAATGCTAAATTCTATGCCACGGCTCATATTATATCGTGTAACGCCATATGGAATCAGAATGTATAATAGCCATGCAATGACCATATAAGAAAACTCTAAGCCATACCGTACATGAGCAGATAATAACCCTACAATGAAAATAGTATCCCAAATCCAGCGATCATATACCGTCTTAGGCGTTTCTTGTCCTTCCAGGACAGGGCGTAAATGAGACACCGAAACAATTTCAAACACTTGCACAGCCCCAATACCCAAGGCAATAGCAAGAACAGTTTGCACAATGGTAACCCCATCAATTCCTAACAATGTAATATTACCGGTCACACCATACACAGCTACCACAATCATCCCTAACAATTGTAATGCTTTTGTGACTTCTTCTTTTTGCTGTTCTTTCACTGTAGTTCGTTCATAAAACATACGTTGAAAGGGTGTAGAAATTCGATTCAATACTAATGCTACAAAAATTGCCATCATAGAAACCATGTTATACCTCCCCTAAAAATACAGTTAATAACCGATTTAATTCCATTTGATCATAGGTACCCATCAACTCCCGTGCGGAATGCATAGCCAACAGTGGTAAACCTACATCCATGGTCCGCATCACTAATTGTGCTGAAGAAATAGAGCCTACTGTAGATCCACCTGGAATATCTGAGCGATTCACATAAATTTGATGCTTAATGCCATGGGTCTCACATAAATCTGTCACAATCGCTTGTGCCACCGCATCTCCTGCATAGGATTGAGAGCTAGCTATTTTTAAAACTACGCCACCATTCAAAGTTGGGTAATTTGTAATATCATTTTTCTCGCCATAATTAGGATGATATCCATGAGCCACATCAGAAGAAATCATGAACCCTTTTGCAATATCCGCTTCACAGGCTTCCTCTGAAAGCCCCAAGGCACGGTACACACGGCGTACTACATTGGGTAATAACAAGGAGGCTCCTCCTTGTTTTGTACGACTTCCCACCTCTTCGTGGTCAAATAGGAATGCCATACGAATCCCCGTAGCCTGTTGTTCTTTGGCACTTACAATCCCTTGCAAGCAAGCATAACAGGATGTAAGATTATCTAATCGTGGCGCACTGATATATTCCGCATCAAAACCAATCGTTCCCACTGTATCCGTATTATACACAGTCAACTCATAGGATAAAATATCTGCTGGTTCACAGCCAATTTCTTCAGCTAATAAAGCTTTTAATACAGTCTTGTCATCTTCGTACTCCGTGCCAAGACCACGCATTAAAATGAGCGGTAACATCTCTTTTTGCTTATTAAAACTTGCCTTTTCATTAACCTGTCGATTCATATGGATGGCTAAGCTAGGAATCGTAGCCACTGGACGAGCAAAATCTACATAATGTGTATCTAACTCTAGGGAGTCTTTCCCTTTTGTCACTACCACACCTGCCAGTGAAAGAGGTCGATCAAACCAAGCATATTGAATTAATCCCCCATAACTTTCCACATTCAGCTTACCATACCCTTTGTCCGTAATCATCGGATTAGGCTTCACCCGAAACCCTGGAAAATCTGTATGGGCAGAGGCAATCCGTAATGTCTCTCTTGGATGTTCTCCGATATGGAATGCTATTAAAGTAGTACCGTATACATCAATGACATAATCCCCTACTTCCAAATTCCATTCTTCGTCCATCGATAAAGGTGTAAACCCTTGTTCTTCTAAGCGACGATACGACTCCTCCATCGTATGATATGGTGAAGTAGAGCTTTCAATATATTCAAAAAAGTCAGCATACATAGTTGCGACTTCATTCTGTTCACACATAGTTCCTCCTATGAAAAATACCATAGGTACAACGTACACTATGGTATTGTCCACGCTTACTCTGGTAAGCCTACTGATTCTAAATTTGTTGTTGTAATTGTTTCAATCTCACCGGCATCACATAACTCTGCTACTTTAGGATCAATTGGTAATCGACCTAGTAACAATAAATTGTATTTTTTCAATACTTCATCAATGTGACTTTCACCAAAGATTTTATAATCTTTTCCATTATCTGGGCAATGGAAATAAGCAAAGTTTTCCACTACACCAATAATAGGTACTTGCATCATATCCGCCATTTTTACGGCTTTTTCCACAATCATGGATACTAAATCTTGAGGAGATGTAACCACGATAATACCGTCCAATGGTAAGGATTGGAATACCGTCATAGCTACGTCTCCTGTTCCTGGAGGCATATCCACGAACAAGTAATCTACATCGCCCCACACTGTATCGGAGAAGAATTGTTTTACCACATTACCTACTACAGGACCTCTCCAAAGGACTGGATCCGATTCATCATCTAATAGCAAATTCACAGACATCACTTTCACGCCATTTTTAGACACGATAGGATACATCAATTTACCATCATCACTACGCACTTTGTCTTTCAAGCCAAATACTTTTGGAATGGATGGACCTGTAATATCTCCATCAAGAATGCCTACAGATTTACCTTTACGAGATTGACTCACCGCCATCAAGCTTGTGACCAAAGATTTACCAACACCGCCCTTACCGGATACAATGCCGATGACCTTTTTCACATGACTTCTATCATTTGTTTTTACTGTCAAATCTACTGGTTGTTGCGTACCGCATCCGCTAGAAGATGCGCAACCGCCGCAACCACCGTTATCTCCACATGCCATGATAAACCTTCTTTCTATATGTCTGAAAGTCCTAAGAACTTTCTCTACCATAATAAATTCCATTCACCCTTGTGAACGCATGTATATCCTATATATCTATAGGTATATATGTATTATATCATAGGATACAAAAATTTTGTAACATCCCCATATAAGATAAGCGCAACATAGTCGTGAATAACTAAAATAGTTACCCTGCATATATTGCGCTTGTAATTCATCTTTATAAAATCCATGTACAGTGGAAATACTTAATCCCCACAATACTCACGTGTCAATTCTCCAATGATTTTCATGCCTTTACGGATATCTTCCAAAGATGGTACAGTATAGCTTAAACGGAAATGTTGTCCATAAGGAACTCCATCTGCTGCAAAGGCACCACTTTTTACAATGCCTACTTTACGAGCAATAGCCTCTTCAAAGAAAGCATCACAGTCCACATAGTCTGGCAATGTCATCCATATAAACATCCCTCCCGTAGGTTCTGTCATATGCACTTTAGAACTACCGTATTGACGAAATGTATCTAACATAACATGGCATTTTTCTTGATACACCTTACATACCTTTTGGATTTGCTCATCATAATCGATATGTTCTAACAAATGGCTTACTACACGTTGCGTGACTAGCGGCATTTGACCATCACAGTTATTCTTCATGACTTGGATAGCTTGGATTACTTCGCTTGGACCATACAAAAAACCAACTCGCAATCCTGCCGAAATCGTTTTAGAATAGGACCCTGCATAGAGCACACGATTATCCGTATCCATTTCTTTGAAAGTAGGCACTCGCTCACCGCCAAATCGAATTTCTCCATACGGATCATCTTCGTAAATGAACAAATCATAAGCTTTTGCAATTTCATAAATGGCTTTTCTTCGTTCTAAAGGCATAGTAATACCTGTAGGGTTTTGAAAGTTAGGAATCAGATAGATATATTTACCTTTTCCAGATTTTGCCGCTTCTTCCAAAGCTTCTGGAATCATACCATCCTCATCGGTAGGAATACCCACCGCTTTGGCTCCCACACTACGCACCGCATTAATTGCACTGGTGAAAGTATAGGCATCCATGTACACTTCATCACCTGCATCACATACTGTGCGGGGTACTAGCCCTAAGTCTTGACCTGCCCCGATGGATAATAACAACTGTTGGTTTTCTGTAGGCATGTGATGTACATGTACCAAACGATGCAATGTTTGCTCTGCTAACTTCGCATCTCCTTGCATAGGACCATATTGTAAAATTTCTAATGGATTTGTATGTACAATATGGTCAAAAGCTGCTTGAATTTCCTCTACTGGCACAACTTCACCAGCAGGATTTCCTATACCAAAACTGATGAATCCAGGAATCCCTGCGCCCCGCTCAAACACATCTCGAATGAAATTAGGGCCTTTACTAATAGACCGCTCTGGCAATGCAAATGCCATAAGAATCACTCCTTTTATATCTTATTTTTATTTCTTATTTTTATTTCTTATTTTTATTTCTTATTCTTATTTCTTATTCTTATTTCTTATTCTTATTTCTTATATATTTCTATTCATTTCTACGACATAGCTATACAATAACAGATTCTCACATATATATGATAAACAGGAGCAACAGCGTTGCTCCTGTTTTCGTATGTCATATGATATAACCTAGTTAGTTACATGCGCTTGTTCTTCAATAGTTAACAAGCAGTCGCCACTTTCAATACGGCTACCTTCACGAACATGGATGACACCTACCACACCAGCTACTGGTGCTGTAATAGTAGTCTCCATCTTCATCGCTTCTGTCACTACAAGGGCATCACCTTTTTTCACAGCTTGACCCACTTGTGCCACAATTTTCACCACAGATCCGGATAAAGTAGCCCCTACTTCACCAGGTTTAGTTGGATCCACTTTATGACGCACCACGCCTGTTGTTTTAATATGCTTGTCATGAACTTTAATCGTTCTAGGTTGACCATTTAATTCAAACAACACATGACGATTACCATCTTCATCAGCTTCACTCATTTGAATGTATTTGATGACCAATGTTTTACCTTGTTCGATAGTCACTTCTACGCTTTCACCGCGTTTCATGCCAAAGAAGAAAGTTGGTGTATCCAATACACTTACATCAGAATAGTCATGTTTGAACGTACTATAATCAGCAAACACCTTGGAATATAAGCAGTGAGCAATCACATCTTCATCTGTAGTGCCCGCCCCTTTTTCCGCTAATTCTTTACGAACCGCTTCAAAGTCAACTGATGGCAACATAGCGCCAGGGCGACCATCCAATGGTTTTTCACCTTTTAAGACAATTTGTTGTAACCGTTCAGGGAATCCCAAATATGGAGTACCAATGTAGCCTTTGAAGAATTCCACCACAGATTGTGGGAAGTCTAATGCATCCCCTTTGTCGTAAATATCTTGTTCTGTCAAATTATTTTGAACCATGAACAAAGTCATGTCTCCAACAATTTTAGAAGATGGCGTTACTTTGATGATATCACCAAATAACATACTCACTTCATGATACACACGTTTAATATCTTCCCAACGGTCTCCAAGGCCAACACTCTTCGCTTGTTGTTGCAAGTTAGAATACTGTCCACCAGGCATTTCATGTTGGTATACTGTTGTATTTGGGTAAGAAGATGTGTGATCCACTCCTTTGTAGTATGGACGAATAGAACCAAAGTAGTTGGATGCTTCTTCCATATAGGCTACATTCATAGTTGGTTGACGATCATGGCCAGTCAAACCATAGTACATGGAGCTCATGCTAGGTTGACTTGTACCATTGGCAAAAGCGGAGTATGCCAAGTCGATAATATCTACCCCTGCATCTACGGCACGACCATAGGAATAAATCGCATTACCAGAACCTTCATGGGTATGTAAATGAATTGGTAAGTCTACTGCATCTTTTAATGCGCTTACTAAGTTATACGCTGCTTGAGGTTTTAATAAACCAGCCATATCCTTGATAGCTAAAATATTAGCTCCTGCTGCTGCCAGTTCTTTACCCATATTGACATAATATGCCAAATTATATTTATCACGGCGAGGATCTAGTATATCTCCTGTGTAGCATAAAGCCACTTCTGCTACTTTACCTTGATTACGAACTTCATCGATAGCAACTTTCATATTATCTAAGCTATTTAAGCTGTCAAAGATGCGGAATACATCGATACCATTTTTACCAGCCAATCGGATAAATTCACGCACTACATTATCTGCATAGCTTGTGTATCCCACTGCATTGGAACCACGAAGTAACATTTGCAACAAAATATTTGGTACTTGTTCACGGAACATACGTAAGCGTTCCCATGGATCTTCATGCAAGAAACGATACGCCACATCAAATGTAGCACCGCCCCAACATTCTAGGGAGAACAAATTAGGCAATCCCTTCGCAACACGACCGGCTACACGAGCCATATCAGCTGTACGCAAACGAGTAGCAAATAAGGATTGATGGGCATCACGCCATGTGGTATCTGTAAACAATACTTTTGGTTGTTCTTGTACCCATTTAGAGAATTTTTCTGGTCCTAATTCATCTAGTTTTTGTTTTGTCCCCGCTGCTGGTGCACCGGCTACATTAGATGGCATAATGAGAGGTTCAAATGTTGGTACTTCTTCTTTATGTCCATTGTAACCATTGACAGTTACATCAGCAATGTAGCGAAGCAGTTTTGTACCTCTATCTTTATCTTTTTTTAAGTTGAACAATTCCGGATGTTCGTCAATAAAATGAACATTGTAATCTCCAGATTGGAACACTTCATGCTCTAATACATTTACCAAGAAGTGCACATTCGTTTTTACACCACGAATACGGAACTCTCGCAAGCAACGCAACATTTTGCGGATAGCTTCTTCTGTGGACAACGCCCAAGATGTAGCTTTTACAAGCAAGGAATCATAATATGGTGTGATAACCGCACCGGTGAAAGCATTACCACCATCTAAACGAATACCGAAACCACCAGAACTACGGTACGTAATTAATTTACCAGTGTCTGGCATAAAGTTGTTATTTGGATCTTCTGTAGTAATACGACATTGGATGGCTACCCCTTCACAACGAATATGTTCTTGTGCAGGAATGGCTACCGCTTCACTGTGCAATGCATGACCTTCGGCAATGCGAATTTGCGTATGTACAATATCGATGCCTGTAATCATTTCTGTTACTGTATGTTCTACTTGGATACGAGGGTTGACTTCAATAAAATAGAAGTTTCCATCTGCGGTTACCAAGAATTCTACTGTACCAGCGCTGACATAATTCACATGTTTCATGATTTTCACAGCGGCTGCACAAATACGATCACGCAAATCACGAGATAAGGCAAAGGCTGGCGCTACTTCTACTACTTTTTGATGGCGACGTTGGATGGAGCAATCCCGTTCATGCAAATGCACAATATTACCATGTTCGTCACCGATGATTTGGACTTCAATATGTTTCGGCTCTACAATTAATTTTTCTACGTACACATCATCATCACCGAAGGCCATTTTTGCTTCCGATTTTGCACGATCATAGGCATCGCGAAGTTCTTCATATTTTGTCACTTCACGCATACCACGACCACCACCGCCATTCACGGCTTTGATCATCAATGGATAGCCATATTTCTCAGCAAATGCTTCTAATTCTGCAAAGTCTTTCAATGGACCATCACTACCAGGAATCATAGGTATATCTGCTTTTTTGGCTTGAATACGGGCATTTACTTTGTCCCCGAACATCACTAAATGTTCTACTTTAGGACCGATGAAAGTAATCCCTTCTTCTTCACAACGTTGTGCAAAATGTGCATTTTCAGATAAGAAACCATACCCTGGATGGATCGCATCTACGTCATGTTCCTTCGCAATACGAATAATATCTTCAATATCTAAGTATGCATCTACAGGTTTTTTACCTTCCCCTACTAAATAAGATTCATCTGCTTGATTGCGATGTAATGAAAGTGCATCTTCGTTAGAGTAAATAGCCACTGTGCGAATCCCCATTTCGTTACATGCACGAAGTACACGAATAGCGATTTCACCACGGTTTGCTACTAATAGCGAGCGTATTTGTTTCATCATAATCCCTCCTCAACTTTGCATATCCCAGTATTACTACCATTTGGAATAGACATTTGTATACCTCATTATACTCCTAAACGTTGAAATTTTCTACCAATAAACATAGGTTATTGGTAAAATTCTTGAAAGAAGTATACGAATATAAAAAACTAAATATACAACTTTTATCTGTAAGACGGAATATGTATATATTTTTTGTAATCATTGACCATATTATCACTTTCTATGATATGATAAATTATATAATCTACATTTGGATACATATATACTTTACTCAACTACAAGGACATCTATGCAACCTATTTTATATTTCACACTTTCATTAGATCATGCTCCATGCTCCATGAATCAAGCTATCCGAGAGCAAAAAGTATCACAAGCTATGCGTCGCCGTCTTCGTCGTGAAGGCTCGTTCCTTGTGAATGACAAAACCGCCACTTGGGATACCTTACTACATCCAGGTGATTCCGTAAAAGTTCACCTCACTAAAACATCACACATCGACCCTACCCCTATAGACCTAGACATTGTCTTTGAGGACAACCATCTGCTGGTCATCAATAAACCTGCAGGCATGCTTATACATCCTACTTCCTCTGAAAGATACCACACACTTGCCAACGGCGTATTAGCATACTTTGAAAAACAAGGTATGAACGCTAGCTTTCACCCCATCCATAGACTAGATAAGGACACCTCTGGTCTCGTTATCATTGCTAAGAATGCCTTGGTTCAACATGCTTTCACCAAGCAGCATACACGTATTCAAAAAGTGTACGATGCTATAACCGATGGTATTATTCCTATCAGTAGGTTATCTATTCATTTCCCTATTGCTCGCTTAGAGGGTAGCATTATTGAACGTTGTGCTCATCCACTAGGGCAACCTGCCCATACAGATATCACTGTAGTTCGACAACATCCACATCATACTCATGTGCGCTGTTATCTGCACACAGGACGAACTCACCAGATTAGAGTCCACCTTAGTGCTCTAGGGTATCCATTAACAGGCGATGATTTATATGGAGGCTCCGTAACGTGGCAAAGTAAACAATGCTTACATGCATCAGAACTTTACTTTACCCATCCTATAACACAAGCGCGGATCACATTGCAGGCACCATTGCCAGAATATTTTAAAGAAACCCCTTAAAACACCCTTTTCCTTATTGACAGATACTATGTACAGTAGTATCTTATTATTACGGTGTATCGAAAAGCGAGAAGCTATATGTGAGCGGTGATTCCCACCGACGGTGTATGTATGGTACATCGAGAAGCGAGAAGCTATACGAGAGCGGTGATTCCCACCGACGATGTATGTATGATACATCGAAAAGTGAGAAGCTATACGAGAGCGGTGATTCCCACCGACGATATACATACTAACGAAATTAAAGGACTGTATAATATGCCTAGGCGTGTTATACAGTCCTTTTAATTTGCTTATTTATAAAATTCCTATGACATTCCAATTATCTCTATGAATGCCAATAATTATAACTTCTTTTTTATCTTCATCAATATAATAATAAATTGCATATTTTTTTATCAAGTGCCTATAAAGTCCAGGAAACTCTATCGGATCAAATATCCGATTTCTATATGGAAAGACTTCCAAAGAATCAATTGCTTTTTCAATACTCATTAAGATATTTTTAGCCGCGATGGGGTTATATAATGTATTAGTGATATAATGAACAATCTCTTTTAACTGCTTTTTAACTCACCTATTGATTCGTACTCGATAGGTTCCCATATTAAACCTCTGCCAGCAATCCTTTAATGACTTCGCGAGCATCATAAGTCTCATCATTATCATGTATACTCACTTGATAACTTTCACGTAAACATTTGTACAATTCTTCTTTAGTTAATTGTTGTAACGATTTCGGCTTTTCCACGTTTACACTAAGATTTAGTTTTCTTGCAGTAGCTTCCATACTATCACCTCGCTTACTATGGATATAAAATATATGATACCTTTATTATATACCATTTTTACAATATTGGTAATAAAAACTACGACTTTTACAATGATTTACCATAACAAAAAAACTGACATACTCTAAGAGCATGCCAGCTTTTCTCAAATCAAATTAAATTTTGTTGTTGCAACCTAATACATTTTTAATTTTATGTTGCACCATTGCTTGGATCGCCTCACGGCCAGGTCCCAAGTATTTACGAGGATCAAACTCAGCAGGATTGTTTGCTAATACTTCACGAATGCTTGCCGTCATCGCTAAGCGCAAGTCTGTGTCGATGTTAATTTTGCACACTGCCATTGTGGCTGCTTTACGAAGCATATCTTCAGGCACCCCTTGTGCGCCTGGGATAGCACCACCAAAGGAGTTACATTTTTCAACGAATGCTTGTGGTACAGAAGATGCACCATGCAATACGATTGGGAAGTTCGGCAACAATTCGCCTACTCGTTGTAAACGGTCAAAGTCTAAGTATGGAGTGCCTTTGAATTTATAAGCCCCATGGCTTGTACCAATAGCAATCGCCAAGGAGTCAACCCCTGTTAAACGAACAAATTCAGAGGCTTCCTCTGGATCGGTAAACAACGCATCTTTTTCGCTAACGTTTACATCATCTTCCACACCTGCTAAACGTCCTAATTCACCTTCTACTACAACGCCATGTTTATGAGCATATTCCACTACACGAGCAGTTAACTCTACATTTTTTTCAAAAGGATGTTTAGAACCATCAATCATAACGGAAGTAAAGCCGCTGTCGATGCAATCTTTACAAATTTCAAAATCATCACCGTGGTCCAAATGCAAAGCGATAGGAAGATCTGTATCGATTAAGGCAGCTTCCACCAATTTTGTTAAATACACAGGCTTAGCATATTTACGAGCCCCTGCAGATACTTGCAAGATTAATGGAGCTTGCTCTACCTTTGCCGCATCCACAATACCTTGGATAATTTCCATGTCGTTTACATTGAACGCACCAATGGCATAGCCGCCAACATAGGCTTTCTCAAACATCTCTTTCGTAGATACTAATGGCATAATGGGCCTCCTTGTAGTATATAATTAAATACATTATTAATGACTATATATTGTTATTATACCGTATCTACTAGAGCGATTCAAGAAAAATCTATATTCTCAAAGGTTGTCAATATGATTGAGAACATGCCTATTCTATGGTACAATTAAAAGTAAGTCTTTCATAGATTCAATCGAATCTTTCAGTATAGGAGATATCATGGTTAATCGATTTTTACAGGGTACGCTCATCTTGACGATTGCGGGATTTGTGGTGAAAGCTATTGGTAGCTTGAACTGGATTTTCTTATCCCGTGTTCTCAGCGGTGAGGGTATCGGTATCTACCAAATGGCATTTCCAGCGTACTTATTGGCGTTGCAGCTATCCAGCGCAGGAATTCCTATTGCCATTTCTATTATGACCGCAGAAAAATTAGCAAAACACGATTTACTGGGAGCCAAGAAAGTATTTTCTATTTCTTTCAAAATGCTATTTGTTCTCGGTCTATTGTTCAGTATTGCCGTCTATGGCTCTGCCCAATGGCTTATTGACATTAATTTCATTACAGACCCTAGGGCATACTATTCATTAATCGCTCTATCACCTGCGGTATTCTTTGTCACCCTTATTTCTTGCTATCGTGGCTACTTACAAGGTTGGCAAATGATGACACCTACGGCTATTAGCCAAATTGTAGAACAGTTACTACGTGTTGTAGTGATGCTGGGGGCGGCGTATATCTTGCTTCCTTATGGATTAGATGTGGCTGCAGGTGGTGCTAGCTTGGGGGCAGGTATCGGCGCAATCGGTGCCTTAGTAGTACTTATGTACTATTACTATCGCCTACCAAAACAATTAGACGAACCCATGATAACTACAGAACCACCTGAAAGTTCTAAGTCCATCATTCGTCGTTTAATCAACTTGTCCATTCCTATCGCATTAGCTAGCATGATGTTACCCATCGTAGCCATGCTCGATGTGGCCATCATTCCACGGCGATTGATCGATATCGGATATCCACTCCACGAAGCGACGGAGTTATACGGATATTTATCCGGTATGGCAGTACCTCTTATCAACTTAGCCACCATCATTACGGCAGCCATTGCCACGAGCATTGTGCCAGCTGTTTCCAATGCTGTGTCCATTAAGGATATCAAACAAGTCTACTATCGCACGGCAGGTTCCATGCGGTTAACCTTCGTAGCAACCATTCCTTTCACGGTGATGCTATACGTTTTGGCAGAACCAGTGGTATCCACTATTTATAACGCACCACGTGCTGCAGAAGCGACACAAATCTTAGCGTGGGCCATCTTCTTTTTAGGTCTTCACCAAGTGACGACAGGTATCTTGCAAGGTTTAGGAAAACCACGCATTCCTGTTATCAACATGGGCATCGCAGCCATTGTGAAAGTCATCTTAAACTGGCAGTTAACAGCCATCCCAGCTTTAGGCATCGGTGGTGCTGCTTACGCCACTGTCGCCGACATTGGTTTTGCTGCCCTATTGAATCTTATCTGGATTCATCGCCATACAGGCTACTTTATCGACCTTATCTTATTGGGTAAAAACATCATCTCCGCCTCCATCATGGGTGTGGCTATGTATTATTTCTATCCACTCTTACAAGGAAGCATCCCTACCTTCTTTAACATTATGATCACCGCTATCATAGGGGCACTTATCTATATAGCTATCATGATTGTACTGAAAGGTTTAAATAAAAACGATGGAGCTCGATTACCTGTGGTGGGACGATTCTTTAGATAATTGAATATCGGCATTAGTGGAATAGATGTTAGATTATTCCATATGAATAGAGCAAAATACCCTTGAATGATACTGTTCAAGGGTATTTGTATATAGTTTACTATATTGCTAGCGCATTCATGGACCACTCTCTACAAGCGCCATAAATACGACACTTTCAGTATGTCTTGTCAGTTCAATTGCAAAAAAGAACAGCCCCAAAGGACTGTTCTTCTATACGCAACCTATTCTATAGGTCATTATCTATTTGTCTTACGCGTTTTTAGCGATTTCAACTAATTTTGCGAATGCAGCTGCATCATGCACTGCCAAGTCAGCCAACATTTTACGGTTGATTTCCACGCCAGCTTTTGTTAAACCAGCGATGAAACGGCTGTAGGATAAACCATTGATACGGCTTGCTGCATTGATACGAGCGATCCATAATTTACGGAACTCACGTTTTTTAGCACGACGGTCACGACGAGCATAGTATAATGCTTTCATTACGGATTCGTTTGCTTTTTTGAATAAGCGAGAACGTGTACCGCGGTAACCTTTAGCTAATTTTAAGATTTTTTTATGACGTGCATGCGCTGTTACGCCTGTTTTTACTCTTGCCATTATTGTATTCCTCCAATATCGTTATATATTACTAAAATATTTGCATCTTATGCGTATGGTAAGCATTTCACTACGCGTTTGTAGTCAGATTTGCTAACCAATGTAGCTTTACGAAGATTACGTTTACGTGCTGGAGATTTTTTCTCTAAGATATGGCTTTTGAAAGCTTTTGCACGTTTGAATTCACCACTACCTGTTACTTGGAAACGTTTAGCCGCTGCGCGACGAGTTTTAATCTTTGGCATTATTCTTCCTCCTAATTACCTTTTTTAGCTAAAATCATTGTCATGTTTCGGCCTTCTAGTTTCGCTTCTTTTTCAACAACCGCTTGGTCAGTTAATTCACCAGCAAAACGAGTCAGCACATTAAGCCCCAATTCTGGGTGGCTCAATTCACGACCGCGGAACATGATCGTTACCTTAACTTTATTACCATCACCTAAGAATTTAGCTGCATTTTTAAGTTTTACATAAAAATCATGATCTTCGATGTGAGGACGAAGCTTAACTTCTTTCAATGTGAAAGTTTTTTGCTTCTTCTTTGCTTCTTTTTCGCGTTTTTGTTGCTCATAACGGTATTTACCATAGTTCATAATGCGACAAACTGGTGGTTTACCATTAGGGGCTACTTCTACTAGATCTAAATGTTGTTCTTCTGCCATAGCTAAAGCATCACGAACAGACATAATACCTAACTGATCATTATCTGCACTTACGACACGAACTTCGCGAGCACGGATCTCTTCATTAATACGCGGTGTATCTTTGCTAATACTAGTCACCTCCAAAGGGATAAAAAAATCGGATGGCACAAGGCCATCCGAGCATAGTTTGTAACTATCTGTACCCAACATTTCATGACATTAGGTGAGAAGCGGATGGCTTCTACTTGTTAATACTCCATTAGTATACGTTATTAAGGTCTATTTGTCAAGGATTATCCCTTTAACTTTATATATTATCTATAACTTTGTAGCAATATACTTTGCATAAATTACTAATAGGTTATACAGTAAAAAATACCTTCATACAACTCCGATAAAAAGGCCCTCCCGAAGGAGAGCCTTTTCATATTACATTCGCTATTGATTAGCCTTGTAATTCGTCTTCAAAACCTTTTTGTAAACGAACATAAGATTGACGGCGTTCTTTAGCTAATTGTTTGTTGATTTCTAACAATTCTTTGCTCATTGCAGGAACTGCTTTACCCAAAGATGTGTAACGAACTTCTTTTCCTAAGAAGGAATCGAATAATTCGTAATCAGGTTCTTTGGAATCAAGGCTGAATGGGTTTTTGCCTTGTGCTTTTAATGCTGGGTTGTAACGGTATAGATCCCAGTAACCGGATGCAACAGCTTGTTTAGTTTCAGCTTGTGCATTACCCATACCACCTTTGATACCATGGTTGATACATGGAGCGTAAGCGATGATTAGGGATGGACCTGGATATGCTTCAGCTTCTGCCAATGCTTTCATCAATTGGTTCATGTCAGCACCCATACCAACTTGAGCCACATAGATGTTGCCATATGTCATAGCGATCATGCCAAGGTCTTTTTTGTTTGTACGTTTACCTTGCGCAGCGAATTGAGCAACTGCACCTACGCGAGTAGATTTAGATGCTTGACCGCCAGTGTTGGAGTATACTTCTGTATCGAATACGAATACGTTAACGTCTTCGCCGGAAGCCAATACATGGTCAAGACCACCGAAACCGATATCGTATGCCCAACCGTCACCACCGAAGATCCATTGGGAACGTTTTACAAGGTATTGTTTTTTAGCCAATACTTCTTTTACAGCTTCTGTTTGTTCTACTTTGGAAAGAGCATCGATTACTGCTTTAGCGCGGTCACGAGTACCTTCGCCTTGAAGACGTTTTTCTAACCATAAGTCAAGAACTTGTTTTGTTGCTTCATCAGCAGTTTCAGCGATGGAAGCTACAGTGTCAGCTAATTGTGTACGGATTTTTTCAGTACCGATGAACATACCGTAACCGAACTCAGCGTTATCCTCGAATAAGGAGTTAGCCCAAGCAGGACCTTGGCCTTGTTGGTTTTTAGTGTATGGAGATGCTGGCATAGATGCACCCCAGATAGAGGAACAACCTGTTGCATTGGCAATCATCATACGGTCACCAAACAATTGAGTAATCAATTTAGCGTATGGAGTTTCACCACAACCTGCGCAAGCGCCGGAGAACTCAAGCAATGGAGTTTTGAATTGGGAACCTTTAACAGTTTCTTGTTTCATTGGGTGAGATTTAGTTGGTAATGCTACACCATAATCCCAAGCTGGAGCAAATTCTAATTCGCCATCGATAGGGCGCATTTCAATTGCTTTTCCTTTAGGAGCTGGACAGATGTTTACGCAGTTACCGCAACCCAAGCAGTCTAATGGAGATACTGCAATACGGAATTGCAATTCGCCTTTTGTCATCATTTCTGGAATTGTTTCGAAGTTTTCTGGACCTGCTGCTGCTTCTTCTGCTGTCGCTAATACAGGACGGATAGTCGCATGTGGACATACGAAGGAACATTGGTTACATTGGATACAGTTTTCTTTGATCCAGTGAGGAACGAATAATGCGGCACCACGTTTTTCGAATGCTGCAGTACCAGAAGGTAATGTACCATCTTCATAACCTGTGAAAGCAGATACTGGTAAGTCATAACCAGCTTGTGCATTAACAGGTTTAGCAATGTTAGCTACATAACTTGGGCAAGTTGTGCAAGAAGATTTTTCGAAAGTATCTTCGGAGTCTTTTGCATCTTTCCATTCTGCTGGAACGTCTACTTTTACAAGAGCTCCTACACCTTGGTCAACGGCTTCGTTATTCATTGCAACAACGTCTGCACCTTTTTTACCATATGTTTTTTCAATGGAGTCTTTTAAATATTCTACTGCTTTGTCGATAGGAATGATTGTATCTTCAGTCAATTTGAAGAACGCAGCTTGTGTAACCATGTTGATACGGCCACCCAAACCAATTTCAGCTGCAATTTTCGCTGCATTGATGATGTAGAAGTTCAATTCTTTTTCAGCAATTGTACGGCGAAGTTTTGCAGGTAATTTTTCTGCTAATTCTTCTGGAGACCAAGTACAGTTCAATAAGAATGTACCGCCATGTTTAATACCACGAAGAAGATCATATTCATGTACATAAGATTGACGATGACAAGCGATAAATTCTGGTTCAGTTACCAAGTATGGTTTGTTGATTGGATTTTTACCAAAACGTAAGTGAGACATTGTCACACCACCAGATTTTTTGGAGTCATAGTCGAAGTATGCTTGTGCATACATATCTGTATGGTCACCGATGATTTTGATAGCAGATTTGTTAGCACCTACAGTTCCGTCAGAACCGAAGCCCCAGAATTTACATCCAGTCAAACCTTCAGTTTTTACGGATACGCCTTCAGCACGGTTTAAGGACAAGTTAGTTACATCGTCATTGATACCCAATGTGAAGAAACGTTTGCCAGCTTCTGCTAACATGTTATCATATACTGCTACAAGGTCAGCTGGGATTACGTCTTTAGAAGAAAGACCATAACGACCGCCGAATACTTTAGCATTGATATTGTGTTGAACAAGTGCTGCTTGAACGTCTAAGAATAAAGGTTCCGCTAATGCACCTGGCTCTTTTGTACGGTCTAATACTGCTACGCGTTCTACAGTTTTTGGAAGAGCCGCTACAAAACGATCTGTCGCGAATGGACGGAATAAGTGTACTTGTACGAAACCAACTTTACGGCCTTGTGCACGTAAGTAATCTACAGTTTCAGTAGCTACTTGTGCAGAGGAACCCATTGTTACGATTACGTCAGTTGCATCTTCAGCACCATAGTAGTTAAACAATTGGTAGTTACGACCAGTGATTTTGTTGATTTCATGCATGTAATGTTCTACTACATTTGGAACTTCTAAGTAGAATGGGTTAGAAGCTTCACGATGTTGGAAGTAGATATCAGGGTTTTCAGCAGTACCACGAGTTACAGGAGCATCTGGGTTCAACGCACGTTGACGGAATGCTTCTAAAGCGTCTTGGTCTACTAAAGGTTTTAATTCATCATATTCTAATACTTCGATTTTTTGGATTTCGTGAGAAGTACGGAAACCGTCGAAGAAGTTGATGAAAGGAACGCGAGTTTTTAACGCTGTTAAATGCGCAACTGGAGCAAGATCCATAACTTCTTGTACAGAGGATTCTGCTAACATAGCACAACCAGCAGCACGAGCTGCCATAACGTCTTGATGGTCACCAAAGATAGACAATGCTTGCGCTGCGATAGCACGAGCTGCTACGTGGAATACACCTGGAAGTAACTCACCAGACACTTTGTACAAGTTAGGTAACATTAATAATAGACCTTGAGAAGATGTGAACGTAGTTGTCAATGCGCCCGCTTGTAAAGAACCGTGAACTGCTGCTGCAGCGCCGGCTTCGGATTGCATTTCAACAACCTGTACAGTATGACCGAACAAGTTTTTACGACCTTGTCCTGCCCATTCATCCACATGTTCTGGCATTGGAGAAGATGGAGTGATAGGATAAATCGCTGCCACTTCAGAAAAACCATACGCTACGTGAGCTGCAGCTTGGTTGCCGTCCATAGTTTTCATTTTACGCATGTTAAAATAGCCTCCTTACAGCAAATAAAAATTAACACTTGTAGTTACATACAAAATAGGGGGATGTATATAGACTCTTAGCCAAGCACTCGCTGGCCGAATCTTCCCCTCTGAGTATCAAAATGTTTTTGAAATATGAATCGTTTATTTCTAAAAAGATTGCATATGTTGCAAAAATGTAATAATATATTAGTTATATAGTACCTCTTTGCAAATTTGTGAAGTAGCAACTCTACTTCGCAACAAATTGATATAGCCTTATGGTTTCATTATACATTGAGAACGATAACTTCGCAATACCATATAGACTATATGCATTGCTAATTATGCGATTATCAATTTACATTTATACATGCATTGTTGCTCAAATAGCATACTAAAAAAGAGGACTTTTGTTATTACCATATTTAAGAGGTGCATTATGGACTTTCATCACTTAAAATACTTCGTAGAAGTGGCGGATCAAAAAAGTTTCAGCAAGGCCGCAAGAAATCTTCACATTTCACAATCTGCTATCAGCCGTACTATAAAAGCTCTTGAAGATGAGCTAGGTGTGGTATTATTCATTCGTAATGCAAAATCCGTTGAAATGACTGACGGTGGCACCATCTTTTTAACCCATGCTAAACGGGTTGTGTTCATGTTTGAGCATTTAAAAATCGATTTCGAAAATGAATTCCGCCTAGAGCAAGGCTCTGTATTAATTGGATTACCACCAGTGACAGATGCTCCTATCTTTGCGCAATTATTAGGTGAGTTTAAACAAACCTACCCTCAAATCGAATTAGAACTTTATGAACATGGTTCTAAAAAAATAGAAATCTCTGTCCAAGAGGGTCTCATCGACGTGGGCATTATCTGTACTAAACCTAATGCGAAAGAATTTGATTCTTTCTATTTAACAAGTGACCCGCTTAGTGTTATCTTACCAAAAGATAATCCATTAGCCCAAGAAGACGCTATTTCTCTTGACCAATTAGCGGATCAATCTTTCGTATTACACAAAGATGATTTTAACTTACACGATGAAATTGTAAAATCTTGTAAGTCAGTAGGCTTCCAGCCACATATTGTGTTTGAAACTAGTCAACGTGATTTGATGTTACAAACCGTCGCTGCTCACTTAGCGATTGCTTTATTACCTAGCCGTCTATGCCCTACGGAAGACGAAAATACGAAAGTAGGATCTAGCGTTGTAGTACGTCCTTTAGTAAACCCTGAAATTATGCATACCTTACACGTGATTTGGAAAAAAGGACATTACCTATCTCATGCATCCCGCTTATGGTTAGACTTTGTGATGGCGCGTTTGCCATTAATCCCTGGCGACACCCATGAAGAAGCAGCTGAGTAATCTATTTCTAAAAGTAGGCACTCTCCTACGGAAGCCCCTGTTCTGGATTATCCTCTACGTACTAAGCAGTACCTATTGGATGATATCACAGCAACTAGAAATTGATGCTCTGAAAGAACGCATCGATACGGAGCACACCATGGAACATAGCGATACCTTTCACTATCGCTTGACCAACCTAGAAAACATCAGTAACTCGCACGGAGATCGACTAAAAGAACTGGAACGTGGCAGCTGGCAGCTCAAACGCTTTGCCAACCAACACCAGTTCCGCATCATGCAACTCGAATGGGAACACCCCAACATTGAGGCTCCAGAACCAAGTAAAGCAACACTAGTGAAAACACCATTCAAAGCAAACCCAACCAACGTCCCAGACGTTAAAAAATAAACAAAGGACTGTACCAAGTGCATCAGCACTGAGTACAGTCCTTTTTATATTCCATTCACTACTACATACTCCCTTGCGACGCATACCTCAGCACTTACTACATTTGAAAAGGAGGGATATGTGAGACACAAAAACAATTTGCGGCAGCATGTTTTTATGTCTCACATATCCCTCCTCTCTCTTTCGAGTATAAGTGCTTAGTGTATAAGGAGCATCCATTCGAGAAATGTACACAGCACATAAGCTATAATAAACTTCACTTTCTGTTTCCGATCCCGATCTTCATCAGCCACTTTCAACCGATGTGCCAAGAATCGTTTATCCCGTATTTGCATCAACATTTCCACGATGTGCTCTTGTCGTTTCATAACGTTTTTATCATTCTCTAGGGCCTGCTTTTGCATCGCAATGCGTCGTTGTAATCGTCGCATCTGTATCTTAATATTATTGCTCACAAATACAGATTGCCATTTTTTCCTCGTTTCAAAATACATATAAATGTACCGAGGAATATTCATGACGATAAAACTGAATAGCAAAATACTTAAGGAAATAAAGAAATACGTAGAAAAAGAAAAATCCTGTAATTCTTCATGTGGTAAGTAATGGTTCAAGATAATAAAACTTACCCATACACCAATTGGCATTAATAAAGCGGCCGCCATATCTATAGACCGAACCCAGTTCGTTTTGACCGGCATTTCCGGAGCTGAATAGGTTTCTAGCTTCTGATGGAATGCATAGTACTCCACTTGCAATACAGATTGTCCCGATTTGATAGCTGTTAATAGCACTGGTCCCACACTTTCCTTTGGTCGTTGTGGCCAAGGAATGAACTCTCGTACTGGGCTATTCGGTGACAAATCAAACCGAATAATGCCTTTCTTTTCTAAGCGCATAGATGACGTATCATTACCGATACTGAAAGGATTAAAGAACATCCCCAATACATGCAAACTCCAATTTCCCAAAATATGAGTAATGATATTTAAGAATAAGCCCCCCATATCCACGTTAGCCACATCTAATTTTAGCTGAATGGTGGATGTATAATCATCAAACCAAATATCATCAATATCAAATTCTACATTGATAACATTCCCCAATTTCGTGATAACATTCATGAATACCTTATTATTTGGTTCAAACTCAAAGATAATAGAATGAAAAAACCAATGATTACGCACCACAGATCGCATCTTGTGGTTCACCGCTTCTTCCTCAATGGATAGCATACGATGATCATACAATGTATTTCCATCTTCTAGTTGCTCTAGTAAACGTGGGGCTTCTATATGTGTTTGTGTAGTTACAGCATTGGCTAATTTCAACAGCTTTGTAACTAATTGTCCCATATATATCTCCTATCTAGTAGGTTATTCGAATCTAAGTGATATACTTTCATAATTTAACACAATTATATCATAGTCCCCCTACAAATGAAAGAAAAGCCCCACCTATACTAAATTCGCTCCATACTCAATCGATGGTATTCGTAGAATCTACCTTGTAAAGCTAATAAACTTTCATAGGTTCCACTTTCTACAATGTGGCCCTGTTCTAAGAACAAGATACGATCCATTTCATGCAATTGTTCAATATGGTGTGTAATGTATAAAACAGTTTTTCCTTGGAACAAGGTACTCAACTGATCTTGTACCAAGTGTCGTGTAACTTGGTCTAATCCTTCTAGTGGCTCATCCAAGAGCAGAATCTCTGCATCACGTAAATACAAGCGCGACATACCGAGCCGTTGTCGTTGTCCACCACTAAGGCCCATGCCCCCTTGACCGACCATGGTGCGCAAACCTTTTGGCAACGTCCGTACCCAGTCTGCCAGTTGTACCGCTTCTATGGCTTGCCAAATGTTCTCATCCGTTGCACTCGGCTTAGCCAATCGAATATTATCGCCTATGGTCGCATGGAATACATAGATATCTTGAGTTGCATATGCCATATAAGATTGTAATTGTTCCTCTGAAAGCATCTTTGTATCGACTCCATCAATAGAGATAGTACCACTGTATGTATACCATCCTTGCAACAGTGCAAATAAAGTACTTTTACCAGATCCACTAGGACCTACAATCGCTACTTTCTCACCTTTTTGAATTGACAAGTCTAATCTATCGTAGATAGGTAGAACGTCATAGGTGAAGCATAGCGATTGTATACGAATCATAGGGGATACATCGTGTGAACTGTCATTATCAACGTATTCCCCCAAGCCTCTACTACTATAATTACTTACACGATCTACTGATTGTATCTGTTGGTTTCCTTGACCGTCTAGAGCTTCTAATCGCTCCATGGCTAAAGCACTTTCATACCCATGCAAAGATGCTTCTGTCATAGGTTGCAATACTTCAAAGTAGGACTGTAATCCAATAGCGAGCACTGCCACCCATAGTGGTCCGTAAGAGCTTTCATCGATGACCCAGGCTCCAACGACCACCCCCACTAGTAATGCTGATTGAGCTAAGCCCAGTAGGATAGTCTGGTTCCAGCGAACACCACGATTCCATAGACTTTGCCAACCATCATAAGCGCTAAAGGATGCTTTCATAGACTGTACAAACTTTGTTTCTTGATGGCTCATAATGATATCTACTACGCCATGCACAGATTCGATGAATTCCTCTTTCATCAGCCCTCTCGTGTGTAGGCGCATAGGTGGAACTTGTCGCAAGACATAGGTAATGATGATTGGCAATATAATACCTACAATAATACTGTACAGTGCAATCACTATCGTAACTATAGGATGCAATTGGTATCCAATACTACATCCTACTACTGTAATACCAATGAAAGACAAACTCGGTACTAGGGTGCGCAAATAAAAGAACTGTAATGTCTCAATATCTGCCATAATTCGTCCTAGTAGGTCGCCCATTTTCATTGATTGAAAGAGGCGTGGCACCAATGGTTCTAACCGTTTAAAGAAGGCGATACGTAGTTTATACAAGCCTTGAAAGGCCATCGAATGGGACACATAGCGTTCCCCATAGCGACAGATGGCACGGCCAATCCCAAAGAATCGTACTCCTACAATAGCCAAGCTAAGAACTACTAATATAGGATGCTCCGAAGCTTTCGTTATGAGCCATGTAGACGTAGTCAGTAATCCAATATTCATGAGCACCGTGCCCATGGCAAGCATAGCACTGCCCACTAACAAGACTCTATGTTGAGATAGCAAGTTCCATAACGATACTAGTCCACGGCGTATATCCGGTTTCTTTACAGATTCCCTTACTTCATTTTGCCGTTTATCATCATTTACTGCACTTGGCTCTATCGCAGTACGAGTCATGGTGTCATAGTCCATCACGTATGTCCCAGGGGTTTCCTCTTGTGCCATCGTTTTAGCGTTTATTCTAGTATCTTCCTTAACATGTAATACATCTAATTGGTATAGATTGGCTAGATCGGATTGAGTCTTCCTATCTTGGGATTCAGCATTAGTATTATGCGTTGTTTCTAAAACTTGGTTCACACATATAGAATCGTCGCTCTTCGCCATTACTTTCCGCATCACAGGATTACTATAGGTATTCACTAAAGACGCAAAATATCCATTTTGTGTTACTAAATCCGTATAACTGCCGGATTCAACTAGTCTTCCTGCTTGCATCACAAATAACGTATCCACATACTTCATAGTTTGCACTCGATGGCCCACATAGAGAACGATTTTATCTTGACCATACTCACGCAATACCTGCATAATCAAATTTTCCGTTTCCACATCTAAATGGGCCGTCACTTCATCGAGGATAAGGATTTGTGCTGGTCGCAACAAGGTCCGTCCTAAAGCTAATCGTTGGCGTTGTCCGCCAGATAATCCGTACCCACCTTCTCCAATCACCGTATCTAACCTCAATGGCAAGGCACTCACAAAATCAGCTAATTGCACTTGTTGCAGTACTTCCCACAACGTTTCGTCAGTTACCTTTAACCCAAATTGTAAGTTTTCCCGTAAAGTACCACTCATAATATATGGGGTTTGACTGAGATAAGCAATCTGCTCGTGGTACCACTGGCTGTCTAAAGTTTGTAAATCATAACCATCCACCGTGACTTGCCCCTTAGTAGGCGTCAATAATTGCATGAGCACATTGGATATAGTGGTTTTGCCCGCTCCGCTTTCACCAACTAGCATATAGGAATGCCCACGTTTCAATACACCTGTGAAAGTCTCTAACCCCACATGATCTTCCTCATATTCGTACGCCACATCACGGAACTCTATGGTTTGCATCGGTCCCTTAAGTGTTTCTTGACCTGTACGAACTACTTCTATACCAGATGTTAGATACTCTTGCACTGCTGTCAAACTCACCTTACCGGACAAACCTGTATGAAACGCAGCACCTAGTTGTCGTAGAGGCGCATAGAAATCTGGTGCCAGTAGCAAAATAAAGAAAGCCGGCAAAAACTCTACTTCCCCATACACTAAGGACACCCCTAGGTAAACGGCAATCATGGCTGTACTAATGGTACCAATCAATTCCAATACTAAGGCAGATAAGAAAGCGATACGCAATACCTTTAATGTGGCATCGCGAAATTCACCAGATAAACAGCCTATAACATGAACCTGTTCTTTGGCGCGACCAAACACTTTCAGAGTCGTCAACCCTTGCAATACATCAAGAAAATGTCCACCTAAGAATTGCATTCGTTCCCATTGTTGTTTGTTTAATTTGTCCGCTTGTTTACCGATAAGAATCATAAAGAAAGGAATCAAAGGATAGGTCATCAATAAAATCCATCCAATCCAAGATACAGAATCGATGATGGCTATGGATATCATAAGCGGGATTAATACAGCATAAAGAGCTTGTGGAATATATTGGCTCATATAGGCATCTACATGGTCTAATCCATCTGTCAAAATATGGGTAACAGATCCAGCACTTTCAGATTGACGGACACCTTGGGCAATCATATGATGTAACACTCGATTTCGTAGGTCCTCATGAACGGCACTGGCAATATGGTCTCTTAGCCACTGTTCTCCATGAGAACATACCATACGCATACTAATCATGGCTCCTAATACAGCCATAGTACCATAGGGTAGGCTTTCACCTTGTACTACCAAGCTATCAATGATCCGAGCAAAGGCATAGGCTTGTCCTAAGGTCGCTATCGTACCAAGTAAGGTCAGCAACAATAGCCCTCCATAGGAACGAGGGTGCAATTTTACTAATTGCCACGCAAAGGGATGAAACATAAGACCTCCTTTCAGAATCGTTATATATTGATCCCTATTCTATACAACAAAAGGGACGTGAAATCACGCCCCTTTCAAAGCCACTATAGATTAATAGTGTAAGTCATCTTGTGATACACGATGACGGAAATAGTAGTACGCCCATGCTTGGTACACTAATACGATAGGTACGAAGATGCATGCTACGATTGTCATCAATGTTAATGTGTATGTAGAAGATGCTGCATTCATGATTGTTAAGCTGTACGCTGGATCAATGCTAGATACCATAATGCGAGGGAATAATCCTGCAAAGTAAGCTAGTGTAACAAATAGAATTGTTAATGCACTGAACACGAAACCTTTACCAGTTTGGCGCGTACGTGTAAAGCCCCAAGATACTAAGAAGCTTACAATAGCTAATGCAAAGGCTACCGTAGCTAATGTGCTATTGAATAAGTCAGTGTACACATAGGTAGCACCTACTAATACCAACGCACCTACAGCCGTGATCACACCTTCTACTAAGGCTGCTGCACGAGCACGTTCAGAGATTTCCCCTGTTGTTTTTAAGGAAGCATATAACGCACCATGGTACAAGAATACACATACAAAAGCAACGCCACAAAGGATTGTATATACACTCAACAAATCTAAGAAACCACCTACATAGTTCATGTGTTTATCAATTGGTGTACCTTGGATTAAATTACCTACTGTCACACCCCAAAGAAGTGCAGGGATAGCAGATCCAAAGAAAATGCACCAGTCGAAAGCACTACGCCATGTTGGGCTTTTATCTTTACTACGGAAGTCGAAGGACACACCACGAGCAATCAAAGCTGCTAACATCAAGAATAATGCCAAGTAGAACCCACTAAATAGTGTAGCATACACTTGCGGGAAGGATGCGAACATAGCACCACCAGCAGTCAACATCCATACTTGGTTACCGTCCCATACAGGTCCGATCGTATTGATTAATTGACGACGTTCACGGTCTGTTTTACCCAAAAATGGAAGCCACATACCTACGCCATAGTCAAGGCCTTCTAAAATGAAAAATCCTGTAAATAGTACACCTACTAAGATGAACCAAATTAATTCTAAGTTATTTGTAATTATTTCCATAATGTAGCCTCCTCTTGTTCAACCACATCATGAGCTGGGTTACCAGCTGGTCCCGCTTGAATATGTTTTACTGCTAAGTAAATCGCAGCAATTGCCATCACTACGTATACAGCTGTGAAACCGATGATTGTTGTCCAGATTTCTGGCGCTGTTACGACTTTGGATGCACCATCAGCCGTTTTTTGCAAACCATATACAAGCCATGGTTGACGACCCGCTTCTGCTACATACCAACCTGTGGAGTTCGCAATAAATGGAAGGGCTAATAAGTGATAGATACTTTTTAGAGCCACTCTATTGTTAAGTAATTTACCTTTCACATGTAAATAGTATCCCACAATAGATGTCACTAACATAATAATACCTGCTAAAATCATCACACGGAAGGACCAGAACATAGATGTTACATGTGGCACATAATCACCAGCACCATGTTTTAGTTCCGCTTCTTTTTGAAGGTCATTGATACCTTTCACTTCCCCTTTGAAAGAGTCATGAACTACGAAAGATAAGGCGCCTGGAATACCGATTTCAAAGCTATTCTTTTTGCCTTCTTGGTCAATACCTGCTGCAATAGCAAATGGAGCTGGATCATGTGTTTCCCACAATGCTTCAAAAGCTGCTACTTTCATTGGTTGTAATTTGGCTACTGTTTGACCTTGGAAGTGACCAGCACCACCTACTAATAAGCCGCCAATCACAGCAGCGCCTAAACCAAATTTAATGGATTTAGAATAGAACTCTACGTGATTATTTTTCAATAAATGCCATGCACTAACAGAAGCAATGATAACACCTGCTGTTAAGATACCATCTGTAAAGATGTGTAAATATTGGCCTGGTAAGTATCCATTTTGTAAGATTGCTGCAAAAGAATCCATTTCTGCACGACCATTACGAAGTACATAACCTACTGGATGTTGCATGAATGAGTTCGCTACTAAAATCCAAAATGCTGATAAATTACTACCAATCGCTACTAGCACAGCTACAAATGCGTGTGCTTTAGGGGACATTTTATCCCAACCAAAAATCCAAGCCCCCATAAAGGTAGACTCTAAGAAAAATGCTGTTAAGGCTTCTAACGCCAAAGGAGCTCCGAAAATATCCCCCATGAAGCGTGAGTATTCTGCCCAGTTCATTCCAAAATGGAACTCTTGAACGATACCTGTTACAACACCCATTGCAAAGTTAATTAGGAATAATTTACCCCAAAACTTTGCCATTTTTTTGTACACTTCGTTTTTCGTACGTGCATAAGTAATTTCAAGTATTGCTACCAATACTGTCATACCTAGCGTGAACGGTACGAAGAGCCAATGATAGATCGTAGTCAACGCAAATTGAAAACGAGCTAACAAGACTGCATCCATCATGCCAATTCCTCCTCACTTGAATATACATTTAGACCACATGGTGCATTGATATATGAATCGAACGCTCACGTTTCGCTAACGTTTCGAAATCAACCTTTTTTAATTCTTCTATTAAGCTTGCTTGAATTTTACCAACTGCTTCTTGTACTGCACATTGACCATGACAACCTCTAGAACAGCTTTCCGCATCATATAAACAATGCTGTAAGTAAGTGTCTCCTTCTACTGCGGTTACCACATCATATAAACTAATATCTTTTGGTTTTTTAGCCAAGGTGAATCCACCATCTACGCCACGATAGGAATGTAATAATTTAGCATTGACCAAATAGCGCATAATTTTTAATAAAAATCGTTCAGGAATCTTACTTGTTTTTGCTAATTCTGCCCCAACCTTTCGAGTACCGAATGGTAATGTAGACATGTATAAGATAATTCGAAATGCATAGTCTGTTGCCTGATTAAATTTCAATGGTATCTCCCTTATTGAATCTATACTAAACTGTGTATGTATGGGCATTAAAAGTACACCCTTACAGTATACTTTAAAAATATAAAAAATGCTCGAGTGCATACGCCTTCGAGCATCTCTTACCTTTATTATAAGAAATTATTGAGAATGTTGCAATACATTTCTTCATAATTTCTTCATTTTTTATACATGTGCCAACGCATCAATAATCACATATGCCAAAGCTGATACACCGGCAGATAATGGTATCGTAATAAACCAAGCAAATACCATGGAGCGTGCTGTACTCCAGTTCACTGCTTTGACGCGCATTGCTGTGCCTACACCCATGATGGATCCACTCACAACGTGTGTCGTAGATACTGGCAAGTGTAATAAAGTAGCTGTAAAAATAGTTATGGCAGAGTTCAAATCTGCTGCAAATCCATTGATACTTTCCAACTTAAAAATCTTACTACCTACAGTAGCAATAATTTTCCATCCCCCTGCTGCTGTACCTAGAGCCATTGCTGTCGCACAGGCAATTTTCACCCAAATAGGTACGTCTAAGGTTTGTAAGTGACCACTAGCTACTAAGGTTAAAGTAATGATTCCCATCGCTTTTTGTGCATCATTGGAACCGTGCGAGAATGACATAAGTGCCGCAGACACTAGTTGCATATTCCGGAATCGATCATTTAAGATAATTGGCGAAAATCGTCCAAATAGAATCAGCAGTATTTTCATCACAATATAGCCTAATACTAGCGCTAGAATGGGAGATGCTACCAAAGAAATAAAAATCTTTCCAATCCCACCAGCTTGCAACGCTTCAGGGCCTACAGAAATCAGTACAGCACCAATGATACCACCGATTAATGCATGGGATGAAGAACTTGGAATTCCATACCACCAAGTTAAAAGATTCCAAAAGATAGCCCCTACAAGAGAAGCCACTATAATTTCGCCATTAATCATCTCAGGAGCTGTAACGATATCGCCACCAATTGTTTTAGCCACACCTGTACTCACCATGGCACCTAAAAAGTTTAAGGTTGCCGCCATCATAACAGCTGTTTTCGGTGCAATCGCTCTCGTCGATACAGACGTAGCAATAGCATTAGCCGTATCATGGAATCCATTTATATAGTCAAAGGCCAACGCGAGCAAAACGACGGCCCATATCACCCAACCATCAAGCATACTTTAATACTACCCGGCGGAATGTTCCTACCAAAGTCTCAGAGCCATCGATAACTTCTTCCATGGAGCTAAGAATTTCCTTCCACTTAATGATTTCAATAGGATCACTGCACTCTGTAAAAAGTTTCGCCATTTCCACATGATAAATATCATCTGCCTCTGCTTCTAGACGCAACACCTCTAATGCGCGACCTTCTACTTTCAAATAGTTTTTCTTTAAACTTCCCATATAAGAAATAGATTTTTTAATGTGCTTACAACATTTTGCCACAATCTCTGCCATACGGATAGCTCCGCTAGTTGGCTCACTTTGCACTTGATACATCACCATTTTATCCATAATTTCTTTGATGTTATCAATGGTATTATCTAATTGATCAATCAATAGTTGGATATCTTCACGGTCCATTGGTGTAATAAATGTTTTACGCAAACGGTCCATCGTAGCCGCCACCAATTCATCAGCTTCGTGTTCTTTTTGTTCAATTTGACGAAGTGCTTCTTTCTTTTCCACTTCTCCTTCAAACACTTCTTGCATCAACTGCGCCGCCTCATGACAAAGCTCTGCATGCTCATTCAGCATACTGAAAAACTTTTCTTCTTTTCCTTTTAAATTGAAAGCCATTACATCCTCCAATAACTTACTATGTGATTTACATATACTCATTATAGCACGTTACCAATCACTTGTGCACGCAAAATACAAAAGAGCCTATGCATTTTTTAGTTTCTACTTTGCATCTTTTACTAAAAGTGCATTCTATGACTGATTCGCTTCTATTTATATGTCATTACAATGCATCATAAATCTACTAACTATTTACAAGTATCACATTTTAGTCTGTAAAAAGCAAAAATATAGCTATCTCAGTACTATGAATACATAGTTACAAAAGATAGCTATCTCCAATCTACTATTTAATTAGTTCTCGCTTTAGATGTTTTACTTCAGGTAAAATTAATTCTTTCATGGCTAAGGTAACAGCGCCCACAGAACCTGGGATAGCAAATAAAATCGTATGATCTTTTACGCCCGCAATGGCGCGAGATGCTAACGCTTTTGTACCAATATCATCACGATAGCTTAAGAAACGAAATAACTCACCAAAGCCCGGAATCTCCTTATCTAATAGAGGCTGCACTGCCTCTATAGATACATCACGTTTGGCAATTCCTGTACCCCCAGTACTGATAATAATATCTGCAACACCTACACTGTCCTCATATGTCCAAGCACGAACATCATTACCTGTAGATTCCGTCAATGCTTGAACATCTCCACCATAATTGCCAGTGAAAGCCTTATGAATGGCCCCTTGAATCTCTTCGATTGTATCTGTCACAATCTGACGAGATACCACAACAAAACCAGCCTCACGAGCTAACTCCTCAACACGAGCTCCACCTTTATCAGTTTCCTTTGTTCTTGTATCAGACACAGTAATAACCGCTACTGTCAACGGACGATCTGTAAATTCCATCATTGCCATATGACGATTCCTTTCTTTAGAGTTAATACTATATACTACAACGGTCGTAAAACCAGTAACTTTAATAGGTAACCTTGTCATTCATACTAGAGAGCGCTCTCATATAAACTTTCGTAAAGTTTACTATACCAAATTCTAGAGCATATACAACTCCAAATTAGATCTACTAAGATATAGTTTTACTCATACACTGCTCATTAAAACGTGTATCATTAAAACTTTACACACCATAGACATCCTCTTAATGCAAGACACCATGTATTCGTAAACAGCTAAGTTCTACCTATATGTATAGTAACATACCTCCTATAGTAACTCTATAACAAATGTTAATAACTGAAAAATTCTTTTACTTCTTTTAATTGTCCTTTTGTGCAAGAAACATATAGTTCGTCTCCACACTGTAACACGGTTGTCGCAACAGGCACAATCGGTTGCCCTCCTCGGTCAATGCTTACGATGATGGCTCCCCTCGGTAGCTCAATATCTTTCAACATCATATCTACATAAGGACACACCACTGACAAACGAGTTTGGAAAAATGTTTGTTCCTCCTCTGCGCCTACCAAACCTTGGCTCATCCGAAGTAACAGATTATCGTAGATTGGCAATTCTTTCATAAATTCTGCTGTTAAGTAGGCAACGATTGCCACCGTTCCTACTTGGTATATACTGTGAAAGCTATTTGTCATTTCTAGAACAAGTAAAATCGCTAATAAAGGTGTTCTCATAGAGGCAGCTAACATGCCTGCCATACCGCAAATAATGAAACTACCACCGAAAGCATTAGGGAGCATATGTAATTCTACCAATATACTATGTACCAACGCTCCCACTGCCGATCCAATCACCACCATAGGGAGGAAGATACCTCCTTGTGCACCATTACCATAGCATATTGAAGTTAAGATAATCTTGCCTATAACAATATATAATAGCAGCTGAAAGCTCTGTTGATGGTCAACCATCATGGTCACCACATCATTACCACCACCCAGTAGTAATTGTGAATCCAGGCCTAATAGCGTCACCCCTAGGAATGTGAGTGAAATTTTCCACCCTCTAGAAATCGAAAGTTTATCATATACCGATTTGACGCCCACAATCATACGATTGAAAAAGATCCCGAAGAAACCTACCCCAACACCTAATATAAGGAGTGTAGCGAAATACTCAATAGGGATACTTTCCATTACAGAAAATCCCAATGACGGAGTTAGTCCAAATACTAAAGAAGTAACTAAATTCGCCGAAATAGTAGCAGAAAATGTAGGAATCACAAGTTTAGGATAAAAACTTTTATGAACTTCTTCAAACACAAAAATAGCACCCGATACTGGTGCACTAAAGGCAGCCGTCAATCCCGCAGCTGCTCCGGCAGATGTTAAGATTCTCTCTTCCCGTAAAGAGCTACCAAACCAGTTAGACAGTAACTTACCGGTTGCACCGCCAAGCTGTACAGATGGTCCTTCACGTCCTACAGAGAATCCAACAATGCCTGTGAAAGCCCCACCAAAGAACTTAGATACTAATGTAGGAAAGGGGTTCATGTTAAAGATACCTTTCATTTCTCCTTCAATTTGAGGAATCCCCGAACCACCTGATAAAGGTGCCCATTTTAATAGTAAATGACAACACCAGCCTAAGATCATCATAATGATGGTCCATAATATAATTTGCTCCATTGTTGCGGTAGCCATAAACTCATGTCTAAAATCATTGCCCCAGTGAATTATATATCTGAAAGCAGAGCCAATCGTACCTGCCACTATTCCAATAAGAATACCTTTTACAATTAATAAAAGAAACTCCTCCCTGTCAAAGGTATTAAAAAATTCTATCTTAGGTCTTTTGAAAATATTATTTCGTTTATTATGTATCATACTATCACCTTAGTTATCTTAATAATAGGTATAGTATACAAGGTTACAGTTGATTTGTCATTATGTAAAATTATCAATATCCTAATATAAAAGTCAGAATGATTAAGATCTTACTCCTTAATCATTCTGACTTAGTATTAATAGTTAATTTAGATAGATATATAATCTCATTATTTTTTCAATGCATCGATAATTTTTTCTGTATTTTTATCAGCATTATCCATTAATTTCATATTTTGTTCTCTTACATTAGTGTCTGAAAGGTGTCCTGTAATTAATAAATTAATATAGTCTTTACATTCAATAGCTTTAGCTTTCTCAAAAATGACAAATGAAATAACAGTAACAGCACCGGATGTAGAATTTACAAGCAGAATTGTCTCAAAAGAACTTAGAATCGTTAATATTGCGTAAATACTAATAACAATACCATAAAAAGTATTATCCCCAAGCATTCCTAATCCCAATAAAAGAAAAAATATTCCCCATAATAGAGATTTAAAATTTAGTTTAAAGCTATCATCTACACTAGAAATCTGATTTACAGGTAAACTTCGGCTAGCCTTACCAAGAGGGATTACAGTCAACATTTTGTTTTAATTGTATTTATAGAGGATATTGTAGTAGAATTTTCTAATGACTATCGATAGTTTTCTCCTAAATTGGGGAGACTTAGTTTGTAGATATATCTTTGTCATTTGCAACTTCCTATTTGTTCCTAGCTGTGGATTTTGTGCGCCCCTTTGGGGCTTCAAAATCTTACGCCAGGAGCTCCCCGATTCACACACTTTCATGCGTCGCTTCGCTCCTTTAAAAGTGGTTCACTGGGGATCCCAGGCCTATTGCATTCTTCCATAGATATTACTTAATTAATCTGGCTAGAAACGGCCAGACCAAAATAATATATTATATGAGAAAATAAAAAAGACGCCTTTCGGCGTCTTCTTTATTTTCTTAATCAGCGACTTCCTATTTGTTCCTAGCTGTAGGTTTTATACGCCCCTTCGGGGCTTTAAAACCTTACGCTAGGAACTAAGCGATGCTCTATGATTTATGCGTCGCTTCTTCTTTTTTTACCTTTTTACATTTTCCTTTTCCTACTTTGTTCCTAGCTGTGGATTTTGTGCGCCCCTTTGGGGCTTCAAAATCTTACGCTAGGAACTAAGCGATGCTCTATGATTTATGCGTCGCTTCTTCTTTTTTTACCTTTTTACATTTTCCTTTTCCTACTTTGTTCCTAGCTGTGGATTTTGTGCGCCCCTTTGGGGCTTCAAAATCTTACGCTAGGAACTAAGCGATGCTCTATGATTTATGCGTCGCTTCGCTCCTTTAAATCATGAGCCCTGCTTATCCCAGGCCTTATCATATATAACTTAGTTACTACTTGATTAATCTGGCTGGAAACGGCCAGATGAAAAGAGTATATTGCATTAGAAAACAAAAAGAGACACCTTACGGTGTCTCTTTTTCTTTTCTTAATCAGCAACTTCCTATCCTTCCAGGCCGTTTCCAGCCAAGTACTTTCGGCGTTTACGAGCTTAACTACTGTGTTCGGGATGGGAACAGGTGGTTC
>NZ_RQVK01000005.1 GCF_003992015.1 Veillonella sp. VA137
AGAATAGCGCTAGCTATTTCCATAGCTAGCGCTAAAAGCTTTTACATGAGTAGCCCCCACATTTGACAAAGAGCCTTTTTAATTATACTATACATGCAAAATAATCCATGCTATTGCTGAAAAATCTATTCCATGATCTCACTTATTCAGCAAAATATAATTGACCATTCACTTCTACTGGAATGCCCCAGTCAACTTGTACGCCATTTTTGTTCCACATACGAGTTAATGCTAATTTTAAATACTCATAGGACTCCAACGGTTGCACTGTCAACTCATCATATGTATTCAATCCTGTAGCATGCATCACTGTTTGTTCTGTTTGCAAATAGGATTCTACTTTCTCTTTCCAAATTGCATCGTCTAATACCACTTGGCATTCTTTTGTTTCTTTGTTATACGCAATATGACCGCGCTCATTATCTCCATAATGAATTGCTAAATATACCCATTCCATGGTGTACCCTCTTTCATGACTAACATAAGTTATTATGTATATTATACTCATACCTTGATGTATTCTGTTCCTATTATATCGTATCTTTCCAAGTAGTGGCAATATAGATACTTCTAATTCTATTGCAGTTTACTCCAAATGATTACGATACTTTCAATATCTATACCATTGCTTTTTATCTTTACGTACATTATAATGTACATAAAGAGGTGATACACATGGCAATTATTAATATTACAAATTTTAGAAAAAATATTTTTGAGTATTTAACACAGACTATTAAATACAATGAACCACTCAGCATCAGCACTAAAGATGGTAATGCCGTCCTATTAAGCGAAGATGATTATTTATCCTTGTTAGAAACTTTATATTTAACATCCAAACCTAGTATGAAAGAAACTTTACTAGAAGGAAAAAACACTCCATTATCCGAATGTATTTCAGAAGAAGAGGTTTTTTGGTAATGTATACGTTAACTTATACAAAATCTGCTGTGAAAGATATACCTAAGTTAAAATCTGCAAAACTTGATACAAAAGCAAAAGCATTACTAGAGATTATTAAAGTAAATCCTTACCAAACACCGCCAAGGTATGAAAAATTGGTAGGCGATTTAGAGGGCTTATATTCACGTCGCATTAATATTCAACATCGACTTGTGTATGAGATCTTTGAGGAAGAAAAAGTTGTTAAAATAATTAGTTTATGGACACATTATGAATAGAATAAAACAGAGGAAAGTTGTATTATAGTATCAACTTTCCTCTGTTTTATTTATATTTTTTTATCCAATAATCATTCTATTCCATAGAATAAATCTCTAAAAATCATTACACATTAGGATTTGTAATCTATTTATAGATTCATCTAAAATACATAATTCTAGTCTGAACTACTCTCCAACCCTACTTTTCGTGTCACCATTACTTTATCCACCCGCGTATTATCCATATCCATGACTTCAAATTGCAATGGCCCATAGTGACAGCGATTGGCTTCTTTGGGAATACGACCGATTAAGTAGGTCACGAATCCCCCTAATGTTTTATATAGATCATCTTCTTCTCCTGGCAATAATTCGTCCACTTCGAAGTATTCTTTCAGTTCTTCAATGCTGATAAGACCATCTACAAGATACGTACCGTCTTCTCGTTGAACAATACGATTTTCTTCTTCTTTCTTTTCCTCTTCTCCAGATGGCATCAATCCCACGATTTCTTCCATAATGTCGTGGAACGTAATCATCCCACTCATGCCACCATATTCATCTAGTACAATGGCTTCATGAGTACCTTCTTCTCTGAAAGTAGATAATACTTTCATTAAGGACAAGGATTCTGGTACAAGCACTGGTTTACGCATGCAATAAGCTAGAATATCTTTCATCGGACGATGGCTTTCTTTCATCTGTTGTGCCAACACATCCACGGAAGACACTAATCCTTTCAACTCATCCAAAGAATCGTCACCTACTGGAATACGATGTTCATTACATTCCATAATGGTTTCTAGGATGTCCTCATCACTAGCGTTAATATCAATCCACGTCAACTGCGTACGAGGTGTCATAATATCGCTGGCATCGAGGTCAGCTAAGCGGAAAATATTTTCTACTAACACTGGCTCTTCTTCTTCATAAGCGCCTAGTTCCACACCTTGTACGAGCATTTTATTAATTTCCGATTCCGTCACCGGTGCTTCTTCCTTGTGTTTGACTCCTAATACTTTCAGTAGCATCGTCGTAGACATACTGAGAAGTGCCACAAATGGTTTTGTGATAGTGGCGAAGTATTTCATAGGGATGGCCATCATAATGGCGATAGATTCTGGCGAATTATAAGCCAACCGTTTCGGTACCAATTCTCCTATGACCAAGGATAAATAGGTTGTTAAGGATACGATAAAAATAGGGCTTATCGTATCCGCATAATCAGCTAGCCATAGTATATGTTCTTTAATATATGTCGCCATAGGATCGGAAAAGGTAGCTCCAGAATACAAACCAGTGACGATACTAATCAAAGTAATACCAATTTGTATGGTGGAAAACATTTCATTTGGATCTTCCGCTAGCTCAATGGCCATGCGAGCTCCACTACTACCAGCTTCTGCCTTTTCTTCTAATAACCCTTTACGAGCATTAATAATGGCTAATTCCGTCATGGAAAATAAACCATTTAAAATGATGAGTATGACTACAATTAAAATTTCTATACCTATACCTATGTCACTGCCCACTGATTCTATCTCTCCTTATCGATTCCTAATTAATATACTAAATAACAACCGCTGTTCCTGTGCATGTTACCATGAGCATACCATTCGTTTCGCCCAATGTTTCATAACTTACAGATACGCCTACAATAGCATTGGCTCCCATAGCTTTTGCACGTTTTTCCATTTCTTTTAAAGACGCTTCACGAGCGCTAGCTAAAGATGATTCATAACTATTGCTACGACCCCCTACAACATCTCGAATAGAAGAGAAAAAGTCTTTCACAAAGTTACGACCTTCTACAACTTCTCCAAATACGATTCCTTTATATTCTTTAATTGGTTGTCCTTCAATTTGCATTGTTGTTGTAATAATCATGATATCTCCTTTATATTCAAACTGAATCTAATTCAAATTTCATTACTCGTATTATATCATATTTAGAATAATTCCTTCTATACAAGTAAAACAACAGAGCTAGCTAAAAAGGCTTTCACAGACCCTTTCTATTTGCTTACTATAGTGATGATACCTTACTCATATAGTCATACTGCCAAAGTATTGTCACGATTCCACCTCATGATATCTCTAATAACACATGGATACTATTAAATAAATACCTGTTGCACTAAAACCATGTACAATATCGTTCCGCCCCCAATGGATAGAAACATATTGCCCTTCCACAAATGGAGTAATACCGTCACAGCTACGGCGATCATGTCCGGCATTCCATGATACACACCAGATAAGTCCACATGTCGTAAAGAAAATACAACCAGCAAACTCATCGTCGCCGATGGCAATACTTTACCTAAATACTGCACATAAGCAGGTGTTTTCGTTTTCGAGTTAAATATGATAAATGGTAAAAATCGTGTTGCCATGGTGCCTAGTACAACAATGGCAATGGTTATAATTTGTTCTGTAAAAGTCATTGCTCTACCTCCATTGTGTTACGTAACAGACTTAGCATCACCACGATACCAATCATAGCGGGAATCATAAAGTGTTCACTGCCAAATACTAATAAAGCAATACAAGGAATCACTAATCCTATACCAGAGCTAATCAAATTTTGTTGCATTTTATATTGCTCCAAAGCCAATACAATAAAGAGTGCAGTCAGTACAAATTCTAATCCTTTCGCATTAAAAGATAATATAGATGCAAAAAGATTACCTATGACAGAACCGATAACCCAATATAACTGATTCAATAGAGTTACAAAAAAATAACACCATTTCTTGGAAATTTCAGCAGGAATTTGTGATGTATAGTTAATAGAAAAACTTTCATCTGTCATTCCAAATATCAAATACGATTTTAACCACCCTGTATTACGATACACTGTTAGCATGGATAATCCATAAAATATATGACGCCCATTGACCATAAGTGTAATCAAGAAAGCACTTACTGGATCAAAGGGAGATAGTAACATAGCCACTGTCACAAATTCCATAGATCCTGCATAAATGAGAGCACTCAATGCCAATGTATAGCCCCAGGAAAATCCCATAGAATGCATATAAATGCCATAGGATAGTCCTAAAAATAAAAATCCCAATAATAACGGTGTTATTTTAAGAAAACCATATCGAAAGGCAGACCATATTGTATTTGTTGTTCTTTTTGTTTCCATGTATATTCCCCTTTCTCTCACCATATGTCACTAGACTCTTAATTGTCACTTTTACTATACTATCATATTATCAAATTCTAGAATACTCATATATTCATAAAATATATAAGAACTCAACAAAAAATTATCTTATAACCTACTTCCTATAGTATCCTATCTTACTTATAAATTTACTTAGCAACAGCAAAACAGCCTACGGGAATTTCTTCCCATAGGCTGTTTCTATTAGTCCTCAAAATCGCGAGATAAGTCAACTTCTTTTAGAGGAACTACTTTTGTTTTATATTTTGCTTTATACCATAAGTACACAGCGAAGAATACTGGAAGACCAATATAAGCAACGGATACTCCGTACCAGTCAATACTTTCACCCATGAAGGCTGTATAGTTTTGACCAGCAATGATAATCAAGCATAATGCCAAGGCAAATAATGGACCAAATGGGAACCAAGATGCTTTATAAGGCAATTTAGATACATCATGACCTTGTGCCACATAAGCACGTCGGAAACGATAGTGTGCCAAAGCAATACCCACCCATGTGATGAATCCACTCATACCACTGATATTAATCAACCAAGTGTAAGCTTGACCTTCCCCAATTAAGGATGTTAAGAAAGCAAACAAACCAAAGGCTGCTGTTGCTAACAATGCCGGAATTGGCACACCACGTTGGTTAATAGAGCTAAATAATTTTGGTGCATCTCCTGATTTAGATAATGCGTATAACATACGTGTGGAGGAGAATAAACCAGAGTTACCAGCGGACAATACAGCGATCAACAAGATAGCATTGATGAAATGCGCCGCCCAGTCAAATCCAAAACGGTCAAATACTAATGTAAATGGACTGATGGACACATTTTCCACAGAACTGTTCAATAAATTTGGATCATTGTAAGGGATTAAGAAACCGATGACTGTGAAAGAACCAATATAGAACAGTAAAATACGCCAGAAAATAGAGTTAATGGCTTTTGGAATATTTTTTTCTGGATCCTCAGACTCACCAGCAGCAGTACCGATTAATTCTACCCCTTGGAAAGAGAAACCAGCAATCATAAAGATAGCTAAGATAGAGGAGAATCCCCCTACAAATGGAGCCTCTTCAATAGTCCAGTTATGGAATCCTGGAGATTCAGTACCAACCCCAAGAATCAATAAAGATCCTAATAATAAGAATACAATAACAGTAATAACCTTGATGCTAGAGAATAGATATTCACTTTCACCAAAAGAACGAGCTGATAAATAATTCAACACGAATAGAATCAGCAGAAATAATGCAGACCAAACAATAGCTGGCACATCAGGGAACCAGTATTTCATGATGAACGCACTAGCTACGAGTTCCGCTGCTAATGTAATAGCCCAGTTAAACCAAAAGTTCCAACCTAAGGCAAAGCCCAAAGCTTTATCTACATAGCGAGAGGCATGAGTACCAAAAGAACCAGATACTGGTAAATACGTAGTCATTTCCCCTAAACTAGTCATCAAGAAATATACCATGATACCGATGAAGCTATACGCAATTAACGCGCCACCAGGACCTGCTGTACTCACTACTTCACCACCGGCTACGAATAAACCTGTACCAATAGCACCGCCCAAGGCAATCATATTCATGTGCCGGGATTTCAAACTTCTTTTTAATTTGTTATTTTCCATGGGATTTCTCCTTATAAGTCAAGATTTCGTACATATTCTGCATTATCTTCGATAAATTTTCGACGAGGCTCTACCTTATCCCCCATCAAAACGCTAAATATCTTGTCTGCTGCAATACTGTCTTCCATGCTGACTTGTAGGATGGTTCTATGTTCAGGATTCATCGTTGTATCCCATAATTGTTCTGCATTCATTTCACCAAGACCTTTATATCGTTGGATCGTAATGCCTTCACGGCCAATTTCATCCAATCTATCTGAAAGTTCTTGGTCACTGTAGGCATACCACTGTTTTTGACCTTTTTTAATTTGGTACAACGGTGGTTGTGCAATAAATACATGACCTTCTTCAATCAATGGTCGCATATATCGATAAAAGAATGTCAATAATAAAGTACGAATGTGTGCGCCGTCCACGTCCGCATCTGTCATGATGATAATTTTATTATAACGACTCTTCGTAATATCAAAGTCTTGTCCGATACCTGTACCAAAAGCAGTAATCATAGAACGAATTTCTGCATTGGCTAAGATTTTATCGAGACGAGCTTTTTCTACATTTAGAATTTTACCGCGCAATGGTAAAATCGCTTGATAACGGCGATCACGGCCTTGTTTCGCGGTACCACCCGCAGAATCACCTTCGACAAGGTAAATTTCTGTCATAGTTGTATCTTTTTCAGAACAATCTGCTAACTTACCAGGTAAGGAGCTCACTTCTAAGGCATTTTTACGGCGTGTCAATTCACGAGCTTTACGGGCTGCTTCACGAGCACGACTCGCATTGGTTGCTTTTTCGATGATTTTCTTCGCTTCTGCTGGATGCTCCTCTAAGAAGACACGCAATCCATCAGACACGATAGTATCTGTAATCCCTTTGACTTCGCTATTACCTAATTTACCTTTTGTTTGGCCTTCAAATTGTGGTTCTAATACTTTTACGCTAACCACAGCTGTCAAGCCTTCACGCACGTCTTCCCCAGTCAAGTTGCTTTCATTTTCTTTCAAAATGCCAGCCTTGCGACCATAATCGTTTAAGGTACGTGTTAAGGCTGTACGAAAACCGCTCAAGTGCGTACCACCATCGATAGTATTGATATTGTTAACGAAGGACAAAATCGTTTCGCTATAACTATCGTTATATTGTAATGCCACATCTACTACCACATCGTCACGAGTATTATCGATGGAAATAACACTTGGTGTGATAGCTTCCTTAGCTTCATTTAAATACTCAATGAATTGTACTAAGCCACCTTCGTAGTGGAAACTTTCACTGCGACCTTCCCCACGTTTATCGGACAAGGTAATGCGCAAACCTTTATTCAAGAACGCCAATTCTTGTAATCGAGTTTTTAATACATCAAATTCAAAAATGGTAGTTTCAAAAATTTGTGCATCTGGTTTGAATCGTACTGTCGTACCTGTGCGATCCGTCGTACCGATTTCTTTCAAATCAGACGTTTTATTACCACGTTCAAAGGAAATTTCTTGAATTTTTCCATGTTGGTATACATCGACGATAGTCCACTCACTTAAAGCATTTACTACGGAAATACCTACCCCATGAAGACCACCGGACACTTTGTATCCACCACCGCCAAATTTACCACCTGCGTGAAGTTTGGATAATACTAGTTCTACCGCAGGCATACCTGTTTCATGCATCCCTGTTGGAATCCCACGACCATCGTCGATAACTTCAATACTATTATCTTCGCAAATGGTCACTTCAATATGCGTCGCATACCCCGCTAGGGCCTCATCCACACTATTATCTACAACTTCATACACCAAGTGATGTAATCCACGGGCAGATGTGCTACCAATATACATACCAGGTCGCATACGAACAGCTTCTAAGCCTTCGAGGACCTGTATATTACCGGCATCATAATTTGTTTGTTCTGCCATCTGACATCCTCCTACTATTTATATAATGACTCCCATACTGGTCACCACATTCTATATAATACATTCTATTATACAATACTTTACTATCTCTGTGAAAGTATCAGCCTTTATTTCACTTGCATTTTATCTGCTTCGTTCCAACGATACTTATTAGTAATATTCACAACTTGTTCATAAGACAATTCATCTTGCGATTTTGATGTAATTAACATAGTAGCCCAATACATATCATTCGCATCCGTAGATCCTTGGAACAAGCGAGTTAAATAATAATAAATACTTTCTTCTTTTGCCACTTCATACCATTCATAGGTGCACCAGGGAGCAATTGCTTTCATTTGGTCATACTTATAATGAGGATAATCCTTCAATAAACCTTTTACCGTACGAATGATATGTCTATACTTTTTATATTCACACTGAGGGCATACCTTCGCAGAACCTTCCGATTGCCAACGACCACAGGTAGGACATTGATGAAAATGCTCTTGCTGCAGTACAAATTCTTTTTTCGCTTGCTCCATACGTGTTTGTAATACCTTTTGTCGGAGTTCCTCATGGCGGATTATACGAACAGACTCTTCTATACTTTGCACAATCTCAGAGGGCAACACAATTTGATGAAAGTTTATAGTTTCCTCATAAACAGGTGTCATATCTAAGGCATCCCCTGATACAAGCTGGTCTTGTAAAGCACGTCGTGGGAGTTGTACTTTGATATCTGTAATAATGGATTCTCCATAATACTCACGCAATGCTTCCAGTAACTGTGGTTTGCGCATAGTCATCTCTTGCATCCATACAGTATGACCAATTTCAACTACGATAACAGGTGGCTTTATGTACACTAATTTTGCTTGTCCACTCACCATAGGTCCTACGACAGATTCCCAATCCTGATAGAGTTTCATAAGTCGATACATTTCATAAATACCTAGTTCTTGTAACATAGCATCACGAAGATCCATTACTCCTGTAAGGGATTCTAACTTACTCTCCATGTGGTATTTCCTCCGTCAAATCTATATACTGCACCTTATCTAAGTCCATTGTATCTGTTGTATCAGTAGTCGTAATGATTGTCTGTACACGTTTATGAATGAATTTGATTAAATTAGAACGACGTTCTTGATCTAATTCACTGAGTACATCATCTAATAGTAAAATAGGATATTCTCCTACTTCTGATTTAATATATTCTAATTCACTTAACTTAACTGATAAAATTGCTGTTCGTTGTTGTCCTTGTGATCCAAATCGTTTTAAATCCATAGAACCTGAATAAAAAACTATATCATCACGATGAGGTCCCACTGATGTTTGTAATCGTCGCCGATCCTCTGATAAATTTTCTTGTAAAGCCTGTAATAAAGCATCTTTTGTTACTAATAGTTGTTTCTCACTATAAGGTTGAGTATATTGCAATCGTAAATCTTCTTTACCATTGGTTAGTTTTCGATTCATTAAATCCATTAATTGATTTAATTTTTTTAAACTTTCCAATCGTTTTTGAATAATTTGTGAGCCTAACGTAGCAATTTGTTCATCCCAATCTTGCACCGGTACCTTGCTAGTATGACTATATTCTTTGAGTATCCGATTTCTCTGTTGTACAGCTCGCTGATACATCGTAAGCTGGTGATAATATTGAGGACTCGTCTGACTAATTTCCATGTTCAAAAAACGACGCCGTAAAGAAGGTGTACCTTTGATTAAATCTAAATCTTCTGGAGAAAAAATGACTGTATTCAAAGTGCCTACCAATTCTTTTTGTGATAGAGGATTATCATGCAAACGAATAACTTTTTTTCCTTGACGCCCCCATTTAATCTGCAACGTATGAGGCGTATCAGCTTTCATAAAGTGAACGATTATACTAGCCTTATCCTCATTCCAAGAAATGACATCTTTCATATCCGATGTACGATGACTATGCCCCATCGTGGCAATATACGCAGATTCTAAGATATTTGTTTTACCTTTTCCATTAGGACCATGGATAACAATGATTTCTGGTGTGAAAGTAATAGTTCTATGACGATGATTGCGAACATGTATCAGTTCCAATTCAGTCACATACACAATTAAGCCTCCTTCACCACAGTGATGGTGACTTCATTAGCAATAGTTACCACATCATTAGGATAGATTTTTTTACGTTTTTCTGTAACTACTACATCATTTAAAGTGATTTTATTTTCTTCTAATAACACTTTAACTTGACCACCTGTTGATAATACATTGGCATATTTTAACAGTTGATCTAATTGAATATACTCTGTATGAATGGATACAGTTTCTTGATTCATAATTTCCTCTTTTCTCTTAATTATGTGTATGAACTGGTGTTACCACATAGGTATAATGGTCATTATTATCTTGACGAATCACCATAGCCCCTTGTTCTTGTAAATACATATGGATTCTTTCACCTGTGCTATGTTTCAATAATTCATCGATATATTTACCATTAAAATTAATAGTGAAAGGATTGCCTTCAAAAGTACATAAAACAATATCTTTTACCATACCAATATCAGCACTTTGAGAACTTAATGTAACTTGATTTTCTTCCCAATCATAACGAATAGCAGAATAACTCATATCTTTTGCCATAAAATAAACACGATCTAAGGAGCTAGCAAATTCACGGCGATTTAAAATCGCACTAGCATCGAATTTTGCAGGAATAACACGTTTATAATCAGGGTATGTACCTTCAATTAATCTTGAAATAATATATACACTATCAAATATAATAGCTACTTGATTTCTATTCCAAATTAATTTAACCATAACAGGTTGATCCGATGGTAATACTCTGGACACTTCTTCTACAGTACGTTTTGGAATGACAATACGCATTGGATTTTCAAGAGCTGTATCTAAGGTTACTTTTTTTACAGCCATACGATGTGTATCAGTACCGACCATAGTTAATTCATTACCTTCAATTTCTACTAAAGTACCACAAAAAATAGGACGATCTGTATCTGTTGATGTAGCATATACAGTTAAGTCTATTAATTGTTTTAGCTGTTCTCCGTCAATCATAATACTATTATCATCTTGGATTTGTTCCACCAAGGAAAAATCTTCTACTTGCATGGTGACTAATTTGAATTCAGAATGATCGGATTTAATTTGTAATTGATTAGAATTGTCTGGTTTATATAATTCTACTTGTTCACCTGGTAATTTTTTTAGAATTTCTTGAAAGTATTTAGAACCTACTACAATCGTACCTGGCTCAAGAATGGTAGCATCTACTTGGGATCTCATGCCAATTTCAAAGTCATTGGCTTGTAATTCTACGTAATTATCTTTTGTAGAAATGTAGATAGATCCTGGTAAGTTAGAGCTTGTTTTATTACTTGCTACACGTTGGAATAGTGACATGGCTTTCACTAATTCAGTTTTGTTAAATTGAAGTTTCATCATTAACTCCTTATGACTAATATAACTATGTTAAAGTGTTTTTGTTTAAAGTAGTAGCCGTAGTAGTAGGCCGCGTGTACAAGTGGATAGGTGTATAAAGTCCTTGTATTTCAATGTTTTACATATGTTTACAACAATGGGAATAGAAATTGATAACTGTCCACATAGTAACAGATGCGAAATTCCCTTGTGTGTAAGTCGATCTTTGTTAACAGCCTAAACACAAAGTGTACACAGGTTACGCACATACTTATCCACAGTTTGGTGATTATTTAGATTCTTCTAATTCTTCCCGGATACGTTCAATGGTATATCGCAAATCTTGATCCTTTTCCATTTCTCTGGAAATTTTTTCATACGCATGCAATGCGGTGGTATGGTCTTTTTTACCAAAAGCAAAGGAAATTTGAGGGTAACTTTCATTAATTAATTCACGAGCTAAATACATAGCAATTTGGCGTGGATGGGCATATTGCTTATTTCGTTTTTGGCTGATTAAATGTTCTAGCTTGATTTTGAAATAATTTGCTACAAATTCTTGAATGTATTTGATGGATAATACAATTTTTTCTGTATGGATGATAAAGTCTTTGATGGCTTTATTGGTAAATTCTACATCAATCGTTTCTAATCGATTGGTGATTGCTGCTTGTGTAATCAATGTTTCAAAAGCACCTTTTAATTCACGAATATTTCGCTTATTAAAGTATTGTGCAAATAGATGGACAACTTCTTTTGGAACATATAAGGTTGGGTATTCACTGCGACGATGATCGATTTCCTCATGGATGATGGCTTCAATCATCTCAGGATTTGGTGCTTCAATTTCTACAGTAAGACCACTGTTGAATCGTGTGATTAATCGTTCTTCCATTTCCTTGTAATCCTTTGGTGGCTTATCACTGGATAGAATAACGGCTTTATTGTGACTCAATAAATGGTTAAAGGTATTAAAAAACTCTTCCTGTGTAGTTTTCTTATTTTTTTCTTCTAAGAATTGTACATCGTCAATGATGAGTACATCGATATCTCGGAAATTACGACGGAATTGATCTGGTGTTTTTGTCCGTAGCGATTCAATGAAACTATTCATAAAATCTTCACTAGTAATGGACATAATTTTAGCAGATGGATTATTGACTAAAATTTCATTGCCAATAGCATGCATTAAATGGGTTTTACCAAGACCAGATTGACCGTGAATATACAGAGGATTGTAACGAAGTCCTGGATTTTCTGCCACTGCTTTCGCAGCGCTAAATGCAACGCGGTTAGAATTAGATTCAATGTAATTATCAAAGGTGAAAGCACGATTTAAATGAGATTTCGAAGAACTTCTCATATCCCGTTGTACAGGCGGTGCTGGTGGTATAGGAGAGGTTGTTTTGGAAGTAAATAAATCAGTAGGTACTGGTTTTTGAATACCTTGTGAAGGAGAAGTATTTCTTTGAATGATGACAGGAGAATCATAACTAGGACGGCTTACTCCTTCTGGTAATACTTCGTCATACTCTTCTGCATCCCAAGGGGGAGGAATGATAGGAGATGGAGAACTTTCCATTGTTGTATCTTCAATAGAAGGCATATCGATAGGCGGCATCGGAGGAATATCCGAAGGAGATGTGTGTATTGTCTCCAATGAAGATGTATCTGCCGTAGCAGTATCCGTTAGATAGTCAATAATTTGTAAGGTAGGAAGTAAACTTTTTGCTGCCTCTACGATTTGGTTATGGACCAATGGAGTTTGAATATATTTTAACTTGCTAGGATCCATAACAAATAAAGTTAGAATGGTAGATGTCATAGAATAGGGCATTAAGGAGTTAACGACCAAGGAGTCCCACATTTGCTGGGGCATTTTTGTTTTTGTTTTTTGCATCACTTGGTCCCATAGGGAGTAGAGATCTAAGTCACTCATAATAAACCTTCCTGTATGTGTATAAGAATTATTTGTCCACATCATAATATATGTGGATAACTAAAAATTAGACAAAGAAAAAGAGTTCATAAACAAGATAATAGCTAGAATTATTACTATCCACAATAATGTGAATAAGTCAGTGGATAACATGTGAAAAATAAAAATACTTGTTTATAACCCTTTGTTGGTGTATATCATTATTATACCAAAAACTTTTTTGCTTTACTATGCATTCTAAGGGTTTCATTTTTACTTTTTCTATACTTCTTCCCAAAATCTTTTCTTTTATATTACATATCGTTTATATATATGCTATTAAAAACAAGGTTTATATTGACAGAATTAGGGTTTATACATATAATTACTATGTTATGGTATACGAAAAAATAAACCTATCATGAGGAGGTGTTGTTGTAATGAAACGTACTTACCAACCAAATACACTTTGGAGAAAACGTACTCATGGTTTCCGTGAACGTATGAAAACCATCGGTGGCCGTCTAGTGTTAAAACGTCGACGCGCTAAAGGCAGAAAACGCTTATCTGCATAATCAAATATACAGCAAGAGAACTTGGCGACTTAGCCAAGTTTTTCTGTATGTACGGTATTAAAGGATAACTATGAATAGTTTAACAAAAGATAGAAGAATACGGAAAAACAATGAATATCAATTAGTGTATAAACACGGTCGCTATGAAGTGGGACGTCTTTGTGTGGTCTATCATATGCCGGTGGCAAAACAAAAAAGTAAAATTGGTTTCGTCACAGGTAAAAAGGTAGGTGGCGCGGTACAGCGCAACAGAGCACGACGTTTGATGAAAGAAGTGTATCGTCTGCATCAACATGAATTGCGTGAAGGTCATCATATTGTAGTCGTAGGTCGAGGTTATTTAGCCAATGCTACGTATGAGCAAGCAGAACGTGAAATGATGCGTCTATTCAAAAAATGTAAATTATTAAAGGATAGAAACTAATGGGTATTAGTAAACTTGTAAATTACTTGTTAATTGGATTAGTTCAGTTCTATCGATATGCTCTATCTCCTTTAAAGCCAAGTACTTGTCGTTTTTATCCCACCTGTTCGATGTACATGTTGCAAGCATTGCGACGGTATGGACCTTTAAAAGGTAGCTATTTAGGCATGAAACGGATTTTGAAATGCCATCCTTTTCACAAAGGTGGATATGATCCGTTGCCATAGCACAGTTTTGGAAATACCTGAGTACCTGTATGGATGAAATATAGACCATACCATAACGTATATGGGTACACAAAAGTTCATAATACAGAGAACAAGAAAAGGAGTAGGCATGGAAATCTTTCAATATTTAGTAGATTTTATGAGAAGCCTTGTGGAATATTCGTTTTTAGCAACAAAATCGATGGGCTTCCCAAGCTATGGTATTGCCATTATTTTGCTTACCATTGTTATTAAACTTATATTAGCACCGTTGACACAAAAACAAGTGCAGTCTATGAAAGGTATGGCTGAATTACAACCTAAAATGAAAGCCATCCAAGACAAATATAAGGACAATCCACAAAAAGCACAGCAAGAAATTATGAAAATGTACAAAGACTTGGGCATCAATCCATTAGCTGGTTGTTTACCACTTCTTGTGCAAATGCCATTCTTGATTGCTATTTTCTATGCATTGCAAGGATATCCATATGATCCTCAATATGCGCAATTCTTATGGTTACCAAATTTGAGTGATCCAGATCCAATCTATGTATTACCAGTGTTATCTGCCTTGTCTACTTATATCATGAGTAAACAAACATCTGCTAGCGGTGGTAATAATCAACAAGCAAAGATTATGAACATTTTCATGCCATTATTCATTGGCTATATCAGTTTAAACTTTGCTAGTGGATTGGTAATTTACTGGGTAGTTTCAAATCTATTCCAATTAGCACAACAAACATTAATTTATCGTAATAACAAATAGGAGGCTAGGCATGGATTACATTGAAGTGTCAGCAAAAACGATTGAAGAGGCAACTTCACAAGCAACAGCCCAAATTGAATCTCAAGGTCGTGTTGTTACGTCTGTGAAAGTGTTAGAAGAGCCATCAAAAGGTTTTTTAGGCTTTGGCAAAAAAGATGCTCTTGTTCGCGTATACTTTGAAGAAGGAACAGCAGAACATATTGCTGTTGCAGAAAAAGTAGTACCAGTTGTGGAAATTATTACAGAAACAACAGTAGACACTGTGGAAACAGTGGAAACTGAAATTCCTGTGGTAGTCGAAGATGGTATTACTAAAGCGGAACAAGATTTCATTGCCGATACAGGTAAAGAATTTTTATTAGGCATGTTTGGAAAGATGGGTTTATCTGTACAGATTGAAAAATTGACTACTAAAGATAAAATCACATTCCAAGTACATGGGGAAGACTTAGGTATTTTAATTGGTAAACATGGTCAAACATTAGATGCCATCCAATACTTAACAAACCTTGTGGCTAATAAAGAAGTTCGCCGTCGTTGCCAAATTGTTGTGGACGTGGAAAATTATCGTTCCCGTCGTGAAGAAACTTTGATTCAATTGGCGCATCGCTTAGGTGCTAAAGTGCGACGTACACGTCAAAAAATTGCTTTAGAACCAATGAATGCTTTTGAACGAAAAATTATTCATTTAGCATTGCAAAACGAAAAAAATATCAAAACAGATAGCGAAGGACAAGAACCATATCGTCATATTGTAATTTATTATAAACGATAGACTTCTACTATATACAATCAAATCTTATATAAGTGTATATACTATTTGTAGAGATGAAAAAGGATGATTTGTGCATATAGCAATAGATCATCAATAACTATGAAAAGGAGCAGCCTGGGCTGCTCCTTTTTGCGATTATTTTGATTTTTATAATATTATAAATTTATATGTCTATTATTCCGAATATATTAAAATATTATTCCGTAATTACTCATATTGTTCCGATAAAGTGATATAATAGAATATATAGGAGGGATATATATGTTTATAACGGTTAAAGAAGCAGCAGAAAAATGGGGATTATCTGATAGACGAGTCCGAGTTTTATGTATAGAAGGGAAGATACCAGGAGCTTATCGTGAAGGGAAAGCTTGGAAAATACCTGCTACAGCTATAAAACCATTAGATGGAAGATACTCTAGTTCACAGTCTTTAATTCCTATATTAGAGGAAAAGTTAGAACTATTGAAACATAGAAGACCTTTAACTGAAGGCGAATTAGAGAGATTACATGAGGAATTTCTAACTGAGTTTACATATAATTCAAATGCGATTGAAGGGAATACATTAACATTACGTGAGACCGATATGGTTTTGCGAGGTCTTACAATTGGAAAAAAATCATTAAAAGAACATTTAGAGGTAATTGGTCATAGAGATGCATTTGAGTATGTAAAACAATTAGTGAATGATCAAGTAGAACTTTCAGAAAGTGTTATCAAAGATATCCATTATTTGGTATTATCAGATAAAAAAGATGATAGAGGAATCTATAGAAAAGTTCCTGTTAGAATTATGGGAGCCGCTCATGAACCAGTACAACCATACTTAATTCGACCTAAAATGGAGCAATTATTAGATCAATATATACATAGTGAAGAAGATATTGTTACTAAGTTAGCGCGTTTTCACATTGAATTTGAAAGTATACATCCCTTTATTGATGGAAATGGAAGAACAGGAAGATTACTTATCAACTTAGAATTAATGAAAGCAGGATATCCACCCATTGATATTAAATTTACAGATCGTTTGGCATATTATGAAGCATTTGATGAATATCATGTGAAAGGTAATTTATCAGCTATGGCTGATATGTTTGCTAAGTATATGCAACAAAGGCTAGATTTATATCTTTCAATACTAGAAGATTAGAAGCACACAAAAAAGCACGGCGTAAACCGTGCTCTTTTTTATAAGATTCAATTATACATTCATGTTAGCTGCTTTACGAACATAGAACCAGTAACATACAAATACTGTTACGATGTTGAAAGCAAGTAATACTGCAAATGCTGGGTGGATACTTCCAAATGTTGTGTACACATAGCCAAAGATTTTTGGTGTAATGAAGGCACCGTACGCAGCAACTGCCCCTACGAAACCAGCAATTAAGGAAGATTGTAATCCATCTGTGAAAATGTGAGGAATCATACGGAATGTAGAACCTGTTACTAAACCGCATGATACGAACATCAATACAGTCATGCCAAAGAAAAAGTCGAAGTTATGCATATCTACGCCTACCGCGATTAATACAGTAGTGATACATAAACCAATCAATCCGACGAAAGTAATTTTTGTACCGCTGTTAATTTTATCAGCTAGCCAACCACCTACTGGACGAAGGCTGGCAGATACTAGTGGTCCTACGAATGCGATGTGAGCAAATGGAATTTCAGGGAATTCTTTATTTACTAGAAGACCAAGTGCGGCTGCATATCCGGAGAAGGCACCGAAGGCACATGTATATAACAATGTCATAGCCCATGTGTGTTTGTTGCTAAAAATTTGAGCCAGCGCTTTAGGATTTGGTTTTGCCATTGGCAAGTTATCCATGTAACGAGTCATGCAAGCTAAGATAATAATCAATGGAACAATCCACATGAAAGCTGCATTGGCTAAGTATACAGCGTTACCTTTAATCATAGCAGGTGTGACACCGAAGATATTACCTAATGTAGCAGAACCCATTGCGAATGGAGCTAAGAAATAGATAACGGAAATACCAAGGTTACCGATACCACCATTGATACCAAGAGCGGTCCCTTTTTCAGCTTTAGGGAAGAAGTTACCGATGTTCGCCATGGAGGAGGAGAAGTTACCGCCGGCTAAGCCGATCAAAGCTGTTAAAATCATAAATGTTTCATAGGTTGTTGATGTATCTTGTACAGCATACCCTAACCATACTACAGGTACTAATAAGATGATTGTAGAAATGAAAGTCCAGTTTCTACCACCTATTAAAGCTGGCATGTAAGTATAGATAAAACGGAATGTAGCACCTACTAAACCTGGGAAGGCAGCCAGTGTAAATAACTGTTCTGTTGTGAAATGGAATCCAGCTCCATTTAATTGTGCTGCGATGGTTGACCATAAATACCATACGCAAAATGATAACGTTAATGCAATGGTAGAAACTACCAAGTTTTGTTTAGCAATTTTTTTGCCAAACTTTTCCCAAAATTCGGGATTTTCTGGTTGCCAGTTCGCAATAATTTCTTTGCGGCTTGCACCGGCTTGAGGCATTTTCATCTCTGACATGAGAACACTCCTTTAATCCTTTAAACGTACAACTTTGTGATATACATATGATATCACAGCAACTAAAAGGCACAAGGTATATAATTTTTTTTAATTATGTGATACTATCATAATTAAATGTGCCTAAAATCACACACTTATTATATAAGATATAATATAATGTGAATGTGATAAAAAGCACAACTTATATAATTATTAATAAGTTATAATAGTAATGTACGCAAAAATTAAAATGTATGTGACGGATTGATATGATGAAAGCAGTACAACTTCATAAGTATCAATGTTACTGAAAGATGTATGGTGACAGTATGGAACAGGAGTTAATCAATCAATTGCTAGCATTGCCGGGTGAAGTAGTTCATCTGAAAAAAGGAGAATTTTTATTTCACGAAGGTGATAAAGCAGAATACTTTTATATCGTTCAGAGAGGGCGCCTTAGTATTAAGAAATTTGAATCCACTGGACATATTTTTGCACTACGATTAGTAGGGAAAAATAATGTACTTGGAGAAGTTCCTTTATATGAGACGAATACGAGATCGTATGTATTTAATGCCATAGCAAGGGAAGATTGCTCGGTGTATTGTATACGTTACGATATACTTGAGCCTGCTATTGCTAAGGATCATTCCTTAGCCATTGCGATGATGAAGATTTATACGCTTCATATGCGTCGACAACAAGCTAAGTATAGAGACTTATTATTATATGGTAAGAAAGGTGCATTTTATTCTACATTATTGCGTTTAGCTAATAGTTATGGTATTAAGAGGGATGACGGTATTTATATCGACATTGCTTTAAGCAACCAAGAATTAGCTGAATTTACTGCCACATCACGGGAAGGTTTAAACCGCATGCTAAGTGAGTTACGAAAGTTAGGCTATGTAGCCTATGATAAACACCATCTGGTAATCTGTGACTTTGATGCATTAATCGGGCTATTAGATTTAGACATCGAAACCATCGATCCTAATATTAGTAACATCGAATAATTGAGGTTATCCCCCCTTGCTGTGAGCACTACGAAGGCAAGGGTTTTTTGTATTTTTAAGGAGGACATGAGATGAGTCTTTTATCTCAAAAATTTAAGTTTCTTCGCAAGAAGGACGTATCTCCAACAGGCCATCAAATCACAGAAGAAGGTGGTCGTGAATGGGAAAATTTTTATCGTGACCGTTGGTCCTACGATAAAGTAGTCCGCACCACACATGGCGTAAACTGTACTGGTTCTTGTAGCTGGAACATTTACGTAAAAAATGGTGTTGTTGCGTGGGAAAATCAAGCAACTGATTATCCTAAAACACCAGATGATATGCCGGATTACGAACCACGTGGATGCCCTCGTGGATCTACATTCTCTTGGTATTTATATAGCCCACTACGCGTAAAATATCCATATGTACGTGGTGAATTGATCGAGCTTTGGAGAGAAGCGAAGAAAACTGCTAAAAATCCTATCGAAGCATGGAAATCTATTGTAGAAGATCCTGAAAAAGCAAAACGTTATAAATCTGCTCGTGGTATGGGTGGCTTTGTACGTTCTACTTGGGATGAATCTACAGAAATCGTAGCAGCTTCCTTATTATATACAGCAAAAACATATGGTCCAGACCGCAACGCGGGATTCTCTGTAATTCCAGCTATGTCCATGTTGTCCTATGCAGGTGGTGCGCGTTTCTTGAACCTTATGGGTGGTACTCCACTTTCCTTCTATGACTGGTATGCTGATTTGCCGCCATCAAGCCCACAAGTTTGGGGTGAACAAACTGATACACCAGAATCTGGTGACTGGTACAATGCAGGTTACATCATTACATGGGGTTCCAATGTACCATTGACTCGTACACCGGATGCTCACTTCTTGGCAGAAGTACGTTATAAAGGTACAAAAGTAGTCTCTGTATCTCCTGACTATGCAGAATCTACTACATTCTCCGACACTTGGTTGAATGTAAAAGCAGGTACAGATGCAGCGATGGCAATGGCAATGGGTCATGTCATTCTGAAAGAATACTATGTAGATAAAGAAACTCCATATTTCAAAGAATATGCGAAAGAATTCACTGACTTACCATTCTTAGTACGTGTAGAAGAAATCAATGGTGCTATCCAAGCGGGTCGTTTCTTGAATAATCAAGATTTAGGCAGCACAGAAGATGGCGCTGATTTCCACACTGTCGTTATCGATGAAATTACGAATACAGTAGTGGCACCAAATGGTACATTAGGTGATCGTCATACAAATCCTAAAAAATGGAATTTACGTCTTGAAAACCGTGCAACAGGTGAGACAATCTCCCCTCGTTTATCTGTCATCGATCAACGTGATTCCGTTGCATTAGTAAAATTACCTTATTTCGGCGATGAAGCTCATGAAGGTATTATTGAACGTGCTATCCCAGTTATGACAGTACAAACTAAAGAAGGTCCTGTACAAGTAACAACAGTTTACGACTTAATTCTTGCTAACTACGGTATCGATCGTGGTTTAGGCGGTGAAGTGGCTACTAGCTATGAAGAAGATACTCCTTACACTCCAGCATGGCAAGAAAAAATCACTGGCGTAAAAGCAGATGTAGTGATTCGTACAGCTCGTGAATTTGCAGACAACGCAGAAAAAACAAAAGGTCGTTCTATGATCATCATGGGTGCTGGTATCAACCACTGGTATCATGCAGACGTAATTTATCGTACGATCCTTAACTTAATCATGTTCTGTGGTACAGAAGGCGTTAACGGCGGTGGCTGGGCTCACTATGTAGGACAAGAAAAATTACGTCCAGTAGAAGGTTGGGCTGGTATTATGACAGCAAACGACTGGAGTAAAGCACCTCGTTTACAAAATGGTACATCTTGGTTCTACTTTGCTACAGAACAATATCGTTCTGACTGCATCGACTTGGCAGACCGTGTATCTAAATTAGCCACACCTCGTTACAGACACCCTGGTGACTATAACGTATTGGCAGCACGTTTAGGCTGGTTGCCGTCTTATCCTACTTTTAACCGTAACTATCAAGATTTGATCAATGATGCTCGTGCTACAGGCGCAGGTACTGAGGCAGAAATTAACCAATACATCGTACAAGCTTTGAAAAATAAAGAATTGAAATTCTGTGTAGAAGATCCTTCTGCAAAAGAAAACCATCCTCGCAACTTGTTCGTATGGCGTTCTAACTTGATTGGTTCCTCCTCTAAAGGTCATGAGTATTTCTTGAAATATTTATTGGGCACTAAAAATGGTGTCATTGAAGATGAAGATGCACCAGTACGTCCAGAAGAAATCAACTGGCGTGAAGCTCCAGAAACAGGTAAATTAGACCTATTAATCGACATTGATTTCCGTATGGCATCTACTGCGTTATACTCCGATATCGTATTCCCTGCAGCGACATGGTACGAAAAACAAGACTTATCTTCCACAGATATGCATCCATACGTGCACGTATTCCAAGCGGCTGTAGATTGCGCATGGGACACTAAATCTGACTGGGATACATTCCGTACGTTAGCAGAAACAGTATCTCGCGTAGCAAAAGAATCTGGTTTCACTGAATATGAAGATATCGTAGCACAACCATTGGGTCATGATAGCCCAGGTGAAGTGGCTCAACCATTGGGTAAAGTATTAGACTGGAGCAAAGGTGAATGTGAACCTATTCCAGGTAAAACTATGCCAAATCTTGTACACGTAAAACGTGACTACAGTAAAATCTTTGAAAAATTCATCGGCTTAGGTCCTAATATTGAAAATAAAGTGGGCGCTCATGGTTTATCATGGGATGTATCTGATGCTTACCAATCCTTATATGAACAAAATGGTACCATCAACCAACCAGGTTTTGTATCTCATGGTCGTCCAAGCATCTATGAAGCGCGTGAAGCTTGTAATGTTGTGTTAACATTGTCCTCTTGTACGAATGGTAAATTGGCAGTTCGTTCCTGGCAGGCAATGGAAGAAAAAACAGGCTTAACAGATCTTCAAAAGAATGCAAAAGGTCGTGAAGAAGAACGTATTACCTTTGAAGATATGGTTCGTCAACCACGCTTTATTATTCCATCTGTAACAAGTACAGGTAAAAATAATAAAGACCGTCGTTATTCTCCATTTACAACATCTACTGAGGATAAAGTTCCATTCCGTACCATCACTGGTCGTCAATCCTTCTATTGTGATCATGAAATGATGCGTGACTATGGTGAGGCTATGGCTCTTTATAAACCAGTCTTGTCCTACGCACCAGTGAAAGGTGATTATGCACAAGAGGGCGTTCCTCAAATCACATTGAAATACTTAACACCACATAATAAATGGTCTACTCATAGTATGTACTTCGATAGCCAACAATTGTTAACATTGTTCCGTGGTGGACAAACAATTTGGTTGAATGAAGATGATGCGAAAGAAATCAATGTCCAAGATAATGATTGGGTAGAAGCTTTCAATAAAAACGGTATCGTCGCAGCCCGCGCTGTAGTATCCCCACGTATCCCTCGTGGTATTTCCTACATGCACCATGCCCAAGACCGTCACATCAACGTACCAGCTGCGCAAATTAAAAAACAACGCGGTGGTACACACAATGCACCAACTCACATTCATTTGAAACCGACACATATGATTGGTGGTTATGGTCAATTAAGTTATGGATTCAATTATTATGGCCCAACTGGCAACCAACGGGATATGACTATTGTGGCTCGTAAAATGAAGGAGGTAGATTGGCTTGAAGATTAAGGCTCAAGTATCTATGGTCCTAAATTTAGACAAGTGTCTAGGATGTCACACATGTTCTGTCACTTGTAAAAATACATGGACAAACCGCGAAGGTGCGGAATATATGTACTTTAATAACGTAGAAACTCGCCCAGGTGTTGGTTATCCACGTCATTGGGAAGACCAAGAGAAATGGAAAGGCGGCTGGACTGTTGGTAGCGATGGAAAATTAGCATTAGCTACAGGTTCTAAAACAAATCGTCTGATGAAATTGTTCTATCATCCAGAACAGCCTGAGTTGAAAGATTACTTTGAACCATGGACATATGATTATGAAACATTGATCCATTCTGGTCGCAAAAATAACCAACCAGTAGCACGTCCACGCTCTTTAGTAACTAAAGAACGCATGGAAATCAAATGGGGTCCTAACTGGGATGACGATTTGGCTGGTGGTGAGCACGCTCGCTCTGATGTTAACTTAGCTAAAATGGGCGAAGATATCGTGTTTGACTATGAAAAAGTATTCATGCGCTACTTACCTCGTCTATGCAATCACTGCTTGAATCCAGCATGTGTGGCAGCGTGCCCATCTGGTGCGATTTACAAACGTGATGAAGACGGTGTAGTTCTTGTGTCTCAAGACGTATGTCGTGGCTGGCGCCATTGCGTACCATCTTGTCCATACAAAAAAATCTTCTACAACTGGGAAACAAATAAAGCTGAAAAATGCGTATTCTGTTACCCACGTTTGGAAAATGGTTTACCTCAAATTTGTGCGGAAACTTGCGTAGGTAGAATGCGTTATGTAGGCGTTGTCTTCTATGATATGGATAAAGTAAAAGCAGCAGCGGCTACAAAAGATGATGCGAATATCTATGAAAATACAGTAGACTTGATTTTAGACCCTCATGATCCAGAAGTAGTGAAAGCGGCTCGTGCTGAAGGTATTGGTGAAGCTTGGATTAAAGCAGCGCAAAAATCTCCAGTCTACAAATTAATCAAGGAATGGAAAGTGGGCTTACCATTGCATCCAGAATATCGTACATTACCAATGGTTTGGTATGTACCACCATTGAGCCCAATCGTACAACGTATTACATCTGAAGTATACTTACCAGATGCAAATGAAATGCGCGTGCCTGTGCAATATCTTGCAAATCTATTTACAGCAGGTAATGCAGATGCCTTAGCTCGTGTATTACAACGTGTATTAGATATGCGTGAATATATGCGTCGTCGTGATGTAGGCGGTGAAGCTCCTGAGCATCCAATCGATTTAACAGAAGATCAAATGTATGAAATGTACAAATTATTAGCCTTGTCTAAATACAATGATCGTTTCGTGATTCCTACAGATATCAAAGCGTCTCGTGAAGGTCGTGCAGATATGCAACATAAACGTGGTTTTGCCTGTCCTACAGGGGGATGCCAATAATGAATGATGCTCAGAAAATAGCGCTTATTGCGTCATTTCTGCTTCGTTATCCTGATGCCACTTGGTACGATGAATTACAAGAATGGAAGGGGGACGCAACATCTGTTGCGCACCCTCAACTCCGTCAAGCCTTGATAGAATTCTTCGACTATGTGGAAGAAACACCTCGTAAAGAGTTTGAAGATCAATATGTGCGTACTTTTGATTTCAGTCAAAATACAAATATGTATTTATCTACTTATGAATTACAAGGTACAGGGGAACAAGCAGAAGAACTTGTGAAATACAAAGCATTTTTCCTTGAAAATGGCTATGACTTACCAAAAGAAATGCCAGACTTTGTCCCAGCTATTCTTGAATTATGTGCGCTTATCGAAGAAGAAAAAGCAAAAGAAATTTATGAATACTGTAAACCAAAATTAGAATATATTCGGGAGCGCTTCATTGAAGCAAAACTGCCGTATGCATTCTTATTTGATATTATTTTATCTGTTGCAAATGGATTGGAGGACGGTGTACTATGAGTTTATTTCTATGGGGCGCCCTGCCTTATATCGCTTTCACCTTCTTTGTCGTAGGGACTCTTGTTCGCTTCTTTTACTTTGAAAGAAACTGGACTACTAAATCAAGTCAATTTTTAGAAAAGAAACAATTGCGTATTGCTAACCCATTGTTCCACTTTGGTTTGCTTTGCGTTATCGGTGGTCACGTGGTAGGTGTATTAATTCCTAAAACTTGGACTGCTATGATGGGTGTAGATGACCATATGTATCATGCTGGTGCCTTGTATATGGGTGCTGTAGCTGGCTTCCTATTTATCGTAGGATTCTTGATGCTTATGAAACGTCGTTTCACAACACCTGAATTACGTGCTAATACATCTAAAATGGATGTATGGTTATATGTATTCTTTACACTAGCTATCTTCAGTGGTATGGCTGGTACCTTATTGAATGCATCTGGATTCTTCGACTATCGTGTGTCTATTGGACCTTGGTTCCGTAGTGTATTGATGGCTATGCCAGACCCATCCTTAATGGAAAACGTTCCTGGTATCTTTAAGTTCCATATGCTATCCTGGATGATTGTGGCTATCGTATTCCCATTCAGCCGTTTAGTACATTGTTTAAGCGTACCATTTAATTACTTAGCACGACCATTTATCGTGTATAGAAAAAGAGACCGTCGCTAGTTTTCTCTATGAAAGTCTGTGGCGTTCCTGTCTAACATAATAAAAATAAAGACCGCAATACACCCCCTCAGAAACGGCATTTCATGATGTTTCTTCGGAGGTATATTGCGGTCTTTTGGTGTTTGTGTGATTTAGGTAGAAAGGGAACGCCACAAGGCTTTCTACGATAAAGGGGCGCTCCTTAGAGTTGTCTCTTGTTATGTTATGTAGCCTGTGGATTTCGTAACTGAATAGGGTAAAAGAACGCCCGTAACACACCCCTTCTCAAACTATACAGTGGTAATAATTACATAAATTTATAAACCCCGTAACTATGCGTGTTTACGGGGTTTTCTCACTTTTGATTTGCTCTAATTTTATGCATTTTCTAGGCGGTTGCTCAACCGTTGCTCAACCTTTTGGAGACTATCACCAAACGGAAGTTTATTCACGGCATCGATATACTGATCAATTGTTTTATGAGTATAAACTCCCTGAGTGATATTATTCTGTGTAGAATGCCCTACGATGTTTTTGATGATAATTTCGGGGATACTGTAATCGCTGCATAACGTTATAAACGTATGGCGAGTGTCATGTGGCTTGCGCCTATCCATCCCCAATCGTTCACATATTTCGGTCAATTTTCTTCTATATCCATCTTGCCCAATAATGCCATCCATTAAGCATATTGAGCGTTTAAATTTAGCTGTGGCGTATAACTCCTGGATGAATGGAGCGATGCATTCAGCAATAGGGATGATGCGGTCACGCCCTGCATCGGTCTTTGAACCGCCTACCATGTACCGTTCCTTCAAGTGAATGTCATCCACCTTCATATGTAAGAGTTCGTTTAATCGAACTCCAGTGTAAATATAGATAAGAATGATACGGACAATTTGCTCATCCTGGTGTAACCATAATTGGTGAATATCTTCCTCACGAAATGGAGTTGCCTTCTTAATAGATGTAGCATTCTTGCTGATAATAATATCTTTCATATAATTTTTAACGAGCACTTCATTTTTAATGGCTATATTGCAAGTTTTAATCAATGTCGATTTTATAACCTCTTGATATGATTTACTATATATAAAATTATCAAAATATGGTTGTACATGAGCTGTTCTTAGCGCCGTGATATCCATTGGTAGAATGGGTTTCATCATCTTTTTAACAGCATTAATTACCTCTATCCGACCTACTGAAAGCCCCATGCGCTCGGCTTCTTCAAAATACCATTGAAAGCACTGCTCAACGGTAATCACTTGTTTTTTCTCTAGTGCACTAGGGTCATTGGAGAATAGAGCCAATGCCTCGTAGGCTTCCTTTTGGCTGGCATATGTGCCTAGAGTTTTACGAATTGGCTTACCTTCATCCGTCCATCCAGTCGTGATGACGGCACGGAATGGCTTGCGTAATTTCTTATGTTTCATCTTGTAAACGGATCCCGATCCGTTAGAGCGTTTCAACGCCATAAAAATAACCACCTTTTATGTGTAGCAAATACACCTAAAAAGTGGTACAATATATGTATTGAATATATGTGGATGTACCACCCTTTAGGTATGTTCAGAATTTACCTCTCCAGTTGGCGCTGGGGAGGTATTTTTTTATGCAATTTTAAAACTTGAGCTATTTCCATCTTGGAAAGAAATCAATCGATGAATTGATAGTAAAAGTTCACTTCTTCATGGTTGAAGTCAGCTTCATTTCCATGCAATAGGGATTCTATTAGCCCTGCATGCATGTCTTGCGTAAAATGTCCTTCCATGATGTGGCACACCTCGTGGGCGATGCTCTCTCTTAATACATCAATAGGCTTGTTCTTATTAACTAATATGGTGTAACAATCTGTATCCTCGCTCGTACATAGTGTAGCGGATATCTTCCTTGGTAATTTCGTATACAGTATAGTGATATTAATCTCTATTTACCCCCTCGTAAACGATTTACTAAATCTATCACATAATCCAAATCTTCATCGCTTAAATCCTTCGCAGCATCTAACAGAATACCCTCTTGTGTTCTAGCATATTCTGCTTTGGCATTGACTGCTGGGTCGATGTAATAAGCATTACTTGGCGCTCCATATAATCTATTCATATCAACATTGAAAAAATCTGCTATAGCCTCTAACATTTCATAGCTAGGTTTTCTTTGATTGGATTCATACATACTAATCATGCTTTTAGATATATTTAAATAGTCTGAAAGTTCTTGTTGTGTAACCTTACGTTCGGTACGCAATTCTTTTAATATTTTACCGAATGACATATTCATCACTCCTTTCATAAATAATATATCACATTTTGTGAACAAAGTTCAAGAAAAAAGTTCACAAAAAGTGATTGACAAAGAATTGTTTTGGGTGTAAACTTTAAGTGAACTCAAAGGAGGTGTAATGATGAACAATAAAATCGGTAAAAAAATTATGAAGTTAAGATTAAAAATGAATTTATCTCAAAGACAATTAGCTGAAAGAGTTGGAGTATCAGTATCTGCAATCGCTATGTATGAAGCAAATGAACGAGTGCCAAGAGATGAAGTAAAAGTTCGCTTAGCGCATTTTTTTGATACGTCAGTTCAAAGCTTATTTTTTTAGCCACATAGTTCACTAAAAGTAAACTGTATGGTTAAAGTATAGCAACCACGGAAGTGAGGTGATGAGGTGTATTTGAATGACAAGGACTTTAGGCGGTCATTGATACAAGATATTACAGATAAAATCGACAATATTTTGCTAGGTATATCGTTTGGAGCAAGCATCATTTGCTTATTTATCAGTTTGATAATGTTAGCAATGCTATTACCGAAATAAAGCATAGGCAGAAAAGCACAAAGCTACTAGAGAAATAACAATAGGAGCAGTCCTAAAAAATCTATCTTCAATACGAATTTTACGGCGTTCAGAGTAATCAAAGTCATAATCTTCAATGGCTTTTAACCCTGAATCAGTAATAAATAAAAATTTGCTGACAGAAGTGGACGTGATACCAGTTAATTCATCTAATATGGGTTCGCTTTTGTAATTTACGAATGAAGCAGCGCGAAGCAACTGCATTCGATATGGAATGGTTTTAAAGGTTTTAAACTCTTGTAAAATTTCGTCAACAGTTACATCGCGATCCCGATAAAAGGCTAAGTATTTAAGAAGATTAATATCAATAGGTGTAAGTTCTTTATAAGATTGCATATAATCACTCCCTTTCAAGGTGATTATAGCACAAATAGTGAGGAGGTGAAGAAGGATGACAAAAAAAGAGTTTGGGCGCCATTTAGCAACTTTGATAGATGCGTATGGATTCTCTCAAAAAGATCTCTCAAGGTTAACAGGAATTAGAGAGTCAACTATATCTGATTGGATTAATGGGAAGTATTACCCAAAGCAAGATAAACGATTGCTTATTGCAAAGGCTTTAAAAATTTCGCCTACTCGTTTGTTTGCCATTGATGGAGATGAACCGCCAACAGAAGGGGACTCTTTGAAAGACCAATATAGAGAACTACAAGAACTAGCTACATCTATCGTGGATAGAATGGATGAGGATGGAGTAGGGCTTTCAAAAGGTGATGTGAATACGTTGCTAGAGTTATTAAGGCTAGAAATTATGTATCGGTACAGAATGTAAGGAGGTGATGACGTTGAGGATTTCTTAGCAGGATTTTTTGCAGGCGTTGGCATTACATTATTAACGGTAGTGATTACTATCAAATTTGGATGAGGAGCAAAACATGTTACCAGGATTAACCCCGCAACAAAGACAGTATTTATATGAATTACATAATAAGTCAGCGATGGAGGCGGAGAAGAATTTAGACTTATGGCTAGAAGGCTACGATGATGAGAGCGAGGCTTATTATGTATACGAGCAAGAGCTTGAAAGAGCGTGGGTATACGCTGAACTAGGCGGGTTCCCAATAAATGATTTTGTAAAGGATAAATTAGGATGCTGATAAAACTAACTAATGAGCAAAACCAAGAATTGCAGGCCAGATATAAGAAAGCCGTGGACAATGCGCTTAAATATAGGCAGTTGGCAAAGATGGACTCTGATCCACATTCACATTATTACGATTGGTTTTGGGATGCATGGGGCCAAGCAACTGCGTATTATTTATTGGGACAGTTTGAGTTAGACCCAAGGCTTAAGGAGTAAATTTATGGATTGCAATGAATTTTATAAATCGCTCACAGAAGAGCAAAGAGAATACTTAAAAAAAAGGCTGGATGCGTTGGTTGAGGTAGCCCATAATTTTTTTGATGAGTGGGAAGTATATGATGAAGTACGCGACTTAATCGATTTTATTAGGTTAGTAAATGAGGCCAAGCGGATTAGTATCATCACAGGTGTTATAAGTGATTCTTTTATTGACTTATTAAAATCAGATAGAGGTCGGTTTATTAAGAACAGAGACAGAGTTATTTCTTTAATGGAGGAACGCATTAATGGATAGAGGAGAATTTACTGCAAGCATTAGTAAAGAGCAAGAAGAATTTATCTTTCATAGGCGAGATGGATTCTTAAAATTAGCAAAAACTTGTATTAATGAGTACAAGGATAATCCGAGTGAAGAAATTTTTCGACGAATAGAAGATAACTTATTATCTGCCAATACACTTCACTTCTTGTTAAATCAACGCCCAATATGGGAGTATAACAAAACGTATGAAGAGTATCACAATATTGCTGATAGCCATCAAAAAAACATGGCACTAGTGCACCGTAACAAGAAATTAGAGAAAACTCTAATGATTAAAGTGTTAGCTAAAGCAGGGGAATTATTGGAGCTAACTTATGCGGCATTAACACTTGGATTTGGTGCAGGGGTAGGATTATTCGTGTTAAATCAATTATGTAAAATACTGGGGGTCTAATGCCAAGAAGAAATAAGAATGCAAGAGTGCGGAAACAAAAGCCGTACCACATCATGGCCAAGCACAAACAGAAATTAGAAGTTGAAAAGAAAGTCGAGCAACAGCTCGCATTCATCCAACGCAAAACAGATGAATATGATCGTAAGAGTAAGGAACGATTGAGACAGGCTGAGGAAATGATTCGAGCGACACATGAGAAAAGCAAGCTAACTACACAAATCTTGCTTGCAAGCTGTGTGGTAGGGTTGATAGTAATGAGTTTATTTATTTTATGGTTAGGGAGGTAACTATGGCTAAGGAATTGGCAAAATTAATCGGAGGTTTACTAACAACATTTTTAGTGTGGTTGGCAGTGGTGGCATTCATTGTTTATGTATTGGCGCAAGTTGTTAAGTCGGTTTTCTTTTAAGGAGGCAACATGAAGGTAACACCTACACATATTGCTGACATCATGGGCGTATCACCCCAATTTGTTCGGTGCGGACTGCGTGCCAACAAATGGGAATGGGGCGATGCAGTTCAGATGCATGGCAAAGCGTACACATACTACGTGTACTGGCACAAATTCAAAGAATGGTGGGGACAAAGTGATGCAAAAACAAAAAAAATCGAGCAAATGCTCGAAACGGAAGAATTTTAAAATCTATTGGGATAGGGTGGCAATGGTTGCGATGGTTCCTATTCTGGCGGTTGGATTATACAGCGCTACATTCCCTAGTAATGTGGTTGAATTTGAAGAACGTGAGATAATCGTTCAAAACGGCGATACTTTATGGACAATCGCAAAAGATGCGGTGGGCGAAACCGAAGATGTGCGCCAAACGATTAGGGAGATTATGACTACCAACAAATTGCAAGATGGAACAATTCATCCTGGAATGACGCTCAGAGTTAGAGCAATCAAGGAGTAAGCATATGGATTTAAAAGCATACTGTAAAGGCCTAGGAATCAAGCAAAGTAGAATTGTTAGATTGGTTGGCATCCCAAAAGATAGGCTATGTCGATTGGTTAATGGTAAACCAGTTAACCTAACGATTCTAGAGTTGATGAAGTTTTGTAAATTCTTAGGATTAAAACCATCAGAGGTAACAAGCGGTTACGCCGTATTTATGGATAGCCAAAAGTTCTACTTAAAAGAAAAAGCCCCTCAAGGATGCGCTAACATCGAGGGACTTAATTAAAATAATGTAACTATAGTATATCACAGGTGGGAGGAACCATGGAAGATAATAGCAAAAAATTGTATCTAATAATTGATATGTTACAGGGCATTCCGAAACATCGATGGGATGCATTAGTAATAGAGGTGAATAGAGAGTATGAAAGAAACGCCAGTAAGGTGATGCTTACTGACGTTTCAGGGTTAAAAAAACTACTCGCTAGCAATTTGTAACATAGATAATGTCACTCATGAAGCATGGTTAGAGGCGAGGTGAATATAGATATGCCAGAAAAAGATGCAAATATTATTGGTGGTATTCAAACTGAAACATTACATATTCATGTAACATACAATACCTTCGCAGGATTATTGTATATGGATCTAAAAAAAGGAATCAAAAAAATTATATCGATTCTACGTTGGAAATCGTAACACGTTTAATCTTAGGTGTAAAAGAAGCATAGGTAATAGTTCTTTGCATAGTGGCCATTATTGGGTATCCCTTTATAGAATCTATCACTAAATCGATATTTGCTGTAGGTTGTAAATCGAAGGGGATCTCTATATTGTTAGTATCCTCTTGATACCAAAGTTTACCACTCATGCTTTCCCTATTGAAACTGAATATAGTGACACTTTTTACAATAGGAGCAGGGTCAATAATTGTTTTTTCCTTGAATACACTGTAGTCACTGTTGGTAGGAAACGCAATTATAGGAGATGAGATATCATTATTTTGGGCTTCAAACATAGTAAATTGACCATTTTTTTGAGCTTGTTCTAATTTTCTATACGTTGGTATGGATGAACTTGCAATGGTATATGCTTCTAGTGGATAAGTTGTTGTGATGTCTCCACAATTGTAGATGACGGTATTATTGTTACCGTTTACATTTATTGATGGTTGTTTATCATTTCCGATATCAGTGAAAAAACGTTGAGCTAGATCGAAAGCATAGGCTGTATAATCCCATAATGTTTTAGGATTACTAAATCCTAATAGTGGTAATGCTAGTGCTACGCCTTCCGTTAGCAATAATAAATCAGCACCTAAAGAGCCTACGTGAAATTCTTTTACTAGTAGCTTATAACTTTTTTTATCATTTTTAGAAATATTCTGTTTGGCGTTTATTACGCAATATGTTTTATCAATAAGTTGTTGAAAATACAGTAGAAATGAAGCGGTACTTCTTAAATCAATAGGATATTCTCCGTTGTATCCGCCAGAAAGGTGGAAAGATATCTTTTGTGGTGTTAATAGATTGTTACTCATACATTGTCCTCCTGTATTTAGTATACCAAATTAGAAAGAGAAAGCTATGAAATTTAATAAAACCTATAGAATGAGGGGGTACGCCATGGTACCCATTGACATTACAATTCCCCTGGATGAGGGGCAAGACCCAGATGATGTGGCAGATAATTTTGATGATAGCGATTATGCGGAGTTCATTTTAGGGAGTGCCATTCCCTATATTATAAAAGCTGAAATTGATGAAATTGAGGAGGTTCACTAAAACATGTACAAAAAAATCTTTAACGGCAAGAATGCCACTCATGATGAGTGGTTAGAGGCTCGTAAACAAGGCATTGGCGGTAGCGATATGGCAGCAATCCTAGGATTTAATAAATACCGTGATGCGGTGAGTGTATGGCTCGATAAGCGAGGAGAGTTGACACCAGTCGAGGAAAACGAGCCCATGTATTGGGGGAATGTACTGGAGGAAGTAGTCGCCCAGGAGTTCGCCAAACGTACAGGGTGGAAAGTTAGAAACAATAACTATACATTACAGTCAATCGAGCATCCATACTTATTGGCCAACATTGATCGTGAGATCGTAGGCGTGGATGCGGGATTAGAATGTAAGACCGCCAATGCATTCAAGCGAGATGAATGGGAGGGGGATGAAGTCCCTACATCCTATTACATCCAGTGCCAACATTACATGGCAGTCACTGGTAAATCATCTTGGTGGATTGCTTGCTTATTAGGTGGTAATACCTTCATTTATAAGGAAATACCAAGAAATGAAGACGTAATAGAGGCTATCATCCGAGAGGGCAAAGTTTTTTGGGATATGGTGCAAAATGGAACAGTGCCAGCTGTAACTGGTAGTGAATCGAGTTCCGAAGCACTCAAGATGATGTATAACAAGTCAAATGAACAGACAATAGAACTTGATGATGTTGCGGTTAATTACATTAACCAATATAACAATGCCAAGGCAAAGATTAAAGAAGCCACAGACGCTAAGGATGAAGCTGAAAATATCCTGAAATCCTTGCTTGGAGAAAATGAGGTAGGAACTGTTGGCGGGTTCAAGGTTACTTGGAAAATGCGAAAAGGTGCAAGCCGTTTCAATACAAAACAATTCCAAGCGGATCATCCAGAATTACATAAGCAATACATGGTAAAAGGCGAAGATACTCGTTCAACATTTAGCATTAAATAAGGAGGAATTACAATATGGCAAGCGTATCACAGGGGTTAAGCATCAAGAAAGGAGCCGTACAGACGGCAGAATCACAAAAGGCGGTAACTATCCAAAGTTTAGTATCTCAAGAAAGTGTGAAAGCACGATTTGAGGAATTACTGGGAAAGAAAGCGCCAGGGTTTATCTCAAGTCTATTATCGGTAGTTAATAACAATAAATTGCTCGCAAAAGCGAACCCGAAGACAGTCATTGCAGCTGGTGCGATGGCGGCGTCGCTAGACCTACCAATTAATCAGAATTTAGGCTTTGCTTATATCATTCCTTACGGAAATGAAGCGCAGTTTCAAATGGGCTATAAAGGATACATTCAGTTGGCTATGCGGACTGGTCAATACCAGACCATCAACGCAGCTGAGGTATATGAAGGAGAAATCATCAAACAAAACCGCTTTACAGGCGAGTATGAGTTTGGTGAGAAAACCTCCGATAAAATCGTAGGTTACATTGCCTACTTCAAGCTAGTAAACGGATTCGAGAAATACCTTTACATGAGCATTGAGGAAATGCAAGCTCATGCCAAGAAGTTCAGTAAGAACTATAAAGGTGGTACTGACAAATGGGGCATCACAGACTTCCATAGCATGGCCATCAAAACTGTGCTCAAACGATTGATTAGCAAATACGGCATTTTATCTATCGAAATGCAAGGACAACCGATAGTAGATGCGATCACCAATGATGGCGGCAAGATGACCATTAAAGATGATGGAACACTTGAAGCAGAATTTGATGGGGATACCATCGATGCAGATGGTATGGTAATCCACCAGGATGAGCCACATACTGTAATCACAATGGATGATGGTGTTACTGTAAATACTGAAACAGGGGAATATATGGATCCCTTATTTAATAAATAAGTAACAAGAAAGATTTTACATGAAAAAAGGCATCCAGTACTTTTCCATGGATGTGGACTTTTTCACAGATTCAAAAATCCAGTTTGTAGATGCGAGGTTTGGAGCTAAAGGTATCGTAATAACGATTAGGCTCCTAACTCTCATCTATCGACAGGGATATTACATCACCTGGAATGATGATGAAGCATTTTTACTTGCGAAAAGCGTCGGTGATAATGTAACCGCTTCTTTAGTGAGTGACGTAGTGCAGGAATTGGTTAAGCGAGGATTCTTCAATGAGGAATTGTTTAACTCGTTCAAAATTCTGACATCTAGGGGCATACAGGAACGATATTTAGAAGCATGTAAGCGAAGAAAAACGGTTGAAATGGATGAACGATATTTACTCTATGAAAGACCTGAAAAAATTCCGAATTTGCATGTGTTACCTTTGTGTACTCAAAATGACGGTAAATGCATACGTGATGTTAACATTTCAGACAAAAATGTATACATTTCTGATGAAAATGTGCACGTAAATGGACAAAGTAAAGAAAGTAAAGTAAAGAAAGTAAATAAAGAAAGGAAAGAAAGTAAGACCGTGCTCTTTTATCTAAATCATTTTGGTGATGTAAATCCATTCATTGGAGCACAGTTAGAAGAGTTGATTGACTTTCATGGAGATGATGAAGTAGAAGGCGCATTGAAGATAGCGGTTGAACGTGGTGTGCGTAAGCTTAATTATGTGAAAGGAATATTAAATAGTAAGGAGCGTGATGCAAATAATGGAGGATACAATAATGGAGCCCGTCGGGAAGTCGATTGGGATATGGAGCCAGATGAGTTGCGATGAACGACGGGAATATATTGCAAGCTTACTTGGAGAACCAAAACATACAGGTAAAACATATTCATTTGATAAACCAGTATATGATGAACCAATTTACTTGGATCCAAGACCTATATTAGGGCGATATGGAGTACAAAAACGGCAACAACATATTAGCTTTGAATGGATTATTGATAAAGGTAATTTTAATGACTGCGATAGAGAAAGTTATCGAAAGGCATATCAATATGGGCAAAATATAACTGGAGCTATCAGCAATGGCAGAGGGCTTATTTTAAAAGGTACAGTAGGAACTGGGAAGACTACACTTGCTATTGCGATTATGCGTAAGGCGGTAGAACAAGGCATACGTTGTCTATTTGTGAACAATATTAGCCTTAATGATAAGCTGCTGAATTTACTGAATAGTGACCGTAAAGAGCTTACCAATTATGACAAGCTGCTTAGAACAGTGCCACTACTAGTCATTGATGACTTTGGAGCGGAATCAGATAGAAATAATCGCTCCTGGGTAGTTGAAAAAATGGAAAGTATCATAGGAGATAGATACGATCGCATGCTACCAATCATCATTACGACCAATTTAGGAAATGATGAGTTAAAGGAAAGATATAACTTGCGAATATTTGACAGACTTAGAGATACTTGCGATGTTCTTAATTTTAAAGGTCAAAGTTTGCGAGGAAATAAGGAGGAAATATGACTTACGAAGAGTTTGCCAAATCTTTAAACGAAGAGCAAAGAGAATTCCTAAAATTTCAATTAAAATTCATGCTAGGTGCTATTGGATTTCAAATTTTATTAGTTGAATCATTAAAGGGGGAGGATGATTATGAATTTCTAAAAAAAGATGTGTTAGAAAACATCAAAGTTGCAAAAGTTTATTACGAATTGTTAGGCGAGAATGAGTTCAGACAAAAGTACTTGGATTGTGTTACAAAGTATACTGAACTTTAAAAATAGGGGGATTAATGAAAGAACAAACGCATGATGCAGTCAATAGTCCTAAGCATTACAAACTCCGAGGGCTTGATGTGGAATCAGTGGACGTGATTAAAGCTACACTCACACCAGAAGAGTTTAAAGGTTGGTTAAAGGGCAACGCCATGAAGTACTTATTCCGATTAGGGAAGAAGGACGATGAAGCGCAGGATGCCAAGAAAGCTATGAAGTATCTGGAGTGGCTTGTTAAGGAGTTGATGCAATGAACATTCTGCTAATGCCAATTTGGGATGAACGATTTGGAAATGGTGAGGCTTATAAAGTTATCCTTGGATCCAATGAAAAGAAAATTAAAAACACTAGCACATCATTACATTTTGATGCAGATACTGCATATGACGTAACGGTGTGGGATGAAGTTTTAACCCTGACAAAAATTGATTTTGAATACGATTCAGAAATGAAGTTAATCGATGAGGGAATTGTATCGAAAGAAGATTTAAAAGAGTCAATTTCCGTATTGCAACAATTCGGTGGTAAATTTCGTGAATTACAGAAGGCGATTAAAGAAAGGGAACGCATAGATAATTGGTTGCATTCAAAACCGATTGAAATTGAAGTGGATTGGTGGTGACGGTATGAGACGAGATAAAGAAATGCCGATTAATTATGATGGGATTAGGAAGTTACATGAACATGCTGAATTTTTGAAACATGAAATGAACAATATCATGACCCACAGCTATCGGGAAAAGATTAAAGCGCAAGCGATGGTGTTATATTATGTATGCAACACAATTGCTGCGTTCACAAAGAGTCGGTCAAAGGCTGCGTATCAATGGGATAGATTCATTGTTGACATGATGGGGTGCTACTACTTATTCTATAGTGTTTACACCAGCAGGATATTGGAGTTGCGAGACGTGTTAGAAGTTTGTGAAAACAGTGATGCAGCATGGGATAGTTTCGAGTGGATGATTGATGTTTTAAGAGACTTTGGTGAATCAGTTACACTTAGGGACCGAGATGCCTGGATTTATGGAAGATAAAGAATTAAGGAGTTGTAAAGCATGAAGAAAAAGGTAAAGAATTTGAGGATTTTTGCTGGAAGGTTAAAAGGAGCTAGAGATGAAAAAGGAATGACAGAGTTGGAATTAGCTCAAGAAGTTGCTGTATCTGTATCAAGTGTTAAAGGCTGGGAAAAGGGCATTACAAATATCAATAGCATAAATCTAGGTAAATTATCTCAGGTCTTAGGCGTTAGCGAAGAATATTTAACGGGTGAAGTTGATGAAAATCAAATTACAGAAGCTGAAAATAGTGGCTTGTTTACTCAAAATTGTAATCATGCAATTGATATAAGCACGGTAAAAGAGCTTGTAAATAAATTAGTGTGTGATCGTAATTTAAGCGAGGAAAAACATACGATAGTAAATCATGCATTAGCTATTATTGAAACAACCTTAAATGAATGAGGAATTAGTTATGACAGAGTATGAAATAGAGGAACTAAAAGCGGAGGCCTTAGATTTAATTATGACCATGGCATATTGGCCAGGTGACAATGATGAACAGTTTTGGGAGGTAAAGTATAGAGCGTTGCCATTACTTAAACAGTTGAAGCCTGTATTGAATAATGATGAGTTTGAAGAATTGTACGAAATGTACGAGCAAGCGATTATTTGGGTGGAAGCATGAATATGATTGCAATCAGATGCGATTTTGTGTACCTAAACGAGTACATCAATAAAGAACGTCGCAATAAGTATGCAGCTGCTAAAGTCAAAGATGATTTAACTAATGAGGTGGCTTGGCAGTGTAAAATGGCTCGATGCACTAAGCCAAAAGGCAAAGTGGACATGATGTTTCGTTGGCATGTGAAAGGTCGCCATGATAGTGATAATATCGCCTTTGCCAAGAAATACGTACTTGATGGCATGGTACAAGCTGGACTATTAGAAAATGACAATCCGAAATGCGTACGGCATTTGAAAGATTACATCTATCGTGATGTGAAGAAACCTAACTTAGATTATGTGGAAGTGTTTTGGGAGGAAGCCAAAAATGAATAATGTTCAATTACTAGGCAATTTGGTTAGAGATGTGGAGTTGCGATATATGCAAAGTGGTTCATCGGTAGCTACATTTACGGTGGCAGCAACAAGCACGTATAAGGGACAAAATGGAGAGGCAAAAGAACTCACAGCATTTGTAAATTGCGTGGCATGGGGCAAGAACGGCGAGCATATGAGCCAATTCATGAAAGGGCAAAAGGTATTCGTACAAGGGCGGTTGCAAACACGCTCCTATGAGGCACAGGATGGCTCAAAACGCTATGTAACAGAAGTAGTGGCAGACTTCTGCACAGGGCAAGACCAAACACCAGGAGCGCAAACATCAACGAGCAATTTCGACAGTATGACAACATCACACGAGGAAATTCCGTTCTAATGTGGTGCATAAGCTCGATTTTATGGGTAATAGGTATAATGTATCTAAAACTCATAAAGTCGAGCAATATGACCCCTAAATTTAAGTTTTACAGCGTGGTTGAAGCATGAAAGATGGTGATAGGTTGGAGATGACAAACATATTACAAGAGATGAAAAGGATTAGTCGTGAAATCGACTGTTTACAAGACGAAATAAAGAAATTGCGGGAAGAATGCGACGGACTCAGAGCGACTGATTATAGCGCCCCAAAGGTAGAAGGAGGAACTCCATCTGGGATAGTGGATAGAGTAATTAAACTCGAAGATAGAATTGAGAAATTAAAGAAACTCATCAATAAACGATATGAGTATGTGGACATGATCAATACAGTTCTTGATAAAATGCCTACCGTTGAATATGCCTTGTTGATACGTAATCGTTACCTTTACGGAGAAACATGGGGGCAGATAGGCAAGCTTATTCATACAAATAGAGAAACTGCTAGAAACCGAATGCATAAGGAGGCATTGAAAGAATTTCAAAAATATTGCACAAATTGCAATGATTGCACAAATTGCAAGGATTGCAAGTGAAAAATGTGTTATTATATAGTTGCGAAGATTGGTTTTACCAATAGTTTTCACTCCTTATAATCTTATAAAACCCAAACACAAGAAATGACGTCAAAGCTGCGACGTCATTTTTTGTTGTCCAAAATCAGAAAGGCGGTGATACAGTGACGGAAATAAAATGCATCAAACGGAAGTGCTTGCATAATGAGCAAGGCATTTGCACGGCTAAGACAATCGAATATGACGGGTTATGCCAAACCTATGCGACACCAGACTTTATGATGCGGACTAAAACGGCTCATGTATCAAAGCGCCATGGACGATATAAGCAACAAAAGGGGGAGGTATTGCGATGAATATTGTGCAATTACCAATAGAAGAGTTAACACCATACGAGAATAATCCGAGGAACAACAAAAAGGCGATTAAATACGTTGCCAACAGTATTCATGACTTTGGATTCAAATCTCCAATTATCTTGGATGCCAATAAAGTCATCATATGTGGTCACACCAGGTATGAGGCGGCAAAAGTACTGGGTTACACTTATGTACCATGTATTATTGCTAGTGACCTAACAGAATCACAGGTAAAAGCCTATAGGCTAGCAGATAACAAGGTGGCTGAAATGGCGAAGTGGGATTATGATTTGCTTTCATTCGAAATACAAGACCTATCATTTGATATGGAGGACTTTGGGTTCGATGTGGAGCGGTTGCTAACTCCAGCAGAAGAAAAAGAAAATGAACGTGAAAGAACGATGGATGCTTACAACTTACACGACTATGATAGCGGTAATGTTGAGGGATTCTATCAGATGCCAATCATCACTAGGACGTATGCTAAGCCTAGCGAGTTGATTGGCTTTAATTATGTCAAAACAAACAAAAAGAAAGAAGGGCAAGGCGTGCACTTCTTCATTGATGATTACCAATTTGAACGGATTTGGAATGATCCTGATAAATACGTGGATATGCTAATTCCTTATGAGTGCGTGCTTACACCTGACTTTAGTTTATATACTGAAATGCCAATGGCAATGAAAATATGGAATGTGTATCGCTCCAGGTTGATTGGTCAAATTCTCCAACAGAATGGGGCAAACGTGGTACCTACCCTTTCATGGTGCGAGCGTGATACGTTCGCATTCTGTTTTGATGGCATTGAACCAGGTGGCACAGTGGCAGTATCAACAATAGGGGTCAAACGAGCAGATGGTGCCTATCATATGTGGTCAGAGGGAATGGATGAAGCAATACGTAAGTTAAAACCAGATCACATTATCGTATATGGTGGTGATATTGGCTACCAGTTTCCTTGCGAGGTTACATACATCAATAATGCGGTAACGGAAAGGATGAAGAACAATGGGAGGTAGAGGCGCTAGTGCTGGTATCAGTAAAAAGGGGAAACCATACGGTACAGAGCATTATACGGTATATCAATATGAGAATATCAAGTTTATTAAGAATGCAGAAAATAACTCAAAAGTCCCTATGGAGACGATGACCCAAGGGCGTATCTATGCAATCATTAACAAACGCAATGAAGTTCACTCTATTAGCTTTTATGATGAAAACAACAAGAGATATAAGCAAATAGATGTAAGAGGCTCAAAACATTCAATTGATGGAAAGAAAACAATACCGCATACACATCATGGATATGAGCACGACGAACGCGGAACGAAAGCGTTGACGAAAATAGAAAAACAAATAGTTGAAGATGTATTAAAAGTGTGGGATAATAGGCACAAATAGATTGACTAGTAGTTTAATGGCAGCAGAACGCGGGCCTTTACAAGAAAACTGAACTAGAGGGGTTCTCTAGGCTTGTTTAAGTTTCTAGGGCGCTGTATAGCAGGTAAAACGTCCGAAGCGTGTGGTTCGACTCCCACCTAGTCAATCTATTTTTTTGCATCCTATAAATAGGGTGCTTTTTTTATGCCCGAAATGAGGTGAAAACTTGGGCGGACGTGGTGCTAGTTATGGGGCGAAAAGTAGTGTTTTTTACAAAAAGAAAAACGGAAGAATTCTTGAACTTGCAGATGCTAATGAATCAAATTTTAAAAAGTTTGGGGTAAATGCTAAAGAGTTTCAAGGACTAAAAACGATGGTTAGAGATTTGGGAGGAGCATGGAGAGGCGATAATAACGATAAAAGTGTGTTCATGTTTGGCGGTAATTCAATAAGCCGGTCAACAGCTAATCGTATTTTAAAATCTGGTAAATATGTAAATGAAGAACAACGCAGAAAAAATAACGAATTAAAGTTTAGACTTCAAGAAAAATTAAGCGGCAGAAGTTCCTCATATATCACTGCAAAAGATACTTCTACGGCTGGTAAAGCTGGCAGAAGTAAAATTTCTAAAGCTAAACGAGAATTTAGTTTATCTACTGCACATGGTGTGGCGGTATCAGATATAAAGCGAGTTAAAAGTGATATTGCATTTAATAAGAGGTTTATAGGTAAAGGAGCTACAAAAGAACAGTTAAAAGAAGTTTCTAAACTTGAAAGAAAAATTAAAAGTATAGAACGTGAAGCGAAAAAGTATAGCATTAGCTTATAAAGGAGGGGGTAACAGGTGGCCAATCCTAGAGGGCATCCTGAAACCCTCAAGAGTACAAACACTTTAGACAAGAAAACACACGCTGCAATGTCTTCAAAAGGTGGCAAGAATTCTGGTGCCAAAAGACGTGAAATGAAGAAGTGGAAAGACCTTGCTAAGGAGATAATGGCAATGCCACTACAAAAGGGCAAGGTTAAGGATAAAATCACGTCATTAGCCGAGGCAAAAGGGCAGAATATAGACACTCAAACGGCGGTGTTGTTAGCCCAGGTTGTTAAGGCGACTAAAGGTGACACTAAAGCTGCAGAGTTCTTATACTCATTGTCACATGAAGAGGTGGAGCAAATCACGGAAGCGCCTATTGTGGTGCCAGATGATACGGATAAGATTATTCCATTCTTTGATTCGGTTAGTGGTGACATCAAGCGCCACGGCCATACACATTACTGGTTTAAAGGCGGTCGTGGTAGTACTAAATCATCGTTTATTAGCATGAAGATTCCACAGCTAATCATTAGTAACCCAGATGTGAATGTGGTTATCTTAAGGAAAGTGGCGAACACCCTCAAAAACTCTGTATATGCTCAAATCGAGTGGTCGCTCGAACAATTGGAATTATTGCAAGAGTTCGAGTTCAAGAAGTCACCGCTTGAGATTATTTACAAGCGAACAGGGCAGAAGATTTTGTTCTTAGGTGCTGATGACCGTTCAAAAATCAAATCCTTGAAAATGCCATTCGGTTATGTCGGATGCGTATGGTACGAGGAATTAGACCAATTCAGTGGAATGGATGAGATTCGCTCAATCAATCAGTCGCTACTGCGTGGCGGTGATAAATATTGGTGCTTTTACTCATTCAACCCACCAAAGAGCCGTGATAATTGGGTAAATGTGGAGCAATTGACGGATTACCCTGACAGGCTCATTAGTCATAGTAATTACACGATGGTTCCAAGCGATTGGCTAGGCGATCAATTCATAATTGAAGCGGAAAAGCTGAAAGAACAAAGACCCGACCTATACGAGCATGAGTACATGGGGATTGCCACAGGGACAGGCGGTGACGTATTCGCCAACGTAGAGGAAATGACCATAACCGATGAAATGATAGAGAACTTTGACAATAACTATCACGGAATCGACTTTGGTTTTGCGCAAGACCCGTTTGTATATGTCAAATTACACTATGACATCAAGCATGATTGTATTTACATTTATGATGAAGTGTATAGTACAAGGCTCAAAAACTCGATGGCATACGAGAAAATCAAAGATAAAGTAGGCACGAGTGTAGTATGGGCTGATAGTGCTGAACCAAAATCTATAGCAGAGCTTGCTGATATGGGCTTGCGTATCTATGGAGTTAAGAAAGGCCCAGATAGCCGTGAATTCAGTATAAAATGGCTATCCGACCGTTACAAGATTTACATTGACAAACAAAGATGTCCGAACGCATACCGTGAATTCACGATGTACGAATACGACCAGGATAAGCACGGCAATTTCATTAGTGCCTATCCTAAGCGCAATGACCATACGATTGATGCAGTGCGGTATTCGTTGCGTAGCGAAATGGATGCGAATAAATTTAGTTGGTAGGAGGTGATAGAGTGGACTTAGGACAATTATGGAGTGCCATTATTCGTGGTGGCGCAGGTATTAGCGACAAAGAATTTGTAAGGCGTGAAATGCAGAAGTTCTTAAGTTCTAAGGAACGAAAGAATATCCTTACTGGTCGCAAATATTACGAAGGTGATCACGATATTAAACAGAAGAAGCGAACGATGAGCATCGAAAACTCAACCGTTGTACAGGATGCAAGCAATGAAATACCGCTCAACCTACCGAATAATCAGTTGGTAGACAACAAGTTTGACGACTTAGTAGATCAAAAAGTCAATTACTTATTTGGGAATCCATTAGAGGTCAAGACAGATGATGCGGTGCTGACTGAATTATTAGGCAAGGAGTTTCACAGGCAATTATTAAACGTAGCAAAGGATGCCTATATAGGTGGTAAAGGGTATTTACACCCTTACATTGCAGAAAACGGTGACCTAATATTTAGGCGCATGAAACCTGAGAATGTCATACCGTATTGGCATGATGAAGAGCATAGTAAACTTGATGCATTTATTTACTTTTACGATATGGACCAATACCACCTATTAGAAAAGACAAATACAGTACAGTATGTGGAGTTTTACAAGCCAGACGGTGTAAGCTATTACATCTATGATAACGGTAGCCTAAGAGTCAATGCAGATAAGGAAAAGTCAAGTTACATTCAGTACGAAGGCAAAGTATACAATTGGCCTTCCGTTCCGTTATTGGTATTCAAGGCAAATTCCATCGAACAACCATTGATTAATCGAGTAAAGAGTTTACAAGATGCATTAAATGAAATGTACTCGATGTTCCTTGATAGGTTGCAAGAAGACCCTAGGGAAACTTTGATAGTGTTACGGAACTATGACGGCACAGACCTAGCAGAATTTAGGCGAATGCTTGCTAAGTATGGAGCGGTAAAAGTCAGAGATGATGGCGGTATTGATACGTTAACTATTGAAGTTAACGCAGGCAATTATGATTTCATCACCCAAGCACTAAAACGTTCTATCATTGAGAATGGTCGAGGTTTTGACGCCAAGGATGACCGCATGGCCAACAATCCTAATCAGATGAATATTTCATCTATGTACAGTGACATCGACCTTGACGCCAATCAAATCGAGGTAGAATTCCAAGCCACATTGGAGCAATTAGTGGAATTCTATCACGCCTACCGTGGATTAAGTAATGCAACAGCCCCTAAGGATGTAGAGTTTATCTTCAACCGAATGACCCCAGTTAATGAGGGGGAGGTAATCAACAACTGTAAGGCAAGCATTGGCATTCTATCCAATGAAACCATCGTGGCTAACCATCCATGGACGGCTAACACGGCGGAGGAACTAGAGCGGTTGCAGCAAGAACGATTACAGATGATGCAAGAGATGGCGTTACAGGATTACATAACAGGCGGTGATGACGATCAACCAGAAGAATAAGGAATATTGGGCTAAGCGGTACGAGTTACTAAAAGATGAAGCTATGCAAGGCGCTGAAATGACGGTTGATGAACTATCATCTAACTTTGATAGAGCGCTTAGGCGCTTAACGGTGGAAATAGAGGATTGGTACAAACGGTACGCCACAGAAAACGGTATCACCCTAGAAGAAGCAAGAAAACAGCTCAACAAAAGAGAGCTAGCTGACTTCAAGATAACACTTGAGGAATACATCGAGCAAGCCAAGCGAGAAGACTTATCCAAGGAGCACCAACGTATGCTTGAAAATGCATCGATACGTGCTAGATTGGATAGAACGCAAGCACTCTATATAAGCGTTGTGCATGAGATTGAGCGCCTATCCAAGGCAGAAGATGATAGCCTAAGCCAATTGCTTAGGGAGACTTACGAAACGACCACATATAAGACGGCTCACCTTACGCAAACGGTACTAGGTGAATATAACATCGTGCCTAAGGTATCTGACAACGTTGTAGATGTGGTCATAAAGAAACCATGGGCACCAGACGGTAAAGATTTTAGTGGTCGCATATGGGATGATCGTACAAAACTCGTTCAAAGCATTCAAAACGATTTCGTTCAATCAGTGCTAGCGGGTGACGGCATGGCAAAGATGACGGAAAGCCTTGCTACACGGATGAAAGTTTCACAATCGAACGCAAGGCGACTAGTGGAAACTGAAACGGCTAGAATTTATGAAGAGGCATTCACTAATAACATGAATGATATTGGAGTTGAAAAGCTAGAGATTCTAGCGACGTTAGACCGCAAGACCTCGAAGATATGTCAGCGCATGGATGGCAAGATAGTACCACTCAAGGATGTTAAGCCAGGTGTAACGATTCCGCCTTTCCATTGTCATTGCAGAACCACCACGATTCCCTATTTCGATGACCTGGAAATCAAAGGGGAAACGAGGGCAAGCCGTGGCGAAGGCGGTAAAGGTAAGAGCGAGCAAGTAGACGGCGAATTGAAGTACGATGAATGGTATTCAAAGTATGTGAAATGAGGTGAACTATATGTGTGACTTCATCACAATTTTACAAATAATCCAAGCACTATGCGTGATATATCTTGGATTTGCACTGTATCACATTAACAAAAATAAAAAGTAATAGCACTCTAGGCATTGCCTAAGGGTGCTTTTATTATGCCATTTTGGTATTGTTGGGCGAAAACTAACAAGCTCACGTAGAGTGGTGTTGCACTCGAAAATAAAGCGAAGTGGAAAGGAGTCATAGCAATGACAAAAGAAGAATTAAAGGCTTTAGGGCTCGAAGAAGAGCAAATTGAAAAAGTAGTAGAGGATTACGGAAAGAACTACGTTACTAAAATTCAATTTAATCAAAAAAATGAGGAACTAAAGCAAGCCAAGGAATCATTAACTACGATGCAATCTGACATCGACGCATTGAAAAAGACCAATGCAGATAATGCAGAATTAGCTAAACAAATCGATGAAATGAAAGCCAACCAAACCAAACGAGAGGAAGAGTACACGGCTCAAATTCACAAGATGGAGGTAGACGGCATCGTAGAACGTACACTAATGACTTTCAAGGCGAAAAATGGAAAAGCCGTTCGAGCTTTACTCGATTTAGAAGACGTAAAACTCAAAGACGGCACTATTAAGGGATTGGATGACCAACTGACTAAGTTGAAGGAATCTGATCCTTATTTATTTGAGTCCGAAAGTAAACCGACTGGAGTCACACCAGGTGAACCACATGGTGGCCAAGGCTCCACAGGAATTACTCAAGAACAGTTCAACAAAATGGGTTATTTAGAACGAGCAAAACTCAAAGAAGATGACCCAAATACGTATTCAGAATTAACAAATGGAGGTAACGAATAATGCCACAAGGAACAACAAAATTAGAACAATTAATTAATCCAGAAGTTATGGCGGACATGATTTCCGCTAACTTACCTAAGGCGATTAAATTCGCAAATATTTTAGCGGTCGATACGAAACTTGAAGGACAACCTGGTAACACTGTAACAGTACCATCCTTTAAATACATCGGTTCCGCAAAAGACGTAGAAGAGGGCGCAGCAATTGACCTTGCTCAATTAACAACATCCGTCGAAAAATTCACTATTAAAAAAGCTGGTATCGGAGTAAAAATCACGGATGAAGCAGTGTTATCTGGATACGGCGACCCAATTGGTGAAGCAGTTAAGCAATTAGGTATGTCAATTGCTGACAAAATTGAAGAGGATGTAATCGAAACCTTGAAATCAACAACATTAGCGGTAACATCCGCAAATCAAATCTCTTATGAGGGCATTGTGAATGGTGTTGACAAATTCGCAGAGGAATCTGACGTGCCTAAGGTGTTATTCATTCACCCTGAGCAATTGACACAAATTCGCAAGTCCACAGACTTTATCGACAAAAATAAATACGGCGGTGACTTGATGATGACAGGCGCTATCGGTTCTATTTGTGGCGTTGAAGTTGTTGTATCTCGCCGAGTGCCAAAAGAGGGTGCTAACTTCACTAACTTCATGGTGCAAATGGCACCTAACAGCGGTGAGGGCACACCAACATTACCAGCAGCATCCTTGTACTTGAAACGAAACGTACAAGTAGAATCTGATCGTGACATTGTTGGCAAAATGACAGTCATCACAGCTGACGAACACTACGGTGTAGCATTGACTAACCCAGCACGTGTGTTAAAGATGACGTTTAAGGCCTAGGAGGTTCACATATGGGAATGTTGTTACAACAATATTTACATCCTGAAAAAGAAGTGAATACAGTAGCAGAAGAAGGCGCAAGCGCTGATGTGGAAACTGTAGAGGTAGAAGAAACCGAGGATAAGCCAGAAGGCAAGAAGGCGGTGAAAGATGATGGAGACACAGCAGCAGAAGAAGGCGCAAGCGCTGATTCCTAAGGTGGTTGAGCTTATTGAAGGCTCAACAAAGTTTGTTGCCATCGAAACACAAACACTTGAGTACATCATTCAAAGCGAACTGGATAAGGTACTCGCTGACATCAACCACACGGAACTACCTAAAGAGCTTGAAACGTACGTTGTACGTCGAGCGAGTGGCATGTTCATTCACTTGAATGCCAAGGAGATTTTAGGCGGTGATGGTGCCCAGATTGCTAAATCCATTCGTATGGGTGACACATCAATTGACCTAGGCGGTACCACCGATGAAGACCGATTGCGAGCACTCATTGGCGAACTCACTCAAGAAGATAGGAGGTTGCTAGCATGTTACCGACGAATCAGATGGTAAATATTTACCGTAAGAATTTGGAGCAAATGTATGATTGCTTGGTGACCGTGTTAACCGAAGAGGAAACGGTCGACGAAGCGACTGGTATTACTAGTATTAATCGAACCGTAGAAGAGGGACCCTATCCGTGTAGGGTCTCTTTTAAATCCTCGACCACATCGCAAGCTGACGGATTACCAAAATTCGCTCAAAACACAACGTTATTCATGTCGCCTGACGTGATTGTAGCTAAAGGGGCACGCATGCACATTGTAGGCCGTCAGAGAGAGTTTTATGCAAAGTCTAGTTCAATGCCAAACGTGTATGACAGCCACCAAGAAATTCAGTTAGAGAATTTGGAGGTGCGATGATGGCAGAGTTAGATTTTGATTTTAGTGGAATTAAAAACCTCCAAAAAAATTTACAAACATTAGCTCAATCTGGAAACCTTGAAGGTGCCATGAATGCTATTGTTAATAAAATGGGCGCCGTGTATTTACGTGAGGCAAAGAAGAAAACGCCAGTAGGACCTCGGAGCATTCAAATGCTAGTGGGGCATGACAGCAAAGGCAATCCGAAATATGAAACTCACTACTTTGATACGCAGAATATGCGCCGTAGTTGGTTTATGGATAAGCCATTTTTTCATAATGGCAATAGCCGTAATAGGTTAACTTTATCTGTAAAAGTATTCAACACATCTCGATATGCATCTTATGTAGATGATGGACACCGCCAAAAAGTAGGGCAGTTCCTACCATTTATTGGTACTGGATGGCAAGGTGGTAAAGTTCACGGAGGTCGATTGAAGAAGTCGTGGGTTGATGGGTTAGACATCACGTTGCATGCCAAGAATGTGGTTGAAAATAACGCAAACAACATCATGAATAGTGGGTTCAATGCGTGGCTAAGGAGCGTGTTAAACAATGGTTGATATTCAGTTAACTGAAGGCATAACTAAAGCCTTATATGATGCGTTCAAAGTGCCAGTGTACTTGGAGTGGAAAGAAAATAAAATGAAGTTTCCTTGTTTCGTTGTTAAGGTGGCAGATTCTAACCACGATTTACACGTTTCCAAGTTGTATGATCGCAAGCTTGATTATTCCGTGAAATACTTCCTAAATGCTGAAAGTATTCCAGTGAATTACCGCAAGGACCTACTGCAAATAGGCGAACAACTTTACGACGTATTGGAATATGTGAAAGTGGGAGACCGCATCACACGTGGTGAGGGTATGAAGTATAACGAAAATGATGGGGTTTTGCACTTTAGCGTGACATACGAAATGCTACTTCATAAGGAAAGCAAGAAGGTTCCAGCAATGGAGCGATTACAAGTGAACGAAAGGAGTTCAAAGAATGGATGAACGATTTGATGGCTACACAATCATTGCATCGGAGAAATACAAACGATACAAGGATATTTTAGCCGTACTTTTAGATGATGACATGACATATACGCATGAAGAGATTGACGAGATTTTACAAAACGAGTTCAATCGTCAGATTGTGGAATTTAAGAATTAGGAGGTGCACAGATGGCATTAGGTGGAGGAACGTTCTTGTTCCACAATAAGGTGTTGCCAGGGGCATACATCAACTTTATTAGTAAAAATAGAGCATATGCAGAAGTGGCTGACCGTGGATACGGCGCTATGATGTTATCTCTTGATTGGGGGCCAAGTGGCGAAGTATTCCGAGTAGATGTGGATGAGTTCCAAAAGAATTGCCAAGATTACTTTGGTTACGACTTTGGCCACCCTAAAATGAAAGGCTTACGTGACTTGTTTAAGCATTTAAAAACAGGCCAGTTCTACCGCTTAAATAGTGATGGCGAAAAAGCAAGCAATGACTACGGTAAGGCGAAATACTCAGGTATTCGAGGAAATGATCTTGGGGTATCTGTACAGTCTGACCCAGACGCAACAAGTGCGTTCATCGTAACGACCTACATCACAACAAATGATGTGCGCAAAGTTGTTGACAAACAAACAGGCGTTGCGAAGGCAGCCGATTTGGTGGACAACGCCTACGTTGAATTTAAGAAGAATGCTAACTTAGTAGCAACTGCTTACACTGCTTTCACAGGTGGTACAAATGGTTCCGTTGTGACTAGCAAGAACTACCAAGATGGACTTGAGTTCTTAGAGCCTTACTACTTCAATATATTAGGTTATGTAGGTTCAGATGAAACCATTAAGAACTTATTAATTGCCTTTACATCTCGAGTGCGTAATTTCACGGGAGCAAAATGTCAACTTGTATGCCACGGAAAAAAAGGCGTTAACAACGAGGGTATTATTAGTATTTTAAATACAGTAACAGACCAGGGCGAAGATCCAACCTCCGCAGTCTATTGGACGGTTGGCAGTGAGGCTTCTTGTAATATCAATGAGTCTTTATCTAACCGTAGATACGACGGTGAGTTTACAATCAATACCAAATATAAGCAATTTGAACTTGAGCAAGCTATCAAAGATGGAATGTTTATGTTTCATAACGTATCCGACCCAGTAGGCGGCAATGTGCAAGGTGAAGTGCGTGTATTAAAGGATATCAACACATTTACAGAGTTCACAAAAGAAAAGAACCAAGATTTCGCATTAAATCAATGTATTCGAGTGTTAGACAATTGGGCGATTGATGCAGGTCGTACGTTCAATAAAGGATACTTAGGCAAAGTTCAAAACGATGCAGATGGACGTCGTGCGTTGTGGGGTGACCTTGTTTATCTTGGGGAACAATATCAAAGAGTTAGAGCAATTCAAAACTTTGACGATAAAGATATTGAAATTCCAACGCAAGGCGACAATAAAGAAGATGTCATTGTAAATGTAAACATTCAACCTACGGTTGCGATGGAAAAACTTTACATGACGGTAATCGTAGAATAGGAGGTAACAGATGGCAGAAGAAACTACTTTTAATTCAGTTGGCACAATGAATGCTAGTGATGTTATCAGCGCTAAATTGGCGACATGTTACGTCATTGCTAATAATAAACGCAAGTTATTATTTCAAGCCAAGAATTTAAAGGCGGAAGTTAAAAAGAAAAAGGATCAAGTTGCTATTTTAGGGCGCATGTTGAAAGGCAATAAAACAACATCCTTAGAAGGTACTGGTAAACTTACGATTTATAAAAATACATCCTTGTTTGATGAAATGATTGAAAAGTTGATTAAAACAGGTGTAGATACGTACTTTGATATGCAAGTTACAAATCTTGATCCAACGTCAAATGCAGGACCTCGTTCTGTTATTTTAGTTGGCTGTAACTTAGACGTTACGCCAGTAGCCGATTTTGATGCGGATGGGAAATGGCTTGAAGATGAGTTAGCATTTACATTTGAAAGTGTTCGATACGTTACACACTTTAAAGAATTAGATGGAATGAATGCATAGGAGGAAGAAATGGTTGAAACATTAAAAGGCTTTTTTAAGCAAAATGCCAAGATTGTAACGGAAGTAGAATATGTGGCATCCAAACGATTTACAGATGAGAATGGTGACCCAATCGTATGGCGCATCCGTGTATTAACTAATAAGGAATTAGACAAGTTACGTGCTCGTTTTACTAAAAAAGTATACGAGCCTGGTACACGTACCGCCGAAGAACGTATGGATTTGACTGCATTTACAGATGAATTGTTAGTCCGTACGATTGTATTCCCAACATTGGATGATATGGAATTGCAAAACTCTTGGGGAGTATCCAATGAGTTAGACCTCGTAAAAGCAATGTTAAACGGTGGCGAGTTGACAGATTTAACACGTGCCATCCAAGAGGCGCAAGGCTTTGAAACTGGCTTTGAGGATAAGGTTAAAGAAGTAAAAAACTCCTAAGCGCCAATGACGGTGAGACATACCTTGCCTATGTAGCATTCGTAAAATACAATATCCGTCCCTCCGAGTTCATTAACATGGACTTAGAGGAACGGGCTTGTATTTACGCATTTATGCAACAACACGCCAAGGATGAGAAGAAAGCACAGAAAGGAGGCGGGATCTAGTGGCAACGATTACAAACTATATAAACTTATCAACGAATATTCCAGCGGTTGCTCAAAGTGCAGCAAATGGGATGATAAACCTTGCCAACGGCGCTAATAATGCGACTGGCAAAATGCAACAATTTATTAATGTCACAAACTCAGCTAAAAGCGGTTGGGGAGGATTCCTTGCATCGTTTACAGGCAATTTCTTTGCAGACTTGGCAATGCGAGGTATTAGCATGGTCACTGGCGCAATTAGCAGCCTTAATCAAACAGCCAACGAGTTTAATTCGATTCAAGCAAGGCTTAACTTGGTCACAGGCGATCAAGCAAATGCAGTAGCATTGAATAAACAAATTTATGATTCAGCAATACGAGCCCGTGGGGGTTACATGGAAATGGCAGAATCTGTAACGCAATTATCGATGTCAGCACACGATGCATTCCCTGACCCACGTGAGGCGGTTGGATTCATGGAGGGCATTCAAAAATTATTCGTTATTGGCGGTGCAAGCAAGGCTAGCCAAAAGAATGCTATGCTCCAATTAACCCAAGGTATGGCAAGCGGTCAATTACAAGGTGATGAGTTCCGTTCCATTGCAGAGAATGCACCAATCATTGAAAATATGATTGCCAAAACGATGGGTGTAAGCCGTGGCGAACTCAAGCAGTTAGCAGCGGATGGTAAAGTTACATCCGAGGTAATTAAGAAGTCGATTATGGACAATATGCCAGAAATTGAAGCACAATTTGCTAAAATGCCTAAGACATTTGATGACCATATGACGGAGTTAAAAAACCGGGCTATCAACGCATTTACACCAGTATTTGAGAGATTAAAAGATTTTGGTAACAGTGAAGTCATGGGTAGGATGTTTGACGGCATAGCCAATGCCATAGAATATGTAGCGCCGTTCTTCTATTGGCTCGTAGGAGTTGCAGAATGGGCAATGTCAGGAATTACCACGGCATTCGGAGCGGTCAGCGATTTCCTCAGTGAAAACTTTGGAATCGTTGAGGTGGCATTAGGTATATTAGCAGGCGTGATAGCTTATTATGCTACGATGTCCTTAATTTCCGCAGCTAATACGGCGATTGCAATGGGAGCTGTTGCTGCTAAAACGGTGGTCGATTGGGCAGAAACCGCAGCTATTATTGCCATGGAAGCGGCACAATATGGATTGAATGCAGCAATTGCTTTATGCCCAATTACGTGGATTGTTGGTGGGATTATTCTTCTTATAGGATTATTCTACTTAGCCGTTGCTGGAATCAATTACTTCGCAGGTACTTCAATTAGTGCCACAGGTATTATATTTGGGGCTTTTGCATGGTTGTGGGCAGGCATTAGGAATACATTTACATTTGTATGGAATTTAGTTGCAAGTGTAGCCAACTTCTTGGCGAATGTATTCCAAGACCCATTGGCGGCAATTTATAATCTATTCTCCGACATTTGGAGCAACGTGGTTGATTTGATTGCGACGGCTGTAAACTCATCAATAGATTTGATTAAGAAGATACCAGGAATGTCGCTTCTAATCGGTAATGCTCACGTAACAGCGGATGATTTTAAATTTAGCCATGCGCCAGTAGCGGGCGGAGAAAAAACGATTATGCCTAAAATGGAGATGGTTAACGCAGCAGATTATGCGAGCGCAGGATATGCTATGGGTGAGAATCTATTCAATTTTGAAATGCCAACTCCTACGATTCCTGAGTATAAAGCCAAAGAAATGGAAGGTACTAAGAAAGATGGCACTCCAAAAGATTCAAAGGCGGGTAAAGAAACCGCCAATAATACGAAACGAATGGCGGATGCGGTTGAGATGACGGCGGATGAAATTAAAGAATTACGTGAAAGTGCGGTTCAATCGGCGCTTAACCAATTCAACCAATCTCACGTCATCGTGAATGTGGACATGGATAACAACATCTCCAATGAAATGGAATTAGACGGAGTAACATCCAAGTTGCTTGATGGCATTCGTAATGCAGTTGGAATGAAACGGGAAGGGGTGGCAATGTAATGTATTATTTCTTCTTAAATTCAATGCAGATACCAATTCCACCACCTTCGATGACTACATCCATTAATGGGAAGAACGAAACCATTGACCTAATTGGCGCTGGAGAGGTTAACATTGTTAAGCCGCCAGGGCTAACAGATTGGTCATTCAAAATATTACTTCCTAACAACGATTACCCTTTCAATCAATCTCTTATTATGAAGTCGAAAAAGGCGGAGTATTACCTCGACAAACTCAAGCGATTTAAGCAAGAGAAAAAGCCTTTTCAGTTTATCGTAGTACGGATGAGTGAAAAGGGTGACATGCTTAGTATGACCAATACTAAGGTGACGTTAGAGGATTACTCAATTGAGGAATCTCATGAGCTAGGCATTGATTGTGAGGTGCCTATTAAGCTCAAGCAATGGAAGGATTGGGGAGCTAAGAAACTATCTGTAGAAACCGATGAAAAGGGCAATGCAAAAGGCACGGTCACAACCAATCGACCATCAGATAAAGCGCCTAATCCAACGGTTAAGGTAAAACAAGGCAACACCTTGCAACAAATTGTAAAGCGTGAATTTGGAAACACTGACAATCTATTTGCCATTGCATCGCTCAATAAGGTTGCAGTTCCTGCTGTACTTGCGGTTGGTCAAGTTATTCAGTTGAAAGAAGGTAAATGATGGTTAATCAAATGGCAATGCCAGTACCGTATCGATACCAACTCATCATAAGAAATGGTAATGATCAATACCTAGTAGACCCTTTAGAGGGAGTGCAAGTCACAAGAGGAATTGACGGCATTCCCTCTAAAATGTCGTTTAAAGTGATGACAGACGGAATCTTGCAATTTGAAGAGGGGAACGCCATTCAGTTCAAGTTAAATGATGACATCGTATTTGTTGGTAATGTGTTTGAGAAATCACGCGACAAAAGTGGTGTAATCAGTGTTACCGCCTACGACCAATTACGATATTTGAAGAATAAGGATTGCTATGTATATGGCGGTATTACAGCAACTGACCTAATTAAAATGATAGCCACTGATTTCGGATTACAAATAGGCGAACTTGACAATACGCAGTATGTCATTCCATCTACCCCAATGCGTGTAGAGAAGAATAAAACTCTCGTTGACATCATTATGTACGCATTAGAACAAACGGTAATCAACATACCAAAGCATGACCTTTACCATCTATATGATGATAAAGGAAAACTTATGCTAAAGTCGCTTGAAGCCATGAAAACAGACATCTATATTGATGATGACGTGATGGAAAATATCAATTATAAAACATCGATTGATAAAGATACATTTAATCAGGTGAAAGTTGTCCGTAACGTGCCAGATGGAGACAAGAAAAAGTTAGTAACTACCGCCATTTTAAAAGATGATGAAAACATCAAAAAATGGGGGCGATTGCAATACTTAATGATACCAGACGATAAGGTAGCGAATGCAGTCGATAGGGCTAAGCGAATCATAAGCCTAAAGAATCGTAAAACTCGTGAGATTAGGCTCAAAAATGTCATTGGTGACATTAGGGTGCGTGGCGGTACCTTGTTATACCTGAAGAAGAATCTAGGCGATATTGTGGTGGATAATTACGTTATGGTGGAATCGGTAACTCATACATTCAAACATGGCTACCACTCCATGGACTTAGATTTATACTACCAAGGCGACCCTGCTAAGTATGAAGTTGCCAAAGATGAAGATGCGAAAGCGGTTGAGCAGATTAAGGCGGCGGAGCAGAAAAAGTCGCAACATAATGGAGGTAATGCAGTGGCAGGAGTTAATCCAAATCAAGTAGATTACGGATTCCAAGCAAATGAAGGCATGGTATCCCAATATGGCGAAGTCGGTTGTGTAGACGTAGCTGTAAAAACTGGTTCTTATTACAACAAAGACCTCAAGGAGTTAGCCGATAGAGGGGTGACAGATGTTGATACTCTTGAAAGTTCGTTAAAAGCCAAAGGGTACAAAGTAGAACTCTTTAATGGCTATGCTAACAAAGGCGACTTGCTCGTATACGGCAATAATGATCACGTTATTATCGCAGATGGCGCAGGCGGTGGATTTGGCAACAGTTCAAGTCGTGGCCATGCCATGAGATATGGCGATGTGAATTACGCATGGGGTAATGGTGAAGCACCTACTAAGATAATAAGGATGACGTAGCATGGAAAATGATTTTAACAAATTAGTTGATACTTTCAAAACACTAGTCACTGACACCATGAATGCCTACGTCATGAGTGATATCGTGATAGGTGAAGTTATTAGTGCTAGCCCCTATCAAATTCAAGTTGACCCTAAGATTATTATCCCTGAAAGTAATCTAGTGTTCACTAAGAATACCACGGATTGGACGGCAGAGATTAGTGTTGACCACGTCACAGAGAATAGAGGCGGTGGCGGTGGATATGCTGAATTTGCTAGTCACAATCATGATTATGTTGGTAGGAAAAAATTCCTTATCCATAATGCATTGCAAGTTGGAGACAAGGCAATTCTAATTCAAGAAAGTGGCGGACAGCGCTATATTGTGCTTGACCGCTGGTACAATCCGAATAGGGGGTGCACTACTAAATGAGTGATAGGTTAATACCAAATGAAACCATCGCAGATGTTACGATTACTCATCAACCTAGTTACACGTACGCCATTGACTATGCTAGAGATAGCCAAATTAGAGGGTTTACAGATGAATTAGAAGCGATGAAACAAGCTATCTATAAGATTATTAACACAGAGCGGTACGAATACATCATATACAGTTGGAATTATGGAATTGAACTGCAAGACCTGTTTGGACAGCCTATACCATACGTATACGCAGAGTTACAACGACGCATCTCGGAAGCCTTATTGGCGGATGATCGCATAAAGGATGTGTACGGATTTGAGTTCGGACATAACCAAGGCGATGTATTCACAACCTTTAGTGTAGATACTATCTACGGTACTATTACAGACTTGAGGAAGGAGCTGATTAACGTTGTATGAGCATATGACGGCTGACAAAATTGAACAGCGCATGCTTGGTAGGGTCAATCATGCATTCGATAGGCGTGAGGGGTCAATCATTTATGATGCAACAGCTCCCGCATCTATCGAATTATCTGAACTCTATATTATGGCCGATGTGATTTTAAAAGAAACATTCGCCAAAACGGCGAGCCGTGAGTTCTTGAAATTACGAGCCTCGGAGTTCAATATATACCCAGAAGAAGCGACTTTCGCAGAGGTAGAGGGTAAATTCAATGCCCCAGTCCCTTTAGGAAGTCGTTTTAATTTTGAAGAATACAATTTTATCGTTGATGAAGTGATTGATGATGCCAACCATAGGTATAAAATGCGCTGTGAGACACGTGGACGTGGGGCCAATGGATGCATTGGATATATCACACCTGTAGTTCCTGTAAACGGCCTTACAAGCGCTGAAATCGTAAAAATCATAACTCCAGGTGAAGATGAAGAAGACACAGAAGTGTTCCGCAAGAGATACTTTGAGATGTTGAAATCTAAAGCCTATGGCGGTAATGGTGCTGATTACAAGGAAAAGGTGCTTGCCATTCCAGGTGTTGGCGGTGTGAAAGTGTATCGTTGTTGGAATGGCGGTGGTACCGTCAAACTTGTCGTTACCAACAGCGAGCACGGTGTAGCAGATTCTGAACTTATTAAAATGGTTCAAAATAAAATCGACCCAGTGCCACAAGGTAAGGGTTACGGGATTGCTCCAATTGGTCATACTGTAACCGTAGTCAGTGCAGAGCCATCACCGCTTACAATTACAGCAAGAGTGACGTTGAGCGGTGGAAGAACACCCCAAGACTTACAACCAATCGCAACCAAGGCGATAGAATCCTATTTACTAGGTATTCGCAAAGGATGGGGAGAGAATGACGATAGAGGTCGTGACACTGTAAGGACCGCTTACATTGTTGCTGAAATCTTAAAACTTCCGAATGTTATTGATGTTGATTCCGTCACAATCAACGGTAGAAGTGATAAGGTGCTACTTGAGGCACATCAAATTCCTACCGTTGGTCGATTAACATTAACATAGGTGGTAAATATGGAATATAGACGTAACGACATTGATATATCACAATTCCTACCACCTGTTAGCCGTGATAGTCGGGATATCCAAGAAATCATGCGTGTAGAGAATCCCGAGTTCATACTTTTATGGGGAATTATGGCTGATTTACTTGATAATCAGTTCATTCCTACCATGGGTGAACTTGGATTGTCACATTGGGAATGGATATTTGACGTATTACCCCAAGACACTGACACCATTGAAGATAGACGTAATCGGATATTACGACTATTAGCTGGTACTAGACCTTACACCGTGGAGAAACTTCAAGAAATGCTTGATGCCACGTTTGGTCGTGGTGCTGTTGGTGTGGATTTGAACGAAAATCTATATGAAATTTGGTTTGTTTTGAGTAAAGAAATGCGTGAACGATCAAGTGAAGTTATTAACTACGCTGAGCCAATTGTTCCTAAGAACTTACTGCTCAAAACCCTTGTTGAAGAGAAGGTTCAAACAAAATCTAACTTTGGTGGGGGGTTATTCTTAGTTGATAAGGAGATCACGATTCTTAAACCTAGAAATTATGATATTTCAACTACCATTTATAACGGTGGAGCCCTTGCAAGCACCACTATTGAAATTACAAGGAGGTAACAGATGGCGTGGAGTCAAGCCTATCTAACAGATGTTGGCAAGCAATTACAAGCATCCGTTATGGCGAACGAATTAAAATTACATATTGAAGAAATTTGGCTAGGGGATGGCAATGTAACTAACGTGGAAACAGCCAACAACCTAGGCTCAAAGAAATTGAAATTACAGATTGCTGGAATCACGCAAGATAATACCGAATGCTTAGTTCGGTTCAGAATCTCAAACGAATCTATTCAAACGCCTATTGTCATGCGTGAGATTGGCTTTTACGCTAGAGATAAACGAGGTCAATTAATACTTTACTCAATAATGAAAGATGAAGACCCATCCACATTGCCAGTGATGAATGGTCAGGCTATTTATCGCCAAAATATGAATGTGGCGTTTGGGTTCAGCAATGCTCAACAAGTGACATGTAATGTGACGTTACATGAAGGTTTGAACGAGCAACAAGTAGATGCGAAGATTACAGCTCACAATGCAAATGACACTGCCCACAATTTAGATAGATATGCTGGTGGTTCCACCATTCCAAGTAATATCCGTAACTGGAATGATTTAACGAAACCAGGAATCTATGAATGCAACGCAGGAGTGCTAGGATGGGCGAATGCCCCAAGCTCCAGTAAAATCTATCCATACGGGCAAATTCATGTGACTAAAACCGATGGAAACGTCATCACGCAAACGTTTTATTCTCACGGACAAGGAAAAGCAATAAAACAAGCCAGCCGTACGTTCTATGTTGCTTGGGGTGCATGGCAATACTTTGGAGATTGGGACAATACGATTACAGGTATTGCCAAACATAACGAGGGCATTAATGTGACTAAAGGCGATGCAACGGAACTTGTTAAGTTAATCACTAACAACAAGTCCGACTCTAACACCTTGTTAGCGCCTACATTGGCTGTAGTTAAGGCGCTTATTGGTGATGTGAATATTGATGTAACGAGTATCTTAAAATCCCAAGGAGTTCGTTACGATTTTAGTAACGAAAATGCTTGGTACATATGCTTAGGGTCCTCGTTCGGCGGCCTAATTATCCAAGGGGGAAAATTCATTCCTGAAACTGCAAATATTACGTATTCCATTAGATTCACTAAAGTATTGGCAGTACTCCCCATGATGTTAGATGAGCCAACGGCATGGCACGAAATGATGGTGCGGCCAAAGTCTATCACAACAAGCAATTTTAAGATCGTAAGCGGAAGCAACAACACTAATTACCCTAAATCTCGCAATAATGGTTGCTGGATTGCGATAGGAATTTAACTTCCGTAAGCTAGCCATGTAGTTAGATAATTTCTATTGTCGTGGGAATAAAGTTTAAAATTACGCAATGTTACATCTTTGTAACTTGGAGCATTTACACCCCAACCTTTAGTTGCTTGGATACCTAAAACTTTCCGCTGGAATGCAATAGGGAAAGCTACTAAGTCGTCATTTGTTTCAGTTCGTTTTCCCCCTTGGTCATTTAAGCAATTTGATTGCCTTACGCAATTGACCTAATGATTTATGGGTGTACACTCCATCGGTAACATTGCCACTAGCATGCCCAAGCAGTAATCGCTTCGCATTGTAATTAGCGCCCTCGTTATCAAGGCGTGTAGCGAAGGTGTGGCGACAGTCATGGGTGGTGTGTTTGGAATTAATGGCACGCATTACCTTATTAAACTCACGGCTAAGTGATGAATAGGTGCGACATTCCTGAATGATGTATACCGCATCAAGCCGTCTTTCAATAATGGGCCATATGCGATCATGAATAGGAATTGTTCGGATTCCTGATTTAGTTTTGGCCGATGTGATCCTAATCGTGCGCTGTTTACGGTTAACATCACGAGATTTGAGGTTGATTAATTCCGAGGCCCTCATTCCCGTGTAAAGCAGAATCAGGGGAATATCATGCAATGGGGATTCTAACCGCCATAATCGGTTGATGGATTGGGTGGTGAATGGTTTGTGTGGTCGCACTGGCTTATTGTGGCCAAGGTTTAGGAATTTGGCATAATTAGTGGAGCACCAACCGTTAATTATGGAGTAGTCAAAAATCTGACTAATGAGTGTGCGGACCTTCTTGCAAGAACTGTAAGATAGCCCAACACTTAGCATGTAATCAATTATGGCTTGCAGTTGTAAGTATGTGATGTCGCTCATTGCTACATTGTGAATGCTAACAAGGTGTGAGAATGCTGAACCGTAGTTATTTAGAGTGTTAACGCTAACACTCTTAGAATGCGACGGTAGCCACATTTCGTAGACTTGCTGGAGTGTTAAGGATGTACGAGATTGGTTAAGTGCATTAACCGCTTCATCGTAGGTTGCGAAATAGCCAACCACAGAATAAACAACATAAGGGCGCTTGGTTGCGCCCTTTATCTTTTGAATTAATTTCATTTTGATTACCTCGCTGAAAGGAGAATAAAGAAATGGAAAATAAGTACGTATTTATTTTAAATGAAAAGGGAGCTCGTGTAACATCCCTGTTAGTAGGCGTGCATGCTGAATCAGAAGAGTCATGCCTTGAACTTGCCAAGAAAGAGTACCCTGATCATAAGTATGTGGCAGGTGGAGATGAAATGCAAGCGCAATTCATTGCTTACAAATGCTACGTCAATGGGGAGTTCATTGACTACGTTCCTGAGGTTGTCGAGCCATCTAAAAAGGACAAAATTGAAGCCTTGAAGAAAGAGGCGGAGACAGAGCGCGATAAGTTAAAAGAAGTCTTCTTGACTAAACAAATGAAAGGCTTGCCTACTGACGATATTAAGGCACAGTTTAAACAAATTGATGTTGACCTTATTAAGAAGATTCGTGAGTTGAAATAGGAGGGATTTCCGATGAAAGAACAATATTGCGAATGGTGCGGTTCGGTGCTGTTAGAGAACGGTCGTTGCCCGATTGAAGATTGTGTACAAAATGTCTTGATCGATGAACTAGCAAAGGCTGAACAAGAGGCAACGGATAAAACAGAGGAAAAGAAAGATGAAAATCCAACAGCATGATTTCGTGAAGGAGCAGGGCGTGCCTTGCTCCTTCGTTGTGGAGTACAACAGGGATGTACAAGCAGATGACCTATTCGCCGTGGTACGTGTGAATGCAAGTGACGAGGAATACGTGGCAAGATTTGACGTCGTTAAAATAGAGAATGTCGATGAAGATGCAGTATCTACATTCAAACTAACTCTTGATAGCGACATTCCTCAAGGTCGATATGTCTATGATGTCTTTGTTTACGATGCAAATAACAAGCCAAAGGCAAAAATTTTAAAAGGTCACATCCTAGTCAAGGCGAGCATCTCAGATAGGGGGCGAAAACATGGGCGAGACAGTGGTAATACGAACGTATGAAGATGATGAAGGCATTGTAGACGTTGTAAAAGTAAAAGAATTAACCATGTGTGCGCATGAGGATCAAAACCAATCGACAACAAAAGCCATTATCGAGGATAGAGATTTCTTAGCATTATATATTTTAGAACGAGGTAATTAAGATGAAATTAGTTGAAAGAATCACCTTAGTGGTGAAAGAAATTGGGAAAGACATTAAGGCGTTGAAAAGCCGTGTATTGACGTTGGAGAGCAATGCAGGAAATGGTGCAGTTGATGAATCCGTGATTACAAATAAGGTGAGTGAAGAAATCGCCAAAGTAGTGGGTGGTGCTCCTGAGACGTTCAATACTCTAAAAGAGATTGCTGACTATATAGAGCAGGATAAAACAGGTGCGTCTGCAATGGCAGAAAGTATTAACAAGCGATTGCGAGTTGATGAACAGCAAACATTATCTGAGCAAGAGCAAGCAAACGTATTAGGAGCATTAGGGTTTACTGATACGGATTTTGTAACAGCATACAACACAGCGGTGAATGGCTAGGAGGGAAAAGATGGGAATTATCGAAGATATTAAACAACTAGCAACAACAATCGGCGAAGATGTTAAAGCATTAAGGGATGAAAAGGCTAGCAAGGCGGATATTGACAAAGCATTAGTTTTGCTAGACGGGCTCACTGGTGTAATCCGTAAATCACAAGTTAATGAGGAATTTAAAAATTCTTTATTGTCAAGAGCAATTGTGAAAGCCCTCGGAGACAAACAAACGATTCCATTTAAAGAAGTCAATGAATCGAACTTCCAATTATTTGTTGACTTTATCAAGAATAATGTGAGTATAGTCAATCCGACTACAGAATTTAAGGGAAGAGTATTTGCAGTACTAAAAGACGGGAATACCACAGTAACGATTAAACTAGATGATTCTTCAATCAAAAGTGGGTACAAAATGAAAGTTGTCTACACCAAAGGCAACGAAATAACAGAAGTAATTACAAACAGTGAATTTACTGTAGTTGACCCAGTTGAGTGTAAGTATCTAGTATTCAAAGATACTGATGTAATAGATGTTGAATATTTTACTGTGTATTTAAAAGAACTTGAAAAGCACGATAATGTGACGGTGGAGATGACAGAGGAAGCCGACGGTTCAGTGATTATTACCAAAATCATAGACAACAACAACTATGACATCTATGATTTGACAAATCATGGACTCTATGTTGAGGCTATTAAAAAACAATTCCAAGAGCAGTTCCGAAATAAGGATTATGACAACACTGATATTAACTTTTTAAAAGAAAGGGTTGAAATCAATGGGCAAATCAAGGTGTTAAAATTCCACTTTGCTAACACAGTTTTAGAGCCTAAACTAGGATTTAAAGTGAAAAGCGGATATGGAAGCCTATATTTCTTCAAAAACAATCCAAAATACATTTACGTATATTCGAAAAGAGAAACAGGTCGTTTCTTAGACATAAATGGTCGAGTTGGGATTGTATCAAACAACAAACTAGGCGGAAAGGTAAATGCAAATTCGGTTATTTCGAAATTTGATTCCGAAAGTAGCTCTTTTAAAAGATATACAGGCATCACACGTGAAAGTCTTGAAGATTGGTTAAAGACAAATCCAGAAACACTATAGAAATATATAAAGCACCTTATGAATATTATAGGGTGCTTTTATGAAAGAAAAACGAATGAATTATGGATTATTAGAAATTGTAACACTGGTGAGCGGAGTGTTCGCCATTGCCAAGATGGTCGTATGGCTCTATGATTCTAAAGTATCGACGGAACGAGAAATGGAATTGCAAAAAGTGAAAAACGACTTCTTGCTCAAACAGGACGAACTCCAAAAGCGCCTTGAAATACAAGGCGCCACAGCAGAGAATACGGTCAAAATGAACACGCAGGCAATGCAACACCTAACTGAGAGCACAAGAGACCTCAAGGAAACAATCAAGGAAACGCAAGAGCAGATGGTGTATTTGACCAAAGAACAAGCTACATTAAAAGCGTCGGTAAAATCTGCGCATTACCGTATTGACGAATTAAGAGAGCGAGGATGCGACAATAGAGTTAAACGAAATTGTAATGATTAATAAGGCTAAAGATGTATTCCAAAACATCCGAAGAATGGCCTTATATGAACGTGGCCAACATATGAGATTGGAGATTTTATGATTAAAAAAGAATTAATTAATAAGGCCAAGGATGTATTTAACAACATTCGTATTGCCAATATTCACCCGACAGGAGTATTGGCAACACGATTACTAGTGTTAGTAATGCTAGTGCCTATCTTGCTAGTAGTTGTTGAATACGTTCTAGCCTTTGTTAAAGGAAACGTTTCCGATAATTTAAGCAAGTTGATTACGGTAGGAATCAACATTATCGACCATATTTTTATTCCGTCAGTATTGACCGCATTAGTAGGGTTTCTTGCCCTATGGGTAGATAGAGACGGTGACGGTATTCCAGATCAATTAGAAAAGGAGGAAAAGAAATGAAGATTTTTATTAATCCAGGACACGACCCTAGGGTAGATAGTGGGGCAGTCAACCCTAATACTGGTACAAGAGAGTGTGACGTAGTTCGCCAAGCTGGTGAAATGCTTGCTGACTACTTAACTAATGCAGGGTGTGAAGTTAAAATCATGCAAGATGATGACCTTGATATGGTGTGCGCTACATCCAATGAATGGGGTGCTGACTTATTTGTATCGTTGCATTGTAACGCTTGCAATGCTCATAATGCACGTGGAACGGAAACCTGGTATAAGTCATTTAATGGGCAGAGACTCGCAAACTACATCCAATCACAAATTATTCGGAGCACTACCACTATTGACCGTGGCGTTAAACAGTCCGACGGCTTATGGGTGTTGAAACATACAGATGCAGTGGCAGTTCTTGTTGAGATGGCTTTCATCGATAATGACGATGATTTGGAATTTATGAATGCTAACCTTGATAAGATTGTAAGGGCTATTGCAAGAGGTGTGACGGATTACCAAGGAGGAATTTAATGCATGACAGACTTAAAACGTATTTCACTCGGTATTCTGGCACTGTATATATTATGTTGGCCATCCTTATCATTGCATGCGGATGGTTTATCTTTGGCGGAGGTAACGACTCCGACCATAAACGTGCCGTTGAGCACATGGAACGAGTTAAAGAAGAACAACGCAACAGCCTTGAGCTTAATCAGGCAGTCAAAACTTCCATTGAGCGAAGCGCACAGCTTAATCAACAAGCAAGCGAACGAATTGTCAGAGCTCAAGAATATCAACAACAGACAGTCGCAAGAATTGATGAAGGCACAAAACGACTTGATCAAGCAGCAGCAATCCTTGAACGAAATGAACGCCTCATTGAACGAGTTGAGCAAGGACATCAAGCGCAATCACCAAACGGAACGGCGACTACATCGCCAAAGAAATACATGGGCACTGATTAGTGGGTTATTGCTTGTTGGATTAGCTGTTAAATAAAATTTTATATACTAGAAAAGCCTATCAACCACTGATATATCGGGATTGATAGGCTTTTTTTATTAATAAAATACTTGCAAATAACACGAAAACGTGTTATAATATATACATAAGGAAGGAGGTGAAACCGTTGAAACGGTATAGGAAGAAAATAAAAAAGTGGCTACCAATTATAACAGCACTTATCCAACTAGCGATTGCGGTAATAGAACTGTTAAATAGGTAACCACAGGGGCTCGAAAGAGCCCCATATCTTCCATACTATTATATCAATGGAATGCATATGATTTCAAGGTTAACTTTAATAATTAGTGTGATTTCCTTTGTGTTATCTGTTTACACTTTATTAATCGTATTAGGAGTGCTGTAATGAAACTTGAGGATGTAATGACTACACAAGAAGCAGGCGAACGTTGGGGGATTCCTGCGGATTCAATTAAACAATGTTGCCTAAAGAGATATCCTAAAAAGCAGTTTACCGATGAGGAATGTCGCAAGTCTGGTAAGTCATGGTTAGTCACAGTAGCTGGCATGTCTCGATTATATGGAAAAGAAAAGAGTAAATAGACTAAAAGCCTACCACCTGCAATAGGTCGGTAGGCTTGTTTTTATTTAATTTTAAATAATATAAATGCACTCTAATTCGTTCTAGTTTATTTGAGGTTGCTCAACTATTGCTCAACCTGTATCATTGAGAATGTGATAACATTAATGGTTAGGAGGAACCATCAACTATACAGTGGTTATGTTTGTTCAGGGGTATGTTACGGGCTTCTGTATTTGTGTGATTTAGGTAGTAGGGAATGCCACAAAGGCTACTACTCGTAAAGGCGTTCCTCAGGGGTATTAATATGTAAATGATATGTCTTATCTAATATGAATGCGTAAAAGGTCTGTATATTATGAGAAATTCATACTTTTATATTCTTTACAATGATAATTGATATTGTTATACTTTAACAGTATAAATTTTTGTTTTGGTATTATTGGATAAGGAGTGTCATGTGACGATGAAAAGTTCAGGACAAAAACAGTTTAAGAGCAAGTACCATATTTTAGTATGGATTGCTCTATTATCATTAGCACTGATTGGTATGGTTGAGTATGGATATTATTTACAAAATAGACCTCCGTTTAAATGGCAGATTTATTTAGGTTTGATTCCATTTTCATCTTGGGTGATATTAACGTATTTGACAACAAAACCAAAATGGTTTACTACACGTTATAATGTAGGTGAAATGTACAAGGTGCACCGTATTGTGGGTATTGTAGTAACGGCAATGCTAGGTATTCACTGGTATGAATATTTTGGTCATGCTAAAACAGCTTTAGGCTGGTGGGGTGGCTATGTATCTCTTGTAGGGATGTTTATTGCCTTCCTAGTAGGGATTTTATTCCTAACACCATGGTTTAAAGGAATTGCTACATCTATGCCTCGTAAAGCAGCGGTTTGGATTCATAGATTGAATTTGGTAGCTTTAATTGGTGCTAATATTCACGTACATGGATTTAAACGTTTATCTGCGATGGTTCCATTCTTACAAGTATATGATGTACTTACGTATGGATTGGTGATTTACTATATTTATTGGATGATTAAGAAAAGAAACTAAGTCGTCACTTGTTCCGCTATGTAGCCTGTGGCGTTCGTAACTGAATATGATAAAGGGAAGAGCACAGCATACCCCCTCTCAAACGGTATTTCATAATGTTTGTTCGGGGGCACGCCGTGCTCTTCTTGTGTTTGTGCAATTTTGTCACTAAGACTCGCCACAAGGCTACTACGCCTAACGGCACTCCTCAGGGATAGTAATATGTAAATGATATGTCTTATCTAATATGAATGCGTAAAAGGTCTGTATATTATGAGAAATTCATACGTTTCTATTCTTTACAATGATAATTGATATTGTTATACTTTAACAGTATAAATTTTTATTTTGGTATTATTGGATAAGGAGTGTCATGTGACGATGGAAAGTTCAGGACAAAAACAGTTTAAGAGCAAGTACCATATTTTAGTATGGATTGCTCTATTATCATTAGCACTGATTGGTATGGTTGAGTATGGATATTATTTACAAAATAGACCTCCATTCAAATGGCAGATTTATTTAGGTTTAATTCCATTTTCATCTTGGGTAGTGTTGACGTACCTTGCGACAAAACCAAAATGGTTTACTACACGTTATAATGTAGGTGAAATGTACAAGGTACATCGTATTGTGGGTATTGTAGTAACTGCTATGTTAGGTGTTCACTGGTACGTATATTTTGGTCATGCTAAAACAGCATTAGGCTGGTGGGGCGGCTACGTAGCTCTTGTAGGGATGTTTATTGCTTTCCTAGTAGGAATTCTGTTCTTAACTCCATGGTTTAAAGGTATTGCTACATCCATGCCTCGTAAAGCAGCGGTTTGGATTCATAGATTGAATTTAGTAGCGTTAATTGGTGCTAATATTCACGTACATGGATTTAAACGATTATCTGCTATGGTTCCATTCTTACAAGTATATGATGTACTTACATATGGACTAGTGATCTATTATATCTATTGGATACTTAAGAAAAGAAACTAAGTCGTCACTTATTCCGCTATGTAGCCTGTGGCATTTGTAACTGAATAGGGCAAAGGGAAGAGCACGGTATACCCCTCACAAACGGTATTTCATAATGTTTGTTCGGGGCACACCGTGCTCTTCTTGTCTTTGTGTGATTTAAGTAGTTAAGGAACGCCACAAAGGCTACTACTCGTAATGGCGTTCCTCAGGGAGTTTTCTCCTATCTATCATTGATGTTACTTTGGTTGCGTGATATAATTTATATAAGGCCACAAGGCCTTTTCTTTTTATATGAAATGGTATTACTCGATGTCAGGAATGTTTTTTACTAGTATCATAATGATATGTTACTGATACTATGTCTATATGGTATCCCTATAAAGGATATGTACTAGATATACCTTAAAACGACGGCATTGATGTAGACAGGAGATACTATGTTTTTAGATGACACGATTGCAGCGATTGCGACGGCTCCAGGGATTGGCGGCATTGGTATTATCCGCGTCAGTGGTCCTGAGGCTTGTGATGTTGTGAATCGTATCTTTCACAGTAAGCAATCTGTGCCACTTGGTGAGCGTCAGACGCGGACGATCCATTATGGTCATATTGTCCATCCTAAGACGGGCAAAACTTTGGATGAGGTCATCGTGGTGTTGATGAAAGGTCCTCATTCCTATACGGCAGAGGATGTGGTAGAGATTCAATGTCATGGCGGGTTTGTGTCGGTCCGTGAAATACTGAAAGTCCTTCTTTCAGAGGGGGTACGTCAGGCGGAAGAAGGGGAGTTTACGAAGCGAGCGTTCTTGAATGGTCGCATTGATTTAACCCAAGCGGAAGCCATCATTGACATTATTGATGCGAAGACGGAGCAATCTTTGGAAGTGGCAGTGAATCAACTAGACGGCACCTTGTCCAAGTATATTCGCTCTTTACGGGATGAGTTAATTGCTATGATTGCCCACTTAGAGGTAACCATCGATTACCCAGAGGAAGATATTGAAGAGGTGTCGGCTCAAGAGGTACGGACGGGTTTAGAGCCCATCCTTGAGAAGATGGATACCTTATTGGCGACAGCACAGCGTGGAAAATTATTGCGTGACGGAGTGATGGTGTCCATCATCGGTCGTCCTAATGCGGGCAAATCTAGCTTGATGAATGCCTTACTTCGTGAAGACCGTGCCATTGTGACGAACATTCCAGGCACGACCCGTGATAGTATTGAAGAATTTTTAACCATCCAAGGGATTCCCGTGCGCTTAATTGATACCGCAGGGATTCGTGAGACTGAAGATATTGTAGAAAGTATGGGCGTTGAAAAAGCACGTCAGTACTTAGATAAAGCAGATGTGGTGGTCCTTGTCATTGATGGGTCTAAACCATTAGAACCGGAAGAACAAGAGTTGCTACAGCTCATTACGAATCGTCCAAGTATTATCTTCTTGAATAAAGCAGACCAAGCGCAATGTGTTAGCAAAGAAGAGATTGCAGCACTGGGGACTTTCACAGAGATTGTCACCATCAGCGCGGCCCAAGGGGAAGGGATGGATGAGATGGCGAAGGTCATTACATCCTTGGTGCAAGGAGGTTCTGTGCAAGCCAGTCATGAGGCGATGCTCAGCAATGTGCGCCACATTACCTTGATGGAACAGGCGAAAGTTAGCTTGGACCAATCTATTCTTGCCATAGATAGCGGTATGCCTATCGATTTAATCGTCACGGACATTCGCGTTGCTTGGGAGCTACTGGGTGATATTACTGGTGAAAGTTTACGTGAATCCATGGTGGATGAATTATTTAAACGATTCTGTTTAGGAAAATAGGAGAATACATGTATTTAGTAGATACGTATGATGTGATCGTCATTGGCGGTGGTCATGCTGGTTGTGAGGCTGCTTTAGCCACAGCTCGCATGGGGCACCGTACCTTGATGGCCACATTGAATTTAGATAACATTGCCCTTATGCCATGTAACCCAGCGATTGGGGGACCTGGTAAAAGTCATCTAGTGTGCGAGCTAGATGCATTGGGCGGTGAAATGGGCATTAATGCAGATGCGACAGCCATTCAAATGCGCATGCTCAATACGGGAAAAGGACCTGCGGTACATTCCCTGCGGGCCCAATCCGATAAAGTTGCTTACCAACGCCGTATGAAAGAAGTCTTAGAAAACACTGAGAATCTCAATGTGAAGCAAATCATGGTCAATGAATTGCTTATCGAAGACGGTGTTGTGAAAGGTATTGTGTCTGAACTTGGGGAAGTATACCAAGCCAAGACCATCATCTTATGTACAGGTACGTACTTAAAAGGCAAGATTATTACTGGTGAGTTGGCGTATACAGGGGGTCCTAATGGACAGCGAACAGCGGAGTTGTTGTCTCAATCGTTATTGAATCACGGCATTAAGCTGATGCGATTCAAAACAGGCACACCAGCTCGTGTCGATAAACGAACCTTGCACACAGAGAATATGGAAATGCAACCTGGTGACTCTCACCATAGAGCATTCTCCTTTATGTCTGATTGGATTGACCGTAATGAGCAAGTATGTTGGTTGACTTTCACCAATCAGGAAACACACGATATCATTCGTGGCAATTTACATCGTGCCCCTATGTATACGGGCGTCATTGAAGGGACGGGTCCAAGATATTGTCCATCCATCGAAGATAAAGTGGTTCGTTTTGAAGATAAACAACGCCATCAATTATTCGTGGAACCAGAGGGCAATCATACTAACGAAATGTACGTCCAAGGTATGAGTACAAGCTTACCAATCGATGTGCAATACGCATTCCTACGCACTATCCCTGGTTTGGAAGATGTAGAAATCATGCGTCCTGCTTACGCCATTGAATACGATTGCTTAGATCCATTGCAATTGACACCTGCTTTACAAGTGAAGCATATCCAAGGTTTGTATTCTGCAGGTCAAGCGAACGGTACATCTGGCTATGAAGAAGCGGCCGCACAAGGCTTGATGGCAGGTATCAATGCAGCCTTATGGTTAGAAGGAAAAGAGCCATTTATCTTATCTCGTTCCGAAGGCTACATCGGTGTGCTTATCGATGATTTGGTAACGAAAGGAACGAAGGAACCGTACCGCATGATGACGAGCCGCAGTGAATATCGCTTGTTACTTCGTCAAGACAATGCAGATATGCGCTTAACAGAAAAAGGCTATGAAATTGGACTTGTTAAGGAAGAACGATATAGAGCTTTCAAAGAGAAACAAGGTAAGATCGAAGAGGCGATTCAATTACTAGCGGATACACCTGTAAATCCTAGCGAAGAAACGCAACAAATCTTAGATCGTATTGGTACACCTCGCATCAAAACGGGCATCAAGGCTTACGATTTGGTGAAACGTAACGAACTATCCTATGGAGTAGTGGCAGAGGCATTCGGATTGCCTCGCTACGAAGCGCCGGTGGAAGAAGAAATCGATATTACCATCACCTATGATGGCTATATTAAAAAACAGCTAGAGCAAGTAGAAAAGGTGCGCAAGTTAGAGGCCAAAATTATTCCTCAAGACTGGGATTATACCTCTATGAAAGGTGTATCCTTAGAGGCCATCCAAAAATTAAATGCCATTCGCCCCCATTCCATTGGTCAGGCTAGCCGTATTTCTGGGGTGTCTCCTGCGGACATTTCGGTGCTCTTAGTGCAAATTGAGCAGTACTACCGTGAAAGAGGTTAATATGACATTTTCAAACTATGTGAGGGCCCACACCACAACCTATGGGTTAGACCTCACAGATGCACAAATTGACCTACTACAACGGTTTTACGAACACGTAGTGACCACTAATGAGCACATGAACTTAACGGGTATTACGGAGCCAGAAGAGTTTGCTTTAAAACATGTGGTAGATTCTCTATCTTGTTATGACCCTAAATATTTTACAAAGGGTGCGACGGTCATTGATTTAGGTACAGGAGCCGGCTTTCCAGGCATTCCACTCGGGATATACGATCCGTCCTTGCAGATTACTTTATTTGATTCCTTGCAAAAGCGATTGCGTTTTTTAGATGGTGTCATTGAGGACTTAGACTTACAAGGATTACAAACTTTACATGGCCGTGCAGAAGATTTGGCACATCAAGAGTACCGGGAATCTTTCGATCTTCTCACTAGCCGTGCGGTGGCTCGTTTATCCATCTTATTGGAATGGGGATTGCCTTACGTGAAAGTAGGAGGCTACATGGTGGCTTTAAAAGGCTCCATCGTGAAAGAAGAACTAGAGGAAAGTAAACGTGCTTTATCCATCCTGGGCGGTGAAATCGTAAAGGTGAAAGAAGTGACATTACCTACCTTGGATGACAAGCGGGCTATCGTGTATATCAAAAAGGTAAAGCCTACGGCTAAGAAATACCCTCGAAAACCAAAAGAGATTAAAACAAAGCCTTTATAGCTTTGTACTATAACTTATAATAAAATATAGAAAATGCTTATAAGTATGAACTATGGTATACTTAATAAGTACTCTTTTACATGTGCGGTCACGTTGTGTTCGCACATGTTTTATATTTGCAATACAAGATTGAGGTGAGATGATGGCAATCTATAACGGACGATTACCAAAACTCAATGAAGATGAAATAAAACGATACTCCGGGTTAAAACATGCGGAGGGCTTTCCAGAGCAGTATGTGAAAGAAGCTGCCTTAGAAGTGCAATTGGTGGCAGAACCTCGTGGTGTGTACCAATGCTATGATTACGACCCAGAGACACATACCATACTCAGTGATCCACCGATGGTGCTAGATGCGACGGGTATCATCCGTCATTTAGGAAATGCTAAAAAAGTATATGTGTTGGCTGTCACAATAGGAGAAGCAGTAGAAGAACGCAGTTCTGCTTTATTTAAAGAAGGCAAATCTACACTAGGTCTCCTCGTGGATGCAGCGGCTACAACGGCAGTAGAACAAGTGGCAGATCAGGTAAACGAACTCATCGACCGAGAGGCGAAAAAACAAGGTTTTAAAACGACATGGCGTTTTAGCCCAGGCTATGGCAATTGGCCTGTCACAGTACAGCAAGAATTTGCTAAGATTATTAAAACAGAAGAAATCGGATTGACGGTGACAGACACAAGTATGCTATTTCCACGTAAATCGGTAACAGCTATCGTGGGCTGTCAAACCGCCGATGAAGAAGGACCAAAAACGCAACGAGGTTGCACATCTTGTAGCCAAGTGGGGTGTGCGTCCCGTAAAGTACCGGAAAAGGGAACTACATCATGTATTTAAGTAAACATACCATTTGTGATAGATACTACTGAAAAGATATCCTATGTAGGATATTTTTATGATAGTTGTACTTTTTACAATATAATTGATATTTTTGTAAGGTATAATAACTATTAGTAATACTATCATTGGTATACAGTGTTAATCAGTATAAGTTTCTATAGTAGTTGTGTATGGCTTAGCTGCTGTAGAGGTACTTTATATCATACTGATAACTGTAAGATGCTAACAAAAAAACTTTGATTAAGAATAATAATTAGATGTATAGATAAGTAATATGGTGTATGAACCTACAGGGAAGAGTAGATGCATACCCATGTGAAGTATATTGCCTTGGGCGAGCAATGTGCCTGATACATAAGTGAGGGACATATGGTATATATTATAGATGGCGGCATGGGTACCATGCTGCAGGCGGCAGGTCTTGGTGACGGGGCTTGTCCAGAATTATTTAACGTAGAACATCCGGACGTGGTGGAGCATATCCATGCAGAATATTTACGTCACGGTAGCGATATTATTACGACTAACACCTTTGGTGGGACAGTTTTAAAACTGGATGAATACCAATTGGGTCATCGTATGGATGAAATCAATCGTGCCGCTGTGAAAGTCGCACAAGCGGCTCGTGATAAGATTAATCCGAATGCGAAAATTGCAGGGGATATGGGTCCTAGTGGTCGCTTTATGGCACCATTAGGGGTAGCCCAATTTGATGAAATTTATGAGACTTTCAAAGATCAAGCAAGAGCCCTTATCGATGCCGGTGTAGATTACCTGATTATTGAAACGATCATCGATATCCAAGAAATGCGTGCTGCTTTATTGGGTGCCAAAGATGCTCGTGAAGAGTTAGGAAAAACAAAAGACGATGTGAAAATCATCTGTCAGTTTTCTTTCAGTGAAGATGGTCGTACCATCACAGGTACACCACCAGAAGCAGCAGCGATCTTGATGGATGCTATGGAAGCAGATATTGTAGGTATTAACTGTTCCTTGGGACCTGAACAATTATTGCCGCTCGTAGAACGTATGGCAGCGGTAACGAACTTGCCAATCAGCATTCAGCCAAATGCTGGGATGCCACAACTCGTAGGGAAAGAAACGATCTTCCCATTGGGACCAGAAGAAATGGGCGAATATGCGCCTCGTTTCCTCGATGCAGGGGCGACCTACCTAGGCGCTTGTTGCGGTAGTACACCAAAACATATCGAGGCCATCGCTAAAGCAGCACGAGCACACACACCAGCAGAACGACCATATGTAGAACCGTTTACTGCTTTCACAAGCCGAACTAGCGTAGTGAAAGTAGGTTTACAAGAAAAACCAATCATCATTGGGGAACGCATAAACCCAACAGGACGTAAGGTGTTAGCGGAAGAAATCCGCAAGGGTAGCTTCTTAATGGTGAAAAAAGATGCCTTAGCCCAAGTAGAAGCAGGGGCAGACGTGTTGGATGTGAACATGGGTGTCACAGGCGTTGATCCAGGGGAAACGATGAAACGAGCTATCGAAGAATTAACGATGCTTGTGGAGGTTCCTTTATCCATCGATACATTGGATCCAGTGGCGATGGAAGCAGGTTTGAAAGCTTATCCAGGTCGTCCATTGTTGAACTCTGTGAACGCAGAGCCAGAGCAATTGGAAGCGGTATTACCATTAGCAAAACGCTATGGCGCAGCGTTATTATGCTTGCCATTAGGTAAAAAAGAATTACCAGAAACGGCAGAAGAGCGTGTGTCTTTAGCAAAAGAAATCGTCTTAGAAGCATATAACTATGGATTACGACCAAATGATTTATTGCTAGATCCATTGGTGTTGACCTTAGCAAGTAGCCAACATGCAGCACGAGAAACCTTAAAAACATTAAAACTCTACGCTGAAACATTTGGTTTCCCAACGGTGATGGGCTTGTCCAATATATCCTTTGGATTGCCACAACGGGCGTACTTGAATGCACAATTCTTGACGATGGCATTGAGCAACGGTTTGACATGCCCTATCATGAACCCAATGAATGAAATCGTACGAAAAGCGTTCATTACAGGTCGTACCTTCATGGGATTTGACCCAGCAGCGGCGGACTTCATTGCTGAGTACGGTGATGACGATGAAAACGCAGTGGTGACGAAAAAAGTGAAAGCTGCAGCGGAAGCCTTCCATAGTGATGACCCGATTGAATGTATTAAACATGCCGTAGAGCAAGGTGAAAAAGAAGCGGTTGTACCGTTGGTAAAGGAAGCCTTAGCACAAGGCCTAGATCCACTAGAGGTGACTCGTAGAGGTTTATCCGATGCTATGGCAGTAGTTGGTGAAAAGTTCGGCTCTGGTAAAGCGTTCTTGCCACAAGTTATGCTAGCTGCAGAAACGATGCAAGCGGCTTTCACAACGATTAAGGAAGTGTTACCAGAAGGTACTGCAGAGAAGAAAGCGACGATTATCTTAGCTACAGTAAAGGGTGACATTCACGATTTAGGTAAAAACATCGTGTCTGCTTTATTAGAAAACAATGGATACCAAATCGTGGACTTAGGAAAAGATGTATCTCCAGAAGAAATCGTTGCAGCAGCGAAAGAACACAATGCACCAATTATCGGTATAGCATCCTTGATGACTACAACGATGCCGATGATTAATGAAACCATTGCGGCAGTACGTGAAGCTGGCGTCAATGCGAAGGTTCTTGTAGGCGGTGCGGTATTGTCCCAAGCCTATGCAGATGAAGCTGGAGCTGATTCCTATGCGAAAGATGGTATCTCTGCGGTGAATATCGTAAAAGGGCTATTGGGTGATGAGTAATACCAATTTCTATCTATGGCATCGCATAGCATAGCATAAAGTAATTAGGTGTCAGATGCCATAAAAACTATTACATATTAATTACTATAAAAATCTATTGAGCATTAGATAGCATAAAGAGATACTATCTGATAAATAATAGTATGACAATATTATAAAAATATAAGTGACATGTGACATCATGTGTTACAGACTAGAGAGGAACGTTGAACAGATTAGGTCAACGTTCCTTTTTTGTTCTATAATAGATATTATTTTTGGGAAGTATATACAAGTTTCTTTGGGGTATTATCCAATAGATTGCTAGATTGTTTCACGTGAAACAATTAAGCGGACAATAGGTACAGTGTTTCACGTGAAACATTACTATAAGGTCATAGGTGTATAGAACAATTAAAGGGTATGTTGATGTATATCGTAGTTAAAAAGATAACTAGCCCGTAGGAGGGTGATCTAGTGCTTATGTATGTTATAGCTTGTGAGGTACTATGAGAAGGTATAGTAGGGAATTCTTATAGATTGCATATATAATGTTTCACGTGAAACAATGAATGAAATATATATGGGATGACATAAACGTTGCTCTGTTTCACGTGAAACAGTAAAAATATATAAAAAAGATGAGGAAATACGGGTGTCTTTCATAAAAAACACAACAATCTATGTTATAATGTGATAAGACGATAAGAAAGAGGTGAAATCATGGCTAGAATTATTGCCGTAGCCAACCAAAAGGGCGGTGTTGGTAAAACGACAACTGCTGTTAATTTGAGCGCTTGTTTGGCTGTAGAAGGGAAACGAGTGCTCTTATTAGACTTAGATCCTCAAGGGAACGCCACAAGTGGTCTAGGGATTGATAAAGAAGAGATCACACAAGGTGTATATGAAATGCTTGTGGATGAAGTACCAATCACAGATATTATAGAAAACACCGTGATAGATACATTACAGATTGCACCCACAACCATCGATTTAGCAGGAGCTGAGGTAGACCTAGTAGCGATGGAAGACAAAGGCTACACGTTGAAACAATGTATGGCACCTATCGTAGATGACTATGACTATATTATTATTGACTGTCCTCCTTCCTTAGGTATGTTGACAATCAATGCCTTAACCGCCTCTAATAGCGTATTAATCCCTATACAAACAGAGTTCTATGCCTTAGAGGGTGTGAGCCAATTGGTGAAGACTATCGAATTAGTACAAGAAGAACTAAACACAGAGTTAGAATTAGAAGGTGTTGTGCTGACCATGTATAATGGTAGAACTAAATTAGCGGTACAAGTGGCAGAGGAAGTAACGAATTACTTTGGCGATGCTGTGTACAGCACAACGATACCACGAAATGTGAAATTGGGAGAAGCTCCTAGCCATGGATTGCCAGTAGTTATCTATGATAAGCGGTCTAAAGGGGCTGAAGTATATTGTGCCTTAGCACGGGAGGTAATTGAGCGTGGAGCTTAAAAAAACAAAAGGTGGCCTTGGTAAAGGATTAGGATCTTTTGGATTGTCTGGTTCTTTTAAGGACGGTCATAGAAGTGGCTATGAACTGGATATTACTAAAATACAACCTAACCCGAATCAGCCTCGTAAGCGCTTTACAGAAGAGGATATGGAAACTCTAGTGGCATCGATTCAGGCCCATGGATTGATTGCCCCTATTGCGGTTCGCAAAGTAGATGACCATTATGAAATCGTAGCTGGTGAACGTCGTTGGCGTGCGTGCCAACAAGCGGGATTGACTAAAATTCCTGTGGTGGTCCGTGACTATACGACAGAAGAAGTGAGTGAAATTGCTTTAGTAGAAAACTTGCAACGGCAAAATCTAAACCCTATCGAAGAAGCTTTTGGATATCAGTACTTAATGGATACTTTCAAAAAAACACAGGAAGAAATTGCTATGACCGTAGGCCGTAGTCGTTCTTATGTAGCAAATATTGTGCGATTATTGCAATTGCCGGAGTTTTTACAACAAGAGTTAGAAACAAGTATGCTAACGGTAGGGCAAGCAAGACCCTTATTGGCGCTAGACGGAGAACATTTACAATTACAAGCCTTAGAACGGATTAAGGAAAAAGATTTAAATGCCCGTCAAGTCGAACAACTAGTAAAAGAGCTACAGGCTGGCAAGAAACGCTTAACATCGACTCAGCCTCAACCAACGGCGGAGTTGCGCAAGTTAATGCAACGATTGAAAGATAGTTTAGGAACTCCAGTAGATATTCGTTTAAAGAATACGAAAAAAATTCAAGGTACTATCGAGGTTTCTTTCAAAAGTGAAGAAGAATTGATGCGTTTAATTAGCTATATTGAAAGCGAATAGAAAGGACGTCTATGGTATTAGAAACAACTAGAGGGAATCGCTTGCACATAGGCTTTTTTGGGCGCTGTAATGCAGGTAAATCTACCTTGATTAACACGCTAACAGAGCAACAGATTTCCTTAGTGTCTCCCATTGCGGGGACTACGACGGATCCAGTGTCTAAAGGGATGGAACTATTGCCATTAGGGCCTGTGATGATTGTAGATACGGCAGGTATTGATGATACATCGGAATTAGGCTTATTGCGGGTAGAAAAAACGAAACAAGTATTGCCAACGATGAATTTAGCCGTGTATATGTTGCGTACAGATATTGAGCCCATACCAGAAGATATAGATTGGTTACAACAACTACAAAGTAGCCATATACCTACGTTGGTGGTCATCAATGAAGTAGGAGGGAACAAAGGTTCTGAATTTGTCAAATTCCATGGAGAATTACAACCTTATACGTCGCAGGTAGTAATAGCAGATGTCAACGATAGAGCAAATCGCATGACGTTGCTAGAGGCATTAAGCAAATTAAAACCTGTCGATGAGGATGTACAATCTTTATTAGGCGGTTATATTGAAGAAAAAGATGTATTTGTGTTAGTATGTCCTATTGACGAATCAGCTCCAAAAGGTCGTATTATTTTGCCACAAGTGCAAATGATTCGAGAAATTTTGGACTATCACGGTATGGCTATGGTGTGCCAAGTAGAAGAACTAGCCACGACGTTGGAGCAACTACATAAGCCACCAAAATTAGTCATTACTGACTCCCAAGCCTTTGAGGCGGCGAGTCAAATTGTGCCGGAGGAGATAGGTTTAACAAGTTTTTCTATCTTAATGGCGCGCTTTAAAGGGAAATTAAAAGATTTAGTGGCAGGTGTACATGCTATAGACCAATTGCGAGCGGGCTCCAAAGTGTTGATTAGTGAAGGTTGTACACATCGTCAACAATGTGAAGATATTGGAACCGTAAAAATTCCGAGATGGCTAACAGCAAAAGGATATACAGACTTAGAACTAGAGTGGACCAGCGGTGGACATTTCCCTCATGACGTATCTAAGTATGATGTTATCATTCATTGTGGTGGCTGTATGTTGACACGTCGAGAGGTATTACGTCGTATTGATGTAGCCTCTGTGCAAGGGGTTCCTATCGTCAACTACGGTGTATTGATAGCCTCTTTGCATGGCATTTTACAACGTGCTATCAAGCCATTTGAACATGAATTAGAATAGAAAGGATTATTGTGTTAGAACAACTATTACCTTGGTTACCATGGGTATTAGCAGGGATTATTGTACTGCTAGTATTACATGCATTCAGTTTACATATCCGAGTGAGTCGCCTAACCAAGCGCTATCGATACTTTATGGATGGCGAAAATGGTCAGAGTATTGAGCGACGCCTTGCCATTGAAGTGAAAGAATTACGAGATATGGCAAGCACTTGGCAAACGATTTTATCAGAACAAAAAGTGATTCAATCTACACAGGCACAAACATTTCAGCATATTGGATTTGTGAAATATAATGCCTTTGAAAACATTGGTAATGAATTATCCTTTTCCTTAACATTATTAGATGGCAATTTCAATGGTATTGTTATTTCTAGTGTGTATGGAAGAAATGAATCACGTATTTTTACGAAACCAATTGTGAATGGTAAAAGTTTAGCCAGTCTTTCACAAGAAGAATTAGCTAGCTTGCAATCTGCTATGGGACAACGAAGTAATGGAGATGTGTTAGCTAGTTCTTCTGTGTCAGCATAGAAAGGATGTTATATGCAAATACCTAAGTGGTTGCAGTCACATCTAGAGCAACATGGTGATGACTGGAATTTGCGGTTTACAAAACAGAACATTAAGACCATAGCCATTATAGTCATTGCTATTTTAGTGATTTTGCTAGGATTTGGTATCTGGGGGATTGCACGACAAGTAGAAGTCTTGCAATTACGCCAAGAAAATCAATTACAAAAAGAGCAATTAAAACTATTGGATCAAAAGGTAGAAGTCTTAGATAAAAAAATGAAGACTTTGGATGAGTTAGATCAAAATATTAGAAATATGATTAAAGGTACAGAGTCGGGTACAGTACCAAAAACAGATGGTAGCACTCAAAGCAAAGAAGAGAAAGAGGACCCTTCTCCCAAAAGCGTAAATAAGACTTTCACAACAACCCAATTATCTGCTCGTATATCTAGCTTAGACCGTCAAGCACAACGTCGTCTGGTATCTATGTATACTCTCTACAATGTTCTTAAAGATGGAGTGGGTAAAGATATTCGAGAATTGCAATCTATGTTAGCTACGGAGGGCGATGCGGCGGATGCCAATAGTCATATGCCATCCATTTGGCCCGCCAAAGGCGTTATTAGCTCTACTTTTGGGGCACGACAAGACCCTGTGTACGGTGGAGGAGCTTTCCATGAAGGCTTAGATATCGCTAACGATGTAGGTACTACGATTGTAGCCACTGCGGCAGGTACTGTGACCTATGCAGGGTATAATGGCGGCTATGGTAATGAAATAGAAATCGATCATGGCAATGGATTTGTGACAAAATATGGGCATAATTCAGCGCTCCTAGTACAAGTAGGAATGACTGTGAAAAAAGGACAATCCATTGCACTCATGGGAAGTACTGGTAAAAGTACGGGTAGTCATGTTCACTATGAAGTGCGTGTGAATGGTGTGGCTACAGATCCATTATTGTTTTTGCCCATTCAATAGGAGGCAATTATGAAATCCTATGTACAAGTTTATACAGGTGATGGCAAGGGAAAAACAACCGCAGCCATCGGTCTAGCCGTACGTGCGGCTGGAGTAGGCAAGAAAGTGCTGCTTCTTCAATTTATGAAATCTAAGGTATATTCAGAACATGCCGTATTAGATCAATTAGAGCCTATCACAGTAGAAACAGTAGGAAAACCATTCTTTATCATTCCAGAAGGTATGAAAAGCGAAGAAGAGTTGCGCCGATGGGGGGATGATGTGGTGGTCTTTCCTAAAGGGCAACCCCCACAAGAATACAAAGATTTGATTCACATCGGTCAAGAGAGAGCTCTACAAGCTGTGGCTACGGGAGATTTTGATATTGTCATTTTAGATGAATACAATATGGCCCTATTTTTCGGTTTAATCGATGAAGCAGAAGGGCGCGCGTTACTAGCGGCTCGCAATCCTGATGTTGAACTCGTATTTACTGGCCGTGGTGCTCCTCAATGGTTATTGGATGAAGCGGACTTAGTCACCGTCATGGAGGCGTACCGTCATTATTATGATCAAGGTGTAGAAGCTCGTCTTGGTATTGAGCATTAAGGGCAAAGAATGTTATAATTTAAGTATGTATATCGTATAACATACTGAAAGGTAGGTGGTATCGTGTCACTATGGATGATTCTATTGCTGTTAGTAATAGCTTTCATCATAGCCATTCTATGTATTCCTATCACATATAGTCTGAAAGTAAGTTCGCGCAAACCTTATGAATTTGACTTCCGATTAGAGTGGATGTATCGTGTATTGAAGGTACATCTTGCGTATAAGCAAGGGCATCCCTTGTTTAAGGAGGTCTATGTATTAGGGTCTATGAAAGTTGGTTCTGCCCGTGATTATGAAGATTGGTTAAATCGTAGGGTAAAAGAAGAACTAGATCCGTTAGCGACAGACAGTAAAGAAGATGTAGACACAAAAGAAGTACTAGACGAGCCAGATTCGTATCCGTTATCTGGATACTCAGGGCCAGAACCCGTGCAATCTGTTCGATTTGATGCCAATGGACAGGTACTTGAACCAGTAGAATCTACATCGTTGCAAGAAGAAACAACAGAAGAGAAAGAAGATACAAAAGACTTACCAACCTATTGGTGGTGGAAACATGTATCAAACCCTAAACTCTATGAAGCATTGTTTACCGTTAGTAAGCAATGTGCTAGTCATGCGAGTCCTAGAGTGTTCCAATTAGAAGGTGATTTTGGAATCCCTAGACCTTATGAAATGGGGCTGATCACCGCGGCTGCCTATACATTATGCCCAAAACAAGTGGAACAAGTAAATTTTTCTTATACAGAGTTTGCCTATACAGGTAGCTTAACGGTAAAAGGGCGTATGCAATTAGGAGTGTTTGCATTCTATGGAACTCTATTTATTGTAAAAAAAGCAGTCAGAGAGTGTCTGATGGACAGTGTAAAAGCATTTGTACAGTATCGTCGTCGTAAGCAAAGTGCAAAATAAAGAACTTTCAGAAGTTGAAGAATCATAGGAGGTCATGATGGATACTAAACTTACTAATTTAAAAGACAATTTAGAGCCTTTATTTGAACAATTTAAAGAAATGATTCGTGTGGAAACCGTAGTAGGTGAAGCTGTACAATTAGGCGATACTACGATTGTACCATTCGTTGACGTATCTCTTGGTTTAGGTGGATGCCAAAAAGCTGGTGGTGGCGGAGCGAAAGTTGAGCCAACAGCAGTGCTTGTCATCAAAGGAGAACGTATTGAATTATTCAATATCAAAGGGTCTGCTAAATATACTGGTTTCGATCGTTTGATCGGCATGGTGCCAGAAATTATCAGCAAATTGAAAAAAGAAGAATATGTATATGTAAGTGAAGAACAATAATTTTCATGTTACTTTCACATACATAGGGTATAGTAAAGATGTAAGGTAATTTGCTAAATAGAAATAACTTTGCTATACTAGATAAATAGATGAAAATATTTCTCATAGGGAGGCTTATACATGAACTTAACTAAAAAAATTGTAACTTTAGGTGCACTAGCTGTTGTTGGTGCTTTTACAGTATCTAACGCTGCTAACGTAGGCGTAATTAACGAAGAAGCTATCTACACTGGCTACAATGGTTTTGGTGCTATTCAAATGCAAATCGATAAATTGCGTGCAGAATACGGCCCTAAATTAGAAGGTGAATTCAAAAAGTTAAACAACTTCAAAACAGATGCTGAAAAACAAGCATATTTCGATAAAAATGTTCGTAGCATTCAAGAAAAGTATAACCAAGAAGAAGCCAATGCATTAGCTCCATTGGATAAAAAAGTAGCAGAAGCAATTCAAGCTATTGCGAAAGAAAAAGATATCGATGTATTAGTAGCTAATCCAACATCTGCTGGTGCTGTTAAAGAAGGTAACCAAGTTATCGACTTAACTCCAGTAGTAGTAGAACGCATCAACAAATAAGATATAAAAAAGCCCCTAGGTCATGTGACCTAGGGGTTATTTTTTTGTACATAGTATGGTATTCTTAAGGTATAGATTCAAGAGACTAGCGTGGTAGTAAGGGAGGAACAGATATGTTAAAAAGAGTGTTACTATTGGCTGTGTTGCTGATCTCATTAGGAAGTGCTACGTCTTTGTCAGCAAGTCACTTGTCTTATATGGGAACTATAGATGGGACATCATATTATATTGATAAAGACACAGTTCAGAAGTATGGTAAGAATGCCTATGTATGGGTAAAGATAGTTACTAAGGAAGGTAGTGAAGTATGGGGGCATATTTTAGTTAGTCGCTATGGAAAGGCTTATACTATCACAGAGCTACGAGGAGATGGTGGAGAGCAAAAATTAGATCCACATGAAGAGTTTCGACCTATTTTACCTAATTCACCAATAGAAAAAATTGTTGAGTTAATTTGGTAGGTAGATAATAAAAAAGGTGTGAACCCAATGCTAATGACTAGCATGGATTCACACCTTTTATTATGAGCTTATTTATGAATTAGGTTTACAACGAACTCGCTATCTTCCACCAATGTAGCTTGGATGTAGTTGTTGCCGTCGAAGTGCAATACTTCGCCTGGTGTTAAGATATGGGATTCTGTTTCGTTAAGGAATACGTTCACTTTACCTTTAACTACAGTGAAGATCACGTTAGCCTCTGGGTGATTGTGCTTTTCCACTTGATCACCAGCGACGCCGCCTTTTTTCACGATTTTGTAATTAGGACCATCAAAAATTAAACCTAGTTCTTGTTTTACAGTTCCTGCCATAGTAGAACCTCCTATTCTGGGGACTTTCACAGCGGTGAAAGTCAATTACTGCAGCGAGTGTGCTGCTATATATAATATAAAAAAGGATAAGCTACTTAGCTTTTTGCAATTGTATATACAGGAATATCACCATCAAGATTTACAGAGAATGCAAAGTCCGGTGCTACGTGACTCACGAAAGCGCTGAACCATGCTTGGAAGGCAGCGGCCATAATAATTGGATTTACGCCGGCTGTTTTCCAATAGGAAATTTGATTTTGGTGATTTCCGTACCAACTAAAGGTAGTATCGGTTTGCTCGATCACAGTATCACTTGGGTCACAAGGCATACCGTTCACATAGTAGTCTTGCATCACTGTGTAAATGGCAGGTGCTGTTTGAGCAGTCAATTTTTCTTTTGCTTCTGTACCGCACATTGCGCCTTGTTTGATGAACGCTTCTAATACTGCATCGATACCGTCGTCTCCGCCACAATCCGTTAAATCTTTGATGAAAGTGGCTTCACGAACGGAAGAGGTTTGCAATTGGTTTTGTAACCAACCGTGGATGTTGTTGTGATCGATGATGCGGTCCAACTGACGATCTGGAGGAATTGGTTTTCCATATAAATCGATAGCTGTTGCATATAACTCATCGGCTAAATCATCAAGACGAGTTTGAGCCTCTTTCTTAATAATTTGTTCACGTTCAGCGATAAGCTGAATTTTTTTGTATAACCAGAAATGAATGTGTCCCAGTACTGCTGACATGTTAAGCTCCTTTTCGTGCGACTTCTAATTTGGAAACAAGTTCATCCACATCCATGCCGTGAATGTTAGCGGCTTGCCATAATGGTTCCCCTGTGGAGGAAGGACAGCCTAAACAACCCATACCGATGGATTGCAACACAGGCACCGTTTGTGGATACATATCTATAATATCACGAATGATGGAATCTTTTGTAATAGCAATTTCAGATACATTGCGACCCGCATTGAGTTTTGCTACTAATTCATCGATATCCATGCCGTGGATATTTGCCGCTTGCCATAGAGGTTCCCCTGTGGAAGAAGGACAGCCTAGGCAGCCCATTCCCATGGATTGTAAAATAGGAATCAATTCTGGATATACGTCGACGATATGACGAACGATAGTATCTTTTGTAATGAGTTGTCCCGGTGAAAGTGGAGTAGCTCCTTTGTCGTTAGCAGGTGCAGCAGCTTCTGCAAGTCCTGCATTACCTTGACCTGGTAATTTGACCACTGGTTCAGCCGATGCTTTAGCAGCAACTGTTGGGGAATCCACTGTATCTAACACAGCAGCTCGGAATGCATCGAGACCGATGCGGTCAATGAATTGGCCGATACGCTCGATTTGGGCATTTTCTTTGTAGTAAGCAATCATGCGATCGATGATAGTGAGTACTTCTTCTTCAGTAGCTACTTCTGTGATTAAGTCACCCAAGCGTGGATGAGCACCAGCGCTACCACCTGCATAGATTTGCCAGCCTTGGTCATTACCGATAATACCGATATCTTTTGTAATTGCTTCGGAGCAAGAGTTAGGGCAGCCAGACACGCCAATCTTCATTTTAGATGGCATTTCTTTGGAAATGTATTTCCGTTCTAATTGCATGCCTAAATGTACGCTGTCTTGTTTTGCCCGTTTACAGAATGTCGTGCCAGGGCAGACTTTCACAGAACGAACACGATTGGATACGGTGTGCGCTGGTTCCATGCCGAGCATGGCCCACGCTTTGTCCACATCTTCTGCGTTTAGGTTGGTAATCATGATGCGTTGAGCACCTGTAATTTTTAAAGTTGCGTGGAATGTGTTTGCCACGTCGATAAATTTTTGTAACATTTGTGGTTGTACGAAACCACCAGGTATGCGAGGGGTAATCGCGTACGTGCGTTTCCCATTGCGGATACGTTGTAAATTGCCTGCCACTTGTGCCATGTGTATCTCCTTAAAATTGAGTAAATGTTGTTCATGTTTATGTACGAAAGTAGGCATTGTTCCTAATGTAGATGATATTGGATAGCCATAAGATATCTGTTCAATCTATGAAAGGAATGTATACCTATTTGTAAATTATGTAGTAGTATGTATAAAATTATGACAAGTATTTTGCATCAAATTGTGTTAGCGTACAATTCCATGAAAATAAATTATATAATTGTTATACATGACTAGGCGAAAGCCTATGCTCTTAGTATACTATAAGAAGTGGTTCTTGTATGTAGCTGAGGCAACGAATTTTATTCACAAATAATGCACGGCTTATACACGGGAAATTTAAAGTTACACACAGAATTATCCACAAAAAGTGATTAAGTTAAGACAAAAATAAAAAGCCATCTAAGTTAGTCTTCGATTACACACAGAGTATACACAAGATAACCACATAGTTATACACATCCTGTGTGATAACAAGTGAATAACTTGGAGTTTACACACAGATTAGACACAGGATACCCACATGGTTATCCACAGAATAGTGTATATGTTGTGAAGGTTACATAGGAGTGGACTGTAGTATGTGTGTAGCATGCATGACATGTATGGAGTATACTATGTATCTAGAACTTGCTTGTTAGTGCTAAGTATGAATCTTAGCATATAACAATCTTGATATATATGATATATAATTCTAGTTTATAGATAAATTAATACAGGAAATCTGATTTGTATGTGTCTATTTGCCACGAAAGATACCTTTAGATAGAGTTATTAGAAGTATTGCTTATTTGCGACAATGGCTTTTAGAGAAATATGGTTAGGTAGTATAGAAGCAAGAATGCTACCCTATATAAAGTAATAGTAAGAAAAGGATATATATGAAAGTTTTATATGAAAATGTACAGGTTGCCACCTTTGTAGAGCGACCCAACCGATTTGTTGTCCATTTAGAATTACAGGGACAGATGATTGCAGCTCACTTGCCAAATCCAGGTCGCATGTGGGAGCTCCTCTTTGTAGGGGTGAAGATGTATGTGGTGCATCATCCAAAAGAAGGTGCGAAAACGCAATATCGTGTCATCGGTATTGAACGTGATGGTGTACCCATCATGTTGGACACTAATTATTGTAATGACATGGCAGAGTATATGATCGAGGAACAACTGATTCCTGGATGGGAAGAATGGCGAGTGCTACGACGAGAGTACACGGTGGGTCATAGTCGTTTTGATTTGCTTCTTAAAAATGACAAGGAAGAACACTTTTTATTGGAAGTAAAATCCTGCACCTTATTTGGTGATCAAGGAGCGATGTTTCCTGATGCGGTGACGGAGCGTGGTCGAAAACACCTACTTCACTTGCAAGAATTACAACAAGAAGGATATCGTACTGGGATTCTGTTCTTAGTGCAGTGGGAACGAGCTTTGTGGTTTTCTCCAGACTTTCACACGGATTTAGAATTTACGAAGACATTTATTGAGGTAGCACCACAATTAGACTGGAAGGCTATGGCATTGCAGTGGACACCAGAGTTTACTAAACCTATAGTGGTACGTGAGTGCTTGTACAATGATGGAGCGGTGCAACGAGAAGCGGAGGACCGAGGGGATTACCTCATGGTGTTGCAGGTGGAAGAACCGATAACGTTAACGATCGGTAGCAAGGGAGAGATGCACTTTGAAGCTGGGTATTATATCTATGTAGGGTCAGCGAAAGCGAATTTAGAAAAACGCATAGAACGTCATAAACGGAAACGGAAACAGAAACATTGGCACCTGGACTATTTGCGAAGTATCAGCATTGTTGTAGCAGCCTTACCGATTCGCAGCTCCAGCGATTTAGAATGTGAATTGGCGAAGGCAATGAAGGCGATTAGTGTAGACGAGGTGAAAGGCTTTGGTTGCAGTGATTGTCATTGTACGTCACACCTATTCAAAATGGATGTGAATCCTATCCATGATGAACGCTTTATGATTGATGTGGTGGAAACGTTCCGTATGAATCGATTAAATGAGGCCATGTTAGACTTTCAAAAATAAAAATATGGGAATATTTATGCAACATATACGTTCGAAAGTGTTTATATTTGAGTGTATTGAAACTTTCATGTAAAAAGATAGAAAAAAAGTGCATAAAATGGTATAATGAATTAGTTATATAATCAGTATTGTAAAATGAGGTGATACAATGGAGGAAAAGGCTTGGAGTCATGGCAAAATTTTGCCGGTCCAAATCGATAAAGAAATGCGCAGTTCCTACATCGATTACGCCATGAGCGTTATCGTTATGCGCGCCCTTCCAGATGTACGCGATGGGTTGAAACCTGTACACCGTCGTATTTTATATGCGATGCATGAAACAGGCATGACACCGTCGAAACCGTACAAAAAATCGGCTCGTATCGTCGGCGACGTACTTGGTAAATATCATCCACATGGTGATAGCTCTGTGTACGACGCAACGGTGCGTTTGGCCCAAGATTTTAATACAAGATATCCACTGGTGGATGGTCATGGTAACTTTGGTTCCATTGACGGCGACTCTGCAGCGGCCATGCGGTATACGGAAGTTCGTATGTCTCGTATTGCCACAGAAATGCTAGCAGATATTGAGAAGAAAACAGTGGACTTCATGCCGAACTATGACGAATCTTTGGAAGAACCAACTGTACTTCCCGCAAAGATTCCGAACTTGTTGATCAATGGTTCCGCCGGCATTGCCGTAGGGATGGCGACGAATATTCCGCCTCACAACTTAGGGGAAGTGGTAGATGGTCTTGTGATGCTCATCGACGATCCAGAAGTGGATGTGAACCAATTGATGACGGCTATCAAAGGTCCAGACTTCCCAACAGGAGCGTCTATCCTTGGTCGTGAGGGTATTAAAAAAGCCTATGCCACAGGTCGTGGTAGTATCAAAATGCGTGCAAAAGCTCACATTGAGGCTATGACCAAAGGTAAACATCGTATCGTGGTGACAGAAATTCCGTACCAAGTGAATAAAGCACGCTTGATTGCAACCATTGCAGACTTAAGTCGTGATAAAGTGGTGGACGGTATTACAGCCCTTCGAGATGAAAGTGACCGCCGTGGTCTTCGCATCGTTATCGAATTGCGTTCTGACGTGCAACCAGATATCGTGTTGAATAAATTATATAAACACACACAATTACAAGATACATTCGGCGTGATTATGTTGGCATTGGTGAAAGGCCATCCAAAAGTATTGACTTTAAAAGAGGTATTAGGTCACTACTTAACGCACCGTCAAGAAGTCATTGTACGCCGTACAGAGTTCGACTTAGCGAAGGCAGAAGCTCGTGCGCACGTATTGGAAGGCTTGTTGATCGCTTTAGATCATATTGATGAAGTGATCCATACGATTCGCAGTTCTCAAACTACAGATATTGCTCGTACAGCTTTGATTGAAAAGTTCAGCCTTACAGAAATTCAAGCAAATGCGATCTTAGATATGCGTTTAGCTCGTTTAACAGGTTTGGAACGTGAAAAAATCGAAGAAGAACATGCGGCATTATTGGTGTTGATTGCGGACTTGAAAGCGATTTTAGCCTCCGATGCACGTCAACGTGACATCATCAAAGAAGAGTTAATCGCTATGAAAGAAAAATATGGTGATAAACGTCGCAGTGAAATCACTATCGATACATCTGACTTTGATGTGGAAGATTTAATTGCTGACGAAGAAATGGTCATTACCTTAACTCGTCAAGGTTATATCAAACGCATGAATGCTAATGTGTACCGCAACCAACATAAGGGCGGCGTAGGTGTTGTGGGTATGAAAACGAAAGAAGACGATTATGTGGCGCAAATTATGCATGTGCGCACTCATAATACATTGTTATTCTTCACATCCACAGGCCGTGCGTACCGCTTGAAAGCCTACGAAGTGCCAGAAGCATCGAGCCGTAACTCTCGTGGTACAGCTATCATCAACGTACTTCCTCTTAATGTAGGGGAAACGGTGACGAACATGATCGACTTAGAACGCATCTCCAGCGATGTGAACTTGTTCATGGTCACAAAACAGGGTGTGGTGAAACGGACTTCCATTGATGAATACCGCAACATTCGCCGTGGTGGCTTGAATGCAGTGGCATTGGACGAAGGAGATCAGTTGATTTCTGTAGGCTTGACCTATGGCAACCAAGATGTATTGTTAGGTACGAAAAAAGGTATGGCTATTCGTTTCCATGAAGGTGACGTACGTTTGTTAAAACGTGCTGCTCGTGGGGTGAAAGGTATCAACCTCAACGCTGGTGACGAAGTGGTAGGTGCTAGCATTATCCACGGTACTGGCGAAGAATGCCAAGTATTCACCATCAGTGAAGAAGGGTATGGCAAACGCAATGTAGAAAGCTCCTACACAGTGCAAAAACGTGGTGGTAAAGGAACGAAAAACTTTAAAATCACCGACAAAACTGGCGAAGTCGTAGCTGTAGAAATCGTGAATGACAACGATGAAATGATGCTCATTTCTGAACAAGGTAAGATCATTCGCTTTGACGTGAACGATATTGCCGTGAAGAAAAGTAAAGCCATTTCTGGCGTGAAAACACAAAACTTAGATGAAGGAGATAAAATTGCCTCTGTAGCAGTTATCTCTGGAGAAGATCTAAAAGAAGACGAAAGCTTATTCTAGTATCGGCTTTCTTGCCTTTCTTACTTGAGCTTAAGGGAAGAGCACGACACATTCCTCCGCAAACTGATACAGTGGTTAGGTTTGCTCCGGAACATGTCGTGCTCTTCTGTCGTTTGTGGAATTTTGTCAAATAAGGGGGCAAGAAAGACCACTTCTACAATGGCGCTTTACGGAGGCGTGGAGATACTGAGGTATTCTATGTTTACCTTTACGTTAAGTTATGTTACAATATGAGTAGCTAAAACAACAAGTAAGTCTAACAAAGATTACACCAAAAAAGCACAGGGCGGCAACCCTGTGCTTTTTCGTTGCCGTTTATATTACGGCATTGGCTAGTCACTATTTGTTGTTACTATCTAGCCATTTGCAAATGAAAATTGTTACTTGTTTAGCTATGCAGCCTGTGGCGTTCGCAACTAAATAAGATAAAGGGAAGAGCACGGTATACCCCTCACAAACGGTATTTCATAATGTTTGTTCGGGGCACACCGTGCTCTTCTTGTGTTTGCCTAACCTAGGTAGTAAGGGATGACACAAGGCTACTACTCGAAATGGCATTATACTTTTTTCTGCATTGAATTTTATCGATGAATAGCATATAATAGTAATGTTATATCATAAAATCAGTGTATTAGGAGGCGAGTCCTATTTTAGACTTCAAGCGTTTTACCTTAGAAGATAAGCCCCGTATTGATGCGTATTTTTCAGAGCATCATTATGAAGCGTCAGATAATAGTTTTACTACATTATTTATGTGGCAAGATATTTATGGCATTACTTGGGCCGAAGAAGAAGGCGTATTATTTATTAAAGGTGGTGGAGTGACAGAATCTCCATTTATGTTGCCACCATTTGCTGGAAAAGATGCCAAGTTTGTAGATGGATTACAAATGGCGAAAGAGTGGTTCAAGGAGAATCAAATTCCATTTTTATTAAAAGGTGTTAATCCAATCATGATGGAACGGATGCAAAAGTTGTGTCCAGATTGCTATGAATTTACACCTGACCGTGATAACTTTGAATATATCTATCGTACAGAAGATATGATTACCTTATCCGGTAAAAAGTTACGTCAAAAGAAAAACCATTTAAATCAATTCCGCATGCAATATTCTAATTATGAATATATGCCTATTGATGATACTACCATTCCTCTCTGTCGTGAAGCGGCAGCGCAATGGGTGGAGACACACCATGAAGAAGGTATTGAAGATGAGCTAACTGCCATCAATTTGCTCTTCGATCATTGGGATGCATTGGGCCTTGTGGGCGGATGCATTAAACTGTTCGGACGAGTAGAGGCTTTCACCATTGGGGAAATGTTGAATGAACATATGGCGCTCATTCATATTGAAAAAGCAAACCCCACCATCCGTGGTTTGTACCAAGCTATCAATAATGAATTTATTCGTCATGAATTTGCGGATACACAGTTTATCAACCGTGAAGAAGATATGGGATTACTGGGCCTTCGTATGGCGAAAGAATCTTACAACCCAGATCATTTTGCTGAAAAATATGATGCTCGTTGTATCAAAGAAGGCGCTTGCGAGGGTAGTCATCCATGACCTATTTTTGGGAAGGATTACTGATCGGCTTTGCCGTGTTGGCGCCCATAGGAATGCAGAATCTATTTATCATTAATACAGCATTGGTGCAAAAGGTGTCACGTATTATTACAACGATTTTAATCGTGGCATTTTTCGACCTCACCTTGAGCGTGTCAGCCTTTTATGGCATTGGTGCCATCTTTGACATATGGCCATTTTTGAAAGGCATCGTTTTATTGCTAGGTGGGGCGGTTATCTTTTACATGGGTTATACCGTGTTCAATTCGGAGCCGAATGTATCTCATGTAGATACGAATGTGACCATTTGGAATATCGTGACCACTGCCTTTGCGGTGGCATGGCTGAATCCACAGGCACTCATCGATGTGACCATGATGTTCGGCGCTGTGAAAGCCAGCATTCCAGAAGAAGCATCTCTCTATTTCTTGTTGGGATACATCGTGTCTGCCTTTGCTTGGTTTGGGGCGTTGTCCACGATTATTCACAAATTATCAAAGCGCATCAAGATTTCGCAATTGGTTTGGATCAATCGTATCTGTGGGTTGATTCTATTCGGGTATGGCGCTAAACTATTTTTAGATGGTGTCTTATTGTATATATAATTTATGAATTACCATTGCATCCTTTGGTGAGGCATTGTAATATAATAGCTAATTGGGGTATGCGTTTGCGGATGCATACTTGAAAGAGTCAGTGAAGCTGGCTCTTTTTCTATGTCTGTAAACTTTTATAAAAGAAGTGTATAAAGGGTCTAGCAGTAGGCCCTTATTTTTTTATATAATAATAGAATAAAGTATACGAACTGTTTTCTATGTACCATAGCGATGGAAGAGGGATTATTTTGAAATTTAGAATTGCCAAAGAGTCAGACACAAAAGAAGTCAAACGTTTGTGGGCTTATTGTTTTGAGCCAGAAGATCATCCATTTTTTAAATACTATTTTGATACGGCCTATGAACCAAACAATACGATGGTGGGCATCGACCGTAGTTATTTGGTGAGCACTGTTCATTTACGACAAAATACCATTCGTGTTCGCGGTGTGGACCTACCTATGTCTTACATGGTGGGGGTTGCCACAGACCCGATTGTACGACGCAGTGGGGTCGGTAAAAAATTACTGAAAGCAGCATTAGGGGAATTGAAAGAACGTGGACAGGGCTTAACCATTTTAATGCCATCTTCTGCAGGATTTTATCAAAACTATGGCTGGGATTTGTATGCCCATCAATGGGTACAAACCATGAAATTGGATGAGTTAGCCCCTCTGTTAAAGAAACTAGACAAAACCTTATCTTTTGGCATGTTGCGTTCCCCACGTGAATGGAAACGCTTAGCAGGTGTTTATGAAACGTACACAAAACCATTGTCTGGCTATGCAGTACGAAAAGAAAAAGAATGGGTTCGCCTGTTGGAATCCATTTTTGCAGAAGGTGTACAAGTAGGATATGTAAAAAATGATTCTGGACAATTAGAAGGCTATTGTTTCTATCGCCTAGGAGAGCCTGAAATTGCAGTGAGTGAGTTTGTGTACACCACTCGCCGTGCGCAAAAAGCTTTGTTGAACTTTTTGTATAACCATCGATCCCAAGGTGAAAGCGTACGTTGGAACGAAGGCATGATTGACCAAGGCTATATTTTTCACACGAATGGAAAAACGGGGCACAGTACGATGCCATTTATGATGAGTCGTATCGTAGATGTGAAACTCGCCATGGAAAGCATTCCCGTACCAGTAGCCTTAGAAGGAGCGATCCAATTTGGAGTGAAAGACCCATTATGTGAGTGGAACCACGGCACCTATGTAGTGTCCTATAAAGAGGGGAAAGCGCAAGTGGTGAAACACAAAGAACATGTGGATATCAATGCAAAATTAGTGTTCTCTGTAGGGGCCTTGAGCTTACTCCTTATGGGGCGCATGAGTGCAACAGAACTCGCCTTTGAAGACACACTAGAAGGACCAGATGATATATTAGAAGTGTTAAACCGGGCGTATCCAAGACAAAATACATATATCAATGAATGGTGGTAAGAGAATGACAACACAAGTAGATAAAAAAGATGAGCACAATCTTTTGGACTACTTATTACCTAAGAAATCATATTGAAAGTCACAGAAAAAGGCCGAGAAATAGCGGAAAAGAACTGGACAACATAAACGATGAGAAAAGCGAACCATGAGAATATGGTTCGCTTTTTACTGTGTAGAATAGTTGTTTTAAAGTAGTTTCTTATAATACTCAACTATAAACGGATGATTAAGATGTTTTTGAATTTGTTTTTCTATATTTAATTTTCGTTCAAGTTCTTTGTCTTGTGGAAATGGAAAGTTATCCCATTTATCAGCAGTTTCTTTTAAAATTAATAGCAATTTTTCTAAGGTAATTACACTATGATTATTTGGATAATAAATTTCTTTGATAGACTTAGTAGTTACTAATTGGATATTGTTGTCGTTTAATGTCTCTATCACATCTTGACTGATAGACTCATCAAGTGTTACTAAGAACATTTCTCTTGCACCAGTGCGAGCCATTTCTTCTGGGACTTCTTGCCAACGTTCACGTAGCGTTGTTTTTGCACTAATTAAAACAGTATCACGTTTATTAACAGTATACTCAGTAGATCCAGGAGACACAATATCAACAAGTTTTCCAAGACCTTTTTCTGTAAAATATCTTGTTCCGATACTACCTTGGCTATCTAATGGAATATTTGCGCCCATCAGAATAAGTTCAATGATAGCTTCAAACTCTTTACCAGCACGACTACGTCTACTTTGAGTATTAGAAAGGTTTAAGCTATAGATATGAGATGGGAACTCACTGGTAAACCAGTTGATAGCCTCCTTGCTTCCCATAGTATCTATATCTTTATTTTCATATAGGGAAGCAAGCATTTCTGAGGTGAAGTGCTTTTCTTTTTCCTGAAATTCGTTCCATGATATATCACGAAGTAATTTCATTATAATACTGGCATGTTCATAAAAATATTCTGGACTTTTTTCGTTTAAATCTAGCGTAGTAAATTGTTTGTAGATAAGATCATATGGTTTTATATCTGAAAAGTATTCAGCACGACTTGTTTTTATAAAATTCACATATAATTTTAGATCCATAGTTTCTCCTTTCCAAATGCAAATAGACTTGCTATAATTGTGTCAAGTAAAGGACATAAAGTCCTGTTATTAACACATAAGAAAGAGGTGAAGCCCTTTGATTACAAGTATACAAAATAATGAAGAGAAATGCCAATGTATTGGTACTTTAATAAAAGAAAAAAGAATACGGTTAAATATGACGCAAAAAGAATTAGCTGATGCTGTTGGTTTGGCTAAACATGGAGATAGAACTATTAGACGGTGGGAGAGTGGGATTGGTAGTCCCTCTAAATTAGAACTGAATCAGATATTATTATTTCCAGAAGATGTACCATTTGGAAATAAGGATAATGCAGACTATACAATGATAGACTTATTTGCGGGTATTGGTGGTACTAGATTAGGTTTTCAACTAACAGGTAGAACAAAAGTAGTTTTTAGCAGTGAAATTGATAAATTCGCTGCAAAAACATATAAATCTAACTATGGTGAAGAGCCATCAGGAGATATTACGTTAATCCATGAGGAGGAAATCCCGAAACATGATATTTTAGTGGGTGGCTTTCCATGTCAAGCATTTAGCCAAGCAGGTAAAAAGTTAGGTTTTGAAGATACTAGAGGGACATTATTTTTTGAAATAGAACGAATTATTAAGGCAAAAAGACCGAAGGCGTTTTTACTAGAAAATGTAAAAAACCTAAAAAGTCATGATAAAGGTAAAACTTACAGTGTTATAAAAACAACTCTAGAAGATCTTGGGTATGCTGTATATGATAATGTTTTTAAAGCGAAAGACTTTGGGGTTCCTCAAAACCGAGAAAGGATTTATATAGTAGGATTTGATATAAATAGTGTTCCTAATTATGCTACATTTGAATTTCCAAATCCGACAAAAACAAAAGTAAGTGTAGGTGATGTTTTAGAGAAAAATGTATCTGAAAAGTATACGATTTCTGATGCACTCTGGGATGGACATCAACGGAGAAAAATTGAAAATAAAAAAAATGGAAAAGGCTTTGGATATTCTTTATTTGATGCAGAAAGTCCTTATACTAATACTATCTCTGCTAGATACTATAAAGATGGCAGTGAAATATTAATACGTCAAGAAGGAAAGAATCCAAGAAAGATAACTCCAAGAGAAGCGAGTAGATTACAAGGATTTCCGGAAGAGTTTATTATACCTGTTAGTGATACACAAGCCTATAAACAGTTTGGGAATTCTGTTGCAGTACCAGTCATTAATGCAATAGCCTTAAAAATGCTAGAGGTATTAGATGCAAATAAATTTAGTGTATAAAAATAGTATTAAAAATAAGAAATGAAATTAGATTATATTTATAGGTACTTTTATGAAAAAATTAACCACATCTATTTTACTAGCGCTATTTAGTGCTACCATCTTCACACCAAACCATATAGAAGCAAGCTGGTTATCTAAAACATGGAAAAAGGTTGAAAAATCTTGGAATGAGTCTGGAACAAATAGTGATTCCACCAAACAAGGTAGTACAGCTTCTAATGAAATTCATTTACCACAACGATCAGATTATCCAAGTGGTTATAGCTATGGGTATAAAAAGGATATGGGTTTAGAAGACGTAGAGTTTACTGTACTAGGTGTTCCATTTGGGGCAACTATGGGAGATATTAAGAGGAGCTTAGGTACTCCTACATATGAAGGAACAAATTTAAGATATGGTGGAGTTACATTTTATAATGGAGCGATAAAAGGCAATATAAGAGATAGAGATTATGTCCGATATATAAGCATTACGAATCGTGATGCTATAACATACAGAGGAATCGCGGTAGGTGACTCATTAGAACAGGTTTATAAAGCTTATGGCAAACCTACATATATTTTTGGCGATAATTCATGGTTTTATGGCAGATTTGTATGGGGCGGAGATGATCTTTTTGGTATAAAGTTTATAAATGATGGTACAAAGGTAACAGAGATATTTATTGGATAGTCAATTAGATGTAATGAGTGTATTCTAGAGAATATGCACTATATTTCATGTAGTGTACATTTATTGATGTTAATTTCTTGTTATATATTGAAAGAGGATTACAGAGAAACCATGAAAAAATTAACGACATCCATTTTACTAGCACTATTCAGTGCAACCATCTTTATGCCAGCCCATGTAGAAGCTAGTTGGTTATCTAAAACATGGAAAAAGATTGAAAAGTCTTGGAATGAAGCAGGACAACAAAGCAGTACTAATGGAACAACTAGCACATCTTCTAGTACAATTCGTTTGCCGCAACGATCGGAGTATCCGAGCCGCTATCCATCAGGTCAAGAGGTTGGACATCATTTAGGTGGAGCAGAACGTACTATAGCTGGAGTATACCCTAATGCTACCTATGAGGAGATTCGTCGAATTTTAGGTAATCCTACAGAGGAAGTTCACCATGAGTATAGAAGAGATGGAGAGCAACGAGCCTTCATGCGATACGGTGGTATAATGTATAGCAGTATTTATGGGCAAATCGAAAGAGCTGGAATCATTGAAGTTACTAATCGTGATGCTACGACATATCGGGGGATTGCAGTAGGAGATTCGTTAGAAAAAGTGTATGAGGCATATGGTAGACCAGTACGCATTTATGATGATAATACTTGGTTTTACGGTGTGTTTATTTGGCAATCAGATTATGTATATGGCATTAAATTTATTAATGATGGAGAAAAAGTGACTAAAATTATAGTATTGTAGTTATTGCTTTGCGGTTTACTTTTACGCTTTATTTGTAATAATAATGTAGCAAGAAAGTACAATATTCTTTTATTGCATATGAATTATAACATCTAAATTCATGAAATATAACTAGTAAATCTATAAAAAATAATATTTACACGAATCAAATGTAAACGATTCTACTAACCCAAAGGAGGCACAACATGAACAAAACGCAACTATTCCAAACTTCCTCCTCTCTTAAACAGGCACCAGTTTCCCAAAATAATCCCACCAGTATTACCTATGAATACAGTCCGCTACTAGAGCGTTTCCCCCTCACTCACGGTGTGACGTACCGCTATGGTGGTGTCAGTGAAGGCTCCTTTAATAGTTTTAATATGGGACTGCATGTTGGTGATACTCCAGAAGCGGTGACAGAGAATCGCAAACGTTTAGCACAGGTGCTAGGTGTGGAACCCCATCGTTTGACCTGTGGTGAGCAAGTGCATGGGGTAGGCGTGACGAGGGTCACACCAGAGCTTGTGGGTCGAGGTGCTTTCAGTTGGGACGATAGCATCCCGGACAGCGATGCGATCCACACGAACTTGGTGGAGGTTCCTCTCTTGTTGCTTGTGGCGGACTGTGTGCCTGTTCTCATCTATGATACGGCACATCATGCAGTGGCGGTTGTTCATGCAGGTTGGCGTGGTGCCATCGCTCACATTGTAGAACGAACGATAGATAGTATGCACGAGGCATATGAAACGTCGCCATCCGATTGTTATCTCTTCATCGGCCCATCCATTGGAGCGGACTCCTTTGAGGTAAGCGAAGAGATCGCTGAACAATTTCGACGAGACATGCGTGCCTTGGGGCTTTCACAGGTGGATCAGGTGGTGCGTTATATCCAACGAGCAGAGCAACCGACACCCCATGTGGATTTGAAAGGATACATCGCTGCTTGTGTGGTGCACAAGGGTGTACCACTGAAGCAAGTGGCGATATCATCCACAGACACGATGACCACTGATGGATGTTACTCGTATCGGCGAGATCAAGGGTGCACCGGGCGCATGGCGATGTTCGCTGTCTTGCGAGACCAAGCCTAGGACACAGATGTCTTAGACTTGTTTCTCTTAAGGAGAGGCACTTTCACAGGATGCCCTAAGACCTTGTAGGGCACTGGAGGATATCACATGCGATGACGGTGCACAATCGGGAGTATATACTTTCATCCAGACATGAAATACTTGACAAATATATAATTTAGATAACTAAGAATAAGAAAATACAGAGAACTAGGCTTGAAATCATGCTTTTTCTATGTACTTTTCTTATTCTTTCGTTTATAATAAAAAAGATAAAGTATTATTTTTTTTATGAAGACCTTTCAGAGTGGAATGTAACGACGAAAGAGGACTGACATATATGATAGCAACAGCATTACATGAAGTGCAGGAACGCATTGAAGCGGCGAAGGCACGAGTGGGAAGAACAGATTCTGTTACGCTAGTAGCGGTGACGAAGAATCATCCTGTAGAGGCGGTGCAAGAGGTGGCTCATCTAGGTGTAAGAACCGTGGGCGAGAATCGTGTACAAGAAGCGAAAGAAAAAATGGAACTCTACCAGGGACCAGAACTACAATGGCATTTGATTGGACAATTACAAAACAACAAAGTGCGCAATGTGGTGGGGAAGTTCAGGCTAATTCATTCAGTTCACAGTGTTAAGTTGTTGGATGAAATTCAGCGCATTGCCGCTAGAAAAGGTTTGATACAAGAAGTATTACTACAAGTTAATGTGGCACGAGAAGAAAGCAAGTCTGGTATGGATGTGGAAGAGTTTCCTACCATACGGGAATATGCTAAAACATTACCCAATGTACGGGTAAAAGGGCTTATGTGTATGGCACCATTTTTTGATGATCCAGAAGAGGCTCGCCCAATTTTTCGAGTGGCCCATGCTTTATTTGAAGACATGAAACTTCATTTTGATGAAGGGCAGATTGAATATATATCCATGGGGATGACCCATGATTTTGAAGTAGCAATTGAAGAGGGTGCAAATATTGTTCGTGTGGGAACCGCAATATTTGGAGAACGCCACTATGATAAGTAATGGAGGAAATGACGATGGCACTGAAAGACAGCTGGAATTCTGTAAAAAACTTTTTTGGCGGTAATCAAGATGATGGATATGAATATGAAGAGTATTCAGATGATACATATGAAGAAGAGTTTCAACAGCCAGTGGTAACAGCACCAGTGGCAGGTGGTAATGGACCTGTAGCATCTGCAGTAAAACCAAAAACAGGAGGATATAATACAGTGGCACAACGTTCTAGTGGTATGAAAGTAGTCATCGTAGAGCCAAAAGCATTCGAAGACTCTGAAAACATTGCAAATCAATTACGCGATATGCGTCCAGTCGTGATTAATTTTGAAAACACAGACCCTCATGAAGCGGCACGTATTGTGGACTTTGTTAGTGGTGCTACATTTGCTTTAGATGGAAAATTAGAAAAAATTGGTAAAGATATTTTCATCTGCGTACCAGTGAATGTAACAGTAGATTATACAGATAAAGAATATACAGAAATATCTGATAAATTAGCTTGGAAAGAGCCACAAGCCTAAGTATTAGGAGGTAGCCATGCAAAAAATACTACTAATTGGCGTAGGATCGATGGGTGGTGCTATTTTACAAGGGGCTTTGGAACAAGGTGTTTGGGGTCCTGAGGAAGTAGATGTATTGGTGCGTCGCAGTGAACAAGCGGCGGAATTAGAGCGCACATTCGGTGTGACAGCCTTTACGGATTGTGATGCCATACCTGCCTTTGATGAGTATAGAACCATCGTATTTGGCGTAAAACCTCAAGTATTGCCATCTCTTATGCAAGAGGTGGGCCCACTTATTGAGCCGAGAACGCTATGTATTTCTATTGCAGCAGGCATTACATTGGACACATTGCAGTCCTTTGCGCCTCATGCGCATTGGTTGCGAGCTATGCCGAATACACCGATCTTAGTGAAAGCAGGTTTTACAGCCATTGCAAGTAGTGAGGAGGTAACTCCAGGTGAACGGGAGCAAGCCTTGCGTATTTTTGAAGCATTAGGCGAAGCTGTTGTATGCTCAGAAGCTGATTTAGACCGTATTGGTGCGTTAGCGGGAGCGGGCCCAGGCTACATGTATACCATTTTAGATGCCATGGCCAATGCAGGAGTTCGGATTGGACTCACTAGGACATTGGCGTTGCAAGCGGCGGTACAGACCATGTATGGTTCGGGATTAATTGTCTTAGAAACAGGTTCTCACCCTAGTGTACTGCGGGACCAAGTGACCTCTCCAGGGGGAACTACTATAGCAGGGATTGCTGCCATGGAAAAAGAAGGATTGCGGTCCTCTATTATGGAAGGTGTCCTCGCTTGTTATGAGCGGTCAAATGAAATAGGAAAACAACGTGAAAGATAAAGAAAAGTTAATTCGATATTTTGAAGCATCTGGTAATGGCGAAGAAGCTAGACGTATGATTGACCTAGCTGAGCAAGTACAAGCAGGCAGACCGTACCGTGTAACAGACTTTATGTCTCCGGCGGGTCTTGTCATTGCGGATGCAGTGAAAGCGAATTTCGGTGGTATTGATATCATCTCCAGCGGTGGCTACGAAGGGGCAGAACGCCTTCGAGTGGCTTTTGTGGACCCTCACTTTCAAGGTTCTGTAGATTTACAGATTGCGGTGTTGAAAGTATCTTGGGATCCACGATTCCGACTGTTGACGCATCGTGATGTACTGGGCTCTTTAATGGGGCTTGGTATTGATCGCACTCATTTTGGCGACATTATCGTCACAAGTGGCGGTGCACAGGTGATCGTCGATGCAACGATAGCAGATTTTGTAATTCAAAATTTCACAAAAATTGCTATGGTTACTGTAACAGTATCACGGATGGAATTGAGTGAATTACAACCGAAAGAAGAAAAAATAAAAGAAGTGCGAACGACTGTGGCATCTATGCGGTTGGATTCTATCGCCTCTTCTGGTTTTAGTACATCTCGTACAAAAGTAGTAGAAGCGATTAAAGCAGGATTGGTACAAGTGAATTGGCAACCTGCGAAGGGACCAGCGCAAGAAGTGAAAGAAGGGGATGTTATCTCTCTTCGTGGCAGAGGTCGTATGCAAATAGAAAGTATTACTGGAACGTCTAAGAAAGGACGTATTGGAGTACATCTAAAACGATTTATGTAAGGAGGCTGATCCTATGTTAACACCAATGGATATTCATAATAAAGAGTTTGGAAAAAGTATTCGTGGCTTTGACTGCGATGAAGTAAACGAGTTCTTGAATGAAGTGGTACAAGCCTATGAAATCTTGTATCGTGAAAACCGTGAAATGACTGATAAAGTAGAGCAAATGGAAAAACGGTTGAATCAATATGAATCAACAGAAGAAACTATGCGTAATACATTGGTACTGGCTCAAGAAACTGGTGAAAACGTAAAAGAGGCAGCTCGTAAAGAGGCTGATATAATTCTACAAAATGCAGAGCAGCAACGTAAATTAATCTTAGAAGATGCGAATCGTGCGCTGCGAGAAGCAGAAGCTAAATATGCTACCATTGCGAATGAAATGGCCGTGTTCCGTGCAAAAGTAGAATCAATTTTAACAGCGCAACTACAATTATTAGATGGTATTGCTTTACAGGATATCACACCTGTACAGACTGAAACAGAAGCATAAGGTGAATTTCGGCTTGATTATTCAAGCCGTTTTTGCCATTGTAGAGACATATAAGGATAGTAGTAGAATGATAACAGTTGGACTTTCACTAAAAAACAGACCTTGTCTTGTGGTCGGCGGAGGGCAAGTAGCCTTGCGTAGAATTGAAAAATTAATAGAAGAAGAGGCCCAGATTTTGGTGGTCAGTCCTGATGTATTGCCTGATATTGTAACATACCATGAAGCAGGTGTATTACAATGGATAGAGAAGCCTTATAGCTCAGAATATATGGTAGGTCAACAGTTTGTCATTATTGCTACGGACATTCCTGTTGTGAATGCGCAAGTCATGGAAGATGCTCAAGAAGCACAGGCTTTCATTAATCGGGCTGATGTTAAAGATGATTCTACTTGGGTATTCGGCAGTGCTACGGAGATTGGTGATTTAGAGATTTCTATATTTACCAATCAAGTGAGCCCACGAGTGAGTCGCTTGCTTAGACAGGATATAGAAACCAGGTATGGCATATTAGCCGAGTGGCTACCTCAGATTCGTCTATGGAGACAAGAATTACAGCATATATTAGATACACCAAAAGAACGAGAGCAGTTCTGGCGTATAAATTTAGGAGAATCGGAGTTTATACAAATATTAGAGGGTCAAGGAGACTCAGTGAAGGAGAATATTGTACATGCAATTAGTCGTATTAGGTCTGAATCATAGAAGTGCACCTGTAGATGTACGAGAGAAATTTTCTTTTTCCAAAGAAGCTCTCGATCATGCTATGGATCACATTTATGCTCATGAAGAAGTAGAGGAGTGCGTCCTTTTATCGACGTGTAACCGCACAGAACTCTATGTCGTCCTAAATGACATGGAGAATGTAAAAGAATATATGATACGTTTACTACTGCATCTGAAAGGTGAAGAAACGGTAGACGTAGATGAGAAATGGTTTTTCCTATATGAGGGGAAGGCATGTATTTCTCATTTATTTAGAGTGGCATCTAGTTTAGATTCTCTTGTGTTAGGAGAAGGTCAAATTTTGAGCCAATTAAAAATGGCTTATATTTCTTCCTATAGTAAGGGATTAACAGCGTCTGTATTTAATATTATTTTCCAAAAAGCCATTGCTGTAGGGAAACGTGTGCGCACCATGACGGGGATTGCAAATACGCCAGTATCTGTTAGTTATACAGCGGTCAATTTAGCGGAAGATAGTTTAGAGATTCCTATCAGTGAGGCAAAGGTTCTCATTTTGGGAGCTGGTCAAATGAGTGAGCTCACAGCTCGTCATTTACAAGCTAAAGGGGTAAAGAGTATTTTCGTGTCCAATCGGACGTTCAAAACAGCAGAAGAGTTGGCAAAGCAATTCAATGGTAAAGCCGTTGATTTTGACAATTTTGTAGAAGAAGCCAAAGTAGCAGATATTATTATTACATCTACTGGTGCACCGCATTATGTGATTGAGCGGGAAGAAGCGGAAGAAATTATGGATGGTCGAGATGGTAAGTCGATTGTCATGATCGATATTGCCGTACCTCGTGACATCAATCCAGATGTAACAGAAATTCCAGGGGTGTATTTGTTTAACATTGATGCCTTGGAAAGTGTAGTAGAAGCGAACAAGCACCAACGAGAAGAAGAAGCTAAAAAAGCAGAACCAATTTTAGAAGAGGCGTTGCAGGAAATTGAAGAGAAATTGCAATATTTATCGGTCCGTCCTATTATGGTTTTACTCAGCGAAAAAGCAGAAGCTATTCGTAAACGGGAAGTACATCGTGCGATGGCAAAATTGCCAAATGCCACAGAGCTAGAACGTAAGATTATTAGCAATATGTCCCGTATGTTGGTACGTAAATTATTGCGAGATCCAATGATTCATTTTGGTGAAATCGCGGGTAAAGAGGAAGAACGAGATTATTGGAAGTTATTCCAAGATATGTTTGCTTTGGAAGTGGAGGACGACACACTATGAGAGACACAATTCGTATAGGCACCCGTAGTAGTGCCCTTGCTTTATGGCAAGCCAATTATGTGGCAGATACATTGCGCAAACATTATCCACAGTGCAAGGTGGAGTTAGTCCATCACAGTACGAAAGGTGATCGTATTTTAGAAAAACCATTGGCTGAAATCGGTGGCAAAGGCTTATTTACAGAAGAGCTAGAAGCATCTATGCGTGATGGTAGCATCGATTTGGCTGTACACAGCTTGAAAGATATGCCTACAGAACTACCAGAAGATTTGGTACTAGGTGCTATTACAGAGCGTGAAACACCATGTGATGCTTTGGTATCACCAAAATATAAAACATTAGATCAATTACCACAAGGTGCTAAAGTAGGAACCAGTAGTTTACGCCGTCAAGCACAATTATTGAATCAACGACCTGATTTGCAGATTTCTGTACTTCGTGGGAATGTGCAAACACGTTTGAATAAATTAGAAACAGAAAACTTTGATGCCATTGTATTAGCAGAGGCTGGTTTAAAACGATTGGGTTTGGAGTCTGTTATTACTCAGACTTTCACCAGTGATGAAATCATCCCTGCTGTAGGGCAAGGGGCATTGGGCATTGAATGTCGCAAGGATGATGCAGAGATGCTAGATATGTTATCTGTATTGCACGATGAAAATACTATGTGGGCTACTCGTGGAGAGCGCAGTTTCCTTCGTCAACTCGAAGGCGGTTGCCAAGTACCGATGGGTGTCCATGGGACAATTTATAAAGGACAATTAACGTTGAAAGCTATCATTGCTTCTTTAGATGGAAAAAATTGTTTTGAAGGTGAATTGTCGGGACCAAAAGAAAAAGCAGATATGTTAGGTCGTAACTTGGCGAAAGCTCTCTATGAAGAAGGGGGCAAAGCCATCATTGACGATTTAGTAGAAAGAGGAGTATTGAAATGACAGGCATTGTATATTTAATTGGTGCCGGACCGGGCGATCATAAATTAATCACTCTGAAAGGTAAGGAGTGCATTGAAAAAGCAGATGTTATTGTCTATGACTATTTAGCAGATGCTCATTTCTTGTCTTATGCCAAAGAAGGGGCGGAGATTATTTATGCTGGCAAAAAAAGCAATAATCATACGATGCACCAATGGGAAATCAACGAACTTCTCGTAAAATGTGGATTAGAAGGCAAAGTAGTAGCTCGTCTAAAAGGTGGCGATCCATTAGTATTTGGCCGTGGTGGTGAAGAGGCGTTGGCCTTGGTAGAAGCGGGAGTACCATTTGAATTTGTATCAGGCATTACCTCTGGTATTTCTGCGCCAGCCTATGCTGGGATTCCTGTGACACAACGTGCCATGGCGACGTCCTTTGCCATTGTGACAGGTCATGAAGATCCAACAAAACCAGAGTCTGGTATGAATTGGGAAGGCTTAGCTAAATCTGTGGACACGATTTCCTTTGTGATGGGTATTTCTAATTTGCCGAACATTGCCACTAACTTAATCAAATACGGTCGTCCAAAGGAAACTCCAGTGGCGGTCATCCGTTGGGGCACAAAACCAATCCAAGAAACGTTGGTCTCTACCTTGGAGCATGTCGTAGAAGATGTAGAAAAAGCACAATTGAAAGCACCAGCTATTGTTATCGTTGGGGAAGTTGTATCTTTGCGGGAGCAATTACGTTGGTTCGATAATAAACCATTATTTGGTAAAACTATCGTGGTCACACGAGCTCGTAGTAAAGCTAGCGCCCTATCTGAACGATTACTAGAATTGGGGGCCCATGTCATCGAAGCATCTGCTATCAAAACACAGGCCTTACCTCGTACAGAAGAGATGGATGTGACCTATGATAGCTTATCTTCCTACGATGGATTAATTTTCACCTCTGCCGAAGGGGTGCGGTTCTTTTTTGATGGTTTATTAGACCGTGGCTTAGATAGTCGTGCGTTAGGTTCTATGAAAGTATGTGCTATCGGCAGTGCTACCGCAAAATCTTTATTAGATCGGGGCATTCGTGCGGACATCGTGCCACCGAATTACCAAGCGGAATCTGTGGTGGAAACCATTACAGTAGAACAGAGTCGTGTATGGCCAGAACGAGCGCTAGGCGATTTGCGCTTTGTGCTAGTACAACCCAAAGTGGCGCGCGACGTGATTTATAAAGGACTTTCACAGGCAGGATGTGATGTGACGGTATTGCGCTTGTATGAAACGGTACAAGATACGTCCCACAAAGAATATTTAGAAGAAGCATTACGTGCAGGAGAGGTGGATTACATTACGTTTACAAGTTCTTCCACAGTGACGAATACGAAAGATATGCTCGGCTCTGATGCGGTGGCTTTGTTAGGCAATACGAAGGTCGTTTGCATTGGACCGATTACAGGAGCAACTTGCGTGGAAGAAGGGATTCAACCAGATTTAATTGGGGAAACTTTTACAATCCCTGCTATGGTGGACTTAATCTTGAACGATTGCAAATAGAAAGAGGCACAATATGGAATTACGAAATCGACCAAGACGATTGCGCATCAACCCAGCCATGCGTGCGTTGGTTCGTGAAACAACATTACAAGTAGAAGACTTAATTTATCCTATATTTATTGTTCCCGGAACAGCGGTGAAAGAAGAAATTTCTTCCTTACCAGGACAATATCATGTATCCGTGGACGAAGCTGTAAAATTGGCGAAAGAAGCCTATGACTTAGGTATTAAGGGCGTCGAAATTTTCGGCATTCCTACTTACAAAGATGAAGATGGTTCTTCTGCGTGGGATATGGAACAACCGGTGCAACAGGCGATTATGGCTATCCGTAAAGAAGTGCCAGAGTTGATCGTGATCTCCGATGTATGCTTATGCCAATACACATCGACCGGCCATTGTGGTCATGTGGAACATCATGAAGTGATCAATGATGCTACGTTGCCATTATTGTGTAATGTAGCAGTGAGCCATGCGAAAGCGGGGGCTCACATGGTGGCACCATCTGACATGATGGATGGACGTATTGCTGCGATTCGTGAAGCTTTAGATGCAGCGGGATTTAGCAATGTATCCATCATGAGTTATGCGGCGAAGTATGCATCCGCCTATTATGGACCATTCCGTGATGCGGTCCATTCCGCACCAGGTTTTGGGGACCGTAAAGGATACCAAATGGATGAGGCCAATCGTTTAGAAGCCTTGCGTGAAGTGGAACAAGATATCATCGAAGGGGCGGACATCATTATGATTAAACCAGCTCTATCCTATTTGGATATTGTACGCGAAGTACGGGATAACTTCGATTGTCCTTTAGCCGTGTATAACGTCAGCGGCGAGTATGCCATGATTAAAACAGCTGCGGCAGCGGGACTGCTGGATGAAAAACGCATTACCTTGGAAACCTTGCTATCCATGAAACGAGCAGGGGCGAAGATGATTATTACCTATCATGCCTTGGATGTGGCACGTTGGCTACAAGAAAAATAGTGTGGAAATATAGGAGCCATTATGTTTAGTTTAGAAAAATCAAAACAAGCCTTTACAGAGGCTCGTACATATATGCCGGGTGGTGTGAACAGTCCCGTTCGCTCTTACCGCAGTGTAGGGGGCAATCCTCCTTTTATCAGCTCTGCTAGCGGATCTCGCATTTACGATATCGATGGCAATGAGTACATCGATTACGTATTGTCTTGGGGTCCTATGATTCTAGGTCATGCGAACCCTGAAATTGTAGCATCCATTTTGGAAGCCATCCCTCGTGGTACTAGTTATGGAGCACCAACACTGCTTGAAACAGAAGTGGCGAAAAAAATTCAAGCTTTCTATCCATCTATGGAAATGGTACGTATGGTGAACTCCGGTACAGAATCTACTATGAGTGCCTTGCGTTTGGCTCGTGGCTATACAGGTCGCGATAAAATTGTGAAATTTATCGGCTGTTACCATGGTCATAGTGATAGCTTGTTGGTAAAAGCTGGTTCCGGTTTAGCAACTTTTGGTGTGCCTGACAGTCCCGGTGTGCCAGCGGGTGTAGCGGAAGATACCATCACTTTACCGTACAATGACTCTGAGGCGGTTCGCCAATTATTCGAGGCCCATGGTGAAAGTATTGCAGCCATAATCGTAGAGCCAGTGGCAGGCAATATGGGTTGTGTGCCTCCTGTGGAAGGATTCTTGGAAACCTTACGTGAAGTGACCACAGAGCACGGCGCCGTTCTCATCTTTGATGAAGTGATGTGCGGCTTCCGTTCCAGTTCTGGTGGGGCACAAAAATATTACAATGTTATCCCAGATTTGACATGCTTAGGTAAAATCGTCGGTGGTGGTTTGCCGATGGCTGTGTTCGGTGGTAAGAAAGAAATTATGTCTGCCATCGCACCATCCGGTCCTGTGTACCAAGCAGGTACCTTGAGTGGCAATCCAGTAGCCATGGCAGCAGGTCTAGCTACTTTATCAATGTTGCAAAAACATCCGAATGCATTCCGTCAAGTAGAGGAATCTACAGAAGCCTTATGCCAAGGATTAGAAGTGGCAGCGAAAGAAGTAGGCGTACCTGTGATGCTGCAACGTGTGGGCTCTATGTTTACCTTGTTCTTCACAGACAAAGAGGTGCGTAACTTCGATGATGCTAGTGCTTGTGACATGGAAGCATTCAAAACGTTCTTCCACTACAATTTGGAACGTGGCATCTATTATGCAGCCAGCCAATATGAAAGTAACTTCTTGTCTACGTGTCACAGCGAGCAAGACTTGGCGTACACATTGCAAATTGCCAAAGAAGCGTTTCAAGCGATTAAGGGATAGTAGGTGAAGTGACGGTTTTCAATATATTGGAAACTGACGGGAATCAATATCACCCAACAGAATACATGTATGAATAGAAATGCCATACACATCGAAACTAATCTATGTTACACTAGATTATAGAGAGTGTATGGCATTCTTTATTGTTTGTATAGGTATGTTAACAGTTTTTATTGTATCTAACAGAACCGTAAGAGATAGTTTCTATATGATAGTTAAGGTCCTATAGTATATCTTGGAGAGACAGCAATAGTTATCCTCTGAAGGCATATTTTTTATGCATACTAGATAGGATAGAGATGTAACATAGACATACTAATTTATATATTGGAGGTGTAACAATGAGCGTGTTACTTTCGCCGAAAGAATTACAAGAACAATTAGATAGAGTGGTGGTCCTAGATGCTCGTGGTTTTGCAGCCTATGAAGTGGCTCATATTCCGGGATCCTTTGCCATCGATATGGATGCACACATGAGTGGCCCTTTAGGGGTACACGGTGGTCGCCATCCTTTGCCAGACATGGCAGTACTAGCACAACGGTTGAGTGAATGCAGCGTGACTATGGATTCTCACATCGTGGTGTACGATGCATGGATTTCCTTTGCTGGTCGTTTGCGGTTCTTGCTATTATACATGGGTTTCACCAATGTGAAAGTTCTAGCTGGTGGCATCGAGCGCTGGTACCGTGAGGGATATCCATTGACCCAAGAGGAGACACCAACAGTGGCAGATCCAAAGCCATTGAAGTATACTTTGCAAGACCATTTACTCATGCATCGTGATGAAGTGTTACAAGCTAGCCAAACGGGTAGTCATGTGATCATCGATGCACGAGCACCACAGCGCTATGATGGATCGGTAGTGGATACTATGGATGGTATGACAGGACATATCCCAGAGGCAATCAATCATTTCTACGAATGGGGATTTACTCCTGATGGTGTACGGCCCATTGCAGAATTAGAACAAGCCTACGGTGACTTAGCTAAGGTGGAAAAACCTATCGTCACCTATTGTGGCTCTGGAGTGACAGCGGCGAACTTGATGATTGCGTTAGCAGAAGTAGGTGTAGAACCAGCCATGTACCTAGGTAGCTCTAGCGATTGGGTGACCTATGAAGGGTTCCCATTAGAGACGGGTGTGAATACATTATAGTTTTGCATTCGTATTGTCAGTATAGTAGGTACTGATTCGTAAGTATGCAAAGTACTACTATAGCGTAATGTATGCTACACATATGGCTGTAGTAGAATTAGATTTATATATAAAATATTTTCAATAAAATAAGATAAAAAACAGAGGCCTTGATGAGAAGACCTCTGTTTTTACATTCTATGTATTTGGTCATATATGCATCATCACAAAGCATATGTAATGCATAGTATATAGGATGGGAAACTATCTTGTAGTTCATAAGAATGGGCTAATGACTGGCTGTTGAAGTGCGCCCTAATGTTACTTTCAAGAAGACCCCTGTTAAAGCAATAATCATACCTGTTACGATAAACATGGTACTAAAGCCCCATTGCGATACGATGGCAGAACCACCTACAGCGCCCATAAAGTAGCCAAAGAATAGAGTGGACTGGTTGTAAGCGAAAATTTGTCCAGCTAAATGTTTTGGTGTAATACTAGCAATATAGGTGTTGATTCCTGGCAATAGTCCGCCTAATCCAAAGCCTAGTAAAAATCGAATGATACATAAGATGATAATAGAGTCAGTAAAGGCTTGTGGAATTGTCATGCATCCTACATACATAAAACTTGTCCAGAGAATGAATTGAGGTCCTAGTTTGTCGATATAACGACCGAGTACAGAGCTAGCTAACATTTGAGCAATCCCTGTAGAAGTGAAAGCTAAACCAGCTAATAATGCGATATGTTCGTGGCCACGGCCTACAATATGTTGCACGAATACAGAAAGGATAGGAGCTGATGCCATGGTGGTGAAGGCAAAAATGAAAGAAGCGATAGATACGAAGATAAGACCTTTCCAATTGGAGATAGATTTCTGTAAGTCTTTGAGAGAGGGAGCTGGGCCTTTTACTTTAGGAGTAAAGTCTTCTTTTATGAATAACAAGGAAGATAAAAAGGCTATGCCTAGTAAAGCGGATACCACAAAAAAAGCATACCGAATACCAAAGGTGCTTCCCATATAACCACCAATCATAGGTCCTAATAAGGAGCCTCCTAAGTTGGCAGCGGATAATAGACCTAAGGCCCAACCAGTTTTGGACTCTGGAGTTTGGGTGGCTACTAACGTAATGGATCCAGAAAAAAATCCAGATACCATACCATTTAGAATGCGGATCATCACAACATGTTCAGGGCTTTGTGCGAATCCAAGAAGTGCATTGGTGACCATCATTCCAAAACTAGCCCGTAATAAAATTAATTTTCTACCTTTTCTATCAGCTAGTTTGCCCCAAAAAGGTGAGACGAGGGCTACCATAAGATAGGTGACACCCATGGCGATACCAGACCAATTGGCAAGAGCTCCTTGATCATGGACGCCTAGGTCCTGTAGATATAAGGGGATAAGTGGGGCTGCTTGACTGAGCCCCACCGATGCCATGAAGGCCCCAAATAAACAAACATATAACGTGCGTTTCCAAAGTTCCATATTGACTCCTATATGACCATGAGAACAAGACTTATATTGTCTTGTGAAACATTTCAAATCTCTATGTTCTTATGGTAGCATAGAAGTGAAATTTGTTATACCCCCAATCTATGTATACATATACTAGTTTCTTCTAGGGGTTCTGAGTATGTTGTTATACATATAGTTCTAGCATTTGTGGTGTATGGGTATGGAGAAGTGTGACTGTTTGACTGTATAATAGCATCACAGTCGGAGGATATGCGACTCTTACATGTTTAGAATGCGATTAAAACTATTGCAACGGCCCCGCAGATAGTATATAATTGTACCTGTAATTGACAACGATATATGTTAATACGTTGATAAAGACGGTCATGTAAGGTAGCTCCGAGCGAGTGAGGGATGGTGAGAGCCTCATGGGTGAATGCATGACGGATCACTTTTGAGTATATGTTGGGGAGCCCGTACTGGGGGTACCCACATCGGTGGACACCGTTATATGTTTGAGCGATGATTCGTTGGGGGTATCTTTCACAAGAATCATCAGTAGGGTGGTACCACGGATTTGCATTCGTCCCTTCGGGGAGCGGGTGCTTTTTTTATTGAGAGGAGAAATACAATGTCTAATGAAGTGGATTATGGTAAGACCTTGCACTTGCCTGAAACAGAATTTCCTATGCGTGGCAATTTGCCAAAGCGCGAACCAGAATTTATCAAGTTTTGGGAAGATAATAAAATTTATGAAAAACGCTTAGCGAAAAATAAAGGTAAAAAATCTTTCATTTTACATGATGGCCCTCCGTATGCAAATGGTAAATTGCACATCGGTCATGCCTTGAACAAAACATTAAAAGATATTGTGATGAAATATAAAACGATGCAAGGCCATTACACACCATATATTCCTGGTTGGGATACACATGGTCTTCCTATCGAGCATGCGGTTATCAAAAATACAGGTTTGAATCGTCATGAAATGAGTCCATTGGATCTTCGCAACAAATGTCGTGAATACGCATTGAATTGTGTAGAAGAACAAAAGAAAGATTTCATCCGCTTTGGTGTGCTTGGCGAATGGGACCGTCCGTATTTGACATTGCGCCCTGAATTCGAAGTGAAACAAATCGGCGTGTTCGGTGAAATGGCGAAACGTGGTTACATCTACAAAGGTTTGAAAACTGTATACTGGTGTACGCACTGTGAAACGGCTTTGGCAGAAGCGGAAATTGAATATGCTGAGAAAAAATCTTTCTCCATCTATGTTAAATTTGCTTATGTAAACGGTGCTGACAGCACATTGCCAGCAGGTTTTGATACAAGCAAATTGTTCTCCGTTATCTGGACAACAACTCCTTGGACAATGCCTGCCAACCAAGCTATCTCTGTGAACCCAGAATTAGATTACTCTTGGGTGAAAATCGGCGATGAAGCATGGTTGCTTGCGAATGGCTTAATCGAAACAGCTACCAAAGAAATGGGCGTAGAATCCTATGAAGTGTTGAACACGTTCAAAGGTAGCGAATTAGAATTGGCGAATTTTAAACATCCATTTGCTGATCGTAATGCTCCTATCTTGTTGGGTTCTCATGTTACCTTAGATGCTGGTACAGGTTGCGTACATACAGCGCCTGCTCATGGTGAAGATGACTTTAATGTAGTAAAAGCTTACAAAGATGCAGGTAAAATCGATTTTGATATCTTATCATTAGTAGATGCTACTGGTCGTTACATTGCCAAAGTAGATGAACCTCGTTATGGTGATACAGAACAACCACTAGCAGGTGTTGAAATCCACGATGCAGAAGTGCCAGTGATCAAAATTTTGGCTCATAATGGTGCATTGGTGCAAAAAGGCAATATCCGTCACCAATATGCTCATTGCTGGCGTTGTAAAAACCCTGTTATCTATCGTGCTACAGAACAATGGTTTTCCTCCGTGGATGGCTACCGTCAAGAAGCATTGAAAGCCATCGACGAACAAGTACAATGGATTCCTAAATGGGGTCATGACCGTATTTATAACATGATCGCAGATCGTGGGGACTGGGTTATCTCTCGTCAACGTGCGTGGGGTGTGCCAATTCCTATCTACTATTGCGACCATTGCGGAGAGCACATCATCAATGATGATACTATCTCTTCCTTACAAGAATGGTTTGCCAAAGAAGGCTCTAATGCTTGGTGGGCTCATGAAGCGAAAGAATTATTGCCAGCAGGATTCACATGCCCATCTTGCGGACATGATTCTTTCCATAAAGAAACAGATATCATGGACGTATGGTTCGACAGCGGTAGCTCTTGGTCTGGCGTATTGGAACAAAACGAAATGGATGTACCTTGCGCTATGTACTTAGAAGGTTCCGACCAACATCGTGGTTGGTTTAACTCTTCTTTGTTAACAGGTATCGCTACACGTGGTCATGCACCATACAATGCCGTATTGACTCATGGTTTCGTAGTGGATGGAGAAGGCCGTAAAATGTCTAAATCTGTAGGCAATACAGTGGCTCCTTCTGATATCATCGATGTACACGGTGCTGATGTAATGCGTTTATGGGTATCCTCTGCAGATTACCAAGCAGACGTGCGTTTGTCCAAAGACATCGTAAAACAATTGGCGGAAGTATATCGTAAAATCCGTAACACATTCCGTTTCTTGTTAGGTAACTTAGATAACTTTAACCCTAATACAGATAAAGTGGCATACAAAGATTTGACGGAGTTAGATCGTTGGGCATTACATCGCTTAGAAGAAGTTCGTCAAAAAGTAACGAATGCTTACGAAAACTATGAATTCCACATTTTGTATCATACAATCCATAACTTCTGTACCGTAGATTTATCTTCCTTCTACTTAGACGTGTTGAAAGATACAATGTATGCAGAGAAAGAAAACAACGTAGCTCGTCGTAGTGCGCAAACTGCTATCTATGAAATTTTGACAACATTAGTTAAAATGGTGTCTCCAGTTCTTTCTTTCACAGCTGAAGAAGTATGGCAATACATGCCAAAAGAAGACGGTATGGAAGAAAGTGTGATGTTGGCAGATTGGTCACAAGGTCATGCAGATCATGTGGATGCAGAATTGTCCGCTCGTTGGGCAACAATGTTAGACCTTCGTAGCGAAATGACAAAAGCCTTAGAAGGGGCTCGCCGTGATAAAGCGATCGGTCACTCCTTGGATGCATCTATCACTGTTTATGCAGATGGCGATGCGTACCAAGCATTGACTGGATTCGGTGCTTCCTTAGCTAGCTTGTTGATCGTGTCTGAAGCGCATGTAGTGGAAGGCCGTGACAATGCACCAGCCAACGCAGTAACAGTAGAAGACGGAGCATTATCTATTGTGGTAACTCCTTCTGAGTTAGAAAAATGCGAACGTTGTTGGATTCACCGCGACACAGTTGGTCAAGATGGGGATCATCCAACATTATGTGCTCGTTGCGCTGAGGTAGTCAAAGGATAATAACAATAGCATAAGTAGTCAAAGGTTCAAGTACTATCAATTTAGGTAAGGCAAGGGGATATATCATTTCCTTGCCTACTTTCTAACAAAGGAGATGCCCTATGAACGTATTGATTGTGATAGACATGCAACATGATTTTATTGATGGAACTTTAGGTTCACCGCAAGCACAGGCCATCGTACCAGCGGTGCGTGAAACAATTCGTAATTTTGATGGTCCCATCGTGTTTACTCGAGACACACATGATGAGGGTTATCTTGCAAGCCAAGAGGGGAAACATTTGCCAGTGGAACATTGTGCCCGCGGCACAAAAGGTTGGGAGATTGCTGATGACCTGTTAGAAGTGGCTCGTGAACGAGGCCAACGGGTGGATGTACTAGATAAACCTAACTTTGGATCATTGGCTTTGTTGGACCATCTTAAGGCGATGCATGATGAGGAACCGATTGAAACCATTACCATGGTGGGACTATGCACGGACATTTGCGTCGTATCGAATGCACTAATTTTGAAAGCGGGCTTGCCAGAAGTTCCTCTTCATGTGGATCCGAAATGTTGCGCAGGGGTGACCCAAGAATCCCATGAGGCGGCACTTTTGACAATGAAGATGTGCCAATGCATTGTGGAAGAATAATATATAGGCTTGTATAACGTAGAAGAATACAATAGATAGAGGGGAATGCTGATGAGTGGGCATTCCTCTTTTGTATGTATGCATAATAGGTCTAGCATAGTTGTATGCAGTTGTACTCTATATATTGACAATGGTACATGTGATATATGATAATAAAAACAATAGTACAATATATATATCAATGCTAAATATATATTAATCTAAAACTTGGAGTTACATATGATACAGTTGGAGCAAGGAGAAGAAGTATGAGAAAACGCAGTATGATGACAATGGGGGCGCTATTAGCAGCGTATGCCCTGACGACGAGTGTGAGTTATGGGGCACTACAAAACCAAACGAGTTATACCGCTGAGGAAACAGTAGCTGGGGGAACAGATACTTTCATTAAAGATGGCGTAGGCGTAACAGGTGGTCATTTGACTATTACAGGGGCAGAAAACTTAGACCTTACAATGGATAATAAATCTGATGAAAGTTTAGGAATTAATGTGATCAACGGAAAATTAACAGCCGATGATCTTACGATCACTGTTAAGCCAGGTGACACCGCTGTTAACAATCGTCCAAAAGGCATGATCGTGCGCGGTAGCTCTACGGCGGATATTAAAAATTTGAACGTAACCGTGACGAAGTCCAACCGTAATCCAAATACAGGTAATAGTCCAGATAGTGACGCTGCCTATGGTGTGGCAGTAGGCTATAATTGGAAAGGTGAAGGGGATAAAACTGACTTCACAGTGAACAATGCCACCATTAAGGTGAATAATACGGCAGATACTGTAAAAGGTCATTATACGAATGGGTTAAGTATAGAACGTAGAATTTTTTTCATGAATGTAAAAGCACAAGGTGATTTCCTCAATGGATATCAGATGTCTGGTATTAAAATCTATCGTTCTAATGGGGCTGTCCCTAAATTTCACGCCACAGGTGATGTGAATGTGACGGTAGATGATGTAAGTGCAGATAAAGTAGCGGATTACAATGTAGGCCTTTACATTTCTGGTGATGATGCATCTGCTGTATTTGATGGTAATACTAATATTAAGGTAACAGCAACAGGTATTAACTCTGCTGGGATTAAAATCGGTAAACCAAAAGATTCTGGTACAGTAGGAAATGCTACTGTCACAGTGAATGGTAAGTTAGATTTGGATACTACTGGCGTTGATGGCACCTATTTGTTTAAAACTGCTGCAGAAGAAAAACTACATCGAGGATCTGGGGCAGTCCGTCTATTTGAAAAAGGATCCAAGCTGCTTGTAACTGGTCAAAATACAAAAGAAGCATCGACTATCAAAGCGAGTACGAATGGTGTAGTATTTGATACCATAGATTATGAAAATTTGGCTAATGTGAATGTGTCTATCCTTGGTGATAATAAGGAAATGTTAACTCGTGGTGCAGACAATGAAAATGGCGTAGTCAACCTCACCAACACAAAAGTGAGCACTACTAGTGAAGTAGATGATTTAATCTTAGCCAATGCTCGTCATAAGGCAGAAGGTGAAGTGTATGCTCTTGCGAAAAGTGCAGAAGGATTTGGTGTGCGTGGTGTTCGTGGTAGAATCGAAGGATTCTTCCAAACAGGGGCGTTCAACGTCAAAAATGCCAAATTCAACTTAACTGGCGAATTATCCGAAGCGACAGCAGCGAAAAAAGGTTGGGCTATTCGCGCTAAATCTGAAAATGCTGAGGCCACTGTAGAAACAGACCGAGCTACGTCTGAATTAACAGCAACGATTGCAGATAAAGCTGTCCTTACAGGTTTAATCCATGCCGATAAAGAATCTACGTTACATATGACAGTCGATAAAGCAGCGACTTGGAAATTAGCGAAAAAAGAAGATTTGACAGGGGCGCAAGAGTCTACAGCTACTACAGTGACATTGTCCAATGGTGGTATTCTTGATGCGGGTACGAACTTAACAGATGATGTGAAAGCAGAATATACAGTGACAACAGTACAAAAAGATGGTACTACTGTATCTGACTTCAAAAATGAAGGCGGTATTATTACCACAGTTAACAAATCCTATGAAGATGTATTGACATTGAATGGTAACTACACAGGTAAAGATGGTGTTATTAAAATGAATACGAAGTGGGATTCTCCTGGTGATGAAGAAGGGGCTAACTCCGTATCCGATTTAGTGCATATTACAGGCACTGCGACAGGCTCTACCACAGTAGTACCTGTAGCAGCAGATGGCACAGAAGCTGTGATCGATGGGTCCATTGGTTCCATTGCAGCTGATTTGAAAAAGAATACTGTGCCTGTAGTCCGTGCTGATGTAGAATCCAGTGAAGAAGGTGCTTTCACAGGGGTAGCTAAAACAACAGGTGCTGGTGAATTGAAACTGGCGCATCGTGTGAAAGACGGCAAACATGAGTGGTTCTGGACATTGATGGGCTTGAATAAAACGCCTAACTTAGATAAACGTACGCCTGGTTATGTACAAATGCCAGAAGTGAATACTCGTATGATAGGCCAAATTTTACGTACTTTACATGAGCGTCGTAGTGAAAACCCTCGTACACTACATGAACAATGGCAGAGCAAAGACTATCCTATGAGCCGTGTCATCTATGCGCATCACCAAGAGGATGACCAATATCCAATGTGGGCGAAAGTTATCAAAGATTACGGACACCATGATGGACATCGTTTTGGCTATACATTACACACACGGGGCATTCAATTAGGCCGTGATTGGAATGTGAAAACAAAAGAAGATGGTACTACAAGCTTTAATGGTGCTTATGTAGCGTATCAATATGGTCAAGCGAAGTTCTATGATAATTTCAATACAGATGATAAAGGTAAGCAAGCTACGGATTTACAAACTGGCACAGGCGCAGTACGTAATTTGTCGTTAGGTCTTACAAGGACAAAATACGGCACCCATGATCAATACGTAGACTGGGTTGGTCAAGTGAGCTTATTTCGCAACGCCTATGAAGCGGTAGGTCATGACAGAGAAAAACAGTCTGGCTGGGGTGTTGCGGGATCTGTGGAAACAGGTCGTCCGTATGTGTTGCGTGAAACAGAAAGAGGCCGCACTATTTTAGAGCCACAAGGTCAATTAGTATATTCTTACTTACAAATGCATGGTATCCATGGTACTGATAAAGTGGTATCTCATGGAGGTCATGGCACATTGGTAGGACGTATTGGTGCTCGTTTATCCCGTGAAAAGTATAATGCTAATGGTATTGCCTCTCGTACTATATACGGTGTAGCTAATATTTGGAGAACTTTCACAAACACTTATGCCGTTCATATTGGTGACGATACACTTCGTGGCGATTATGGACGTACTATTGGTGAACTTGGTATCGGTGCGCAATGGCGTAAAGATGATCGCTGGTATGTGTATGGTGATGTTCGTTTTGAAAGAAACTTAGGTGGATCCTATTATAAAGGATACCGTGGTAACGTAGGCATAAAATATATTTGGTAATGTAGGTGTGAAATGCACTTGGTAATTATATAGGAGAATAGCAAGCCTTGTAGTATACTAAGACTAGGAGGCTTGTCTATGTACTTTCATATCAAAGACACCTGCGTGTGTTGTGCTGGATGCGCCATGGATTGTCCGACGCATGCCATCACTCGTAAAGGTGATCGCTATGTCATACATCAGGGTATGTGCATTCACTGTGGTGATTGTTATGCCATATGTCCAGTGGGTGCCGTGCAGATGGTAAAAGAAAAGGACTTGGATACGAACGAATAAAATGTTTGTGTACCAAGTCTTTTTTGCTTTTTTTGTCAGTATTGAAATGAAATGCTAGTAACTAATGAATATATCGTAGAGTACTTCTTACATACATCGTTAAGAGGTTGTGTCACAAATATTTGACTACTATAGAATTTATTAGAGACTTTCACTGAACATATCCTTGACAAATAGGTGTAAGAAGATTATAATATTTAATTGCAAAAAAGTAACTATAACATTGAATTGATGAAGGAATATATCCAAGGTTGTGCTGAAATGAGGAAAGCAAGGTTCACAAGAAAAAATTACGAGCCTTGCTTATTTTGTCATTGGTCAGCAGGAAAACTGAGACCTGGAATCGTCTGCAGTCATACCGTTATAGAATATGTAAGCCAATTTTTATGAGGGGTGAAAAGAACATGTTCAAACCTGAGCAGGTGGGTAAGCGTACTCGATATACCTACGCTAAGATCAACGAAGTTCTCGAAATGCCACATTTGTTAGACGTACAACGCAAGTCTTATGAGTGGTTTTTAGAGAGCGGTTTACAAGATATTTTTAACGATATTTCTCCGATTAAAGACAATTCGGGAAAGCTAGCTCTTTCCTTTGAGGGATTCAGCCTTGGAGAACCGAAGTACGATATTAACGAATGCAAAAATCGTGATGCAACCTATGCAGCACCATTGCGCGTCAATGTTCGTCTCGTTAACAATGATCCAGAAAATCCAGATATTAAAGAACAAGAAGTATTCATGGGCGACTTCCCATTGATGACAGATACAGGAACGTTCATCATCAATGGTGCGGAACGTGTTATCGTATCCCAATTAGTTCGTTCCCCAGGTGTGTACTACGGTGGTAGCATCGATACTATGGGTAACCGTTTGTATGACTCCACAGTGATTCCAAACCGTGGTGCTTGGATTGAGTTAGAAAAAGATGCAAATGATATCGTGTCCGTACGTATCGATCGTAACCGTAAATTACCAGCTACAGTACTAGTGCGTGCATTAGGTTGGGAAACTAACGATTCCATTTTAGAATTATTCTGGAATGGACAAGTGGACGAAAATGGTCATCCAGAATACGATGAACGTTTACTTCGTACACTAGAAAAAGACAGCACACAATCCGCTGATGAAGCCTTGGTAGAAATCTACAAAAAACTTCGTCCAGGCGAACCACCAACTGTGGAAAGTGCTCGTAACTTATTCGATAACTTATTCTTTGACCCTCGTCGCTATGATTTAGCTCGCGTAGGTCGCTATAAATTAAATAAAAAATTAGGCTGGCGTCAACGCATGTTTGGTCAAACTTTGGCAGAACCAATCGTAGACGAAAATGGCGAAATCATCGTAGAATCTGGTACATATGTGAACGAAGAAGTTCTTGAAGTAGTGGCTAATAGCGGCGTATACAGCGGCGATGTAGTACCTGAGTTCTTCGTAGTGAATACAGAAGGCACTGTAGTGAAAGTCATCTGTAATAACAGCAATTTGCCGTTCAGCCATCGCACTGTGACTCGTGAAGACATGATTGCTAACGTAAGTTACATGATGAACTTGATCGAAAACATTGGCCAAACTGATGATATCGACCATTTGGGTAACCGTCGTCTTCGTTGCGTAGGCGAATTGTTACAAAACCAATTCCGTATCGGTTTAACTCGTATGGAACGTGTGGTCAAAGAACGTATGACAATCCAAGACATTTCTGTCATCACTCCACAAGCTTTATTGAACATCCGTCCAGTTGTGGCAGCAATCAAAGAATTCTTTGGTTCTTCTCAGTTGTCTCAGTTCATGGACCAAACTAACCCATTGGGCGAATTGACACATAAACGTCGTCTATCTGCGTTAGGACCTGGTGGTTTATCTCGTGAGCGCGCGGGCTTCGAAGTTCGTGACGTGCATCATTCCCACTATGGTCGCATGTGTCCAATCGAAACTCCAGAGGGTCCAAATATCGGTTTGATTAACTCCTTGTCTAACTATGCGAAAGTGAATGAATTTGGTTTCATCGAAGCACCATACCGTAAAATTGAAAAAGTATATGGTACAGGCGAAGATGCTAACAAAGTATTGAAAGTTCGTGTTACAGACCAAGTTGTATATATGACAGCTGATGAAGAAGAAGGCATGACAATTGCCCAAGCGAACTCTCGTATCGATGAAGAGGGTTACTTCGTATCTGAGAACATAGCATGTCGTCGTGGTCATGATGTATTAGAAGTGTCTCCAGATAAAGTAGACTACATGGACGTAAGTCCAAAAGAAGTAGTATCCATCGGTACTGCTATGATTCCATTCTTAGAAAATGACGATGCGAACCGTGCCTTGATGGGTGCGAACATGCAGCGTCAAGCGGTGCCATTACTTCGTGCACAAGCACCTTTAGTAGGTACAGGTATGGAATACAAAGCGGCAACAGACTCCGGCGTTTGCGTATTAGCAAAAGAAGCTGGTATTGTGACACGTTGTTGGGGTAATGAAGTCCATGTACAACGTGATAATGGTCGTGTAGACGTATATAAAATGAACAAATTCATGCGTTCCAACCAATCTACATGCTTTAACCAAAAACCAATCGTATATCGTGGCCAATCCGTTGTGAAAGGTCAAGTGTTGGCAGATGGTCCAGCTACAGATGGAGGCGAATTAGCATTAGGTTTCAACGTGCTGGTAGCGTTCATGCCTTGGGAAGGTTACAACTACGAGGATGCGATCTTATTAAGTGAAGAACTTTGTAAAGAAGATATCTACACATCTATCCACATCGAAGAGTACGAATGTGATGCTCGTGACACTAAATTAGGGGCTGAAGAAATCACTCGTGAATTACCAAATACTGGTGATGATAACCTTAAAAACTTGGATGAAAACGGTATCATCTGCATCGGTGCAGAAGTTAAACCAGGCGACATCCTAGTTGGTAAAGTAACTCCTAAAGGAGAAACTGAATTAACTCCAGAAGAACGCTTATTGCGTGCGATTTTCGGCGATAAAGAGCGTGAAGTTCGCGATACTTCCTTGCGTGTACCACATGGTGAAGCAGGTAAAATTGTGGACGTTAAAATCTTCACTCGTGAAAATGGTGACGAATTACAACCAGGTGTTAATAAAGTCGTTCGTGTATATATTGCGCAAAAACGTAAAATCCACGAAGGCGATAAAATGGCGGGCCGTCATGGTAACAAAGGTGTCGTTTCTCGCGTTATGCGTCAAGAAGATATGCCATTCTTACCAGATGGTACACCAGTACAAATCGTATTGAACCCATTAGGCGTACCGTCTCGTATGAACATCGGACAGGTATTAGAAACACATTTAGGCTGGGCAGTACAAGGTTTGGGTATGCAAATTAAAGCAACAGACCTAAAAATCAAAGAAGTACTAAAAGAAGCTAAATTAAATGGTACCTACTGGGATGGTATCGACGGTATCAAAGATATCTATGCAGAAATTGAAAGTCTAGAACAAGCCATTGCAGATCCTATGATTGCGAACTATTTGGAAACAGATAAACAAATCGACAGTCAAAAAGTAGTGGCATTAGATAAAATTTTACATCGAGCACAAGATAAATTTGAAGAATTGGGCGGACAAACTCGCTATGACTTCTTATTGGCTGAAGAAAAACGCATCTATGAATTAGGTATTGAAACATTTGATGATGTAGAAGCCGAACGTCCAGAAATGGAACCAGCCTTAGAAGAAGAATTGCACACACTTCGCCGTGTGGTTACTGTAATTGAAACGATTCACCATGTTCGAGAAAAACGCAGTCACTTACGCACTGAGTTGGAAAAATATGGCTATGACTATGACACATATGGTATGCCAAAACCTGATGTGGCTGGTATTCATATTGCAACACCGGTATTTGACGGCGCTCATGAAAGTGACGTGTTCGATACACTTAGCATTGCTGGTCGTGATGATGATGGTAAAACTGTATTATACGATGGCCGTACAGGCGAAAGAATGGATAACAAAGTTACCGTTGGTTACGTATACATGTTGAAACTTCACCATCTAGTAGATGATAAAATCCATGCTCGTTCTACAGGTCCGTACTCCCTTGTTACACAACAGCCATTGGGTGGTAAAGCTCAATTCGGTGGACAACGTTTCGGTGAGATGGAAGTGTGGGCTCTTGAAGCGTATGGCGCAGCCTATACACTACAAGAGTTGTTAACTGTAAAATCTGACGATGTTGTAGGCCGTGTAAAAGCGTACGAAAAAATCGTAAAAGGTGAAAATATTCCTGAACCAGGCGTACCTGAATCTTTCAAAGTATTGTTGAAAGAATTACAAAGTATCGGCCTTGACGTGAAAATCTTGAATGAAGATCAAGAAGAAGTTCTCATCAAAGAATTAGATGAAGATGATGTACCACGTCATGATGATATTCGTGAAGTGATGGAAGAAGGCACTACAGAGGCGACTACAGAAGGAGAAGCTTCCACAGTAGAAGGCACACCTGACGGATATATTGTAGAAGAAGAGCCTGTCACAGCAGGTGAAGAAGACGATATTATCAGCCAAATTAGTGGCTATGTAGAATCTTCTGATAATGAGTAATACCACTATCTCGTAAAGGAGGGAGCATACAGTGCTAGACGTAAATGAATTTGATTCCATGCGAATCGGTTTAGCTTCGCCACAACAAATTTTGGAGTGGTCTCATGGAGAAGTTAAAAAACCTGAAACAATTAACTACCGCACCTTAAAACCAGAGCGAGATGGTTTATTCTGTGAGCGCATTTTTGGACCAACAAAGGACTGGGAATGTCATTGTGGAAAATATAAACGCATCCGTTATAAAGGTGTTGTCTGTGATAAATGTGGTGTAGAAGTGACTCGTGCTAAAGTACGTCGTGAACGTATGGGCCATATTGAATTGGCTACACCAGTGTCTCATATTTGGTATTTCAAGGGCATCCCATCTCGTATGGGATTGATCCTTGACATATCCCCTCGTTCCTTGGAACGTGTATTGTACTTTGCTGCGTATATCGTAGTGGATCCAGGACAATCTCCATTGTCTAAACAACAATTGCTATTTGAAACTGAATTCCGTGAATACGAAGCCATGTTCAATGATGCTGATTATAAAATCGCTGGTAAAAGTGTCATCATTGAAACCATTGCACAACGTCGTGAACGTTTGCAATTAATCAACTCTGCTAAGCACAAAGAAGCTGTCAATGCAGAGCTTGCAACAAATACTGAAATTCCAGAAGAAGAAAAAGAATACGAAGTATTAACTCGTGAAGAAAAATTAGAACTTGGTGCCTTAGAAGAAAACACATTCGTGTGTATCGATATGGGAGCAGAAGCGATTAAAGAATTGCTTTGCGAATTAGACTTAGAAGCATTGAACGATGAATTGCGTGCTGAGTTAGAAACGGCAACAGGTCAACGTAAAATTCGTGCCGTTCGCCGTTTAGAAGTAGTAGAAGCATTCCGTCAATCTGGTAATCGCCCAGAATGGATGATTATGGATGTTGTACCAGTCATCCCACCTGAATTGCGTCCAATGGTGCAATTAGATGGTGGCCGATTCGCTACGTCCGACTTGAATGACTTATACCGTCGTGTTATCAATCGTAATAACCGTTTGAAACGTTTATTGGATTTAGGCGCTCCTGATATTATCGTGCGCAACGAAAAACGTATGTTACAAGAAGCTGTAGACGCGTTAATCGACAATGGTCGTCGTGGCCGTCCTGTGACAGGTCCTGGTAACCGTCCATTGAAATCCTTGTCTGACATGTTAAAAGGTAAACAAGGTCGTTTCCGTCAAAACTTGTTAGGTAAACGTGTTGACTATTCCGGCCGTTCCGTTATCGTAGTTGGTCCAGAATTGAAAATGCATCAATGTGGTCTTCCAAAAGAGATGGCATTGGAATTGTTCAAACCATTCGTTATGAAACGCTTGGTAGAACGTGGACAGGCTAGTAATATTAAAGCAGCAAAACGTCAAGTAGAACGTATCGGTGCTGGTGTTTGGGAAGCTTTGGAAGAAGTTATCAAAGAACATCCAGTATTGCTAAACCGTGCCCCTACGTTGCATAGATTAGGTATCCAAGCCTTCGAACCAATCCTTTGGGAAGGCCGTGCTATCAAATTGCATCCATTAGTATGTACAGCTTTCAACGCCGACTTTGACGGTGACCAAATGGCGTGTCACTTACCATTGTCCGTAGAAGCACAATCGGAAGCACGCACCTTGATGCTTTCATCCCATAACATCTTATCTACAAAAGATGGTAAACCAGTAGCGGTTCCATCTCAGGATATGATCTTGGGTACATACTACTTAACGGTAGTTCGTAAAGGTACAGAAGATAAAGCGAAACGCTTCGCTAATTATGACGAAGTGATGTTGGCATACGATTCTGGTGTAATCGGCTTACAAGACGTTATCTACATTCGTATCGAAGGATATGGTCTAGTTAAAACAACAGCAGGTCGTTTGATTTTCAATGAAGCTTTATATCCAGAAATCCGTCAATTTGTGAAAGAAGAAGACGGCACATGGTCCTTGGGTAAAGTCATGGACAAGAAAATGGTTGGTAAATTAGTCGACCAATGTTTCCAAGCTTTCGGTAATGAAAAAACTGCAGAATTATTGGACCGTATTAAATCCTTGGGTTACTCCTTCGCTCGTCGTGCTGGTATGACAATTGCTATTGCGGATATCAAAGTACCAGAAGTAAAAGCTGGTATCGTAGAAGAGGCAGATACAGAAGTTAACAAAGTATCCCGTCTATATCGTCGTGGTTTAATTACAGAGGAAGAACGTTATCGTAAAACGATCGATCTTTGGAATGAAGCGATCGACAATGTTACAGAAGCCATGATGGATAATATGGCGGCTGACCAAGACGGTTTCAACCCAGTATATATGATGGCGATTTCCGGTGCCCGTGGTAACAAACAACAGATCCGTCAGTTGGCGGGTATGCGTGGTTTGATGGCTGACCCATCTGGTCGTATCATCGACTTGCCAATCAAAGCGAACTTTAAAGAAGGTTTGACCGTATTGGATTACTTTACGTCCTCTCATGGTGCTCGTAAAGGTTTGGCCGATACAGCCCTTCGTACAGCTGACTCCGGGTACTTAACACGCCGTCTTGTTGACGTATCTCAAGACGTAATCGTTCGTGAAGAAGATTGTGACGTAGTAGGTATCGACTTAGCTCGTGAAAGAGCTCGCTTAGCGCGCAATACAAAAGATGCGTTGACATACTTGAAAGATGATTTAATCGGTCGTGTATTGGATCGCGATGTAGTGGACCCTATGACTGGTGAAGTGATTGCTGATGCTGAAAGCATCGTAACAGAAGCAACTATCGAAGCATTAGCAGAATCTCAAGTAAAATCTATCGCATTACGTGGTGCACAATTGGGTAGCGACAGTGATATCAACCATACTAACATCGTTCAAACCATTGCATTAGGTGAAGTGGATGACACCATTCGTACGACATTACGCAACACAATGGTTGAAAATATGTTGGGTAAAGATACTGTGTATCCTGTTATCGATAGTGAAGGTGTAGAAATTTTCCCTGCGCATACAGCATTGACAGAAGAAGGCATCGAAGCTATCTTGAACTCTGATGTAAAAGAAGTTCAAGTTCGCAATAATGAAATTCATGGCATTGAAGTAGAAGCTATCGTGGAAGGTACTGGCGTTATCGAACCATTGAAAGATCGTATCGTGGGCCGTACAGCAGCAGAAGAGTTAATCAATAAAGAAACTGGTGAAGTTATCGTTCCATTGAATGGTGAAATCACTGATGAATTAGCTGATGAAGTAGTAAAACATTACGACACAGTGAAAATCCGTTCTGTATTGACTTGTCGTTCTCCATATGGCGTATGTATGAAATGTTATGGTCGTGACTTAGGTACTGGTGGACAAGTACAAGTTGGTGAAGCAGTAGGTATTATTGCGGCACAATCCATCGGTGAGCCAGGTACACAGTTAACAATGCGTACATTCCATACAGGCGGTGTTGCCGGTGACGATATCACACAAGGTTTGCCTCGTGTCGAAGAATTGTTTGAAGCACGTCGTCCGAAACGTAATGCTATCATTGCAGAAGTAGAAGGTACTGTACGTGTCGTTCCTAACGATAATAAAAAAGGTACCAATACTATCTTTATTACTACAGCTGAGGGTGAAGAGTTTGATTACTTAATCCCTTATGGATCTCGCATCATTGTGAAAGATGGTGACGTAGTATCTTTAGGTGCACGTTTAACAGAAGGTTCCATTAACCCTCATGACATTATGCGTGTAATGGGTACAGAAGCAACGCAACGTTACCTAGTATATGAAGTGCAAAAAGTATACAAATCTCAAGGCGTAGAAATTAACGATAAACACATCGAGGTTATCGTTCGTCAAATGTTACATAAAGTGAAAATTGAAGAGGCTGGCGATGCAGATGTATTACCAGGAGATTCTATCGATGTAAATACATTTGAAGATGAAAACCGTCGTTTACGCTTAAATGGTAAAAAAGAAGCCACTGGTGTTCGTACACTATTGGGTATTACCAAAGCAGCCTTGGCAACAGACAGCTTCTTGTCAGCAGCTTCCTTCCAAGAAACAACTCGTGTTCTTACAGAAGCAGCGATCAAAGGTAAAATTGATCCATTACTTGGCTTAAAAGAAAATGTTATCATTGGTAAATTGATACCAGCTGGTACAGGTATGAGCCGTTATCGTAAGATTAAAGTAGTGAAACATACACCTGAATTAGAAGATCTAGTAGTAGATACAGAAGTTGTCAATGCAGATGTAGTCAATGAAACTACAGATGTAGAAACAGCAGAATAATATAAGACAGTAAGACGAGCCTAGATAGCAAGTTAACATTGTCTAAAGGAATAACGGATAACAACCTATAAGGGGGTTATCCGTTATTTTTATAAGGGAATATAGAAAAATGCTATATCAATTTTGCATAGATAAAATACTGGAAGAAAAATATAGTGCATATAAATACAAATAAAATATAAAATCTGTATAAAACTAACGTAAAATATACAGAAAAAACTTTTTTTGAACCGCACGGATGCATGTACATATAAAATGCCTTGTTGTGGCGATTTATAAGGGATAAAATCGTTTGACATGGCATATAAAGAATGGTAAACTAGTAAAGTGCTTAAGGGGTAGTGCGCCCTAAAGTAAGTAACGAATAAGAAGGAGACGCATATGACAATCGATATGCTTTCAAATGCAAATCTCACAATTGGAGCGAAGCAAACGCGCAAAGCTGTGGCTCGTGATGAAGTAGAGTGTGTATTTGTAGGTCTTGATAGCGATGACCGACTTATCTTGCCGATTCTGGAAATTTGTTTAGAGCACAATGTGCCTGTAGATCGAAATCACACGATGGAAGAGCTTGGGCATGCTGCTCACATTAAAGTAGGAGCTGCCGCAATCGGCGTGCTTCGCTAGTTTTGGTAATATCCGAACGACATATTATCGAACGGATCAATTATAAATCTAATTGTTTGGAAAGGAGGTGCCCACATGCCAACTATTAACCAGTTAGTACGTAAAGGCCGTAAATCTTTAGTGCGTAAATCTGACTCTCCAGCTTTGAAAGAGTGTCCACAAAAACGTGGTGTTTGTACTCGTGTATACACTGCTACGCCTAAAAAACCGAACTCCGCGCTTCGCAAAGTTGCCCGTGTTCGTTTGACAAACGGTATTGAAGTAACTGCATACATCCCAGGCATTGGTCACAATTTACAAGAACACAGCGTTGTACTTATCAGAGGCGGTCGTGTTAAGGACCTTCCTGGTGTGCGTTATCACATCGTTCGTGGTGCATTGGATACAGCTGGCGTACAAAATCGTATGCAAAGCCGCTCCAAATATGGCGCGAAACGTGCTAAAAAATAATTTAGCATAAGATTAGAGAACACACATCGTTAAAGGAGGAATTGACATGCCAAGAAAAGGCCCTGTTGTGAAACGCGATGTACTACCAGATCCGGTGTACAATAGCAAATTAGTAACACGTTTCATTAACAAAGTAATGTACGATGGCAAAAAAGGCATTGCTGAATCCATCGTATATGATGCATTTGAAATTATTCGTTCCAAAATGGGTCAAGACCCTATGGAAGTTTTTGATCAGGCTTTAAAAAATGTAATGCCTGTATTAGAAGTGCGTGCTCGCCGTATCGGTGGTGCTAACTACCAAGTACCGGTTGAAGTTCGTGCTGATCGCCGTTTATCTCTAGGTATTCGCTGGATGGTAAACTATGCTCGTCTTCGTGGTGAACGCACTATGAAAGAACGTTTAGCAGGCGAATTAATGGACGCGTTCAATAATACTGGCGCAGCTATTAAGAAAAAAGAAGATACTCATAAAATGGCAGAGGCTAACAAAGCATTTGCTCATTACAAATGGTAATTAGTTAAGGAGATATACAAGTGGCAAGAGAAGTTTCTTTAGAGAAAACTCGTAATATCGGTATCATGGCTCACATCGATGCTGGTAAAACAACCACAACGGAACGTATCCTTTACTATACTGGTCGAGTTCACAAAATCGGTGAAGTACATGAAGGTGCTGCTACGATGGACTGGATGGAGCAGGAGCAAGAACGTGGTATCACTATCACGTCCGCTGCGACTACTACTCAATGGAAAGGTCATCGCATCAACATTATCGATACTCCTGGTCACGTAGACTTTACAGTAGAAGTAGAACGTTCCCTTCGTGTATTAGACGGTTCCGTAGCTGTATTCAGTGCGAAAGGTGGCGTAGAGCCTCAATCTGAAACAGTATGGCGTCAAGCGGATAAATACGGCGTACCTCGTATTGCTTATGTAAATAAAATGGATACAGTAGGTGCTGACTTCTTCCGCGTAGTTGATATGATGAAAACTCGTTTAGGTGCTAATAGCGTAGCTATTCAAGTGCCTATCGGTGCAGAAGACACTTTCAAAGGTATCATTGATTTGGTAACTATGAAAGCTGAAATCTACATCAGTGATGACGGAAAAGAATACGAAATCACTGAAATTCCTGAAGAATACGCTGATGTGGCAGCAGAGCGTCGCGAAATGTTAGTTGACGCTGTGGCTGAAACTGATGACGAATTGATGGAAAAATATTTGGAAGGCGAAGAAATTTCTGAAGAACAAATCAAAGCAGCTCTTCGTAAAGCTGTGTGTGAAAACACATTGTTCCCAGTTCTTTGCGGTTCTTCCTACAAAAACAAAGGTGTACAAATGTTGCTAGATGCTGTAGTTGACTACATGCCAGCTCCAACAGATGTACCAGCAATCAAAGGTATCGATCCTAACACTGGTGAAGAGACAACTCGTCCCTCCACTGATGACGGTCCTTTCGCTGCGTTAGCCTTCAAAATCATGGCTGACCCTTATGTTGGTAAATTAGCGTTCTTCCGTGTGTACTCCGGTACATTAGAGTCTGGTTCTTATGTATTCAACTCTACTAAAGGTAAAAAAGAACGTATTGGCCGTATCTTGCAAATGCATGCTAACAGCCGTCAAGAAATTGAACGCGTGTACGCTGGTGACATCGCTGCTGCAGTAGGTCTTAAAGATACTACTACTGGTGATACACTTTGTGATGACAAAGCGCAAGTTATTCTTGAATCCATGGAATTCCCAGAACCAGTTATCTCTGTTGCGGTTGAACCAAAAACTAAAGCGGACCAAGAAAAAATGGGTATGGCGTTAGCTCGTTTGGCTGAAGAAGATCCAACTTTCAAAGTTCGTACTGACGAAGAAACTGGACAAACAATCATTTCCGGTATGGGTGAGCTTCACCTTGACATCATCGTTGACCGTATGAACCGTGAGTTCAAGGTTGAATGTAATGTAGGTAAACCTCAAGTAGCGTACCGCGAAACAATTCGTAAAGCAGTTAAATCTGAAGGTAAATTCGTTCGCCAATCTGGTGGTAAAGGTCAATACGGCCATTGCTGGTTGGAAATCATTCCTCAAGAACCAGGTGCTGGTTTCGAATTTGAAAATAAAGTTGTTGGTGGTTCTATTCCTCGTGAATACATTGGACCAGTTGAGAACGGTGTTAAAGAGGCTATGGAATCCGGTGTTATCGCTGGTTATCCAATGGTTGACATCAAAGTTATCGTATTTGACGGTTCCTACCATGATGTTGACTCCTCTGAAATGGCCTTCAAAATTGCAGGTTCCATGGGCTTCAAAGAGGGTGCTCGTAAAGCTGACCCAGCATTACTTGAACCATACATGGCTGTTGAAGTAGAAGTTCCTGAAGAATACATGGGCGACGTAATCGGTGATTTGAACTCCCGTCGTGGCCGTATGGATGGTATGGAAGCTCGCAACGGTTCCCAACATATCAAAGCATATGTTCCATTGAGCGAAATGTTCGGATATGCTACTGACCTTCGTTCCAAAACACAAGGTCGCGGTAACTACTCCATGACATTCGATCATTATGAAGAAGTGCCTAAGAAAATTGCTGAAGAAATTCAAGCTAAGAAAAATGGCTAATCAAAAGTGTATCCAATGGGGCTTTTAGCCCCATAGGATTACTATATATAAAGTTTTAATTATCCGGGAGGACAATTCAAAATGGCAAAAGCAAAATTTGAACGTAATAAGCCACACGTTAACATTGGTACTATTGGTCACGTTGACCATGGTAAAACTACTTTAACAGCAGCAATCACTAAAGTTCTTGCTGAAAAAGGTCAAGCTGAC
>NZ_RQVK01000006.1 GCF_003992015.1 Veillonella sp. VA137
ATCTAGATGAGTCTGTTAGTGTTACTTTAGATAAGAATTTGGCTCTCTATAAAAAGTTTATGGAAAAATTGTCTGGTTCATTATTTAGGAAGATTCCTAAAGATAAGTTGAAACTTTTAAAGACAACTGGATATGAAGAATTTAAAAACTTATCTCTAGAAGATCAGGTATTTACATTAATGAAAATACTCAATTTAATTACTAACTTCACTGATAATCGAAATATAGATGGACTTAATATAAATATATCTAGAGGTACAATAGGTGTAAATTTAACTAATAAAAGCAGTTTCAGTGTCATCACAACATCTATTACGGGTTTATATGAAAATGAAATTAAAATAAAATAGAATAGGAGATATTATGAGTTGGCGAACGGTAGTTATAACTAAGCAATCTAAACTTGATTTTAAAATGAATTATATGATTGTTCGGCAGGGATTCGATGTGAAGAAAGTTTTTATTGATGAAATTTATATGCTTATCATTGAATCTACAGCAGTTAGTTTGACTGCCGTTTTGCTGAATGCTTTAGTTAAAGCAAAAGTAAAAATTGTATTTTGTGATGAAAAGAAAAACCCTAGTAGTGAAGTGATGCCTTTGTATGGTTCTCATAATGCGAGTAAAAAGTGCCGGTTACAGGTGAGTTGGGACAGTGAAATCAAAGGGCTGGTTTGGAGTAAAATTATTGCTGACAAGATTAACAATCAAGCACGGATACTTGAAAAATATGGACATCAAGAAGAAAGTGAGTTGTTGCAATCCTATCGAGATGAAGTACGAATTAATGATATGACACAACGGGAAGGCCATGCAGCTAAAGTATACTTTAATAGCTTGTTTGGAAATACTTTCACAAGGGAGCAAGAAAATCCAATTAATGCGGGGTTAGATTACGGGTATAGTATACTTCTTTCTGCGGTGAATCGTGAAATTGTTAAGAATGGATTTATCACGCAATTAGGTATCAATCATCGAAATCAATTTAATCTATACAATCTAGGATCAGACCTGGTGGAGGCGTTGCGTGTGTTTGTAGATCATAAGGTGATTAGTCTTGAGGTACAGGAGTTTGGGAAAGATGAAAAAATCAGCTTAGTCCAGCTCCTATCATTAGATGTAGATATAGATGGATACCGATTTTTATTAAAGGATGCCATCGGCATTTATTGTAAAAGCGTATTAGATGCATTGACGTACCAAGATCCTGGGTTAGTTAGGTTTATAGAATATGAGTTATAGATTTATGAGAGTATTCGTAATGTTTGATTTACCAACAGATACATCGGTTCACAGAAAGGCCTATCGTGATTTTAGAAAATTTTTGTTAGTTAATGGGTTTATTATGTTACAAGAATCGGTGTATGTAAAGTTGGTATTAAATGGAACCAGTGTTAGATTGTTGGAAAAGCAACTGCGAGAACATAAACCGGCGGATGGAAATATTTGCTTATTAACTGTGACTGAAAAGCAATATTCAAAAATGGAAATATTGACGGGAGAGGTGCAGTCGGAAGTCCTAGATACAACAGAGAGAGTGATTGTACTGTGAAACTTTTTTATCAAGACTCAACGATAGAGATTAACTTGGATACTACTAAAATTAATTGCCTGTGTATAGAAAAACATAGTGTATTTCGCCATATGATTTTAGAATTGTATGAACAATATAGTGGTGGTGAAGGGCCTTGGATTTATAATGTGAATGCCAAAGGAGTAGCCATTGATAAGTCACTTCATGTCATCATGAACCCCATCCAGGTAGATGTGAATAGTAAAACAATACTAACAAAGTTAACGGCCAATTTGGTGAAAGAAAGTAATTTAATGATGGAAGAGTTACATGAAACGGTGTCTAGATTACATCAATTTTACTATCAACTGGAATTTGGATCATCGATTGATATCGAGCATAAGGAAGAAATCGTTGCTGCGGATATCATCAAGTTAGGAGCTTTTAAAATACCTGAAAATGATGCGGATCCAGTGGACCGTTTAGTAGACTATATCAATATAGTTCATGAACTATTAAATCCAGATCTATTTGTGATTGCAAATATAGAGATGTATTTAGACGTGGAAGAATTACATGCATTTTTTACGACTATGTTAGCGAAACAGCTATGCGTTTTATGTATATCTTCTGGGGTACATGGACTAGATGATATTGATAAATCTTTTATTAATGGGTATACTTTAGATAGCGACTTTTGTTTGATATAACAGCGTTTACAGAATCACACTTGGTGGTTTGAGAGTAGTGTGATTCCGTAAATGACTCAAACTCGCTAAGAGGTAGACAATCCTGTTACGTTGTTTGAGAGTAGTGTGATTCCGTAAATGACTCAAACTTCAGGATTTAAATAAATCGCTTACTCCCCGTTTGAGAGTAGTGTGATTCCGTAAATGACTCAAACAATTTACAAAGTGTAAATTCTACAAGAAATGTTTGAGAGTAGTGTGATTCCGTAAATGACTCAAACTTCATACTCATCAAAGATATCAACTCCACCGTTTGAGAGTAGTGTGATTCCGTAAATGACTCAAACCAGCTTTTACTCATGGATATTTTTATAACCGTTTGAGAGTAGTGTGATTCCGTAAATGACTCAAACCAAGTCCACATATATACAGTGCTGCCACTAGTTTGAGAGTAGTGTGATTCCGTAAATGACTCAAACAAAATACAAAGATTAGATTTTTAAAGCATTGTTTGAGAGTAGTGTGATTCCGTAAATGACTCAAACCGAATGGCAACATAAATTAGAAGTCATTAAGTTTGAGAGTAGTGTGATTCCGTAAATGACTCAAACGACAGTTAATGTATATACTTGTAATGGGTCGTTTGAGAGTAGTGTGATTCCGTAAATGACTCAAACCTTATGAAAGTTTAACATCTGCTCCTACATGTTTGAGAGTAGTGTGATTCCGTAAATGACTCAAACTAAAGCATACTTAAATATACCTAAAATAAAGTTTGAGAGTAGTGTGATTCCGTAAATGACTCAAACACAAGCATAATATTTAAAAAAGAAATAATGGTTTGAGAGTAGTGTGATTCCGTAAATGACTCAAACGAAATAAATTGCGGTCTGCGACGCTTTTTTGTTTGAGAGTAGTGTGATTCCGTAAATGACTCAAACTAAAGGATAGTGAAGGCAACGTAGACGATTGTTTGAGAGTAGTGTGATTCCGTAAATGACTCAAACATATGATTGTGCATACACTTGTTATGGAAAGTTTGAGAGTAGTGTGATTCAGTAAATGACTCAAACAGAAGGTAGTTTTACATACCCCTAATGATGGTTTGAGAGTAGTGTGATTCCGTAAATGACTCAAACAGTCGCCAGTATGCTAGGCTACAGCATGTAGTTTGAGAGTAGTGTGATTCTGTAAATGACTCAAACACGTCATGAATACTACTATAGCTCCTTTGAGTTTGAGAGTAGTGTGATTCTATAAATGACTCAAACTCTGCCACTATCACCCAATCTGCGTGACAGGTTTGAGAGTAGTGTGATTCTGTATATGATTCAAATATACTGATCCATCCGCCCTACGGTACGTTGGTTTGAGAGTAGTGTGATTCTGTAAATGACTTAAACTTCGGAGAGGCTTTTGGGGGGTTAATTATCGTTTGAGAGTAGTGTGATTCTGTAAATGGCTCAAACAGGTCAAAATTCGCTATTTTTTAGGTAATGTTTGAGAGTAGTGTGACTCTGTGAATGACTCAAACAACATAATGCAGTGGATCCGAACACTTTGGGTTTGAAAGTAGTATGATTCTAAATATATCTCATATGAGATAATTACCAAGTATATTAAGATATTTGAACTTAATTGTTTTATAATTTTATCATTTAAACGAAGGAGGCCCTCCATGGCTAAATACGAATGGTGTACTGATGAATACCTAGAAAAGAAAAAAGAATGTTTTGATGCTTGTTTAAGTAAAGAATTTTTACAAGACTTGCAGGAATTGGTGCGTGAACATTATGATTTCGATGATGACTATCGCATTGGTAACTGGGACTTTATGGATGAAGATACTGTGGGTGTATACCGATTTGTCGAGACTTTAGCTGAAAAACATGGTGTTCAGGAACTGATTACCTTTTTAGACTCATTGGATTGGTGTGAGTATGATCTTGCAATGGATACCATGTTTGTTACCTATGGTAGAATGTTTCATTTGTTTACGCCAAAACGGCGCTATAGAAATCTATTTAAAGCAAAAGCTTTACATTATAAAGCTTGGATGCGAGAATTGAGGAAAAAATAAAATGATTTACTTTACCAGCGATTTGCATTTCGGTCATGAAAATGTGATTCGCTTTAATAATCGTCCTTTCAGAGATGAAAGGGAGATGTCAAGGGTTCTGATTACGAACTACAATAGTATTGTAAGGCCTGATGATACAGTGTATTTATTGGGCGATCTAGCTTATAAAATTGGAGCGGATCAAGCGAATGCATACTTTCAACAGCTAAATGGACGAAAGATTTTAATCATAGGAAATCATGATCGCTATGAGGAGTATGATCAATCATTGTTTGAGGAGATTACGCATTATACATACCTTCGTACAGAGGGTGTGAGCTTGGCACTCATGCATTATCCTATTTTGGACTGGCAAGGTGGTCGTAATAAAGGTGGTCTCATGTTGCATGGACATATGCATAACACACCGGAGTATAATGCAGAGAATCGAGCCAATGGCATTCGACGATATGACGTGGGCGTTGATGCGAACTATTACTTTCCTGTGTCATTGACGTATATTAAACAGTTTTTTGGAATTGAATAAGGGAGTGGAGAGATTAGACTGGCTAGATTGGTCTAATCTTTTTTATATAGTATAGAATCATAAACTTGCTACCGCCTTTTTATCACTTCTTTTTGACTATTACTTGCTAGTAGGCTATAATAATCTAGATACATAGTCTTTAATTGAAACTTTCCACATATAAGGAGTTGAGATAGTTGTTAGGTTTTATACAAAAACTATTAGGCAATAAAAATGCAAAAGAAATTAAACGGATTCGATCCATTGTTGAAGAGATTAATGGATTGGAACCAGAATTGTTATCGTTAAGTGATACTTCTTTACGCGCAAAGACAGAAGAGTTCAAAGCAAGATTGGCAAATGGTGAAACATTAGATGATATTTTACCAGAAGCATTTGCTGTAGTTCGTGAGGCATCCAAACGTGTATTGGGTATGCGTCACTTCGACGTGCAAATGATTGGTGGTATTGTGTTACATCGTGGCAATATTGCAGAAATGCGTACTGGTGAAGGTAAAACATTAGTGGCTACGTTGCCAGTCTATTTGAATGCCCTATCTGGTAAAGGTGTGCACGTGGTAACAGTCAACGATTACTTGGCGAAACGTGACAGCGAATGGATGGGACGTTTATATAATTTCCTAGGGTTATCTACTGGCTTAATCGTAGCTGGTTTAGATTATGACCAACGGAAACAATCCTATGGGGCAGATATTACCTATGGTACAAATAATGAGTTCGGCTTTGATTATTTGCGTGATAACATGGTTGTTCATGCGGATCAAATGGTACAACGTCCGTTGAACTATGCCATCGTCGATGAAGTGGACTCCATTTTAATTGACGAAGCACGTACACCACTCATTATTTCTGGTCCAGGGGAACGATCTACAGAACGCTATTATGAATTAGCAAAAGTAGTGCCTCACTTAGTGAAAGACGAAGATTACACAATCGATGAAAAACAAAAAACCATAGCTCCTACAGAAGAAGGGATTGCAAAAGTTGAAAAAATGTTACACATCGAAAACTTGTATGATTCCTCTAACTTAGAATTGAATCACTTGTTAAGTGCTTCTCTTCGTGCGTACGCTATGATGGAACGTGACAAAGATTACGTCGTGAAAGATGGCGAAGTGGTTATCGTTGACGAATTTACTGGTCGTTTGATGTTTGGTCGTCGTTATTCCGATGGTTTGCACCAAGCCATTGAGGCAAAAGAAGGTTTACGTGTAGAACGTGAAAGCCAAACCTTAGCATCCATCACATTCCAAAACTATTTCCGTATGTATGAGAAATTGTCTGGCATGACGGGTACAGCGAAAACAGAAGAACAAGAATTTAACAATATTTACGGTTTGGAAGTATACGAAATTCCGCCAAATAAAGTATTGGCACGTGTGGATATGCCAGATTTAATCTTTAAAACAAAAGATGCTAAATACCGTGCTGTTGTACGAGATGTAGTGGAACGTCATAAAACAGGGCAACCAATCTTGGTGGGCACTACATCCATTACGCAATCTGAAATGCTTAGTGATATGTTGACAAAAGCAGGTGTACCTCATAATGTATTGAATGCGAAACATCATGAAAAAGAAGCAGAAATTGTTGCGAATGCAGGTCAGTATGGCATGGTAACAATTGCCACGAATATGGCGGGCCGTGGTACCGATATTTCCTTAGGGGAAGGTGTAGCTGAATTAGGCGGTTTGCACATTTTAGGTACTGAGCGACATGAAAGTCGTCGTATCGACAATCAGTTGCGCGGTCGTTCTGGTCGTCAAGGGGACAATGGTTCCTCTCAATTCTTCTTATCTTTGGAAGATGATTTGATGCGTATTTTCGGCGCAGATAATATTGCTGGCATGATGGATAAATTAGGTATGGAAGAAGACGAGCCAATCGAGCATTCTTTGATTACTAAATCCATCGAACGAGCACAGAAAAAAGTAGAAAATCATAACTTTAATATTCGTAAGTATATCTTGGAATATGATGATGTTATGAATCAACAACGGGAAGTTTTATACGGACAACGTCGTTTGATCTTGAATAACCAATCTTTACGTGAAACGATCTTGCATATGGTTGATAACTTAATTATCAATTCTATGAATCAATATGCAGATGAAAAACTATATCCAGAAGAATGGAACTATGAAGGCTTATTAAAACACTTAGAACTTTACTTCTTAGAACCAGGTATGTTAACAGTGGAGCAAATGGAAGAATATGGTCGTGCAGAACTGCAAGAGCATTTAATCGACATTGCTCATAAAGAGTATGAAAAACGTGAATCCTTATTTGGGGAAGCCAATATGCGTGAGCTTGAAAAAGCCATCATGCTTAAAGTGGTAGACAGCAAATGGATGGAACATTTGGATGCCATGGATATGTTAAAAGAAGGGATTGGCCTACGTGCATATGGACAAAAAAATCCATTAGTAGAATACAAATTTGAGGCCTATGACATGTTCGAAAGTATGAAAGAAGCTATTACGGATGAAACAATTATGTATTTATACCGTATCCAAATTAATGTGGAAACAATAGCAGAAGAAGAACCGGTTGATCATCTAGCTGATGCTAAGACCCACCATGAAGACGTGTTGGAACCACAAAACGTAGACTAGACTTTCATGGCCACGCAGCGAGGTGATACATCTCCTGTGCGGCCATTTGTTGTATAGAATGAAAGAAAGAGGTGAATAAATTGTTAGAAGACTTAAAAGGTCCTATCGACAATTTAGAGGAGCGTATTTTTGGAATGAGGGATTCACTTTAACATCGCTCAAAAAGAAGAACGCATATTGACATTAGATATAAAAATGAGTGACCCTGATTTTTGGAATGACCCAGATGCAGCACGTGATATTTCCCAAGAGGCTACACAATTAAAAGATGCTGTAGAAGGATATAAAAAGCTTGTTACAGATGTGGAAGAAGCAAAACTCATGTTAGAGATGGCCATCGATGAAGAAGATATATCTATGGAAGGGGAACTGACTGCTATGGTAGAGCAGTTGACCCATGAAGTAGAGCACCGAGAAGTATTGCTTTTATTAAGTGGTGAATATGATAAGAACAATGCCATCCTTACGTTTCATGCTGGTGCCGGTGGTACAGAGGCACAAGATTGGTGTTCTATGCTAATTCGGATGTACTTGCGTTGGGCGGAAAAACAAGGATACAGCATTTCTCTCATGGATGAACAAGTAGGCGATGAAGCGGGCATTAAAAGTGCGACCTTCCTCATCAAAGGGGAAAATGCTTTTGGGTATATGAAATCTGAAAAAGGCGTCCATCGTTTAGTTCGTATTTCTCCTTTTGATTCTGCCGCACGTCGTCATACATCATTCTGTGCCGTCGATGTGATGCCGGAAATTGATGAGACCGTAGAAATCAATCTAGATATGAAAGATGTACAAGTGGATACGTATCGTGCCAGCGGTGCGGGCGGACAGCACATCAACAAAACGGACTCTGCTGTGCGTATGACACATACCCCAACAGGGATTGTTGTACAGTGTCAAAGTGAACGTTCACAAATTCAAAATAGAGAGCAATGTTTAAAATTATTGCGTGCTAAACTATTTGAACTAGAATTAGAAAAGCAAGCTGAACTGAAGGAACAATTAGGTGGTACCTATCAAGCCATTGAATGGGGTAGCCAAATTCGTTCCTATGTATTCCATCCGTACAATATGGTAAAAGATCATCGTACTAGCGTGGAAACAGGTAATGTGCAAGCTGTCATGGACGGCAACTTAGATCAATTTATGGAAGGATTCTTGAAGAAAGAAGCGAATTTAACAATATAATGGAGTGACCGTGAGAAATTTCTTTTTTAAAACAATACTATTTGTCTTGATACTAGGGGGTATCGTCATCGGAGGCTCATCCTTTTTGTTACCTACTCTTGTGAGTCATGAAGTAGAATCAAGATTAGAAAGTGCTTTGCATCCAGAAACACAGTCCATGCGCGTTGAATCTTCTCCAGGATTCAAGTTAGCATTGGGAGAGATTGATTCATTTCGAGGTTCCTTAGATGGTGTTACCTTAGGTAAACTGAAAGTGCAGCGCTTAGCATTTGACCTACGTCAAATTCAGATTGAGCCTAAAGAATTATTTTTCGACCAACAATTGCGCTTTACTAGCTTTGGACAAGGTCATATTGAAGGGATTATCCATCAAGATGATTTAAAACGATACATTGAACAACACTTATCTAGCTCCAGTGCCAAAGGGTTAACGATTGAAACTGTAGAGATTTCTGGTCGTGGCGTTGTAATGGTGGGGCGTATCGATGTAGGTGGATTCCTTTCTGGTAAGGTAACTATCCAAGGTCGATTGGAAATTGAAGGCAACACGTTGCAGTTTGCCACAGAAAAGTTGTCCATTGGTGGAGCTAGCTTGAACCGCTTATCTAGCGGTGTGGTGAAATCGATCCCTCTCTATGATTTTGGAAAGTTCCCAATTCCTGTTCAATTGGATCGTGTAGAAACAGGGCGTGAAGAAATTCATGTATTCGTGCATCCTGTTGCACAATAGGAGGGCTTATGAAATTAAAGACAATATCTATTTACACATGGATTTTATTGGCCTTTCTAGGTGTGGGCATTGTGAGTGGTCTTGTATTGGTGAAAGAACGGCATCATATCGAGGCACAGCAGGAGCAGATTGAAAACATCATCGACTATGATGGATTACTTCGTGCCAATGCCTATGAGAAACGTTCCTTGCCGGAGGCTGTGGCAGCGGCTAAAGAGTCCGGTATTACTGCCTTAGCGATTTATGATAGAACTCTGCAAAAAGAAAAAGATGCAGGTCATATTCACATGTATAGTTCTAATGATTTGCAGCAGTTACAAGTAGAAGGTACACAGCCAGGTATGACCTATATGGGTGTCATTCCTGGTAAGGAAGCTTACTTTCAAGAGGTACAGGAAGATTTAGTACGCCGCTTAGGCAAAGATAAAGTCACGGTATTCCAAACATCATTAGGCCCTATGTTAGGATTAGCGTTGCCAAGTGATTCTTTAAAAGATATGAATTTAGGTATTTCTAAATTGCAAGCTCAAGAAGTGGCGAATCTAGGATTCCATGTCATTGTACGTCCAACGAACTATAAAGGAGTGACTGTAGAAGATGTGGACCATGTGTTCCAACGTCTTGATGGAGTTTCTAATATAACGGGAATGGTCTTTGTAGGTAAAGAAGCCTTAGGGTATCCACTGCATGTAGATCGTACGTTAGAACAATTAGAAGCGCGCCATATTCCTGTAGTGGGGATCGAAGCAGTTAATCAATTGCAATACTTCCCACAAGCTGGGTTCTTAGAAATGGCTAATGCGAATCACTATAAAGTAGGTAGATTGTACACTGTATCGAAAGAAGAAGTACGTAAGCTGACACCAGGTGAACTAGTGCAATGGTTCTACATCAGTGATATTGAACGAAATATTCGTTACAACTTGTTCCCATTATATGAACAAGGCGTAGATAACAGAACAGCGTTAGAAACAACATTATTTGTAGCGAAACAAGTGACAGATAAATTACAAGCTCGTGGCTTTACTATAGGGGAAGCCTCTATCTATCCTGTGTATACGCCGAACACCTTGTTGCGATTGTTAACGATGACAGGGGTCATAAGCTTGGCTACGTTAACGTTGGGACAATTTATACGTCTACGTAAGCCGTACTTACTCGGTCTATTTGTAGTAGGAAGTATCCTTTCTGTGGGAATTTACTTGATAACTACAGGCACAAAAATTATGTCGGCATGGGCATTGGTAGCAGCTATATCTGCTCCAGTTTTGGCCATGATGATGATCTTTGATTGTTGGTCGAAACGTAATCATACAGGCTTGTCTCCGTGGAGAAGTACCATAGAATCTGTGGTATATCTGATTGTGGCAGCCTTGATTGCAGCTATTGGTGGCATTAGCATTGCGGCTATGTTAGGGAGCACACAGTTCTTTATGGAATTTACTTTATTCCATGGTGTAAAATTAACCTTTGTGGCGCCAGTAGTATTGACTGCTATTGCCTATTTACAACGGTTTCCAATTTGGAAAGGAAGAATTATTTCTTCGGTGATGGATATCAAATCTTTCATTACAGAATTTGTGCAAATTGATATCAAAGTTTATAGTTTATTAATCGCGGGAGCCTTAGCGGTGGTAGCCTATGTGTTTGTAGGCCGCAGTGGTCATACAGCGGGTGTACCAGTGCCGTCTTGGGAACTCGCTTTACGTAGATTTTTGGAAAACACCATGTATGCACGACCTCGTGAAAAAGAATTTTTAATCGGTCATCCAGCATTCATGCTAGCTGCCTATGCTGTGGGAAGACGCATTCCAATGGTATTGCATTTCGCATTATCCGTAGGGGCTGTTATTGGCATTGCATCCATGGTAGAAACATTCTGCCATTTGCGTACGCCAGTGTATATGTCTATTGCTCGTGGTTATGATGGATTGCTATTAGGTATCGTCATCGGTTTACTAGCGATTATAGCGGTGCGATTCATTGGCTATGGCATTCGTTGGTTCCAAGGACGAGGTGAAAGCCATGTGTAAGATACTCATTTCCGGTTATTATGGATTTGGTAATGCCGGAGATGAAGCGCTATTAAGTTCTATTTTGCAAGCGTTGCTAGAACTAGAACCACGGGCTGAGATTACGGTGATTTCTGGAAATCCTGTAGAAACTATGAGCACCCACAAGGTGAAAGCTATTGGTCGATTTGATATGTGGAAGATATACCAAGCGATACATTCCTGTGATATGCTCATCAGTGGTGGCGGTAGTTTGTTGCAAGATGTTACAAGTGCTCGCAGTTTGTATTACTACTTGAGTATTATTGCTTTAGCGAATACATTGGGAAAACGAGTGATGATTTATGCCCAAGGGATTGGGCCTTTGCGTAAATCTATGGCTCGTGCCACGGTGGGACGTGTCTTGAATCAAGTGTCCCAGATTACCGTACGGGACCATGCCTCAAAAGAAGAGCTACTTTCACTAGGTATTCACGATGTACCGATTACAGTGACTGCTGATGCAGTACTTGGGATGCATCCAGTGGATACCACGGTGGGGCGTAAGATGCTAGAATCCTATGGAGTGACTGCGGATAGACCGATTGTAGGAGTATCTGTACGATCATGGAAAGATTGCATAGACTATCAAGAAACATTGGCAGAGGCGCTTGACCAAATCCAGACCATAAAGGATGCGCAAATCGTATTCATACCTATGCAACATCGGGAAGATACGATGGAAGCAGAAACGATTGCTAACCTGATGAAAAAAAAGTCTACGGTTCTAGTGGATGCGTATAGTACTACGGAGTTATTGGCGCTCAGCGGCTCTGTGGATGTCATGATAGGTGTACGGCTCCATGCATTAGTATTTAGTGCGTTAATGGAAACACCTTGTTTAGGAATCTCTTATGACCCTAAAATTTTAAACTTTCTTCATATGATTGGTGAAGTGCCAGTAGGTGATTTACATACATTAGAAGTAGAACCTATAGTGGCACGTACAGTAGAGGCTTTGGAACGAGGCAATTTCACAGAAACCGTGCTAGAAAATATCCATGAATTACGAAGAAATGCATTAGAGAATGCCCGCATTGCCATTGGCATGCTGCATGATAAATAATTTACCTTAGAATTGTGTATAACACGGGAGGGTATAGTATGTTAACACTTGAACAAAAACAATTGATACAAGAAAAAGCAAAAGCGATTCGTGTAAACATCGTGAAAGCTGTAACAGCAGCAAAATCTGGTCATCCAGGAGGATCTTTGTCCATTGCTGATGTAATGAGTTTGTTGTACTTTCAAGAAATGAATGTAAATCCAAATGAGCCGAAAGATCCAAATCGCGATCGTTTTGTCTTATCTAAAGGACATGCTGCACCAGCTCTGTATGCTACATTAGCAGAAAAAGGGTTCTTTCCAACAGAAGAATTACTAAACTTGCGCAAAATTGACCATATCTTACAAGGTCATCCAGATATGAAATACATTCCAGGTGTAGATATGTCCACTGGTTCCTTAGGACAAGGTATTTCCGCGGCTTGTGGTATGGCATTGGCAGGTAAAATTGATGGAGCCTCTTACCGTGTGTACTCTGTACTAGGTGACGGAGAATTAGAAGAAGGGCAAGTATGGGAAGCAGCGATGTTTGCAGCGCATTATAAATTGTCCAACTTAACAGCGTTTGTAGATTATAATGGATTGCAAATCGACGGTGACATCACAAAAGTTATGAGTCCATTGCCAATTGATGAAAAATTCAAAGCTTTCGGTTGGCATGTGATCGTGGTGGATGGTCATGATATTGATGCTTTACACGAAGCAGTTATAGAAGCAAAAGCAACTACAGATAAACCGACTATGGTGATTATGAATACTGTCAAAGGGAAAGGTGTACAAGCTATGGAAGGCCAAGCCGGCTGGCATGGTAAGGCGCCATCACAAGAAGAATGTGACAAATTTGTAGCGGAATTGTTGGAGGTGTAATCATGGGAAAAGCGACTCGTGAAGCATATGGTACAGCTTTAGTAAAAGTGGGTGCTACTCATAAAGATGTTGTTGTATTAGATGCAGATTTATCAAAATCTACAAAAACTGATGAATTTAAAAAAGTATATCCTGAACGATTCTTTAATGTAGGGATTGCAGAGCAAAACTTAATTTCTGTAGGTGCTGGCTTAGCAGCAGCAGGAAAAGTGCCATTTGTATCTTCCTTTGCTATGTTTGCTACCGGCCGTGCATTTGAACAAGTGCGTAACGCTGTGTGCTATCCAAAATTAAATGTAAAAGTATGTGCTACTCACGCAGGTATCACTGTCGGTGAAGACGGTGCGACACACCAAAGTTTAGAAGATATTTCTTGCATGCGTACATTGCCTAATATGACTGTTGTAGTACCAGCAGATGCAGCAGAAACAGAAGCAGTCATTGCTTGGGCAGCGGAGTACCATGGTCCAGTGTATGTGCGCTTAGGCCGTGCTGGCGTAGAAGATGTGACACCAGAAGGTTACACATTTGTGCCGGGCAAATCTCAACAATTACGTGATGGCAAAGATGCAACAATTATTGCTTGCGGTGCCTTAGTGGGACCAGCCGTAGAAGCAGCGGCTACGTTAGAAGCAGAAGGTATTTCTGTACGTGTTATCAATATGGCATCCATTAAGCCTATTGATGCAGAGGCGATTGTAAAGGCAGCGAAAGAGACAGGCCTATTGATCACAGCAGAAGAACATAATGTGATTGGTGGTTTAGGTAGTGCTGTGGCAGAAGTTGTGGTGAAAGAATACCCAGTGCCAATGGAATTTGTCGGTGTGAAAGATACCTTTGGTGAATCTGGTACACCGAAAGAGTTGATGGCAAAATATGGATTAACAGCAGCTGATATTGTAGCAGCTACTAAACGAGGTATAACACGAAAATAGGAAGGGAATGATAGAATGATAGAATTTAGAAATGTCCATAAAGTATACGACAATGGTTCTATTGCTTTAGAGGATGTATCGATTCATATTGAAAAAGGAGAATTCGTATTAGTCTGTGGGCATTCTGGAGCAGGTAAATCAACATTTATTAAGTTACTTTCACATGAAGTCACACCAGATTCTGGAACGGTTATTGTGAATGATGTTGATGTAACACGTATCAAATCTAGTAAAGTACCGTACTTGCGTAGAAAGTTAGGTATTGTATTCCAAGATTTCCGATTATTACCATCAAAAACAGTATTTGAAAACATTGCTTTCGCTTTGGAAGTTATTGAAGAAAAACCAAAAGTAATTCAAGAAAAAGTGTACAATGTGTTGGAATTGGTAGGATTAAGCGATAAGGCCAATGATTTGCCACAAGACTTAAGTGGTGGGGAACAACAGCGGGTTGCTATTGCTAGAGCTATTGTAAATAAACCATTGGTGTTGATTGCAGACGAACCAACAGGTAACTTGGACCCTCAGACAAGTCGTGATATTTCCGACCTTTTCAAAGCCATTAATAACTCCGGTACAACCGTGGTGATGGTAACACATGATATGGATATGGTGTCCTATCTAAACAAACGAGTGATTGCCTTAGAAGGCGGTCGTGTTGTGAGTGATCAAATGAGAGGGGCCGCATTCCATGAAAATTAGAACGTTTAAGTATTATATAAAAGAAGCCATTAAATCCATGCGTCGCAATGGATTGATGTCCTTGGCATCTATTTCCACAGTCACATTGTCTTTGTTTATCTTGGGCGTGTTTGCTTGTGGTGTCGTGAACCTTAACAATTTGGCATCCCATTTAGAGAGCCAAGTGCAAATTAGTATCTATTTGAAGGACAATTTAACAACACCGCAAGTAATGGAATTAGGCAAAAAATTAAAGGCATTACCAGAGCTGAAAGACATTGAATTTGTCACAAAAGATGAAGCTATGAAACGCTTTAAAGAGCGTTTAGGGGAACAACAGCAATTAGTAGACTCCCTAGATGGACATAACCCATTACCAACGTCCTATGTATTGACTTTCAATACACCAGACCAAGTAAAATCTACAGCAGAAGTGGTGTCTAAATATCCAGAAGTTGAAAGTGCCCATTATGGACAAGATGTGATTGAGCAAATTTTTGAAGTTACAAAAATTATCCGTATCGGCGGTATTGTGCTCATCGCGTTCCTAGCAGGGGCTACTTTATTTATCATTTCTAATACGATTCGGTTGACTGTGTTTGCCCGTCGTAAAGAAATTGGAATTATGAAATATGTAGGGGCTACGAACTGGTTTATCCGTTGGCCTTTCGTATTGGAAGGTATGTTTTTAGGCGCTATTGGTGGTGCGATTGCAGGTGTTGCTACATGGCAATTTTATCGCTATATCACGATGGAAGTGATTGCAAACTTTGCTTTCATGCCATTGGTGCCAATGATGCCATTTATCTATCAATTATCCGCAGGATTAGTTGGGATAGGTGTCATTGTAGGTGCTATTGGTAGTACCATTTCGTTAAAACAATATATGAAAGTGTAGGAATGATGAAGAAAAAAACAGTAACACTAGTAGCTAGTTTACTATGCGGTTCTATCATGATGGCTACACCGTACTGGTATCAGGCACAAGATGAAGACTTAACGAATCAACTGTCAAATATTCAACAACAAATGACAAATGAGGCGAATAAAAAGTCGGAAGCAGAAAAAACGATTGGTACCGTATATGAACAGTTACATGCGATACAGATTGAATTAGATACTGCTACGGCAGAATTAAAACAAGTGCAGGCAGATCGGATTCAATTAGATAAAGATATTACAAAAACAGAAGCGGAATTGAAAGCAGCACAAGCTCGCTTGCAGTCTCGTGAAAAAGTATTCTATAAACGGGTACGAGATATTTATATCAACGGTCGTTTAAGCTACTTAGATGTGGTAGTGGGCTCTAAAGATTTTAGCGATTTTGCGAATCGTATGGAAATGTTGAAACGCATTTTACAATCCGATATGGATTTAATCAACACCATCAAAACAGAGCGAGAAGAAATTGCTAGCAAAAAAGCTAAGCTAGAGGAAGATCGTGCTAAAGTATTAGAATTAGAAAAAGTAGCGCAAGAAAAGCAGAACTTAATCAACCAGAAAAAAGCAGAACGTCAAGCTGTCTTAGAACGGGCTATGAATGACCGAGATACAGCAGAGCGTGCTTATAATGAGTTAATGGCGTCCTCCGCAAGTATTACAGCGATGTTGCAACAACGTGCAGCAGAACGTGCGGCAGCTGCAGCAGCTGCTAGCCAAGGCGGTGGCGGTGGTGGTGGTGCTACATGGGTACAAGGTACAGGCCAATTGGCAGCACCAGTTGTGGCTCCTATCACATCTGACTTTGGTTGGCGGATTCATCCAATTTATGGTACACGTCGTTTACATGCGGGCACCGATTTTGGGGTGGATGAAGGTACACCTGTGCATGCAGCGGATGGTGGGGTTGTCGTAGAAGCTGGTTGGGTCAGCGGATATGGATATACTGTTATCATTGACCATGGAAATGGCATGTCTACTTTGTACGCTCATAATAGTGATGTAGCGGTAAGCCCGGGCCAAACTGTATCGAAAGGTCAAGTAGTTTCCTACTCAGGTAATACCGGTGGTTCTACAGGTCCACACCTTCATTTTGAGGTGCGTATTAATGGTGAACCAACAGATCCGATGGGATACTTATAGAGGAGACTATGGAAGATAAGAAAAAAACATCTATTTGGCATAAAGCTAAGACCTACCTGTTAGGCGTAAGATATGAAGTCATTACAAAAGATGAGGCAGGGAATATTATCAGCATAGAAGATGACCTTGAACATGAGAGCATTAAAGATCTCATTAAATATTATTTGCTCATTGCATTGACTTGGATACTTACCTTTTTAATAGGCTTAACCGCTTTCTTTTGGTATATTTCAGGGTCGCCGTTGGGCATTGCCAAATTTGGATATACCTATTACATCACTACCCAATGGGCGATGGATCCACCAGTCAAAGAAGAACTCTTTGTGAATATGTTGAAAGGCTTAGTAAAAGGCACCCATGATAAACACACTGTCTATTTGGACAAGGATGATATGAAAGAGCTGGAAATGCATACGTCCTCTACCTATAGTGGGATTGGACTATTACTAGATTTTTCTGATGGAAAAACTCTGAAAGTAGGCGCTACGATGGAAGGACAACCAGCGGAAGCAGCAGGCCTTCAAAAAGGAGATCAAATCCTTGCCATTGATGGTACACTAGTATCTGATATGGAAAAAGAAGATGTAGCGAATCGCATTCGAGGTGAAGAAGGCACTTTTGTAGTGCTTCGTATCCTTCGCAATGGGGAAGAACAAGAGTTTTCCATTGAACGGAAAGCGATTGTGATGCCTACTGTAAAAGGGCAAATGCTAACCGAAGATATTGGTTATATTCGTGTTACCCAATTTGCTGAAAAAACAGTAGATGAATTTACGAAAGCCTATGAGGAACTTCAATCTAAAGGAATGAAACGGTTAGTCTTAGACTTGCGTGATAATCCGGGTGGCCTAATTACGACAGCTCATGGTATAGGACAATATTTAGTGCCGAAAGGGCCGATTGTGACGGTACAAACGAGACGGGGTAAAACAACAGCCTATATGTCTAGAGGAGAGTATCCTCTTATTCCATTAGTTGTGTTGATTAATGGTAATTCTGCAAGTGCTTCAGAAATTATTGCTGGTGCTGTGCAGGATACAAAATCAGGTACCATTGTAGGTACAAAAAGTTATGGCAAAGGTACTGTGCAGAGCGTAGTACAAGGCCTTGATGGAGAAGGTTTAAAGGTTACTATCGCTCGCTATCATACACCAAATGATAGAGTCATCGATGGTATTGGTATTGAACCAGATGAAGTTGTGGAGCCGTCCAAAACAAATCCTGAAGAGGATGTACAAATGGAACGTGCTATTGAAATTGTAAAAACTCTATGATATAGCGGCTTCGGCCGCTCTATCTATAGGGCTAGAGGAAAAAAATATGTTTATAGATCGTGCCCGTATATTAGTGAAAGCGGGAGATGGCGGTAACGGTATGAGTAGTTTCCGTCGAGAAAAATATGTACCACAAGGGGGACCGAATGGTGGAGATGGCGGTAAAGGTGCTGACATCATTTTAAAAGCTGACAGAAATATCAATACATTGGTTGATTTTAGATATAAACGTCAATTTAAAGGCGACACAGGCGGTGCTGGACAGAGTGCCAACAAGCATGGTCGTGGTGCTGAAAATTTAATCGTCTCTGTTCCTTTAGGAACAACGATAACGGATGAAGAATCTGGTAAATTAATGGCGGATTTAGTGGAAGATGGACAAACTTACATGGTTGCCAAAGGTGGTCGAGGTGGCCGTGGTAACGCACGCTTTCAAACAAGTGCTAACCGTGTACCAACCTTTGCTGAAAAAGGGGAACCAGGTGAAGAACGTTGGTTAAACTTAGAACTTAAAGTGTTGGCTGATGTTGGATTATTGGGTTACCCAAGCGTGGGTAAATCCTCTATCATCCGCAAAGTGTCTTCTGCAAAACCAGAAGTGGCTGCGTACCATTTCACTACATTAACTCCAGTATTAGGGGTAGTTTCTGTAGCACCAGGTAAAAGTTTCGTCATGGCAGATATTCCAGGTTTGATTGAAGGCGCTAGTGAAGGCATTGGTTTAGGACATTCCTTCTTGCGTCATGTAGAACGTAGCAATATTTTGCTCCATGTATTGGATGTATCTGGATTAGAAGGTCGTGACCCTATTGAAGACTTTCATAAAATTAACGAAGAGTTAGCTAAATATAGCGAAAAATTAAGCAAGAAAAAGCAATTGATTGTATTGAACAAAACAGACTTGTTACAAGATGAAGAAACATTGCCAAGAGTGATAAAGTACTTCGCTGATCAAGACTATGAAGTATTTGCGGTCAATGCATTGACTGGAGAAGGGTTGCCATCATTAGTAGAACGTGCATGGTACTATGTAGAAAACTATGTGCCAGAACCAGAAGTGGTGGATGACACTGTATACTATGAAGCTAAACCAGATACAGATTTCGTCATTACTCGTGGCGATGATGCATCCTATATTATCAGTGGCTCTCGTATTGAGAAATTGGTGTCTATGACAAATCTTGATGATGAACAAGCATTGCGAAGATTCCAAAAGATTTGGCGTTATATGGATTTAGATGCGGAATTGAAAAAACGTGGCATCCAAGATGGCGATGAAGTAGTCATCGGTGATCAACGATTTACTTTCCATGATTAGGAGATAGAATGACAGGTAAACAGAAACGATATTTACGTGCCTTAGCAAGCACTATGCCGGCAGTGGTGATTATTGGTAAAGGGGGATTGGAAAATCCTGTTATCGATAGTGCACGAGCTGCCATTACAAAACGTGAATTAATTAAAGTAAAAGTGTTAAACAACTGCTTGGAAGATCCAAAAGAAATTTTGCCTGACCTAGCGGATATGTTAGGCGCAGAGTTAGTACAAATCATCGGACATAATGGTGTATTGTACAAAAAAGCAAAAGATCCAAAAATTGAGTTGCCAAGATAATCAATCCACATGAGGTGAAGCGATGAGAGAAGAGTTACGACAGGCGAAACGAGTGATTGTTAAAGTAGGAACAAGCTCATTAACGCATGCAAATGGACGCATTAACATTGATAAAATGGAAGTGTTAGTCCGTCAAATTTGTAATTTAGCGAATGCAGGGAAAGAAATGATTTTAGTTTCTTCTGGGGCTACTGCTGCAGGTCTTCCCTCATTGGGATTTACATCAAGACCCGATGACATTGCTTTAAAACAAGCCGCAGCCTCTGTGGGACAAGGTATCTTACTACATATGTATGAAAAACTATTCGCTGAATATGGACATACGGTAGGACAAATTCTTGTAACCCGTGAAGATACGGTGAAACGTAGTCATTATCTGAATCTTCGGAATACATTGACGGCCCTCATTGGATTAGGTGTTATTCCTATTATCAATGAAAATGATGTAGTGGCTATCGATGAATTTAAAATTGGTGATAATGATACATTATCTGCTAATATTGCTAGTATTATTGATGCAGATGCATTGATTATTTTATCGGATATTGAAGGCCTATATACAGCGAATCCATCTACAGATCCTAATGCTACATTAATCCATGAAGTAGAGGCTCTTACACCGTACATTTATGAAATTTCTGGCGGTGCAGGGTCTTCTTTGGGCACTGGTGGTATGTATACGAAGATTCAAGCTGCTCATATTGCAACGAACTCTGGAGTTCATATGGTTATCGCCTCTGGTGACCATGCAGATAGTATTAAAGCTATTATGAATGGAGAAGAACGAGGCACGCATTTCTGGCCTCATCGAGATGTACCACAAATTAAAAAGCGCTGGATGGCATTTGGTACACGTTTACAAGGCACCATTCATGTAGATAAAGGATGTCGTGATGCATTACTCACCAATGGATCTAGTATTTTGCCAGTAGGTATTCTATCAGGTGAAGGACAATTTGAAGAAGGGGATACCATATCTATCGTTCACGATGGGGAAGAAATTGCCCGCGGTATTGTGAACTTTAATTTATCCGACTTGTTACAGATTAAAGGACGTAAATCACAGGATATTCCTACTATACTTGGTGTTCGTGATACCTATCATGTAGTGGTGCATCGAGATAACTTAGTTGTCTTACGACAGGAGTAAATTATGAATCCATATACTGCATATTTTGAAAGTTTAGGCAAAGCAGCTCGGTCAGCTTCTATGGCGGGACAAGTACTGAGTACAGACGATAAAAATCGCATCTTGGAACAGATTGCTTGTGATTTAGAAACGGCAATCCCCACAATTATGGAAGCGAATAGTATTGATTGTTCTGAGGCCAAAGAGAATGGAGTTCCTTCTGTGATGATGGATCGACTTCGATTGACGAAAGAACGTATCGAAGGCATTTGTGAAGGTGTTCGTCAGGTAGCTAACTTACGGGATCCTATTGGTACAGTGCTAGAAACTAGAACATTAGATAATGGTTTGCGTATTGAAAAGCGACAAATTCCTATAGGTGTTATCGGTATGATTTATGAAGCACGCCCCAATGTAACAGTGGATGCAGCAGCGTTAGCGATAAAAACAGGCAACGCTATCATACTTCGTGGTGGTAAAGAAGCATACCATACAAGTGAGGCGATGGTACGCATCATGCAAGGTTCCTTAGATCGGTGTGGAGCCCCTAAAGAGCTGATTCAATTAGTGTCTATTCTTGAACGAGAAGCTGTAGGTGAATTCTTAGCACAACGTAAATGGATTGATGTAATGATTCCACGTGGTGGAGCAGGATTGATTCAATTTGTGGTTAACAATAGTAAAATTCCTGTTATAGAAACAGGGAGCGGTGTTGTGCATGGTTATGTGGATGCTACTGCAGATGAAACGATGGCATTACAGGTATTGGAAAATGCAAAACTGTCACGGCCATCTGTATGTAATGCTATGGAAACAATTCTGTTACATAAAGGCAGACTACAAGATTTAGGCCCCAAAATTGTATCTATGCTAGAAGAAAAAGGCGTTGCCATCTATGGAGATACACAGATTCAAAGCTTATCTTCTCAAGTGCAACCTGCCACGGAAGACAATTGGTCTACAGAATATAATGACTATGTTGTGAACTTTAAAGTGGTATCTTCCATTGATGATGCTATTACTCATATCAATACATTTGGTACGAAACATTCTGAAATGATTATTACAGAAGACCCAACCGAGGCAGAACGATTTATGAACTTAGTGGATGCCTCCACAGTCTATGTGAATGCATCTACACGATTTACAGATGGTTTTGAATTTGGCTTAGGGGCTGAGATCGGTATTAGTACGCAAAAATTACATGCTCGAGGGCCTATGGGGTTAGATGCGTTGACTAGTTATAAATATTTCGTCTTTGGTCATGGACAGGTACGATGAAACTTACATATTTAAAAGCTTATTTTCAGTATATGAAGTCACCTAAAGGGGCTTATGAATGGAAGTCTTATGGCATCGTATTAACCATACTAGGTGTAGTATCACTAGTGTGTATAGGGGCGTGGTTACATGGCAGATAAGAAAAAGAGAATTGGCATTTTGGGAGGCACCTTTAATCCTGTCCACTTAGGGCATTTGATGATTGCAGAAATGGCGTCAGAAGCATTTGACTTGAATCGTGTCATTTTTGTACCAGCAAAGGAACCACCGCATAAAGAGACAGATGTGATTGATGCGAAATATCGGTTAGAAATGGTGCGTGCAGCGGTTTTGGATAATCCGAATTTTGTGGTTTCTGATGTAGAGATGCAGCGAGAAGGAAAATCGTATACCATTGATACATTGCGGTATTTTCATGATGTGTATGGACCGGATACAGAGTTTTTCTTTATTGCTGGTACGGATACAATTCAGAATCTACCGACTTGGAAATATATTGAGGAATTACTCGATATGTGCGAGTTCATCGGAGCCATTCGTCCTGGCGCGACGGATGATATTGGTGAAACTATCGAATGGTTTGGACAACGAGGAAGTCGCATTCATATATTAGAGGTACCAGAGATGAAACTGTCTGCCACGGAATTGCGTCATCGATTGCGCCATGGCTTGTCTACCCGATATATGTTGCCGAGAACCGTGTACCAATATATTAAGGAACATAAGATATATAATACGTAAACTTACTATCGAAAGAGATAGAGTTAATTTTTTGATACCCCATAGAAAGGTATATGTTAGTGAAGGATACAATAACAATAGAAAGATTACAACATATTGTGAAAGGTCGGCTTTCACCAAAACGATTTGCCCACACACTAGGTGTGGTGGACATGGCAAAACGATTAGCGAGCCACTATGGGGCGTCGGTACAGCAAGCAGAAGTGGCGGCACTATTGCATGATGCTATGAAAGAAAGTTCCTTACAAGAGATGCAATCATTGGTGAGGGAGGCACAGATACCGGTGGATTCCGAGATGCTCAAAAATGGAGCGTTATTGCATGGACCAGCAGGTGCTGCCTATGCGAAATTAGAGTTGCAAATCCAAGATGAATCGATTTGTGAAGCTATTCGTGTTCATACATTAGGCAGTACCCACATGAGTGTATTGGATAAGATTATTTTTTTAGCAGATTATATTGAGCCGAATCGTGACTTTCCAGGCGTGGAAGAATTACGGATGTTGGCATTTCAAGATTTGAATGCCGCTGTTGTTCAAGCCTATGATGGAACGATACGTCATTTGTTAGACCAAGGGTTAAGTATACATGTGGATACGATTCAAGGTAGAAATAGTGTATTGTTAGAAAGGTCGGAGGTATAAATGGATCAAAAGATACGACGCAAACCACGTCGAAATGGACTGCGTTGGGGTCGAATTATAGGCGCCCTCATCGTCCTCATAGCGATCGTAGGAGTGGTAGTCTGGGGTATACGTAGTGCAGTAAGTTCCGTATCACAGCCTACTACTGGCCAAGAATCGCATCCCTTGCCGGTTGTGACGAATACAACGCCTATCGATATGAGCTCTATTAAGACCTCCTATATGCTAGTTGTAGGTGTCGATAAAAGTCAACCACAACAAGCAGATGCGCTGTATGTTGTGGCTTTCAATTTAGATGCTAAAACTATGCAAATTATCGGTATACCAAGCAATAGTAAAATTATTAATCGTCATAATGATACGCCCCAACGGATTAATGATATCTATGCACAAGGTGGGATTGAATTGACGAAGGCCGTAGTGGAAGATACGTTCCATATTGTCATCCCTTATTATGCGGTGGTGGATCAAGATAGTTTCCATTCTATGATGAATATTTTTGGTACGCCGAGTTTATATGTGGAACAATCGATGGTACATCGAGATGCAGCTTCTGGTGAAGTGGATATTAATATTCATCAAGGATATCAGGATTTGACTGATGATACAGCCTTTGGATATATGCGATTCATCAATCATGAAGGGGATACACTAGCACGGACTATGCATCAAGAGCGATTGTTGAAATCTATGTGGGAACGAGAACGTAATCATGTTAGTTTGGGAACGGCTTTTCGCGTGTGGCGACAATGGAGCCATATTAGTACCAATGTGAGTACTTGGGATGGAGTTCGCTTCGTGACGAAAGTGATTGAGTTCCCGAAAGATAAAGTGCGTTGGTATATTTTACCAGGTTCACCAGAAACGATAGACCATGTGGACTACTGGAATGTAGAACCAGTAGAGTTACAACAATTAGTAGGTATAACGGTAGGAGATATTCCAAGTGATGCAGAGGTAATTCCTGTGATTGGAGATACTTCAAAAGATGGTTCCACGGATGCTGCTAAAGAATCTGGAAAACAATCGAAGGATAAAGAAACAGAGGGCACGAAGGAGAAAGCAGAACCGGGAAGCCCTACAACAAGATAAGGAGTTAGAATGAAACAGAAACAAGATATTTTAGGAACGGTAAACATCTTAGCACAAGCTGGCTTTGATAAAAAAGGTGAAGATATTTCCATTATGGATATGGAAGGTCTTACCATGTTAGGCGATTATTTTTTGGTGGTTACAGCAAACAATGTGAAACATGCACAAAGTGTGGCAGATGCCATTGAAGATGCAGGCGCAGAACAAGGCATGACTGTATTACATCGTGAAGGATATCGTGAAGGAGATTGGATCTTACTTGATTTTGGTGATGTCATTGCCCATGTATTTACAGGTGAATACCGCCATTTCTATGGCTTAGAAGAATTGTGGAAGGATGCACCGAGAGAATCCTTTGAAGGAGTCTAATATGGCTAGTACTTTATCTGAAAATACTATTGCTACACTAAAGGTATTGCGTCAAAGTGATCAAGGGTCTTTTTTAGATGGTCAAACAGGGAATACAAATGACGATATTTTGTTGCATAAAGACCAACAAACTAGTGATGTTGCGATTGGCGATGAAGTAACAGTATTTCTATACAAAGATCCCAAAGGACGATTGACAGCGAGTATGCGTTTACCCGCTATGAAGGAAGGTCAAATTGGTTATGTTGAGGTCATCAATACAACAAACTTTGGCTGTTTCGTAGAGGTGGGAACTGAACGGGGGATTTTTATGCCTCATGCAGAAATGCGTGGGCGCCCTCAAAATGGTGAAAAAGTGTGGGTTCGCCTCTATAGTGATAAATCTGGTCGTTTAGCGGTATCCATGGATGTGGATGATGCTATGCGTCGCGCCTCAAAACCGGCTAACGATGCTAAAATTGGAGGTATGGTGAAAGGTGCTATTTACAACATGACTAGCGAAGGTGCCTTTTTGATTACCCCTGAACGATGGATTGCTTTCATGCATCGTAGTGAAATGACAAAGCCACTAAAAGTAGGAGAGCTTATTGAAGGTCGCATTACTTTTAAGCGTGATGATGGACGTATCAATATTTCTATGCGCCCTGTCAAAGAAGAGGCATTGGCTACGGATGGTGCAAAAATTATGACTTATTTAGGCAGTCGTCATGGACGTATGCCTTATGGTGATAGTACGTCGGCACCTATCATTAAAGATAAATTCAACATCAGCAAGGCCGCTTTTAAACGTGCCTTAGGACATCTGATGAAAGCAGGCTTCATTGTGCAAGAAGATGGATGGACCCTATTAACAGAGAAAGGGCAAGCCACTTTACTAGAGGCGGATGAACAATCTGCTACCGTAGAGGAAACAAAATAGGGGGATATGTCATGAAAATTGTGGTAGTAGGTGCTGGTAAAGTAGGCTACTCCTTGGCACAACGATTAGCGCAAGACCAACATGATGTGTATGTCATTGAAAAAAATGGAGATCGCATTAAAAATTTAGAAAATAATTTGGACGTGAACTTGGTACAAGGTAATGGCAGCAGCATTTCCCTGTTACAAGAAATTGGCGTAGAAGATATGGGAATGCTCATTGCTGTGACAGACTCTGACGAGGTCAACATGCTAGCATGTATGCTAGGTAAAGCAGCAGGGATTCCCAAAACGATTGCACGAGTTCGTGATACAGAATATGAAAATGGTACTAATGCAGTGATTCGTGACCGTTTGGGCATTGATCTTTTCATTAATCCAGAAATGGTAACAGCGCAAGAAATTTACAAAGTTTTAAAAACACCAGCAGCCTTAGATGTAGAAGACTTTGCTAGCGGTGCTGTACGGTTGGTGGAGTTTAAGATTCGCAACAATTTACATGTGACGGGAATACCCTTGCGAAAATTGGAATTACCCCCTAATGTGCTTATAGTTGGGATTATGCGTGGTGGCGAAATGATTATTCCTCATGGTGAAAGTACCTTGGAATACCTAGATAATGTATTCTTTCTAGGGGCGAAGGAAAGCATCGATAAGGTGGAAGTATGGTTGAATGAAGTAAGTCGTCCTACACAGCGGGTTGTTATCATTGGTGCAGGTCTTATAGGGCGGAATCTTACCTTACTATTAGAAGCTGATGGATATGATGTGAAGGTTATTGAAAAGGATTTAGATCGTTGTGAACAACTAGCAGCTCTAGTGAGTCGATCCATTGTCATACATGGAGATGGTACCGATGTTGACTTATTACAGGCAGAAGAGATTAGTGACAACGATGTGATCATTTGCTTAACAGATGATGATAAACTAAATCTATTGGTAGCACTGTTAGCGAAACATTTAGGGGTTCCTAAAACATTTGTCCGTGTCGGTCGCTTAGAATATATTACGTTAATGGAACAAGTAGGTATCGATGTGGTATTCTCCCCACGATTATTAACATCAGGTCAAATTTTGAGACTCATCCGAGAAGGAGAAAATTTAATTAATATTTCCACCTTTGAAGGTTCCAAAGCAGAAGCTATTGAGATTAGCATTACTAATCGTTCAAATTTAATGAATCAATACTTAAAAGATTTAAAATTCCCTGGTAAATCTTTAGTGGGTGCTGTGGTGCGAGATAATCGTACAATTGTGCCAAAAGGAGATACGCAATTAGTGGAAGGTGACCATATTGTTATCTTTACATTGCCAGAATATGTTAATAAACTCCTTACCTATGTAGGCGGATAAGGAAGTATGATGAAAGAAAGGAGGATTTCATGCGCATTCAAAATATTATGCGAGTAGTGGGGCAAGTATTGATTACACTAGCTCTCTTCATATTAGTTCCTTTTTTCTTTGGTATCTTAGATGAAGGTATAGGATACTATTCATTCCTTGTAGCTAGCGCACTGTCTGGTGTATTAGGGGGCGTATTGTATTATTATGGAACAGATACAGACTCCTATAGCTTGCGAGATGGTTTCTTGGTGGTCAGTTCAAGCTGGTTATTTGCAGCTATATTTTCAGCCTTGCCCTTTTACTTTAGTGGTGTATTCACGAGCTTTGTAGATGCACTTTTTGAAGCTGTATCAGGGATTACGACAACGGGGGCAAGTATGATTGATGATGTCAGTTCATTGCCTAGAACTTTCATTTTATGGCGCGGCCTTACGAATTGGATTGGTGGCATGGGAATGATTGTCTTAGTCTTAGCGTTCCTTCGTAATTTGGGGGCTGATGCAGCTCATTTTTTTGAAGCGGAAGCCTCTGTACCAAGACCTGGCATTGTATTACCTAGAATTCGTTCTATTGCGGGAAATTTGTTGCGTATCTATATGGTATTCACTATAGTTTGTTCATCATTGCTGTGGTTGGCAGGAGTAGATTATTTTAAAGCGATTAACCTAACATTTGCTACCGTTGCCACGGGAGGATTGGCCCCTATGACGGGAGGGACCTTTGCTTATGCAGATGCACCTATTGTATGTATCATATTATTGGTATTTATGGTGCTAGCAGGAGGAAACTTTGCGGTGTATCAATCTGTTTGGCAAAAGGGGATACAAGAAATTTGGCGGGATTTTGAATATCGTATGTATTTGATGACCCTCTGTATTGGATCAGCATTAGTGTTGGTAGCGCTCAGCTGGGAAGCGGGGGGCTTGGATATATCTCATATTCAAAATTCCTTATTTACATTAGTATCTATGCAAACAGGTACGGGGTTTGCCATTGTGGATTATAATCAATGGCCTAGCTTAGCACAGATGGTACTATTCATGGGGACATTCTTTGGGGGCTGTAGTGGATCCACCACAGGTGGTATAAAGATTATTCGAATTATTATCTTAGCAAAAAGTAGTATCCTACATTTGCGTAAAGCCATTCATCCAGATATGGTACAAATGGTGCGATTAAATGGACATGTACTACCTACTAAGTGGTTACATATGACGCAACAGTTTTTCTTTTTCTATCTCTTAATCTTTGGTATTTCCTCTGTGTTGATATCTACTACGGGGCTACCGATTGGAGATGTATTAGGGATTGTGACTGGCACCTTAGGAAATGTAGGTCTTGCATTTGGTAGCTTAGGACCTACGGAAACATTAACCATTCTGTCTCCATTGGCTAAAGTTGTTTGTATCATCGATATGCTGTTAGGGCGATTAGAACTATTCACTTTATTAGTGTTATTACACCCAGGTTTTTGGCGAGGATATTTTGCAAAAACAGGGAAAGGATATGGACGATTCGATGGACATCGTAAGAACGCCTCAAGGCTTGTATAAAACAAATTGTTATATTCTGAAAGAAAATGGATACGCCCTTATTATTGATCCAGGCTTTCACGGGCACCGCATTATGAGAGAAATAGGGGAGGCAAAGCCTGTGGGTATTATACTGACACATGGACATGCAGATCATATCTGTGCCGTCGATGCGTTGGTAGAGCATTATCATATTCCCGTATATATGCATCCTATGGATGATGAATTACTACGGGTGAAACGGCGTATGCCATCGGGATACAAAGAACGATTTACTTCGCCATATATTGCGTTGGAAGAGGGACCTTTACAAATAGGACCCTTTTCTCTGAACGTATGGGAAGTGCCGGGGCATAGTGCAGGTAGTGTATGTATTGGATATCAACATATTTTGTTTACAGGAGATACATTGTTTAAGGGTACCATAGGCAAGGTGAACACCTATAATGGAAATCCTGTGGCTATGAAAGCAACATTAGAAAAAATAAAAACATTCAATCCAGCCTATGTGGTATACCCTGGTCATGGTACGAGTACTACATTGGGACATGAATTAGCAACCAATCCGCACCTGGTATCACATGAGTGAAAGAAAAAGATACTTAGAGCAATGATATGACGTAGTGTATTGTTCGAGTGTTAGACAAGATATCAAAGAAATACAAAATATTTATAAAAAAATATAAAAAAGTATTGACGAGAAATATGAAATAGGGTATACTAATAAAGTAGTCAATTGGCCCCGTGGTGTAGCGGTTAACATGTCGCCCTGTCACGGCGAAGATCGTCGGTTCAAATCCGATCGGGGTCGCCACTACTTGCCTCGGTAGCTCAGTCGGTAGAGCAACGGACTGAAAATCCGTGTGTCGGCAGTTCGATTCTGCCCTGAGGCACCATTTGCGGAAATAGCTCAGCGGTAGAGCACCGCCTTGCCAAGGCGGGGGTCGCGAGTTCGAATCTCGTTTTCCGCTCCACTTTTTTGGCGGCATAGCCAAGCGGTAAGGCAGAGGTCTGCAAAACCTTTATTCCCCAGTTCGATTCTGGGTGCCGCCTCCACAACATTCCACCCATGCCGGGGTGGCGGAACAGGCAGACGCAACGGACTTAAAATCCGTCGGTTAGAGATAACCGTACCGGTTCGATTCCGGTCCTCGGCACCATTTAGACCAACTTCGGTTGGTCTATTTTTTTATGCCTAAATGGACTATAATGTAAGTATCATATAATGAGTGTGCTTAGGGAGGGACTATGAATACAGTTAATGATGTTGATCGATTATATAATGCTATTGAAATCAATGAAAAAACATTTCAGTTTTTTCAAATTGATGTACAGTCCTATGGAATACAAGAAGTCAATAAAGGAAGCACACAATTCTTTTATATTTTACTTGAAATCATGAATGGAAAATTTAATTGTAATTTAGCGTTTATCGTAAACTGTTATGATGAGTTAGGAACCATAATTTATAGTAATGAGAAGACAGTTTATGTAGATACATATATTGGCTATGATACTTTAAAATTTTGGTGTAATGATACTAATTTGATTGATAGGACGAATAAAATTCGTGTATTTGTAAGAAAAGGATAATATTAAAGTGCCCTATACCGATATGCATATGTATGTCATAGCATAAGGTATAGGGCACTTTTTTATATCCATAGGCTTATTGATGCTGAGGAATTTCTTCTTCGTAAATCGCTTCTTTTTTTACAGGTTTATAGTAGATGGCATAAAGTATCAATACGATAACTGGAATGATGGCAGATACGATGTAGATACCACTGTAGGATAGTAATCCATGCAAGATACCTAATGTATAAGGTCCGACGCCTAAACCAAGATCTAAACCGATGAAATAGGTGGAAAGAGCTACCCCAATTTTGGCAGGTTCTACGGCTTTCAAACAAACCGCTTGACCATTCGACATGAAAGTACCATAGCCTAAGCCGACAAAGGCACCAGCGATGAGTAGTAAGGCTGCATTTGAACTATAAGCGATGAGTAAAAGTCCAATAGTTAAACATACATAGCTAGGGTACATAACAGCATTTTCTCCACGTTCATCAAAGATACGACCTGCAATAGGACGAGTCACGGTAATCACAAGGGCATAGACCACAAAGAAGAAGGCTCCTGCTGTAATGAGACCGATTTCATGGGTGAAGATAGAAAGGAAACCGAGTACGCTAGAATAGGCTAAGCCCATTAGGAATCCAAGAAAGGCGATGAAGGACACACGTGGTTCAATGAAATTCTTCATAGACCAAGATTTCATGGAGGCTGCTTCCGTAGAGGATAGTACTAAATTTTGTACAGGGAATCGTAAACAAGCGATGGCAACACCGATGGATAATAGGACGGCTAAATAAATAATCCACGTAAAACCAACGGCAGGTAATAAAATCATGCCAATGAAAGGACCAATAGCCGCGGCTAAGCTAGTACTAAGACCATAATAATTGATACCTTCTCCATCTTTCGATTTTGGAATGTAAGCAGTGACTACGGCATTGGCTGCGGTGGATACAGTGCCGTAAGCAAAACCGTTTAGGAAACGGACTGCATCCAAGATTAGAATATCTTTGGCGATGAGATAGGCAAGGGTAGTGAGGAAATAAAAAATAGCTCCGTACCGAAGTACCTCTTTACGGCCGATAAGTTCTAAGCGTTGTCCCATGATAAGACGAGCGAATAATGTGCCAATAATATAGATACCGGTAGCGAATCCTGCTTCCGCAACGGTGGAATGAAGTTCTTTCGTAGCATAGCTTGCTGTGATAACCACAAAGCAGTAATATACTAAAAAGACAATAAAATTAATGATAGTAATACTGATGAATCCAGAATTAAATAGTGTTTCTTCTTGATTTTGTATCGATTGGGCATTCATGAATAACTCCTCCTTTTGTAATACGTTCTATAGAATATACCTAATTGCGAATCTTGTAAAGGTTATATAAATATTTTCTATAGAGTTTAACTAAGTTAACAATCTATAAATGGGTAAACAGGAGAAACGAGTAGGCAAGAATGGGGATATGAGCGTATTATATAAATCAATTTGGTACACTTCAGGAAATAAGGAAAGGGAAGAGAGGATATAAAATTTTTTTAGAGTGTAACTATCCATGAAGTTAGAAACTGGTATAAAAGAAATATTAATATGAGGGGATGCGTTGTATCTCTAGTTCGATTATCAGTATAGATTTGTTTTGAGCAGACTATCTTGCAATTAAATTATGTAGGTGTAACATAACGTATTGCGACTTTCAGAGAAACTGACTATAATAAAAAGATAAGCATTGAGAATATATGTACAATGCTATGGTTTATAAAACATAGATGTGAATCATAAGAAAGGAGTCTCCCTTATGACAGTACAATTAGACACATTGGATCATCGTTTATTACGTTTATTAGATGAGGACGCCTCCATGTCGGCCGCCGACCTAGCCATTATGCTCAATAGTGAAGAAGCACATGTGGCAAGTCGTATTCAAGCCTTCGAGGAGTCTGGTATTATTAAACGGTACCAAGCAGTCATTGATTGGGAACAAGTAGACCAAAACAAATCTACTGCTCTTATCCAATTAGGTGTGACTCCAGCTCCAGATCAAGGCTTTGATAAAGTAGCAGAACGAATTATGGAATTTCCAGAAGTACAAGGTGTATACCTTATGTCTGGTAGCTATGATTTAACGGTTATCGTGGAAGGAGCTAGTATGCGTGATATCGCTTTATTCGTATCTCGCCGTCTATCTACATTAGATTCTGTGTTGTCCACTACAACAAATTTTATCTTAACACGTTATAAAGATAACAATATTGTGTTCCACACGGGTGGAGTTCGTGAAGATCGGAGAAATGTATTCGATGATTAATTATGACAACTATTTAAATTCTGAAATCAAAGCTGTGAAACCATCGGGGATTCGTCGTTTTTTTGAAATTGCTAACGAATTAGATAATGTTATCTCCCTTAGTATTGGTGAACCAGACTTTGCTACGCCCTATCATATACGTGAAGAAGGGATTAACACATTAGAAAAGGGGAAAACTTGGTATTCTCCTAATCGTGGTTTTATGGAATTACGGGAAGAGATTTCTAACTGGTTAGAACGAAAATATCATGTGTCTTATGATCCAACTACGGAAGTGATTGTAACCGTAGGCGGTTCGGAGGCCATTGACTTAACCTGTCGTACCTTACTCAACCCAGGGGATGAAGTGTTGATTCCTGTGCCGAGCTTTGTGTGTTACACTCCATTAGCAGAATTGTGTAATGCAAAGCCAGTGCAGATTATTACGAAAGAAGAAGATGAGTTTCGTTTGACTCCAGAGGCGATTGAAGCGGCTGTGACAGAGAAGACGAAGCTGTTAGTATTACCATTCCCTAATAATCCAACAGGGGCGGTATTACGCCGTGAGCACTTGGAAGCGATTGCAGAAGTGGTTATCAAGCATGATTTGTTCATTCTATCCGATGAGTTATACAGTGAACTTACCTATGGTGATGAACCGCATGTATCCATTGTATCTATACCAGGTATGCAAGAGCGGACAATCTTAATTAATGGGTTTTCCAAAGCCTATGCCATGACGGGTTGGCGCCTTGGGTTTGCTACAGGCCCAGCACCGATTATTGCGCAGATGACGAAAATGCATCAATATGGTATTATGAGTGCGCCGTCTATGTCTCAATATGCAGCTATTGAGGCTTTAAAAAATGGAGACAAAGATATTCAATACATGCGTGAAGAATACGATATGCGTCGTCGCTTGTTGGTGAGCGCTTTCAATCGTATGGGACTTCATACATTCGAGCCAGAAGGGGCATTCTATGTATTCCCGTCCATTAAGAGCACAGGCATGACATCGGAAGAGTTTTGTGAAAAACTACTCTATGATCAACGTATTGCCGTGGTTCCTGGTAATGCCTTTGGCGACTGTGGGGAAGGCTTTGTTCGTGTAGCTTATTCTAACTCATTGCAGAATATTAAAGAAGCGGTAAAACGAATCGAAATATTCTTGGGAAAAATTAAAAATAAAGAAATTGAGTAATCAAAAAAACAGACATGGTTTTGTAATAAAACTGTGTCTGTTTTTTACGTTTATACAATGCATAGGTCCGTCGGCGAATTGTATAGTGGTATTTGAAAAGAATAGGTGTAAGAATACAATGGGCTGTAACAAAATAGACTACCAATGCAATAGAGGAAAGTTGAACAAACAGCATCAACTTTCCTCTACTTTTATATTTTAATAAGTGGGGCTGTAGTAACATGTAAAAATGTATATGTTGTTACAGTTCTCAATATCCTATTGGTTCTTATGCTTGAAAGCTAAAATAGCTTGGATTAATGCATCTAATGTCATCTCACCGCGTTCTGCCACCATGGATAAAGTAGCTTTGTGTTTCATTAATTTAGCGAGTGGAGAATTTAGCATTTTAAAGTTTGGATTGATATGAATCATATGATCTTTTAGGCCCGGGATTACATCGAATAGAGGAAACAGTTTAGTATCACCAGTTAATCCTAGGTCATTTTCATAGACAGTAGATTGTGGTGTGCTTTCTTGCACCGTACCTTGTTTAGTTGTGTTAGTTGTACTATCCTCTTGGCGTACATGCTTGTAATCGATGTGGTCTACGGCATGGTACGCAGAATCAGATCCTTCCCAAATCAGTTCTTTACGAGAACCACTTAGACTGCGAATATGCGTACAATCTTGAACCATTTCTAAGATGCCTTTAAATTGACCTTCTTCATTGCGTACAGCGATGTATTCAATATGAATGAATAGGTCCGGCTTGTTAATCCACATTTCAGTGTAATCTTGTCTACCAGCTTTGAAAGAATCGATAATTTCTTGTACTAAAGGTAGACTTTTCTTTGGATGGCAGTTTTGCACGACACGACCGATGATATTAGAGCTACGAGGGAAGATACGGTGCTTTGTATCATTATAGAAACGAACCAAGTCGTTTTCATCCACAAAGGTAATATCTACAGGTAAGAATTTAAAGATTAATTTAATTTGTTCAATTGTCAAGGAGCCCACAGCTAGGTCATGCGTTTGTTCAGGGCTTCCGTTAATGCCATACTTGCCCACTAATTGTGCTAACTCTTGTAAAAGAGCGGTAGGGTTACCAGTACCACCTAATTGGGTGTTTTCATGATTTTCCACGTCAGCATGATTATGTTGCGTTGTTGCATGACCTACATTTGCAGATACCTCTCCCAGGTTCTTAGGTTCCGCATCAGGACGGCCTTTATAAAATGGAGGAGGGGCGATGAAAGCAAATCCAATTTCATGATCGCCTTGGCTCATAGTAATGAAGTCACTGTCTTGTAATAACTTCCATGCTGTTGGGATTAGTACTTCTTTTTCTTTGTTATTGAGGTCACGGATAATATCGATGACGTCTGCTTGTTTTGCTAAAAATTCAGATTCTTGTCCTGCTTCTAATAATTGCTTACTTTCAGAGATAGCATCACGAACAGCATCGTCGAAGGTCCACATGATTTTCGTAGGGCGGTCGAAACCGTAACGCTCTAGGACTGGATATAATTGATTTTGTTTACGGGCTAAATGGGTACGCCAAGTAGTAAGTGCATCATATACACCAAGCCAAGGGTTGAGAATGAAGTGAGGTGCTTGTAACAGAGCTTCCATTTCTGTTAACTGTTGTTCCATGGCGTTGATTTCATTTAGATACACTGTTAATGGATGGTGTTCAGGATATTCATTGTTCGCACGAATTAAAATACCATCAAATAATTCTAACAAGTCATCCATACGATGGGTGATTTCTTCGTCAGTATAAGAACCTTTTAATTGTTGTTCACCATAGGCAAATTCATCAGGTGTACAAGTACCGATTTTTTCTTTCAATAACGTACGAGCTGTTTCTAAATCTAAGGTGCCACCGAGAAAGCGGTCTTTAATATCGATCATAACTTCCATTCTGTCATTGCCTGTAAGCCCAAGAGCTTGTTTCATTGTATCCATGTGTGTATCCTTTCTGTGTTTACTATTAGTATAATCATCGGTATGGCACCGTCATTTGTGTTGGCTGAAAGAATGCAGACATTCCTACCAATATAGATACCATAGGTCTAGCGTAATAAAGTATAAGGAGCGTGCTCTTAGGGGAGTCGATTCCTTTTATGTGTTTAGTATACAGTAAATAAAAATAATTTTCAGTTGCTAGGGATACAAAATGATAAAAGTTTTGCAAGAAAGGAAATGTTGATGAGTATTTGCATTTTCTTACAATACAGAGGTCATGCTATGAAAACAGCCTGCGCAAATGATGCACAGGCTGTTTTATATTTATTTAGTGTAATTGGATGCTGTATAGATTCCAAGGGCTACCCAAATGAAAGAAAAGGCAATCATTTTATTGGTATCGAAGCTTTCACCGAAATAGAAGATGGCAATAAGTAAAGCGATGGTGGGCGATAGGTATTGCAGAAATCCTAACAGGTTTAAGGGTAATAATCGCGCTCCATAGGTAAATAAAACGAGTGGTGCCGAGGTGGTTAGACCAGAGATTACGAATAGTGCAGCTGTATAAGAATCGTTTTGAAACGCTGTCCAAGAACTAGCATCGATGTACGTCGTGTATGCTAGTGCTAAAGGGGCTACAAGCCAAGCTTCAAAAGCGATACTTGTAAAAGGATGAATCAATAGTTTTTTCTTCACTAGGCCGTAAATACCAAAGGTTAAGGCAATGGCAAGTGCTAAATCAGGAGTGCTTCCCATTTGTAGAGAAATGAAGATGATGCCGATGGTAGCTAAGCCTACACTACACCACTGCGGAAATGTTAGCTTTTCTTTAAATACCAATACCCCTAATACTACATTTAGTAACGGATTGATGTAATAGCCAAAGCTAGTATCCATAACGCGGTTATTGGAGATAGCCCAAATGTATAAGCCCCAATTACTAGATACGAAGATAGAAGCTAGAATCAGTAGACCCAATTGGGATATATTATGTATTAAATGCAGGCAGTCTTTCTTAAATTGCTGGTAATTCAGTCCGATAGCCACAAAGGACATAAAGAGAGCCGACCATATGATGCGGTGTGCCAGTACGCTATAGGCTGATATATGGTGGAGAAGACCCCAGTAGATGGGTAAAAGCCCCCAAATAAAATAGCAACTTAAAGCGGTGATAAGACCTTTTTTATTGGTTTGTTGCATAGATACCTCCTTTAGTGTATTCAGTTATCATAGTACCACAGATTACATACATGTTCTATAGGAAAATAATACGTATCATAGAAAACTGATACTATCACAAAAATAATAAGTTAAGATAATATAGAGTGACTTAAATATGAAATTTAGTTATATTTGAAAAATATATTGTAAAATGAAGATTCTATGAAGTATAATTATAAACAGCATGTTATTATGTATTGAAAGCAATACATATATATTAATTCGTATGGGCGTACGAAATTTTTGGGAGGTATATTCATGAAAATAACAAATAAGCGCATTTCTGCAGCTCTGTTAGCCTGTGTAGCATTGACTACATTTAGCGGCGTACACGCGGCATTTGATGAGCATTTAGACAATTATCAATTAGATACAAAGGTAGTGAAAGGTGATCGTTCTAAAGATCAATTTGGTAACACTGTAACAGAACAATCTTATTATCGTACAGGTGGTGACGTAAAAGTTATCACTCGTGATGAAATTGAAAAACGTCATTACAGTGATTTAACAGAAGCAATCAAACGTATCCCTGGTATTACATTCCAAAATCCAGGATACCGTGGTGGGGAATATGGGTTCCAGTTTTTCAACAACGGAATCTCTATCAATGGTGATACTCGTGTTATCGTGCTAGTAGATGGTCGTCGTGTAGATAATGCAACAAGTACACGTATCTCTGATGAAAGTGGCCGTGGAAGTAAATCTACAGGTGTGAACTTAGATCAAGTAACTAATATTAATGCAGTTGATAAAATTGAAGTGATTAAAGGACCTGGAGCTTCTGCGTATGGATCAGATGCGACTGGTGGGGTCATCAATATTATTACTCGTAAAGGTACAGAAGCTAATCAAGGTACGATTGATCTATCTACAGGTTCTTGGAAGAAGCATGAGTATAATCTAACTTACTCTGGTAGTGCAGGAAATGATAACTCCTTACATTATTTTGTTGGATTAAATCGTGTTAAATCTGATGATACAAAATACCGTGATGGACACACTGGTGAAGTGGGAACATTAGGTGGAGCTCGTTTTGATGAAAGAGGCGCTAATGTACGTATCGATAAAGACTTTAGCGATACACAACGATTGACAATTTCCATCAATCATAAGCAAGGTAAAGATGGGTATCCAATTTCCACTCCAAATTTACAATATTGGAACACAAAAGATTGGCATCGCATCATTTTCTCTGCTGATGTGGGAGCATTAGATGAAAATGGTATGTTAATTGATGATAGCACAACATGGGGTAATGCAACGAATCCTGGATATCATAATTTGTTTGCCTTAGATGGATTGGCATATAATTCTTATAGTAAGTTTAAAAATAATGATGTAGATGTAAAATATACATTTGATCGTCAATCTGATATGGAAAGTTTTGTTCGATTCTATAGCCAACACCATAAATACTCTAGCACAGATACATACTCTTGGCATTTGCCATTACCAGAGGAAAAAACTATTCAAGATAAATTTAAAGAAGATTTCCCGACTGGTGTGAAAGATCAATCTTTACTAGATGATTGGATTTCTAAAAATTTAGCACCATTCCCAGGAGACAGCAAAGCAGCCCTAGAAGAATGGGTAGAAAAAACTGGTGGTAAGGCAGCAGCACCGACAAGTTATCGAAATGAAAAAACTCGTGGTATGCAAGTACAAGTAGGTCGTTCTATTGGTAAGCATGATTTACTTGCTAATGTAACTTATGATAAGGCGTTTAATGATGCAGTATCAAAACGTCACGGTAAAGTTCAAAAAACTGTCACTAAACGTACTTCGTTATATGGATATGTACAAGATAAAATTCATGTAAATGATAATTTCGATATCACTCCAACACTCCGTTTTGTAAAATATGGAAACTATATTGTTAATGGTGTAAAATCCCAAGGTGGAGCTAGCCATGTAATAACACCAGCTTTAAATCTTCAATATAGCTTTGGTGATCATAATACAGTGTATGCTGGTTGGACAAAAGTAGTGCGTCCATTACGTAGCGGAGACTACACGTCTACTTATGGTGAGTTTAAAACGCCATTACAAGATGAAAAAGGAAATGTGTATACTATTGGTTACCAAAAAGAGCTGAATAAGAAAACTGTGGTAGGTCTAAATTATAGCTTAACGGATATGAGTAATGCTATTGCTTCTTTCCCAATTCGTGTAGGAAATGAATTTGAAAGTACAGCGGTCAATGCGAAACAAAAGAAAACTGCTTTTAATGTAACAGTGGACCATAAAATCAATAAGTATTGGTCTGTAGGCGCTGCATACAGCCATTTGAAAGATAAATGGGGCGTTAAACCTGGGTATGTTATAAAACCAGAGTGGGGTTATAACGATTCTGGTGATATTAATACAGGTATTAACAAATTGCGTCCGGCGAATCATTATACACTCAATGTAAATTATGATGCGGGTAAAGTATCCTCTGGATTATTGGTTAACTACTATACTGGTTCCAATATTGAAGCCTTTACTTCAAAACGTTTCGTAATCCTAGATTGGAACTTAAACTATGATGTAAATAAAGATTTAACAACATATGTAGCAGTAACAAACTTAACAAATGAAGCTTACGAAACAACAAGTAACTCTAATTATGGGCCAGGTAGCTCTGCAATGCCAGCACGTCAAGCTATGATTGGTGCTAAATACAAATTCTAATACTGATTCATGAAAGAGCTACCTTGGTAGCTCTTTCGTTTAGGTGAATAAATGAAAAAGTTATATATAACTGGATGTATGTTAGCTATCATATTAGGATTATACAGCGCGCATCTACATGGTATGGAAGAATTTATTCCTATGCCTGAGTATGTGGAAAGTGCTGTTGCTTCCCAGAAAGTAGGACCTCGTACGGTAAATCAATTAACGAGCAAAGGTACGGATCAAGTGATTACTTATGAAGGGGAACCACGCCGTATCATGGGGGTTTGGCAAAGCTCAGTAGAAACACTACTTGCTTTAGGTGTAGGTGATCGTATGATTGCAGCTATAGGAGTGCCAGATAGTAAATATATAGCAGAAGAATATCGTGATGCTTACGAAAAGATTCCTTATAAAAGCATGGAAATTCCAGATGTAGAAACTACATTACTATGGGAACCAGATTTGCTTGTAGGCTGGTATTCTACCTTTCAGAAGAATAATTGGAAGAGTACAGATTTCTGGGCACAACGTGGGATTGATAGTTATATTTCAAGAGCATCCTATAAAAAATCTAAGAGGACAGTAGAGGGAGAATATCAATATATTCTTGATCTAGGAGCGATTGTCAATAGAGAAGAACGTGCACAGTCGTTGGTGAATCGAACTAAACGTGCAGTGGCAGAAGCAAGAGCCTATGGAGAAACACAGAACACGAAAGATACGGTTCTGATACTCGAAAATTCGGGACGCCAGTATCGTGTATATGATAAGGAAACATTAGCAGGAAATATGCTGGAAGAAATAGGAGGACATCTTATTTCTGAGGCAGGACAAACAATCAATGCAGAAGAGTTGATTCATTTAAATCCATCAGTTATCTTTTTAGTGCTAGTAGAAGAGGATTATGAACGGCAAGATGAACTCATAGACAATCTATATAAGAATCCTACACTACAACACGTAGATGCCATACGTAATCATCGAGTACATGGGGTTCCATTATTTATGGTATACAGCGCAGGCACTCGAGTTCATGATGGATTGAATCTTATGATTCACGGATTGTATCCTAATTTTACAGGAGGTATTCATGAGTAATCGAACACATACATTCACAGTGGTGGGTGTAGGAATTATACTCATAGCTCTATTGATTGCGGGTATGGCATGGTCTTTATTTTTAGGGACAGTCCATATTCCAGCACATACATTGTGGCAAGTAGTGGCATCAAAATTTGTCAATACCATTACGATTGAGGATCCACGGCAAGGGGCTTTGAACGATATTGTATGGATGTTGCGTATGCCACGGGTTATCTTGGCGGCTTTAGTCGGTGCAGGACTTGCTGTCAGTGGTGTCATTATGCAAGCCATTGTTAAAAATCCACTGGCAGATCCATATATTTTAGGTATTTCATCAGGTGCATCCACAGGGGCTACAGTAGCCATTTTAATGGGTGTAGGCATTGCCTTTGGTGAAGAATACGTAGGCATTATGGCTTTCATAGGGGCTATGGTTATATCCTTTGGTGTTCTTATTATTGCCAATATGGGTGGCCGAGCTAATGCGATTAAACTGTTGTTAGCTGGGATGGCATTGAGCGCCGTTTGCAGTGCGTTTACGAGTATTATCGTATATTTCGCAAAGGATAAAGAAGGGATTCAAGACGTAGCTTTCTGGATGATGGGTAGTTTGGCAGGGGCTAATTGGGATTTAATTGGAATTATGCTATTTGTCATTCTATTACCAATTGTATTCTTCTGGTTCCAAACACGCATTTTGAACTTGATGTTACTAGGTGATGAAGTAGCTATCACATTAGGGGTAGACTTACATAGATATCGTCAATTATACCTTGTAATGAGTTCAATTATGATAGGCTTTGCCGTATATGCAGCGGGTATTATTGGATTCGTTGGGTTGCTGATTCCTCATATCGTACGTCAAGCATTAGGCACAAATCATAAAGGTTTAATTCCTATTTCTGCATTGGGAGGAGCTTTATTACTTGTGGTGGCAGATACACTCAGTAGAACGATTATTCCTCATACGGAATTACCGATTGGTATTTTAATTTCTGTTATCGGTGCGCCAGCTTTTGTATACTTAATGATTAAGCAAACCTATGCGTTCGGAGGTAATTAATGAATTTACAAGTAAAACAAGTTGCCTTTGGCATTGGACAAACGCAAATCCTACAAGGTATCGATTTAGAAGTGCAAGACCGTGAAATTGTCGGCCTAATAGGACCCAATGGTAGTGGTAAAAGTACGCTGTTAAAGTGTATCTATCGTACATTGCATCCCAATGCAGGGCGCATTGAGCTGAACGGACGATCCTTAGATGAACTTTCTTTCCGTGAAAGCGCTTTACAAATGGCAGTGGTGGCACAACATAATCAATATCAATTTGACTTTTCAGTGATGGACATTGTCCTTATGGGTCGTATGCCTCATAAAAAATTACTTGAAGGTGATTCGCCAGAGGACTATACTATAGCTAGACGAGCCTTAGAACAGGTGGGGATGGCACATATGGAAACACGGAATTTCTTGAGCCTTTCAGGGGGCGAGCAACAACGTGTGATTTTGTCCAGAGCCTTAACACAAGAAAGCCCGTGTTTGATTTTGGATGAACCAACGAATCATTTGGATATCAAGTACCAATTGGAAATGTTGGAAATCGTTCGTGATGCGGGTGTAACTGTATTGATGGCTGTTCATGATTTAAACTTGGCATCTCAATTCTGTCATCGTCTAGTAGCCTTAGAAAAAGGACGAGTGGTCGGCACAGGGACGCCGAAAGAGTTACTGACACCAGAGTTTATTCAAAACCTATATGGTGTACATAGTCGCATCGTAGAAGGTCCGATAGAAGATTCTATTCATATTATTTTTACGGAAACAGTGAAATAAGTATTTATGTATAAGGAGGTATCGCATGGAATTATTTGAATTATTTATTAAGGGTGGATATGTAATGTATCCATTGTTACTTTGTTCTTTCATTGCTGTGATTATTTTTGTTGAACGCTTGCGTTTCTACCGCTCTATGTTAGATGATGTAAATGTATTGTGTGAAAAGATTATCCCACTAGTACAACAAAGCAACTGGAAGGGCTTACAAGCCTTAAAAGAAACAAGCAAAGGTATGGCTACCCATGTCATTGCAGAAGCAGCTCGTGGTGGCAACAACAAAGAACAACAAGAAAAATTGTTGGAAGCAGCAGCGATTAGTGAATCTGCAAAATTACGTCAATATTTAAACTATATTGAATCTATCGTAACTATGGCTCCTTTGTTGGGCTTGTTGGGTACAGTAACAGGTATGATTGGTTCTTTCAGCGTATTATCTATTTCTGAAGGACAACCATTTGCCATCACTGGCGGTGTAGGGGAAGCCTTGGTTGCTACAGCCACAGGCTTGATCGTGGCAATTATTGCTTTAATTTTACATACATACTTAGTGCAACAGCAAGATATTTTGATTAGCCAAATCGAAGATGCAAGTGCAATGTATATGGCGGAATTGGCAGGTGACAACCATGCGGCTTAGATCCTTACGGACTACGTCTAAACCGAAACTCATGATTATTCCAATGATTGATATCATCTTCTTTTTATTGGTATTCTTCATGATGAGTATGTTGACGATGGTCGTACAAAAATCTGTGCCAATTCAGTTACCGCAAGCGGTGGCATCGAAAGTAGACTTACAACGTAAAATTCCAATTACTGTAACAAGTAACGGACAAATCTATGTGGAAGCACAACCGGTGACGCTTGACCAAATGATTCGCTACTTGCAAGCAGAAAAAGCGAAGGGCGATGACATGGTCGTTATCTTGCGTGGTGATGCGAAAGCAGAATATGGCGCATTTGTTACTGTCTTAGATACATTGAAACAAATGGGTATTGTTAAAGTATCCATTGCGACAGATAGTAAATAAGGAGGTACTATGGATAGACGATGGCGTATACCCGCAGTGATATCCGGACTGACAAATATAGGTCTTGTAGTACTTCTAGGCGTATTGGGTCATATCCAAACACCGACACCAGAATCGGATGAAATTGTAGAGGTGCAGTTGGTTCATGAGGACAAAGGTAGTGCAGGGCAACCGAGTGCAGGACCAGCGATTACAGCACCCCATACTGAAAAACGTGAAATTCCACCACCGATTACGAATCTAACCGATGCAGATGCAATTTTAGAACAAGTGAAAGCGAAAGCACCTAAAAATGTAGCGATTGTAGCACCACCATCAGCACTTCCAGGAACCACTGGAGGCGGTGGAGAAGGTACGGAACCTAGCGATGGAAATGGTAATGGTAACGGTAACGGAGATGGAGACGGCAAAGGTACTGGAGATGGTAACGGGGTAGACGGCAACGATGATGGAGTGATTGTCGATGCTGGTAGTTTATCTCTAGTCAGTGATGTAGAAGCACCGTACCCTCCTAAAATGCTCCGCCAAGGTAAAACAGGCACTGTGGTTGTTCAATTGGTAGTAGAAAAAGATGGTTCCGTTAGCTCTGTAGATGTTATTGGAGGCAGCGGGCAACCTGAATTTGAACAAGCCGTGATGCGCGTGGCGTATCAATGGACCTTTGTTCCAGCCACACGAAACGGCCGACCAGTTCGAGCCTATGCAACGAGAACCTATCGGTTTGCATTATAAAATTAAATAGATACGTTTATGCGTTACCATAAATGAAGTACATAGCGCCATATGGTTCTGACTACGTGTAGTTAGAATTGTATGGCGCTTTTAGTCACTATAGTAGTATTAGAAAAATTGTAGATGAACGTAATCAATACTAAAAAATATATATAACATAGTGTAATACTAGGAATTATAAACTTTCATAATCTGAAACTTGAAATTTAACATAATGTAGAGTTATACTTAATTTGGAACCTTATATGTGTAAGGTCTTATTTTATTTTTCGTATGGGCGTACGGAATACTTAAGGGAGGTATATTCATGAAATTTACAAAAAAAGGGGTGTCAGCAGCTTTGCTGGCTTGCGTAGCACTGACTACATTTAGTGGTGTACAAGCGGCATTTGATGAACATCTAGATAAGTATCAATTAGACCCTAAAGTCGTGAAGGGAGACCGTTCAAAGGATCAATTTGGGAATACTGTAACGGAACAATCCTATTATCGTACAGGTGGTGATGTGAAAGTTATTACTCGTGAAGAAATTGAAAAACGTCACTATACTGATTTAAGTGAAGCCATTAAACGTGTTCCCGGTGTAGCTATCCAAAGTCCCGGATATCGTGGTGGAGAATATGGATATAATTCACATAATAATAGTTTGACTATTAATGGTGATGCAAGAGTAATTATTCTTGTAGATGGTCGTCGCGTTGATAATATGACTAGTGAAAATATTGGCTCTATAAATGAAAATGGTAGCAAAAGTACTGGTGTAAATTTAGATCAAGTCATCAATATGAATGCTGTTGATAAAATTGAAGTTATCAAAGGACCTGGTGCTTCCGCGTATGGTTCAGATGCTACAGGTGGCGTCATTAATATTTTGACTCGTAAAGGAGTTGAAGGTGGTGGACAGGCTACATTAGATATTTCAACAGGTAGCTGGAAGCAGCATAAGTATGACTTCACCTATTTAGGCAGTGCGGGTAACGATAACTCTTTACATTATTTTGTAGGTCTTAATAAAATTACCTCTGGCGACACAAAGTTTGTGGATGGATATACAGGTCAATCTGCCACACTTGGTGGGTCTGAGTTTAAGGAAAAAGGTGCTAATATTCGAGTTGATAAAGATTTTGATGATACTCATCGTTTAAGTATTTCCTATACCCATAAACAAGGTAAAGATGGTTATCCTGTATCAACACCTAATTTAAAATATTGGAATCAAAATGACTGGAATCGTATTATATTTGCCATAGGTGTGGGTAAATTAGATGATCAAGGCAAATTAATGATCAATCCGAATACAGGGAAATCTTATTACCTAAGAGGGGAGAATGTTATTCCTGGATTCCGTAATCTATTTGGGCTACACGGCATAGGTTTTAGTTCATATAATAAATTCCAAAATAATGACTTAGATGTAAAATATACCTTTGACCGTCAAGGAGATATGGAGAGCTTCATAAGACTATATAATCAAAATCATAAATATTTAGGCTCTATGTTAGGTACCTGGGCGCTGCCAGGCAGTATAGACCAATTTCAAGCAGACTTTCCAGATGGTGTTAAGGATAAAGAGACGTTAAATAAGTGGATTAGTAAACACCTAGCTCCGTTTCCAGGAGGCAGTAAAAAGGCACTCGAAGAATGGGTAGCAAAAGTTGGAGGAAAAGCACCAGCTCCTACTTCCTATCAAAGTGAGAGAAATAGAGGAGTTCAATTACAAGTGGCTCGCTCATTAGGAAAACATGATGTGATTGGTAATGTTACCTATGATAAAGCGGCAAATTATCATATTAGCAATGGCAAAAAAGGCCATCGAGAAACCTTTGTAAAACGCAATTCTATTTATGGATATTTACAAGATAAAATTCATGTTAATGATCACTTTGATATTACACCAGCACTTCGGTTTGCTAAGTATACAGATTTTACAACGGAAGCAAAAGAATCTCAAGGTGGTTCTACGCATGTTTTAACACCAGCATTAAATCTACAATATCGGTTTGCTGATCATAGCACTGTATATGCAGGATGGGCTCGCGTTTTACGGCCGTTACATGCTAGTGATTATCAAGCGGTATATGGAGAAAATAATACGCCATTGCAAGATGAAAAAGGTAATATCTTTACATTTGGATATCAAAAAGAATTTGGCAAAAATACTACACTAGGAGCCCATTATAGTGTGATGGATATGTCTAATTCTATCGCGATAGTTCCTTTTGTAAGTGAAGAAGATGAGGAATATGCAGTAAATGCAAAACAAAAAAGAACATCTTTTAATGTTACCTTAGATCATAAGTTAAATGATCATTGGAATATTGGACTTGCCTATAGCCATTTAAAAGATGTTTGGTCCGCAAAACATGGTTATACTACTAAAGAAGGTTGGAGTTTTAATGATCCAGCAGATATTAACTCTGGTATTAATAATTTACGACCAGCTAATCATTATACGTTAAATCTTAATTATGATAGTGATAAATTCTCTTCTGGTTTGTTGATGAACTATTATACTGGTGCTAATACAGTAGGGTTTACGTCTAAACGATTCTTTGTAATTGATTGGAATGCAAATTACAATATCACTAAAGATATAACTACATATTTAGCCATTACAAATGTAACAAATGAAGCCTATGAAACAATGGCAGATTCTTACTTTGGTGCAGGTGGCGCTGCAATGCCGGGACGACAAGTCATGATAGGTGCTAAATATAATTTCTAATCATTGTAAAAGAGCTACAAATTGTAGCTCTTTTATTTAGGGGACAGAATGAAAAAAATATATATTTTTCTAGTTAGTATCGTTATTTTAGCTAGTATATATACAGCATATTTGCAAGGAATAAACCAACTTATTCCTATGCCTAGGTATGTTGTTACTACGGAAGGAAGTAGTAAGACAAGTCCTCGTATTGTACAGCAATTGACAAGCAAAATTACTTACCAAGATATAGCCTATGATGATGAAAGTTATCGAATTATGGCGGTTTGGCAAAACTCAGTAGAAACTTTATTAGCATTAGGTATGGGAGATAGAATCATTGTAGCTATTGGGGTGCCTGATAGTAAATATATTTCAAAAGAGTATCGTGCAGAGTATGAAAAAATTCCTTATAAAAGTATGGAAGTTCCAGATGTGGAAAGTGCTTTGTTATGGGAACCTGATTTAATAGTAGGTTGGTACACTACATTTCAAAAGGACAGGTTAAAAAGTACTGATTTTTGGATGAGCAGAGGAGTTCATACGTATATCGCAAGTTCATCAGCGGAGTCTTCTTTAGCTACTGTAGAAGGAGAATACCAATATATTTTGGATCTTGGCGATGTGGTCAATCGAAAAGAGAAAGCCGAAGAGATTGTTCATCGTATACAGCAATATGTGAAAGCAGCTAAAGAATATGGAGAAACTCATCCTACACAGGATACAGTGATTATTATAGAACCTGCCGGACGACAGTTTGGTGTGTATGATGACGATACACTTGGTGGAAAGATGATAGAAGAGATTGGTGGTAATTTATTGGGAGATGTTGGGGAAACTATCAATATAGAAGAATTGATTGATTTAAATCCTTCTGTCATATTTGTAGTGTTACAAGAAGATGATTATGAACATCAAGATGAGATTATACAACGTTTATATGATAATGCAACCCTTCAACATATTGATGCTATTCGTGACCATAGGGTCTATGGGATTCCTTTGTTTATGGTCTATAGTGCAGGGGTCCGCATATATGATGGATTAGATATTATGATTCGTGGTCTCTATCCAAACTTTGAAGGTAAAGACTATAAATGAGTGAACTTTTACGTTCACAAACTACTAGCCTATAAATTGAAAAAGGTATATACTATGCCATGACATACAATGTAAAGGAGGCGTTAGAATGGAAGTTGTTAGTCAAGAGGTAAAAAGTCGTTTTTTACGCTTGCAAATGAATTCTTTGATTGGTGTATGGATTGGATATGCAGCCTATTACTTAGTGCGTAGTAACTTTAATTTAGCGTTGCCGTATTTATCAGGCGAACTAGATTTAAGTAAAACGCAATTAGGTTTATTATCAAGCTGTCTATTGATTACATACGGACTTAGCAAAGGGTTCATGTCTGTGTTGGCAGATAAAGCAAATCCGAAGTATTTTATGGCTATCGGTTTGACTTTGTGCGTCATCTTAAATGTATTAATGGGATTCACCACACATTATTCCTTATTCATCGGACTCGTTATTTTATTAGGTTTATTCCAAGGGATGGGTGTAGGACCGTCAATCATTACGGTAGGCTATTGGTTTCCAAGATCTCAGCGTGGTCGTGCTAGTACAATTTGGAATATGTCCCACAACTTAGGTGGTGGCATTGTGGCACCTATCGTGGGTGTAGCGATTGGATATTTAGGAACAGAGCATTGGCGAATCGGTACATTTGCAGTACCAGCTATCTTGGCCGCTATTTGTGTCTTATTAGTCTTGTATTTTGTTCGTAAGCGCCCAACCGAAGAAGGATTACCAACTGTAGAGGAAGTATTCCAAGAGGAAGCGGCAGGGCAAAAATCTGCTAAAATGGCAGCAGGTAAACCAGAGAATATGAATGCATTCCAAGTGTTCTACAATTTTGTATTTAAAAATCCAAACTCTTGGTATTTGGTATTAATCGACGTATTCGTATACATGGTACGCTTTGGCATGATTACCTGGATTCCATTATACTTACTGAAAGTAAAAGGTTTTACAAAAACAGAGATGAGTGTAGCTTACATGTTATTTGAGTGGGCTGCTATTCCATCTACTATCTTGGCAGGCTACTTAGTAGATAAATACTTCAAAGGTCGCATTATGCAATTACCAATTTATTGCTTGGTGGTTATCTTTGCTTGTGTGATTGGATATATGAACTCTGATAGTATTTTGTGGGCCACTGTATTTGCTTGTATTACAGGATGCTTGATTTACATTCCACAATCTATGATTCCAGTACAAGCAATGGAAGTGATTCCAACCTTTGCCGTAGGATCTGCCGTAGGCTTGCGTGGTTTCATGAGTTACCTTGTGGGTAGTTCCTTAGGAACAACACTCTTTGGTTTCGTTGTAGACCATTGGGGCTGGGACATGGGTTTCTACACATTGCTAGTGGGTGTAGTCCTTTGTATGTTCTCTTGCTACTTATCTAATAGAGGGGTACAAAAAATCTATGCGGCTGCTGATAAAGCCTAGACAGAAGAAACAATACTGATAAAAGAATAGGCACTAGTAGAATGTGCTAGTGAAAGTTACGAAGGAAAGCCTCAGTAGGGGGCTTTCCTTTGTTGTGTATATGGTGAAATAGTTTAGCTATAAATTTGTAAAATTTTCATAATAAGTATTTACATAGACAAAATGTGTCTACCATAGATGTTATAGTAGAACAGAAGTTAGTATTCTCTGTGTAAAAGTAATTTATGAAAAGGAGTATGACATGGGACTATTAAATGACTTAAAAGAAGCTAAAGAAGTAGCTAAAAACTTAAAGAAAGAGTTTGATGCCAGCGAAGAAGGACAAGAAATAAAGAAAGATTTAAAACAGTTCATTCATGAATTTTTCTTTGGAAGACCAGATCAAACCTTGTTCCAAAGATTAAATGAGTTTTTTATTCCTTTTATCGTATTTGCAGGTGCTTTATTTTATCTCCATCATTATACGGCTATTTTTGGATACACCGAAGCTAATGCAGCTAGGTTGGCACCGATCACACCTTGGGTGATTATGTCTGTGAATAATACGAACCCTAGTACTGAAAAATCATTATTAGATATGACAAAAACTAACTTTATTTTTGGACCGGGTCGAATGGATATAGACTTATTAAAAGGGGGCGCTAAAACAGATGGAACTTGGGAGCAAACAGTGCAAAATACATCAGATTACTTTGTGGCCATCAAAGTGAAAGCCCATGGACGAGTTGAAGGAACACATAAAGTAGAAGATATCCGATACACGTTAATCCCGCCTAATAGTTCTATTAGAATTAAAGGCATATTTAATACAAAAGGTGGCTCATTAACATCCTTTGACCCTAAAGATACAGAACTTGAATTTGTGAAGGAATACGATATGGAACAGGCACTGGAGAATATCAAGCATAATTTGAATAAATTAGATAAAAAATGATAGTTGTAATGGCAATATCATAGAACCTGGGCCTAACATAACACTAAAATTTGCGGCAGAAAAAAATTTTTAGAGTAGAATTTAAGGAAAGTTGAATGATTTCAGCTTTCCTTTTATTATATGCAGAAAATTTGTCACAGACTCCATAAAAATGGTAAAATAAAGAAAAAGCTGCATTCTATTACATAAAATAAGCGCATAAACCTAAAAATATGTTATAGATTCCATAAAATAATAAGAATTGATCTGGATTTGCAATGAAATCCATAATATAAAGGAGGAAACACATGAAGTTAATTGAACGAAAACAGTATTTAGACTTTCTGCGCAATCACCGGTACACGGATGCGATTATTGTTGTATCTGGTATCCGTCGTTGTGGTAAGTCTACGCTCTTTCAGTTGTATAAGGATGAGTTGTTAGCTCAAGGTGTTCAGCCAGAGCAGATTATAAGTATTAATTTTGAAGATTTAAAGTATGAACATTTACAAGCGTATCGCAGCTTGTATGAATATATTTTAGAACGACTCATTCCAAATCAGGAGATGTATATATTCCTTGATGAAATACAGCACGTGCCTAATTTTGAAAAAGTGGTGGACAGTTTGTATATCAAAGATAAGGTGAAGGTGTACATTACTGGATCTAATGCGTATTTTATGTCTTCTGAAATGGCCACTTTATTATCGGGGCGCTATGTACAGCTAGATATGTTACCACTTTCATTCAAAGAATTTCGTGAAGCCCATCAAAATGATGAGCACCAATTATTAGAGGAATTATATCAAAAATATATTCAATATAGTTCCTTCCCAGGCATTTTAACGTTAGGGGATAATTTGCCGATGATACTAGATTATTTACAAGGTATATTTAACACCATTGTATTGAAAGATATCATTGCTCGCAGTAAAATTGGAGATCCACAATTATTGGAGAGCGTAGCTAGATATTTGTTTGCCAATATTGGTAGCTTAATTAATCCTACAAAGATTAAAAACTCGCTCATTAGTGCCGGTAGAAAAGTGGATGGTCGGACTATTGAGAGATATATATCGGCATTACAAGATGCGTTGTTACTGTATCAAGTGAATCGCTATGATGTGCGGGGGAAAGAAGTATTACAACTGAATGCAAAATATTATGCAGCGGATGTAGCGCTAAAACAATTCTTATTACCTAATCGTGGCGAGGATACAGGACATATATTAGAAAATATCGTGTTTTTAGAACTCATACGTAGAGGATACAAGGTCTATGTAGGTCATCTACAAAAAGGTGAGATAGATTTTATTGCCCAAAAACATGGTACCATAGAATATTACCAAGTAAGTCAAAGTGTATTAGATCCTCATACGTTAGAACGAGAACTTAAACCGTTAGAACAAATACAAGACCATTATCCTAAGTTCCTATTAACCTTTGATGTGATTAATAAGAATGCAAGCTATAATGGGATTCAACAGAGAAATGTATTAGAATGGTTATTAGAAACTCCATCGTAAGATGACAAGGTGAGTTAATCGTATAGGGAGATACCAAAGTATGGTATCCTAGTGTGTATCATAATCACCTGTTAGGAGATACATACTATAAATAACAGTCGAAAAATCTCCCACAATATGGTATGCTAATTTATATATAATTATTATTCAATAACAATAAAGGTGGATGCATATGAATGAATTAGTTGGTTTGATTTTAGCGGCCGGTAAAGGGACGCGCATGAAATCTAAACTTCCGAAAGTATTGCACAAGGTAGCTGGTAAAGCTATGGTGGAACGTGTCTTAGAAGCGGCTCAATCTGTTGGAGCTAAGCGCAATGTGGTCATCGTTGGTTTTGGTGGCGATGATGTGAAAGCCTATTTAGGTGGCCGTGTGGAATACGTGACGCAATTAGAGCAAAAAGGTACAGGTCATGCGGTACAACAAGCAGAATCTGTATTGGGTAACCATGAAGGTCTCATCTTGTTGTTATGTGGAGATACTCCATTAGTAACGCAAGAAACATTGGAACAATTGTTGGCGCACCACAAAGACACAGGGGCGGCAGCGACAGTGTTAACAGCCTACATGGACAATCCATATGGGTACGGCCGTATCATTCGTAATGAATCCAAGTCCGTAGAACGCATCGTAGAAGAAAAAGATGGCAAACTGGATGAATTAAAAGTGCATGAAGTGAACACAGGCATGTACATTTTCGACTCTAAAGAATTATGGCCTTGTTTAGAGCAACTTTCAGATGACAATGCACAGGGTGAATTATACATTACGGACGTAGTGAGCATCCTTGTACAAGCAGGCAAAACAGTGAGCGCTTACATGACCATGGACAGCGACGAATCCTTAGGGGTCAATAGCCGTTTACAATTAGCACAAGCAGAATTGATTTTGCGGAACCGCACAAATTTGGCATTGATGGAAGCTGGTGTTACTTTGGTGGATCCACATAGTACATACATTGCTCCAGAAGTGGTGGTTGGACCAGATACAATCATCTATCCTAATACGACATTAGAAGGTAACACCGTGGTGGGTACGAATAATATTTTGGGCCCTAACACACGTTTGTCCAATGTAACAGTAGGAGATAATAATCATATCCATGATTCTTACGCACATGATTGCGAAATCAAGAATGATACAGTCATAGGACCATTTGTTCATTTGCGCCCAGATACAGTGCTTTCTGATAAGGTGAAAATCGGCAACTTCGTAGAAGTGAAAAATAGCGTGGTTGGTACAGGTACAAAACTTCCGCACTTGTCCTATATTGGCGACAGTGATGTAGGATCCAAGGTGAATATCGGTTGTGGTACTATTACTGTCAACTACGATGGTAAAAAGAAACATTGTACCACAATTGAAGATGGCGTGTTTGTAGGTTGTAATTCCAACTTAGTAGCGCCTGTGACGATTGGTAGTGAAAGTTACGTAGCAGCCGGATCTACCATAACGAAGGATGTACCAAGCCGTGGGTTGGCATTTGGACGGGCTCGCCAAGTGGTAAAAGAGAACTGGGTAACAGAGGATACTTTCAAAAAATAAAAATGTACGGAAATTTCATAAAATTGTTTACACAAAATTGAGAAAATGAAGTACAATATATAGAGAGCCTTTGTGCATCAAATTGTAAGTCAATTGTTTTAGAGGAGTAATGACATGGCATTAGAAGATGGTAAACGACTCAAAGTTTTTACAGGTAATGCAAATCCAGCATTAGCCAAAGAAATCTGTGATTATTTGGACCTCCCATTAGGCGAAGCATTTGTGGGACGCTTCAACAATGGGGAAGTACAAGTCATGATTGATGAAAGTGTACGTGGTAAAGACGTATTTATCGTGCAACCTACTAGCTATCCAGTGAATGATAATGTAGTTGAATTGTTCATCATGGCAGATGCATTAAAACGTGCATCCGCTCGTCACATCACAGCCGTTGTACCATATTATGGATATGCTCGCCAAGATAGAAAAACTCGTGGTAGAGAACCAATTACAGCAAAATTAATGGCAGACTTATTACAAACTGCTGGTGTTACTCGCCTTGTAACTGTAGACCTTCATGCAGGTCAAATTCAAGGTTTCTTTGATGTGCCAGTAGACCATTTGATGGGTGCTTCCATTATTGCAAACTATATTAATGAAAAGAAAATGGAAGATGTCATCGTTGTATCTCCAGACCTTGGTGGCGTAACACGTGCTCGTGATTTGGCGGACCGCATTGGTGCACCAATTGCGATTATCGAGAAAAAACGTCCACAACCAGGCGTAGCAAAAGTAATGAACTTGATCGGTGATGTAAAAGGTAAAAACTGTATCATCATTGACGATATCGTAGATACTGCGGGATCTCTTGTGGAAGGTGCAAAAGCATTACAAGAATTTGGTGCAAAATCTGTAACGGCTTGTGTAACACATGCAGTGTTAACAGATCCAGCTTGTGAACGTATTGCAAACTCCAATATTAAAGAGTTGATTGTCACAAATACAATCGATATTCCTGAAGAACGTCGCTTACCAAATATTACAGTCTTGTCCGTAGCTCCATTATTGGGAGAAGCGATTTTACGTATCTTTCAAGAAGAGTCTGTAAGCTCTTTGTTTGATAAATAAGATGAAATTAATCGTCGGACTAGGAAATCCAGGCAGAGACTACGAGGGGACTCGCCATAATATCGGATTCATGGTGGTAGATGCTATTGCGGATGGCGTGAGCCATACACCATGGAGAGAAGATTATAAAGCAGAAATTTGCTCCTGTACCATAGAGGGTGAAAAAGTGTTGTTGGTGAAACCACAAACCTTTATGAACCTTAGCGGTGAGTCTGTAGGTCCCTTGATGCGATATTATAAGCTCACACCTGAGGATGTATATGTTATTTATGACGACATGGATTTGCCAGTGGGGAAACTTAGGATTCGCCCTAATGGTAGTGCCGGTGGACATAATGGTATAAAATCTATGATTAGCCATTTAGGAACAGATGCTTTTCCCCATTTTCGCTTTGGCATAGGTCGTCCTTTGCCAGAGTGGACTGTGGTGGACCATGTATTGTCGCGATTCCCGGAAGACCAACAGGATACTGTGCAAAAGGGAATTAAGGCTATGGTGAAAGCCGTATTAGGTTGTGTAGAAGTAGGTATCGATAAAGGTATGAATCTATATAATCCTAAAAAAGGACGTCCCCTTTAACAGAGTGAGAAAACCAAAATAGAGCACTTGTTCTATTTTGGTTTTTATTATGCATATATCGTGTATATAAGGGTAGTTTTGATCAACTAATGAATTACTTTTTGATTGTTATGCGAATTCAATCAAATAAATTCACTATATATGTCTTTTCATCTTGAAATTATGAAAATAAAAGTATATACTAGGTTTAGAGCAGTATAATTAGTATTTAATGTGAATCGTCTTTATTTTTACTTATTGTGAGGGAGGCATTATCATGAAAGGTAATAATTGGGGCGGCAAGCGGGCTGGTGCAGGTCGCAAAAAATCCTTATTTGAACGTAAAGGACGTACTTTCCGTTTGACTGATGCTGAATTCTTAGAAGTCAAACCATTAGTAGATGCAGTGCGACGTCGTACTGAGGAAGCTATGTTAGCTACATTAGCAACTAAAAATAAAAAATAGTTGTACGTTCTTAATACTACTGAGTTTAATTAGCTAAGCGCTTTTGATTACAAGTTAGTATGGAAAATCGACTCCTTGTGGGGTCGATTTTTTTGATTCTATAGAACTTACTTGACAATATCGAAAATTATCGTTATAATATTACATAACATAGCAATATAGGCTGATGCTACGTAAGACTTGTATGCGAATAGATGCTTACTGTATACACTCTTATGACGGTCTAGTCGCTATGGTGGTTCAACCCGACCACAGAAGGATCCAATTTTGGAAATGAATTCAAATAATTACTACACAAATGGAGGTTAGCAATGAGCTTAATTAAAAGTTTATCCAACCGCTTGTCTGTGCTAGGATATAGTGGTTACGAAATTTCACAAATTATCAATAGTGCAACGGGCGGTCAAGACATCAATGCTTTGACTGGTCAAGATTTACACCATGTGGCAAATACAATGGAACACTACGTACAAGCAGGTTCCCAATACGTTGCGGAATATAGTAAATAATTAAAAACTGCTACAGTTTGTAAGAAATTACAAATTGTAGCAGTTTTTTTATTATTTTGAACTATGATGCAGTATGCCAATGAAAGGTATAAGGTATATTTACAACGATACACAGTATGAACAGAATATAGGGATATATGTTAGTCGTGATAGAATTGCTTGAATGGATGTACAGAGTAGGGTAGAATACTAGAGAGAGTATTTATAATTAGGTGCTTAATGATATTGTGAAAGATTCAATAATAAATATATGAAACAAAATATAAATCAACACAGACTTCCTTTTGTGGAGTCTTTAGAACAATATAAAGAACAACATATGATTCCATTTCATACGCCAGGACATAAAATTGGCGTAGGAGCGCCTACATTGCTCACAGAGTGGATGGGTCCTGCTTTGCCTTATGATTTGGGACTGATGTATGCCATCGATGATTATCATGAGCCAGAGCGTGAATTGCTAGAAGCACAACAGCTGGCAGCACAGGCCTTTGGTGCCGATCACACGTGGTTTTCTATTAACGGAACATCTGGTGCGATTCAAATGATGATAATGAGTGCAGTGAAAGAAGGAGAATCTATCATCATTCCTAGAGAGGCTCACTGCTCTGTTCATAATAGCTTAGTATTGAGTGGAGCTAAACCTATCTATATGAAAGGGCGATTTCATCCACGCTGGGGTATCCCTGTAGGGGTGACTGCTGAGGAGGCCATCGCTACGATGGATGCACACCCAGAGGCAAAGGCTATATTGCTAGTACATCCTAATTATTATGGCATAGGTGTGGATGTAAAACGAATTGCAGAGGTAGCTCATGAACGACATATGCTAGTATTAGTGGATGAAGCTCATGGACCACATCTTGTGCCATCCTTCGGAATGCCAGTGCCAGCTTTGGCAAGTGGAGCAGATTTAGTCGCTCAAAGTACACATAAATTATTAGGCTCTTTAACACAGACCTCAATGCTCCATGGACAAGGGTCTCGTATTGATGTAACTCGCATACAACGATTACAACAAATCTTGATGAGCACGAGTCCAAATTATATTTTCTTAGCATCTTTGGATATGGCTCGTCATCAATGGGTTACAGAGGGACAGTCTCTCATGAAAGACACATTGAACTTAGCTCGTACTTTGCGAAAGGCTCTGAATGAGATTCCAGGCATTGCTTGTCCTGGGATTGAGGATATGGATGGAGCTTTCAGTTTGGATGAAACTAAGATTATTATTGATGCAAAGGGCCTTGGACTTACGGCACAAGAGTTAGAACGGGAGCTGCGAGTACGTCATATTGAAGTGGAACTCATGAAAGCCTACCATGTCTTATTATTAATTACCATAGGTGATACAGACACATCTATACAACAGGTACTAGAGGCAGTACAGGGTATTTCAGATATGTATAGCTATAAGTTAGAAGGTACCACAAAGTGTGCTAGAGCATATGGGCAACAACACAATACACGTTTATTTGATCAAGGTAATAACACGCCTTTTGATGCGATACATAGTACCAAGAATACGACAAAGAATAGTATTAGAGATAGTGTAGATGATGCACATGTTACGGATGATAACGATGTAGATGCAAGTATAATGGAAACACTACCGACACCAGCAGTGAAGCTTTCACCGCGGGAAGCATTTTATGCAGAGATGGAAACAATCCCCTTGGAAGAAGCTCTAGGGAGAATTAGTGGGGAAACGATTACCTATTACCCACCGGGAATCCCTTGTTTAGGCGTAGGTGAAATCATAACGGAAGAAGTATTAGCATATATGAAGCAGAAACAACGTGATGGGTATGTGCCGAATGGTGCTCGGGACCGCCAACTACAAACCATCCTGGTGTGTAAAGATGGTGAGATATAGAGGTATGGTGTGGATAGATATAACATGTATAGGGGAATCGGTGGGTGCAAATTTTTTGCAGTATCATATAATCTAAAGAATTGTCATGTCATAAGGAGATACATATGGGACAATTAATTATTATTGAAGGTGGCGACGGCAGTGGTAAGGCCACACAGACGGCAAAATTGTTGGAACGACTAAAAGCAGAAGGATATCCAGTACGGTCTGTAAGTTTTCCTAATTACGATGGTCCAGCAGCAGAACCAATTAAAATGTATTTGCGAGGAGATTTTGGAAAAGAGGCGAACTCAGTGAATGCCTATGTGGCTAGTACGCTCTATGCCATAGACCGATTTGCGTCCTATCGCCAAGATTGGCAACGCTTTTACGAAGAAGGTGGCATCATTATTGCCGATCGGTATACGACATCGAATATGGTTCATCAAATGATAAAATACACTGATAAGGAAGAACGAAACACCTTTTTACAGTGGCTTGATCAATTAGAGTATGATTTATATGGGTTACCAAGACCTGATGCAGTGATTCTATTAGATATGCCCCTATCTTTGTCCAAAGCGTTGTTAGTAGAACGGACGGGTAAAACAGGTGGCAATACGGGCGATATACATGAACAGGATACCTCTCACTTGACGGCGGTTCATGATGCCTATGATATGCTGGTGAATGCCTATGATTGGCACCGTGTGCACTGCGAGAATGAAAGCAATCAGTTACGCACTATTGATGACATTCATGAGGAAGTGTATAGTATTGTAAAACAATATATATGTAAAGGCTAGTCTCTAGCTAATGGAATGTGTCGTACCTATTCACTAGGTGAATAGTATCATGGATAGTCTGTTATGGTACGATACATGTTCAAAAAAGATATGATAGAAACACCACATGGAGTGCAAATATTTTGCGGAAACCATGGGGTGTTTCTTCTTTTATTCGTGTATTTATTGCGATAACATGCTATAATAAAGGGTAGTCTTATGAGGTAAAGGAGGATGTATGTCGTTTTTTGAAACTGTACTTGGTCAACATCAAGTGAAAGAACAAATTACTACATTAATTCGAGATTCTGCTTTACCCCATAGTTTACTGCTCTATGGAGAAACAGGTTCAGAGTCGACATCCATGGCCATCGCCATGGGGTCCCTATTAGTGGGACGTCAGATTTTTTCTCCTGATGAAGGACGAACTTTTTTATCTACTATAGAGCAACAACGCATTGAGTCTGGTGAAAGCGAGAGCGCAGTCAAAGATAAAGGATTGCCAATTTATATTGATCAAGGTCAAGCCTTTTGGATTCGCCCTATGAAAACACAGCTCAGTGTGGAACAATGGTATACCTTATTAGAGAAGTATATCAATGTATCTAGTGATACACCGCGGGTGGTTATCGTAGAAGGTTTTCAGACGGCCAATACGGTCCTAGCAAATGCGATGCTGAAAACGATTGAAGAACCACCACGGAATATGTATTTTATCATTGTCACTACCAATATCGACAATGTACTACCCACCATCGTGTCACGATGTATGCTCATCGGTATGCAACCAGTTCCAGAAGAGGAATTGGTGCAAGCCCTAATTAAAGAAGGGTATACAGGAGATATTCGACGTGCTGTACGAAGTGCTCGTGGAAATCCAACATTAGCTCGTCAGTGGGCGCAGGCTGGTGGTATTGAAAGTTTAGAAAAGGCTATGGAATTACTAGAATGCGTAGTAGAAAGAAGTCATTTTTTTACTACCTTAGCTTTATCCTTTGAGGGACTTTCAAAAGAAGTAGTACTCGATATATTGAGCTGGTTACGTGTGTTAGCAAGAGACATGTTAGCCTTGCGATATGGTACAGAGAGTGAAAAAATGATATTAAGTGAGTATCGATTCCGCATGCAAATGATTTTACCACGATGGTCATCAAAATCTTTGCAACGAATTGTGCCCATTACATTAGAAGCAGAACAGGCACTGCGCCTTAATGTGCGCTTAGGCCTTGTTATAGATGGAGTTATATTAGCCTTAAGGGAGGCTGTGAAGGAGGATATATAGTGGTTACTATAGTAGGAGTACGCTTTAAAAAAGCTGGCAAAATCTACTACTTTAGCCCAGGGTTTGTAACCCTTACGACAGGAGATGGTGTCATAGTAGAAACCTCTCGTGGTTTGGAATTTGGGGAAGTCGTAATTGGGCCACGGAAAGTATCGAAAGATAGCGTGGTGCAACCGCTGAAAGAAGTGACGCGTAAAGCAACGCCAAAAGATCTGAAACAAGTAGAAAAAAATAGAGAGCGAGAAGAAAAAGCCTTTGAAATCGGGCTAGAAAAAATCGCTTATCGTGGGTTACCAATGAAATTAATCAATGTGGAATACACATTTGATATGAATAAAATTGTCTTTTTCTTTACTGCAGAAGGTCGTATTGACTTCCGAGAATTGGTAAAAGATTTGGCCAATGTATTCCGTACGCGCATTGAATTACGTCAAGTAGGCGTACGTGATGAAGCGAAGGTATTAAATGGCATCGGTGCCTGTGGACGTTCTCTATGCTGTGCGACGTTCCTAGGAGACTTTGCTTCTGTGTCTATTCGGATGGCGAAGGATCAAAACTTGAGCTTAAACCCTACAAAAATATCCGGCATTTGTGGCCGTTTGATGTGTTGTTTGAATTATGAAAATGACTCCTACCTAAAAGGAGGAGACTTGTATTCACAAAAAGCAAAACAACCAGTTCCTGTAGCAGAGCCACCTGGTATCGGTAAAGAAGTAGTCACCGATGAAGGCTTAGGAAAAGTCTTAAAAATCAATAACATGAAAAAGACTGTAAAAGTACAATTAGAAGCGGGACGAACTATCGATTTACATTGGTCGGAAGTGGCATTGCCGGATGAAGAGTAATATTACAATCACAGAATTATTACTAAGTGGGTTTCAGTTGTTTCAAGACGAAAAAGAGTTTAAGTTTTCTATTGATGCTATTTTACTCGCTCATTTTGGAGAGGCAAAACCGAATAAGCGCTATTTAGAGTTAGGTACAGGCACAGGAGTGATTCCCCATGTGCTGTACCATCGTGGAGCTCGTCATGTGGTTGGTGTAGATTGTAACTCCTATGTGATTGACTTAGCTCAGAAAAGTGTTATTCATAATGATATTGCAGATGCAGTGTCAATGGTGGAATTAGATTACATGACCGATGCTAGTAAACCGTATTATGGTCAGTTTGATGGTATCTACATGAATCCACCTTATTTTGAACCAAATAGTGGACTTCTATCACAAGAAGAAAATGTAGCATTAGCCTTGCATGAACAACAACACTCTATGAAAGATAGATTGGTACAAGCCCAACGGTATTTAAAATTTGGCGGCACACTGTGGATGATTTATACAACCCCACGATTAGAATCCTTACTGAGTGCTATAGAACAGACTCAATTTAGGGTAAAACGAATGCGCTTTATTCATAGTAATCAAGATAAAGTGAGCAAGTTAGTATTACTAGAATTAAAATATGGTGGAAAACTAGGTATGATGGTGGAACCACCTTTATATATTTACAAAGTGGATGGTTCCTATTCAGATGAGGTACAAGCATATTATGAGTAGTCATAAAGGGATATTATTTTTAATTCCCACACCCATTGGGAACTTAGAAGATATGACCTATCGGGCTGTGCGCACATTGCAAGAAGTGGATGTGGTGGCAGCGGAAGATACGCGTCATACGGGAGTATTATTACAACATTTTAATATACCGAAGCCTATGATTTCCTATCATGAGCACAATAAAGTGGAGAAGGGGGCTGAGCTGATCCAACGTTTGTTGGATGGTCAATCCATCGGCTTGGTCAGTGATGCGGGGATGCCGGCTATTTCTGATCCTGGCGAAGATTTGGTGACAGAAGCCATCGAGGCAGGCATACCGATTGTACCCTTACCAGGGGCCAATGCAGGGTTAACGGCGCTCATCGCATCGGGTCAGAATACGAAGGAGTTTCATTTTATCGGATTTTTGCCGAAACGAAAGCAGAACGCCAAAGACGTTTTATCCCGTATAGCTACCTATGAAGGGACCCTTATTTTCTATGAAGCGCCTCACCGCATAGAAGAAACAATCCAAAGTTTATATGAAGGCTTAGGAAATCGCCCTATCACGGTAGGTCGTGAACTGACGAAAAAGTTTGAAACTTTCACACGAACCACCTTATTAGAGTTACGGAATGATTTCAATCAAATCGTAGAAAAGGGTGAGTTTGTTCTCTTAGTAGGGGGCAGTGAAACAGTAACAGACGAAACAGTAGTAGAAGAAGTGGTACTTTCACCACTAGAGGCAGCATTGGCCTTAATCGAAGAGGGAGTGCCTAAAAAAGAGGCAGCTCGTCAAATTGCAAAAGAACGTGGCCTTTCACGGCGCGATGTATATAATGAAATTGAATGGTATAGTAAGGAGAGAACAGATGACTAAGAAACCGTATTATATTACGACACCAATTTATTATCCAAGTGCGAAATTACATATTGGGCATACATACTGTACGTCCATTGCTGATACAATTGCTCGTTTCAAACGCAGAGCTGGCTATGATGTGCGATTCTTAACAGGCTCTGATGAACATGGTCAAAAAATCCAACGTATGGCGGAATCGATGGGGATTACTCCTTTAGAATATACGACACAAATCGTAGATGGATTTAAACATTTGTGGGAAAAATTGAATATTTCTCATGATGATTTCATTAGAACTACCGATGAAAGACATATCAAATATTGCCAACATTTATTCCAAAAAGCATTCGATAATGGAGATATTTACAAATCTTCATACGAAGGTTTATACTGCGTACCATGCGAAACATTCTGGCCAGAATCTAAATTAGGTCCAGAAAAAACATGTCCTGATTGCGGTCGTCCATTAGAAGTAGTACAAGAAGAGAGTTATTTCTTCCGCATGAATAAATACGCTGACCAATGGTTCAAATTTATTGAAGAGAATCCTGATTTTATTCAACCAGAATCACGTCGTAATGAGATGATTCAATTCGTAAAACAAGGCCTAGAAGATTTGGCAGTATCTCGTACTAGCTTTAACTGGGGCATTCCAGTACCATTTGATGAAAAACATGTTATGTACGTATGGTTTGATGCGTTGATTAACTATATTTCTGCTTTAAACCCATTGGATGAAAACAGTGATTTATTTGAAACGTACTGGCCCGCAGATTTGCATTTAGTGGGGAAAGAAATCGTTCGTTTCCATACTATCATTTGGCCAATTATGCTCATGAGTCTTGGCTTGCCATTGCCGAAAAAAGTATATGGTCACGGCTGGCTTGTCGTTGATGGAACAAAAATGAGTAAATCCTTAGGTAATGTAATCGACCCAATTCCATTGATTGATACTTACGGTTCTGATGCATTGCGCTATTTCTTGGTGAATGAAGTACATTTAGGCAATGATGGTAATTTCAGCTTGCCTAACTTTATTACGAAAATCAATGCAGACTTGTCCAATGACCTAGGCAACTTGTTGAATCGTACCGTAGCGATGATTGAAAAATATCATGGTGGTATTATTACAAAACATGCGCCAACAGAAGATGTTGACAAGGATTTAATTGCTCTAGCTGAGCAAACAGTAAAAGACTACGAACAATTGATGGAAGATATGCAGTACAACAAAGCCTTTAAAGCTGTGTGGGCTTTTATCGGTCGTACGAATAAATACATCGATGAAACGATGCCTTGGGTACTGGCAAAAGGTGCCAATGAAGGCGATGCAGAGCGCTTAGAAGCTGTGATGTATCATTTGGCAGAATCCTTGCGTATTATCGCTGTCTTAGTGGATCCAGTGATTCCAACAGGGGCTCCTAAAATTTGGGAACAACTTGGTTTACAAGGGTTTACACAAGCTATGCTAGATGATGTGCGCACATTTGGAGCACTTCCTACAGGTACAAAAGTAGTAAAAGGAGACCCAATCTACCCACGCTTTGAAATTCCTGAAATGGTAGAAGTGGCTCCAGAAACTGTAGAAGAAGCCACTGAGGAAGCGGTAGATACTAGCAATATTCCACCGATTAAAGAGGCCATCGAATACGATGATTTTGCAAAATTAGATTTACGGGTAGCGAAAGTATTGACTTGCGAAGCTGTAAAAAAATCTAAAAAACTATTGTTGTTTACTTTAGATTTAGGCATTGAAACACGCACGGTAGTCAGTGGTATCTCTCAATTCTACAAACCAGAAGACTTAATTGGTAAAAAAGTGATTTATTTGGCAAACTTAGCGCCGAAAAAAATCATGGGCCATATGTCAGAAGGTATGATTTTATCCGCTTCTAATGAAGAAGATCAATTAGAAGTAACAAATATTGAATCCTTAACTCCAGGAAGTGTGGTGAGATAATGCGATTGTTTGATACACATGCGCATATCAATGATGAACGATTTGATAATGATCGGGAACAGATGATACAAGACTGCTTTGACCAAGGTGTAGAGTACATCATGTGCCCTGCTGTGGATCGTCAAACAGCAGAGTCTGCCATTGCGTTGGCTGAACAGTATGACCGTGTCTATGCAGCGGTAGGTGTGCATCCACATGAATCTAAAGATGCCACAGAAGAAGATTATGAATGGTTCAAGCAAATGGCATCTCATCCAAAGGTAAAAGCCATTGGAGAAATCGGCTTAGACTATTACTATGATTTTTCTGATAGAGATGTGCAAGCAGAATCTTTCAAACGCCAATTAGCCATCGCGAGAGAAGTGGATTTACCGATTATTATTCATGATCGTGATGCGCACGGGGCTATTCGAGATATGTTGGTAGAACATGGAAAAGGAAATTATGGTGTCTTTCATTGTTTCTCCACGAGCTTGGAGATGGCAAAAGAATTTATAAAAATGGGATATTACATCTCCTTTGCTGGACCGGTAGTATTTCCAAAATCTACGAATCTAAAAGAGGTAGCGAAACATATTCCATTGGATCGTTTGCTCATCGAAACAGATTCCCCTTATTTGACACCACCCCCATTTAGAGGTCGTCGCAATGACCCATCCAAAACACAATTTGTGGCTCAAGAAATTGCCCAATTGCGTGGCATGGATGTAGAAGAACTAGCTGCTATTGCCTTAGAGAATGGTAAGCGTTGTTTTGGTATTGAGTAATATAGAATGAGAAAGGCACTTTCACAGTAGCATATACGGAAAGTGCCTTTCTGTGTATATAGGAGACCTATGAAACGAGTAGCATTAATAGATTTAGGATCAAACTCAGTACGGTTTGTCATTTCAGAAATTACAGATTCAGGCAGTTATCGCTTGGTATATCAACAGAAGGAATCCATTCGCCTCAGTGAGGGCATGTGGACCCATCAAATGCTGACGAAACCAGCTATGGAGCGGGCTATTAAAACCTTGAAAGCCTTGTCACATATGGCAAAGGCTATGGGTGTTACAGAGATTCAAGGTATTGCGACAGCGGCCGTGCGATTGGCTAGCAATGGTAATAGTTTTATTCGTCGTGTCTATGCGGAGACGGGGATTCCTTTACGTGCCATTAGTGGAGAGGAAGAGGCATACTTAGGATTTTTAGGAGTTGTCAATACCATAGGATTAGATGATTTTATCGTATTCGACCTTGGTGGAGCTAGTATAGAAATTAGCTTAATTGAAAATCGACAATTGAAAAAATCTGTTAGCCTTCCTATGGGGGCTCTTGTAATGACAGGCCAATTTAAAACGGGTCATGAGTTTACAAGTGCCGAATACGAAGCTATGGTACGTTATATCCAAGAGGTATTGCATCGTGAAAGTTGGTTGAAACATACTAAATTACCTCTTATTGGAATTGGGGGGACAGCCCGAAATATTGCCAAAATGGACCAACGGGAGAAAAATTATCCCATCCCTAAATTGCACAATTACAAGGTAAAAAAAGCGGGTATGGAGGCTTTGTTTCATCGGGTGAAAGAAACACCATGGGAGGAACGGAAAAAGATTTCTGGATTATCTGCGGAACGGGCCGATATCATCGTAGCAGGTATGGCCATTATTATGGAATTGATGGAGTATACAAAGGCATCCTCTATGATTGTCAGCGGTTGTGGCTTGCGGGAAGGGCTATTCTTTCAGTATTATGGAGCTAACTATTCAGAAGAGAAGTATGGGCTACCATGTCTTCAAAAAAATGGCATTGTAGATGATATTGTGACCCACTCTACTTTGAATGTACTGCGCTCTTTCACACCTCACGATGTGGACCATTCTTTATATATTGCGAAACTGGCAAAACAGATTTATAAACAATGGAAAGAACTACTGCCAGAAGGAGAGCGCTTAAAATTAATCTTGAAAGTAGCTTCTTTGCTCCATGATTTAGGAAAACAAATTAACTATTATAGCCATGCACGACATAGTGCGTATATGATTATTAATAGCAACCTCTATGGATTATCTCACCGAGAACAATTACTTAGTGCGTTTATTGCATCCTATTCCCATGGAGCAAATAGCAAATTTATTAAGCAGTCTCCGTATCTCTCACTACTAAAAGAAGGGGATCGGGAGATGATACAGAAATTGTCCTTTCCCTTAGCCTTAGCAGAGGCTTTTGAAGAAAGTCATGAACGTACCATACGTTCCTTTCAAACCTATATTACGGATAAACAAATAGATATGTATGTTAAGGTGAAAGAATTAAGCCATATTCCTATGATGGAGATGGCTATCGAAAAATTAAAAAAGCAGTGTAAGAAAGAATTTAAACGTGAATTAGTGATACATTGGAAAGTTCGTTAGGAGTGATACTATGAAAGACTTTGATAATCCAAAGTATTATTTTAATCGTGAATTGTCTTGGCTGAAGTTCAACCAACGAGTCTTGCAAGAATCTATCGACAGAAGTAATCCACTCATGGAAAAATTACGATTTTTGACCATTGGCAGTTCTAACTTAGATGAATTTTTTATGATTCGCGTATCTGGACTGCGTCATCAAGAGCAGAGTAATATTATTAAATACGATGCCGCCCATATGGATGCCAAAGCACAATTAAAAGCCATCAGTGAGGCTACGAAAAAATTAGTATCTTTACAATATACCTATTTCCATGATATTTTGAAACGCCTACAAAAAGAAGGTCTACACTTTGTCAAAGTAAAAGACCTAAAAGAAAGTGAATTACGTTGGTTATACCAATATTTTCGCACTCATATTTTTCCAGTCGTTACGCCACTAGCTGTGGATGCGAGCCATCCCTTTCCATTCTTGGTGAATAAAACAATAAACTCAGTGGTAAAGATTCACCCTATTCATGATAAAGGCCAAGAGAAGATGGCTATCTTGCCGATTCCCTCTGTATTGAATCGAATTATTGAAGTACCGAATACTGTGCATCGTCACTTCGTTATGTTAGAGGATGTCATCAATTATTATTGTGAAGATTTCTTTGTGGGTCATCATATCGATTCCTTTACCACCTTCCGTGTGACACGTGATGCGGATTTAGACATCGAAGAAGAAGCAACAGATTTACTGCGGGAGATTGAAAAATCTCTTCGCCGGCGTCGTCGTGGTGAAGTGGTACGTGTGGAAGTATGTGAGCATTACGATCCACAGTTATTGGAATTTGTTTTGCAAGGATTGCAGGCAAAAAAAGAGGCAGTTTATATAGCAGAAGGAATCTTAGACGTAGCCTCCTTTGGCGAGTTTTGTAATTTACCTGGCTACGACCATTTACGATATCCTGCTTTTATACGGCGAGAACTTCCTTGCGTAACAGAGCGAGGGACTTCAGCTATCTTTGATTATATCCGTGAAAAAGATAGACTCTTGCACCATCCATTTGATTCTTTTTCCGTGGTGGAAGAGTTTGTAGCTAGAGCAGCTGTAGACCCTGATGTATTGGCTATCAAGCAAACCTTGTATCGTGTCAGTGGGGATTCTCCTATCGTAGCAGCGTTGGTGAAAGCAGCAGAACTGGGCAAACAAGTTACTGTGTTGATGGAAGTTAAAGCCCGCTTTGATGAAGAAAATAATATTATCATGGCACGGCGTTTAGAAAAAGCTGGCTGTCATGTTATTTATGGCTTAAGAGGGCTTAAGACGCATTCCAAAATTACTATGGTGGTCCGTAAAGAAGGCGATGTACTACGCCGATATATGCATTTTGCTACAGGCAATTATAATGGGAAGACTGCTAAATATTATACAGACTGCGGCTTATTGACCTGTCGAGAGTCCTATGCAGATGATAGTTCCCTATTCTTTAATACCATCTCTGGATATGCAGAATCACAGCAGTGGCAGCATCTTATTGTAGCTCCATTGACCTTGCGGTCCTCTTTAATGGATTTGATTGAGGGAGAAATACGTGCTGTAGAACAAGGTAAGAGCGGGCATATCATTGCAAAGATGAACTCTTTACTAGATAAAGAAATCATTGCTAAGTTATACGAAGCTTCTTGTAAGGGGGTCAAGATTGATCTCATCGTTCGTGGTATATGTACCCTTAGACCAGGTATTGAGGGGGTTAGTGACAATATTACTGTGCGATCCATTGTGGGGCGATTCTTAGAACATCATCGGATTTTATATTTTAAAAATCACAGTGAAAGCCCTTACTATATTTCTAGCGCTGATTGGATGCCACGGAATTTAAATGATCGAGTGGAGTTAATGGTTCCTGTAGAAGATATAGCTTTACAGAAAGAATTACAACACATTTTAGAAGTTTACTTAGCGGATAATCAAAAAGCCCATGTCATGCGTGCGGATGGGTCTTATCGTAAGGTCATTGCGAAAGAAGATAAGGTGTGCGCCCAACTTTCATTTATGAATCCTAAGGATATAGATACGACTGAAAGTCTATCGGAATTAGGACCCTGGGACCCTATTCTAGAACTTGAGACTACTGATGATGCTAAGTAAATATATATCTTCTATGTCAAGAGTCTAGTGGGTAATACATATAGGTGATACAAAGTTTTGGACATATTACAATGTAAAAACGTATCTACATGATTGAACTTGTATGCCTAAATCTATCTTTATTGTTATAAAAACAATATATAATACATGAAATTAGCTACAAAACACACAATTCGTGTAATTTGTAGCTAATTTGGTTTAAAATGATGTGGACAAGCTATGAGTTTAAGGTATGAGGTATTACTATAATGCGTATCATATCAATTTTGCATTATCAATAAAAAAGTATTATTTTGAAAATATAGTAGACTACTTTAGAGTTGAATTGTATACCATATGAACCTTGTGGATATAGTTATACACAAGGTTTAGGCTGTGCATAAGTTTGGAGCATGTTATACATGCAAACTATGGATAATTAAAAAAATATCATAATGAGAATTCTTGAGCATAATATATAAAAGTATAAATCAAAATAAAGTGTCTTCATAGAGTAGACTCAAAATAGTTTTTTATAAAAAATATAAAACTGTGGACAACTAAATAATGGCTCTACAAAGCGATTTAGGAGCATATGTTTGACCTTATCTATCCGTCTGTGGTAGAATACCACTCATGGAGGTACTAGATGACAAACCGATTACTACAGCAAAAGCAAAAAGCAGTGCTTATGCTCACACTGTTACTAATAGTCTTTGTTACAGTCTCAGGCTTTATGTGGAATCATGGATTCCAAACTAAACAATTAGAAACTCATCAAGTAGAAGTACCGGTAGCGGTACAATACGAACGAGTGGATACCTTACCCAAAGGAATGGAAGAAGTGTTACAGGAAGGCACACCAGGACTTGATGAGGTGCAGGAAGAAGTCCACTATAATCATGGTGAAATAGTAGATACGAAAGAGCTACAGCGTACAACGATTACACCAATGAAACCTAAAATTATTCGAGCAGGTACACGAGATATAGGCGTATCACGTTCTTATAATCGCGTGAAAGAAGTCATCAGCATGGAAGCGACTGCCTATCTACCAACAGATGGTGGTGGAGATGGTATTACGGCAACGGGCATACGTGCACGTCATGGTGTAGTGGCTGTGGATCCTAATGTGATTCCCTTAGGAACACGAGTATACATACCTGGATATGGTGAGGCAATCGCAGCTGATACAGGTGGAGATATTATTGGAAATCGTATTGATGTAGTGTTAGAAGATTATGGATCTGCCATGCAATTTGGACGAAGAACGGTAGACGTATATATCCTCTCTTCTTAGTCTATGTATCTATGGCGTTTTATTGTAAAAGTTCCGTCAGACCGCAATATACTTTACCGATAATGTCACGTTCAGATGTTTCTGTATAGTGCAATAAAAGAACACGGCACATTCCTTCGCAAACGGTATTTCATAATGTTTGCTCAGGAACATGCCGTGTTCTTCTTTATATGTCGATAGTAAGCAAAAATGAACGTGACAAGTATTTACTGTCTTAGACTTATGTTGATTGCGGTCTTTTATATTTATTGAGCTTTAAAAGTAAAACGCCATAGACTACTACGCCTAATTGCGTTCGTCTCGAGGGGAGATGGATGTTATTTGGCAATTTTTGCTACGTGTGGTTCGCTGTTAGTATGTGTTATATTTGTTATATTATCCCAATTAGAGAGTGATAACTAACTGATGCCTTAAAACGGCTTTATAACAACAAGAAAACTAACCATTGATAGCTGAAAATGCCAAAAACGGCTAGTTTTTGTTGTTTTCTCGTTGAGAATTTACTTCAAAATATTTTGCGGTGTATGTATATGACATTTTATGTGGTTTTATTTTGTGATATAATAATTAAATTAGGAGGGTTACTTATGGTTGAATTTACTCTTGAACCTTTCGCAAATGATTCTTTCCGCCTGCTAAAGTCGATGAAGGAAAATCAAGTCGAAGTGAAAGGCGATTATTATATCCCCCTATCTCAACAAGAGATAGCTGACATCAACCACATGTCAAAATTAAAAACAAATAGACTATTGCGTGATTTGATTGAGGGAGATTATGTTTGCCCTTATCAAAATAAGCGTGGCAAGTATGCAATTACTGAAAAAGGTCAAAAAGTTTTACGCCTAATTCAGAAGAAAAATACTTGACGAAGGAGAGAATGATGGTACAATCATTAGACAAGAAAAGACAAGTAATTAAGGTTATTTCTTTAACCTCTTTTTATGCTACAAAAAGAAAGACAGAATTTACTACTAAGCGTGTAAGTTCTGTTTTTTGTGTTTAGAGGAAGGGAGCAATCATGGGGAAAATAACAAAAGAAGAAAAATTCCTAATCGAACAATATATAAAATCCTTTGATAAACAAATTGTGAAGGTGGATGTAGAACAAGATTCTATAATCTATGATAAAAGTTTATCAATGGATAAAAAAATTAAAATGAAAAATTGTGGTGATGAGGAATGGACGAGAGCATTTATTATCACAAAATTAGTAAATGAATTAGGCTATCCAGTCGAAAGAATAAAACTAGAAAAGCGATTCAATCTAGGAAGAGGAGCTAAAGAGGTTTATGTTGATGTCAGATTATCAGATGCTAACGGAGACGCCTTCTTGTTCTTTGAAATAAAGTCTCCAAGTCAGTATGAAATTGAAATGGAAACTGCGATTGAAAATCAGTTGATAAAAGTAGCCAGTCAAGAAATAGCTGAGGGACATAATGTAAAATACTTGGTCTATTCTAGTATCAATTTTACCAATAATTCTGTCCAAGATATTTCGATATTATTAGATTATAGTAGAAATAATTCCTATGAACTATGGAAAGAAAATCGTGAATATACAGATACTATACCTTCAAATTACGGTTTAGCAATCAAAAAACCTTATGTTCGAGGAAGTGACAAAGATTTAGAGTTAGATTATAGCGAATCTACTATCAATCAATTAAGTGTTAAGTTGCATGATGTCCTTTGGGGTGGTGGAGCAACTTCTGATAATGATATTTTTTCAGCATTGACTAATCTAATTCTAGCTAAAATACATGATGAGGACACCACTTCTGATGATGAAGCATATAAATTTCAATCTAACACTTTTATTGATTCAAATGAAGAATTTGAAAGTTTGGAAGATTTATATGATAGAATAAATGGATTGTATATTGATGCAGTTAAAGAAAGAATGTCTATTACGAATGAAGCAGATATTCCGCCAGTAGTTCAACGTGGAAAATTTTCTCTTTCAAAACTAAAACACACAGTACAAACTTTAGAAAAATATGCTTTTAGAGCTGAAAATGGTGTTATAGCAAACCAAGACTTGTTAGGAAAATTTTTTGAAGGAATTATTCAGAGTGATTATAAACAAAGTAAAGGTCAATTTTTTACCCCTCAAAACATTGTAAAGTTTATGTTCTATGCAGTAAAAGCTGATGAACAAGCAATCGAACTCATCAATAATGGGACACCTAGTTTACCATATTTTATAGACCCATCTGCTGGAAGTGGTACATTTATGGTTGAATTTATGAGGTTATTAACACACGAGATTTCAAAAACTACTAAATTAAAACGAAATCCTCAAATTACTCAAAAAAGAAATCAATGGTTCCCAAGTTGGGCTGAAAATACATGGGCACAGCAATATGTATATGGCATTGAATTAAATCATGATTTAGGAACTGCCGTCAAGGTAAATATGATTTTACATGGAGATGGCTCTGCAAACGTATTTTCCGGAACAGAATTAGGAGATGGGTTATCAAAATTCACAAAGTATCTTAAGTTAGATGCAGATGGTAATAAACGTGATAATAACGAACTAGAGAAAAATACACATAGTGATGTGTACTCTAAACCTGTCAACGAACATTTTGACATTATAATGAGTAACCCACCATTCTCCGTAAAATTAGATGGGGATACACAAAAAGAAGTTGCAAGTAATTTTATCTTCTCAAATAAGAGTTCAGAAAATTTGTTTATTGAAAGATACTATCAGCTATTGAAACCTAATGGGAGGTTAGCTGTTGTATTGCCTGAAAGTATCTTTGATACCGCTCAAAACAAATATATACGAGTGTTTCTGTTTAAGTATTTTAAGATAAAAGCTCTTGTATCTTTACCACAAACTACTTTTGCTTATACTCCTACCAAAACGTCAATTCTCTTTGCACAGAAAAAAACAAAGGATGAGATTAAAAATTGGAACAAAAACATCATCAAAGCGTGTTTAGAATATGATCGTTTAAGTCTCGTTGTAGGAAATCTATATAAAGTATTTTTTGAAGAAAAAGACGAGAAGAATTTAAATATCAAAGAGCTTTCTGGGGAACAACGTTCTTTGGCGGTTGCGGAATTTCTGCAAGTTGGAATAGGTTTGCAAATTGATTCTAGCGAATCTTGGGAAATCTTATTAGAAAAGTATAAATCTGAATTATTAGATACAGAGGGGAATAGAACACAAGGATTGTTAATTCCTGACAAAGATTTGGAAAAATTAACTGAAGGATATGAAGTAAATATAAACTGGGTTCTTAGATATATAGCCAACAAAACAGAATTACAAAACAATGTTTTTATGGCAGAAACTGAGCATATTGGATTCAAAGTTAAAAAACGAAAAGGTAAGGTTGTTTTGCAAAAATCCAAAAACGAACTCTACCTAGAGGATGAAAACGGAGAAATATTAACTGTTGATACAGAAAAAGCAAATATACTTAGCTTAATTAGAGAAATAGAATGGGATAAAATATGAAAATAGCCAGTTATACTTTTAAAGATTTATTTATAGAGGATAGTTTGCGAATTGATTATTCATTTATTAGTCTGTCAAACAGAAATTATCAAGAAAGCTATTCTTTTACTGATATTTTTCTAGAAGTTACTTCTAATACTGTTAAGGATATTCCAAGCGGAAAGTTTAGATACTGCCAAATTGGAGATGTAGATTCCAATGGAACAGTCAATCCCGTTTCTCTCGATTTTGAAAATGAAGATAGAGATTTTGAGAATGTTGACTATTATAAAAAAATAAGAAACAACGATATTATCAAAGTAAAAAAAGGGGATATTTTAATTTCTTCTATTCGACCAAATCTTAAAAAGATTATCTACATTGATGAGACAAAAGAGGACATTTTTTTTACAAACGCATTTATTCATCTACGTTCGGTTGACCTTAGATATAGTTTGATAAACTATTTCATATTGAGAGACTTTTTCCTGAATGATATAATTTCAGTAGCTAGAGTAGGTAAAGGTTATCCCACTATCAAATTTTCAGACTTACGATATATAAATTTTGATAAAACAACAATAGATAAAATCTATTCTAATGGAGAAGATAACTTTTCTATAATTTCTGCAAAATATCAAGAAATACAGAAGTTATTGCAAGAATCTATCACAAGATTTGACTTTTGTAACGAAATTTTTTCCAAGAAATTTTTTTGGGATTTAAGTGAATTTCAGAAAATAAAAGAGAATAGAGTTTTTTATCGAGATAGTTCTATATTTGTAAACTCGAATGACCTTAGAATGAGTTTTCATTTCAATCATCCTATTAGAAGTTATATAATTAGCACTTTACAAAATCAAAATTTTGAACTACTGAAAAATTTGACAACAGAACGAATTACTCTCGGACAATCAATAAAACCTGAAGAATATGTTTCAGATGGTATGTTTTCAAATTATTACTATGTATCAATGAACACCATAAAAACTTGGGATTTCAATGCTGATGAAGCTAAATTAGTTACCAGTGAATATTATCTATCTAATTATGAAAATAAGAGTGTAGCAATGGGAGATGTAATAATTGCACGTTCTGGTGAAGCAATCGGTAAAACATCGTTAATTCCCAAAAATGTAGAAGGTATTTATGCCGATTTTACAATTAGAGTGAGAGTTGACAAAAATAAGATTCTCCCTGAATACTTTTATTATTTTACATTAACTGATTTTTTTAGAAGTTTAATAATGACTGATTATAGCGGTCTTCAAAATAAAAATATTTACCCAAAAAATTTAGGAGATTTCCCTATACCAATGATAGTTTTAGAAGAACAAAAAGAAATAGTTAGAGACATAGAGTATTTTATGAAGAAGGAAGAACAAAAGAAAGAGAAAGCTCATGTAGTATATAGTGAAATCATAAAATTGTTATCTGCTTTATAACACATACCCACTAGACCGCATCACTTCCAAATCTTCTTCATCTATGAGTTGATTTCGGTCTTTTGCGAGTTGTTGGTAGAGTATATCTTGAATATTATCCTGCTTCAAGATAACTGATACCAACGACCAATGAGCTAGTTTCTTGTAACGAGGAATCCGACATTCCTTAGCGATAGCGTATAGGCGTGTTTTTGGCAAGTCTAAGCGGTACTCACGCTTATTGAATGATAATACTCCATCTTCCTCGTTAAACTTGAAATAGGGGTTATCAATGGCATTTCTAGCCTTTTCCGTTTCTTCTTTCAATATTTCCATATAGCGAGAACTTGGTTTTGGTAATGATAATTCTTTTTGCCTTACTTCGGTTGAAGTAAGGTTTTTCTTAGCCATAAAACACCTCTTTAACAACATATGGTTTAATTATTTACACTATAATTACAACATAAAACAATCTGGATTCACAGTAAGAAACAGCCTTGAAATAGAGGTATTGAGTTTAGAAATGTTGTTATAATGGCGATTTGAACTGTCACACCATTATTGGATAATATAATATATTTGTTAGAGCATGCTATAGGTTTCGATATATGGTATAATAATAAAATACTATGTTGTGGAGGAGCTTATGTTAAAACAGGTCTTGGTGGTTGAGGGAAAATCAGATATTCAACGGGTGCAACAAGCCTTAGAGGTGGAGTGTATTGCTACGGAAGGGTTTAATTTGCGTAAGCCTGTGCTCAGTCGGATTAAGGATGCCTATGAAAAGAGGGGGATTATTATTCTGACAGATCCAGATTATGCAGGTGAGCGGATTCGACGTTTTTTGACGAAGCGATTCCCGTTGGCACAGCATGCGTTTGTGCCACGAGAGGAAGCTTATGCCAATGATGATATTGGGATTGAGCAAGCAAGTCCTGAATCCATCCGTAAGGCCTTAGAAGTGCTCCACATAGAATCTATGGAATCTTCAGAGTTGTTTACGATGCAAGATTTAGTACAACATGATTTAAGTGGAGGTCCTAGCAGTGCTGCTATGAGGGCGCGCGTTGGTGCTAAGCTAGGAATAGGCTATGGGAATGGGAAACAGTTTTTGTATCGTTTAAATCATTACGGTATTAGCCGTGAAGCTTTTTTTGAGGCACTTTCAGAAAAAGAAATACAGTAGGAGAATACATGATAGAATCAATCATTGCAAGTCCAGAGGTTGTACATTATATATGTAAACGATTTGGCATTCAAATGAGTAAAAAATTAGGGCAAAATTTTTTGATTAAGCGTACTGTGGTGGATAAGATTGTACAGGCTGCGGAGTTAGAAGCAGGCGATGCAGTGTTAGAGGTAGGTCCTGGGATTGGTACTTTAACGCAAGGTTTGGCACAGAGTGGGGCTAAGGTTACCTCTGTAGAACTAGATAGACGTTTGTTAGAGGTCTTAGACACGACCTTAGAGGCATACGATAATGTACGCATCATTCATGGGGATGTGCTGAAAGTTAATATCCCAGAATTAATGGACCATAAACCGTTTAAGGTAGTAGCGAACCTACCATACTATATTACAACACCTATTATTATGTCTTTGCTAGAATCTAAGTTACCTATCGAGCGTTTAGTAGTGATGGTCCAAAAAGAAGTAGCAGAGCGTATGCTTGCTAAGCCAGGTACAAAAATGTATGGCGCTTTATCAGTGGCGGTGCAATATTACACGGATCCATATATTGTCATGGATGTGCCACCTAAAGCGTTTTTACCGGCGCCTGAGGTGACTAGTGCCGTGATTTGTTGTCCATTGCGCAGTGAACCACCTGTAAAAGTCCATAGTGAAGCGTATTTCTTCCGTGCTGTGAAAGCAGGCTTTGCACAACGGCGTAAGACGTTCAGCAACACAATGAAGACCACTGGATTGAGTAAAGAAGCCATCGAAGCTATTTTGGCAAAAGCTAATATTGATGGAACACGTCGTGGAGAGACATTCACATTAGATGAATTTGCTCTCATTGGCAATGCTTGGTATGAGCTAGATCAAGAAGGATAATATATGTAAAGGTTAGATAAGCAAGGACATATTTGTCTCTAATCGATGAGGAAATAGAGTTCCTATTTTGCGCATGCGACTGACTTCAAAACTTTACAAATAAACAATAAAAAGGGCTATACCCAATAGATGGGTATAGTCCTTTTTGTGTACTAGATTATACTAAAGGCGTAAACTGTATGGTTAGCTCCATAGCACGTTGTAGCGTGTGATAGATATAACTTTTTTGTAGAGCATTGTGACAAACAGAAGTGAGTGCATCATCATCAGTGTCCGCATATACATAATAGGTGATATGACAGGTTTTGATGGAAGTATGATAAAAATGTATACATTAAAAAGACAGTCCTTGCAAGCAAAGACTGTCTTTTGAGCAATCATTAAATTAATTTTGCCATAAATGTGATTAGGAATGCGTTAGTAAAGTCGATGAGGAAGGCACCTACTAAGGATACGACTAACCACGCTTTTGGAGATGGACCGTATTTAGAAGCCAAGGACAACATGTTTACCAAAGCATTTGGCGTAGCACCTAAGCCGAAACCAATGGCACCAGCACCTAACATAACAGAATCGTAGTTGCGTTTGAATAACCAGTAGATTAAGTATGCAAAGATTGTAATTAATACCATTTGTGCTGCTAAGATTGCCATTAAAGGTAATGCTAAGTCAACTAATTGTGCTAATTTCAAGCTATTAATAGCCATTGTAACGAAGATACTTAAAGATACATTAGAAACTGCATCTAAAGCAGCACCATTAATGGAAATGTGACCAGTGAAGTCAGCATAGTTACGAATACAAGCGCCGACGATCATAGCACCAATGTAGGCAGGTAATGGACCGAATATGGAAGATAGTAGAGCACTGACTAATGTACCAAGACCTAAGGAAATACCTACGAAGGCAATGACATGCATTAGTGATTGTAAATCGAATAGTTTACTTTCAGAGTCGGATTCATTAATATCAATACCGTCAGCTTCTAATAGTTCAGGATGATCGACTGGAGTAGGGACATTGTGCATTTTGATGATGCGGTCACCTACAGGAGCACCTAATAATGTACCAGCTACCATACCGAATGTAGCGGCTGCGATAGCGGCAGAGGCAACACCCGGAACACCAGTTAATTCTTCAAAGTGAGGACCGAAGGCACCAGCTGTACCAAGGCCACCCATCATGGAAACGGAACCAGCCATAATACCAAAGATTGGTTCAATGCCCATAGCTTTGGCAATCATGATGCCAGCGCCATTTTGGAAGACGATCCAGATGGTACATATAATCCAGAAGAAGATAATAGCAACGCCACCTTTTTTAAGAACATTTAAACTAGCCATAAGACCGATAGTGGTGAAGAAGGCTAACATTAAGAATGATTGCAAGGCACTATCGAAGGTGATGTTTACGATTTTATAATAGGATAAAAAGGCACATAAGAATGCAAATGGTAAACCACCTACGGCTGGTGCAGGCATGCTCACACGTTGTAAGAAAGGAGAATGTTTTTTGATAAACTCCCCTAAATATAATGTAACAATAGCTAATGCTACCGTTTGAATCATAGACAGTTTTAATGTCCAGATTCCATTGACTAGACTCAAGTCGATAAGACCTTTCATAGTACAACCCCCTTTGGAACAAGATGCATATTAGATAAAACTTATGTCATTATCATAGCATGAAATAGGGGGCTTCGTCATAGTGATTTTTTGCACTATAGTGCTATATATGAGCTATTTTCATCAATGATAGTTAAAGTAAATTTACTATGAATTGTAAACAATTGCAGGTGTTATTCTATAGAATGTAGAAATATACACGTATGAAAGGTTGTACTTGATAATGCATGATGTATACATTATATAACTATAATAACTTTATATCATAATATAAATGCAAAAATGATATAACTGGAAAAGTGAAATGCGTGTAATTTTCCTTGTAGAAGGGATAAATTTATGAAAAACAACTGATTAATTTAGTGAACTGTGGTACTATAATATAGGTAGATTTATATTGTTTTGTAATTGTATATCATTAGGTAAAGTTACTTACATGTGAGGTTAATGTGAAACGAATTATTATAGGAATAGTGGGGCTTATTGTAGCTGTAGGTGTATATTTGGGAATACAATACCAACGTTCTTGGGATTATAAGGCAGTAGGTGTTCCCGTTTTAAATTATCATCGTATTGATACAGGTATTCGACATTCTTTAGTGGTACCACCAGAAGAGTTCAAGAAGCAAATGCAATATCTTCATGATGAAGGATACCATACCATTACGTTGGATGAGTTATACGAGTACGTAACAAAAGGAACTGATTTGCCAGACAAACCAGTACTAATTACTTTTGATGATGGATATATTGATAACTATCAACATGCTATGCCAATTCTAAAAGAATACAATATGAAAGCTACCTTGTTTATGATTACTAGTTCCATTGGAGAAAATCGATTTGTCAATGTAGAACAATTGAAAGAAATGCAGGCGAATGGCATCGATATTCAAAGTCATACAGTGAATCATAAAGATTTGCGCAATATGTCCTTAGATCAAGCACGGGATGAACTCATTAGCTCGAAAGCAGTTTTAGAAGATCGCATGAAACATCCTGTTCGGTACATTGCATATCCAGGTGGATTTGCTAACAAAGATGTAGATAAAATTTCTGAAGAAAGTGGCTATCGAATGGCCTTTACCGTGCAAGCGGGGAATGTAGAGCCAGGTCAAGATCTATTTAACTTGCCACGACAAGCGGTGTTCTTTAACGATACACCATTCGAAAACTTCTGGGTTCGATTACATTATCCATGGGAAAATGCTTTTATGTGGCGTATCCATGATAAATTGTTAGAATGGAATTTGAAAGGATTAGCAGATTTGGAACCGTTGTTTTAGTCTATTATAGGGTATCTTTGACATACTAGAAGAGATGATAATACAGAGGTCATGTGCCGCTTTTGGTGTGTAAAATAAAAAAAGAGGGAAGTTGATACTTTTTGATCAACTTTCCTCTTTTTTATTTGAAGCTATTTTGTTCAGCCTCTATTTTATTTAGAAATGATATATACTATCTTTTATTGTGCTACAAGTAGCATGAACCTTAGTGATTTGTATATCTAAGTGTAGAATATGTTATGCCTCTAACTTAGGAGAATGCAAGAATGTTACATCAGGATTACGTTCTACGACCCAACCCATTTGCCATTCATTGGAGATTAGAACGACAAGACGACCACGATTATCTTTTACGATCATAGCATTGTCCATACCTTTTAAGCTGTTTACATCTACTTCACCATCGATCCAACGGGCTACGCCATATGGTAAGGAGTTGTTCACAAGATCAACGCCGTATTCGTGTTTCAAGCGATATTGTAATACTTCAAATTGAAGCATACCTACAGCACCTACCACGAAGGAATCCATAGAGTAGAGCGGTTCAAAGATTTGTACAGCCCCTTCTTGCGCTAATTGAGTCATACCTTTTAAGAATTGTTTCCGTTTCATGGAATCTTTTGGTGTCACACGAGCGAAGAACTCTGGTGGGAATACAGGGAAGTCGCTGAATGTCACTTTATGATTGGATGCACATAAGCTATCGCCTACTCCCATAGTGCCTGCATCAAAGACACCAATGATGTCTCCTGGGTAAGCTTCATCAATGATGGTACGCTCTGTAGCCAAGAATTGCTGCGGTTGAGATAAGCGTAATGTTTTACCAGATTGTTGGTGAAGTACGTTCATGCCTTTTTCAAACTTACCAGAACAAATGCGCATGAATACAATGCGGTCATGATGGTTCGGATTCATGTTGGCTTGGATTTTAAATACGAACGCAGAGAAATCTTCCGACGTAGGTTCTACTGTTTCTTCACGGGCCACACGTGGGGCTGGCATAGGAGCTAGCTCCAAGAATTTTTCAAGGAATGGTTTTACGCCGAAGTTTGTCATAGCAGAACCGAAGAACATAGGTGTTAATTCACCAGCTTTTACTTTGTCTAAATCAAAAGCATCACCAGCTACGTCGAGAAGTTCAATGTCATCGATTAAGGATTGATGCACCTCTTCTCCTAATAGCTCACGGAATGCAGGGTCGTGCACATCACCTTTGGTGGAAGCCAATTTCTTTTGACCATGGGATTCGTCTTTTTCAAATAATTCTACAGTATTCGTTTCCCGGTCATATACGCCTTGGTATTCACCGTTAATGCCCACAGGCCAGTTCATAGGAACTGCACGAATACCGAGAGAGTTTTCGATTTCTTCCATCAAATCGAATGGATTGCGGCCGAAATGGTCAATTTTATTGACGAAGGTAAAAATAGGAATGCCACGTTCTTTACAAACGGCGAATAGTTTTTTCGTCTGCGCTTCCACACCTTTTGCCACGTCGATCAACATGACAGCACTATCTGCTGCCATTAAGGTGCGGTAGGTATCTTCAGAGAAGTCTTGGTGACCAGGCGTATCTAGGATGTTCACACGATGACCATCGTAATCGAATTGCAATACAGAACTCGTTACAGAGATACCACGTTGCTTTTCAATTTCCATCCAGTCAGATACGGCATATTTTTGTGTTTTTCTAGACTTAACAGATCCTGCCAAATGGATAGCACCACCGTATAGCAATAGTTTTTCCGTCAATGTTGTTTTACCCGCATCTGGGTGAGAAATGATGGCGAACGTTCGGCGCCGGGTTACTTCTTCTAAAAATGTCATAATTCACCTCTATTAATACATATGTATGGTATATACTTTCATATCCTTAAAATTATATACTATTTGAGCCCTTCCTGTATAGGATGTGATACTGAAAGTTGAAAAAGGCGGATATGGTTACGAATAAGATATGCCATAGGTTTGTGAAATTTCGTGCAAAAGTAATACTGATAGGAAATTTTAGAGGATTATGAAAGATAACTAAAGAAGTATCTTTGTAGAAGGTATGGTATATTGAAAAGGTAAAAGGGTGTTCGTAGCATATCTAGCGCGGTCTTACTGAGATAGTTGTTGTATATTGAAAAGTAAATTTAATTATCATACCTATGTAAAATCAGTTGAAAATGTACAGAAATAGATTGTTTTACAGAACAATGAAAAGTAGGTGCCTGTTTAATTTTTGTGTGCAATCGTAGTATAATAAAAACCAGTGTAAAGGATAGCTATAATAAAAGTTGAAAGTAATTATATAGTAATTATATAGTAATACATAGTAGTAGTTAGGAAGAGGGAGCATATGCGTTTATTTATTGCGGAAAAGCCTAGTGTAGGGCGAGAATTAAGCCAAGTGTTACCGAACCCACAGAGTGCTAAGCGACATGATGGGTATATCGTACAAGGTGATGATGTGATTACTTGGGCCTTTGGTCATATGCTAGAACAAGTAGAACCAGGTGATTATGATGAAAAATATAAATTTTGGAGATTTGAATCTTTGCCAATTTTGCCCACCTCTTGGAAATTAAAAATTAAATCATCGAGTGCTAAGCAGTTTAAGGTTATTAGTGATTTAATCAAAAAAGCAACGACCATTGTGAATGCAGGTGACCCAGATAGGGAAGGGCAATTGTTGATAGACGAAATGCTCGATTATTTGGGTAACACTAAGCCAGTAGAGCGTATTCTACTGAATGCGTTAGATGAAAAATCTATGCATTATGCCTTAGATCATATGCAGGATAACAAGAAATATCAACCTTTAAAAGATTCTGCCTTAGCGCGATCCCGTGCGGATTGGTTGATGGGGATGAATTTATCTCGGGCCTATACGTTAGAGCAACAGCATTTGGGAAACAAAGTGACCTTTCCGATTGGTCGTGTGAAAACGCCAACCTTGGCATTGGTGGTGCGTAGGGAACGTGAGCTACAAAACTTTGTGCCTGTAGAATATTACGTGTTGCAAGTACAATATGGTCATGAAAAGGGAGTCTTTTGGGCCACTTGGAAGCCGAAAGATACGCAACAAGGATTGGACCCTGATGGGCATATGCTAGATCAGACGATTCTTAATGACTTGCGTGACCATTTGATGCAATCACCAGAAGGTACAGTTTCTTTAGTGGAAAAGAAAAAGAAAAAGGAAGGACAACGGCTGCCTTTTTCCTTATCATCACTACAAATTGTAGCGGGTAAGCTATATAACTATACGCCACAGGAAGTATTGGATATCGCACAGAAACTATATGAGAAGAAATATACATCGTATCCCCGTTCAGATTGTGAATATTTACCGGTGAACCAACTTTCAGATGGGAAAGCAATCCTGTCGAACCTGGTCAATATGGGTCATAAGGAATTAGCTGCATGGGCAAAGGATAGTAATCCAACCATCAAAAGTCGGGCCTGGAATGACAGTAAGGTTACAGCCCATCATGCCATTATTCCAACTACTGTACGGTGCCCATTACATACCTTATCAAAAGGGGAGCAAAATATTTATTTTCTTATCGCTCAAGCCTATATTGCACAATTTTATCCAGAGCATGTGTATGAGCATACTCGCATCGAAGTGACGCACCAAGAGGAACTGTTTACCACAACGGGACGTGTCGTTATCGATTTGGGCTGGAAAGCATTATATAAAAAGGTCAAATCCACGGAAGAATCAGAAGAAAATCAAGAGGATGAAGAAAAGTCCTTGCCGCCTGTACGTAAAGGGGATGCTGTAACGGCGAAGGATAGCAAGGTGGATCAACGGAAAACAAAGCCGCCAAGCCGTTTTACTTCTGCAACCCTGGTGCAGGCAATGAAGGAAATTCACAAATATGTAAAAGATGAAGAGTTAAAAAAACAATTAAAAGATGTGTCGGGTATCGGCACAGAGGCGACACGGGCTACGATTATTGAAGATTTAATCCATAATAAAAAGAATCCGTTCCTCAAAGAAGAGGGAAAAAAGAAAACTTTAATTCCTACAGAGTCTGCCTATACCTTGGTAGATGCACTGCCAGATTCTTTGCTGTACCCTGATGCGACGGCACAGTGGGAAGAACGTTTGGCAAAGATGAGTGAAGGAAATGAAGCAATTGATGTATTTTTAGAGGATCAAACAAAATTCGTTGTACAACTGATTGAGGATGTTAAACAGCGGGTGGGGAATACACCTAAGGTGGCCATGCCAGAGTCAGGTGGAAAAGAAAGCGCTGCCAAACGAACCCCTTCTACTGCAGAACCAACGGGGCGTGCTTGTCCTAACTGCAAAACAGGGGAATTACTCTTACGGAAAGGAAAGTTTGGGGAATTTTATGGTTGCTCTGGATTTCCAAATTGTAAATATACGGAAAATGTGTCATCACCTATGGAAACCATGTCAGGAGCTAGGAAATCAAGAGTTACCAAGGGAGACTCGTCACCAATGGGTAACGTGGGGATGCCACAAAGACCTAGAGAAGAGGCAATGCCTCCTATACCATTGTCAGACGGAAAGGTCTTAGATGATACCCATAAAGAATATACATGCCCACGATGTAAACGGGGCTACCTAATACAATATGAATCACAACCTGAACCAGTTTGGAAATGTAGCGAAGGGCAAGCTTGCCGCACAAGTTGTGCCGATGTAGCGGGAAAACCAGCTATCTATGCGAATCGGAAGTAACTACATGTATTCGGCATAGTGGGTATATCAATATAAGGGACGCCTTTTTGCTGAGTAGAATATAAAAAATAGAGGAAAGTTGATGCTTTTGGTTCAACTTTCCTCTATTTTATATGTGGGCTATTTTGTTACCGTCCCTTGTATTGGGGCTGTTTGGTTATAGCCTTTTTTGTAATATACTGTTAAGCAACGGACACCTCTCTTAGAAGAACCGTCTGCCGGTACTAGAAACTTATCGTTTACCTCGACCACGATTGCTAGAGCCACTAGATTTTGTACGGCGTACCCGTGTGTTGGCCCCTTTATGACCACGAGCTTTGTGAGCTTTTGCTTTCGTCGCTTGGTAGGTACTTTTAATTTTAGGTTTCTTGCTAGCAGTTTCCTTCTTAGGCGCTAAGCTAGAACCTTTTGTTTTCACCTGTCCATCCTTGGTGTATTTTGTCAAAGTAGCTTGGATGGATCGTTCGATGCGGCGTACCCAAATTTCTTCAGCTGGCGTAGCAAAGGTTACGGCAATACCAGTGGAGCCAGCACGACCAGTACGGCCGATGCGATGGATGTAATAATCCATGTCGTGCGGTACATCAAAGTTGTATACGTGGCTAACGCCTTCAATATCGATACCACGAGCGGCAATGTCGGTAGCTACTAAAATAGGGGGATTGCCTTTAGCAAATTCTTTCAAGACTTGCGTACGACGGCCCTGTGTCATATCTCCATGAATTTCACCAAGCTCTACACCTTTGCGAGCTAAATCGTAGGAGAGTTTAATGGCTCCCTCTTTGGTGTTACAGAATACGATAGCTAGATATGGATTGTCTGCCTCCAGCATCGCCACAAGACGGTTTACTTTGTCTTGCTCTTCCATCATGTATACTTTTTGTTCAATCGTATCGAGGGTAATATTTTCCCCTTGGACAGTGACGGACGTCGGTTTTTGCATATAGGCTTTTGCTAAGTTGCGGATTTTATCAGGTATCGTAGCAGAGAACATCAACAATTGACGTTTGCCATCAGTGCCACTGATGAGCTTTTCAATGTCTGGCAAGAACCCCATGTGAAGCATTTGGTCCGCTTCGTCCAACACAACACGGCGGATGGAGTTCAAGTGTAACGTACCACGGTTGACGTGATCCAGCAAACGACCAGGTGTACCAATGATGACATGAGGACGGCGTCCTAGCTTTTGCAATTGGCCTTCGATCGTTCTGCCTCCAATCAGGGGTAATACGTCTACTCCTAAGATAGCACCTAAGTGACGAGCCTCCTCTGCAATTTGTTGGATGAGTTCACGCGTAGGGGCGATAATGAGGGCTTGCTCCTGTTGTACATCTACGTGGATGCGTTGCAATAATGGTAACAAGAATGCCAAGGTTTTACCTGTTCCAGTCTGTGCTTTGGCGATTACATCTTGTCCTTTGAAGATGAGGGGAATCGATTTTTCTTGGATCGGCGTTGGTTCTTTCACGCCCACCTTTTGTAATGCTTGTATCAGTTCAGGCACGATGCCTAAGGATTGAAATGATTTCATAATGTATCTCCGTTTCTAAATGACTTAATAGTATTATTATATCATATTTCTAGCTAGGTGGACCTGTTAAAGTTCTTTCACATAGTGATGTAATGCCATGGAATAGATGGTTTAGTTGTGAAGGAAAGGGTATTAGCTCCAAATAGGTATTCTTTATAAGTATTTATAGAATCATTTTTAGTTATAGATAATGAGAAATATATACCTTACATATCATTATTAATTAAAAAGAAAAAATTGAGAATAATAAAAAGGCATGATTAATATACTCTTGATAAATAGATTGTTTGCACAAAATACACTTGATAAAAATAGATTTATAATTTCACAAAACGATAAAAATAAAACGAGATTCATTATTGATAATATTTTATAATGTGCTATAATATAAGTATTACTCATATAATTATATATGATAGGTTTGGTTGTTATGTTTTGTATGTAGGAGGTGTACTATGGTTAAGAAATTATCCGAGATGAAGCCCGGTGAAGTTGGTACTGTTGTAGCTATCAATGGATTTGGCAACATTAAGCATCGCTTGGTGGACATGGGTGTTGTACCAGGAACGGCTGTGCGCGTTATGAAGTATGCGCCATTAGCAGACCCAGTGGAAATCAAAGTGAAAAACTTCGAATTATCACTACGCGTAAGTGAAGCACAAATGATCGAAATTGAAGTCCAATAAGGAGAATTGCTAAGATGGCAGACAACACACATACCAAGATTCAGGTTGCTTTAGCGGGTAACCCTAACTGTGGTAAAACAAGTATTTTTAACAATATGACGGGATCCCGTCAACACGTAGGTAACTACGCAGGTGTTACAGTAGAGAAAAAAGTTGGGGAAACGAAAATTGATGGTCATGACATTGAAATCATCGACTTACCAGGTACGTACTCCTTAACAGCACGTTCTCTCGATGAATTGGCAGCACGTAACGTTATCATCAATGAAAATCCAGAATTGATTGCCAATGTAGTGGATGCGTCCAATCTAGAACGTAACCTGTACTTAACAGCACAATTAATTGAACTAGAACAACCATTGCTACTTGTTTTGAACATGGTAGACGTGGCAAAAGAAATGGGTTTACAGTTCAATAATAAAAAATTAGAAGAATTAACAGGTTCCACAGTAGTAGAAACTATCGGCCGTGTTAATAAAGGTACAGAAGATGCACTACGTGGCATTGTGAAAGTATCTAAAGAACGCAAAATCCCTAATGTTCGCGTTAACTATGGCGAAGTATTAGAGCCAGCTATCGCAGAATTAGAAGCAGAAGTAGCAAAACTTGACACTGGTCGTTATCCACATCGTTGGGTAGCTATCAAATTGTTAGAACAAGATACAGATATCTTAGAAAAAGTACAAGAATTAGACAAATCTGGTGTGGTGCTTAGCAAAGCAGAAGCATTGCGCACAGAATTGAACAAATCTGTTGATATGGATATCGTGTTCCAAGAATACCGTCACCGTTTTGCAGTAGAGGTATTCAACGGCGTGCTAGAAGTAGTGCCTGAACATAAAGATACCAAATCCGACAACATCGATAAAATCTTAACGAATCGTTGGTTAGGGATTCCTATCTTCTTATGCATCATGTGGGTTATGTTCTACTTAGTTATCAACATAGCTGAATATCCTAAAGGATGGTTGGAAAGTGCTTTCAAATTATTAACAGATTTCATCGGAGCTAATCTTGAAGATGGATTGTTAAAATCTTTATTGAATGACGGTATCATCGGTGGTGTAGGGGCTGTTATTAGCTTTATCCCACACATCGTTCTATTATTCGTATCTATTTCTTTCTTAGAAGATACTGGTTACATGGCTCGTGCGGCTTTCGTTATCGACCGCGTGATGCGTGGTGTAGGTTTACATGGGAAATCTTTCATCCCTATGTTATTGGGCTTTGGTTGTAACGTACCATCCATCATGGGTGCTCGTATCCTTGATAACCCAAGAGACCGTATGATTACGATCTTAGTATCTCCATTTATGAGTTGTAGTGCTCGTTTACCAGTATATACATTATTAGCATCAGCATTCTTCCCACCAGAAGATGCACCAACGATCTTGTTAGGTATCTATACATTGGGTATCGTCGTAGCTGTTGTAACTGCAAAAGTACTTCGTACGTATGTATTTAAAGGTGAAGCAGAACCATTCGTAATGGAAATGCCTCCATACCATATGCCAACACTTCGTTCTGTAGGCATTCATATGTGGGAACGTTCTGTAATGTACCTTAAAAAAGCGGGTACATTTATCTTGGCAGCATCCATCTTGATTTGGTTCTTAACATCCTTCCCACAAGATGTAGAATACTCTCAAGATTATGATGCAGCAAAAGCAGAAGTAACTGCTATGCATGAGCAAACAGCTGCCACAATTCTAGATGAAGCGCAATTAGCAAATGATGAAGACAAAGATAAAGTCGCTGCTATTTATGATCGAATGCTTGCTTTAGACGAAGAGCATAAAGATGACCCTCCAGCTGAAGAGGAAGAAGTTACTGTAGAAGAAGTAACTCAAGATGGTGCAGAAACAATTGAAGAAGAAACTGTAGAAGAACCTGCATACTTCGAAGAATTAAAAGCTGACGAATTATATCCAGTGGCTTGGACTTTATATGTAAACCATAAAGTTGAAGAAGGTGAAATCAAAGAATTAGATCTTCAACAAGGTAAAGAAAAAATTGAACAATCCTATGCAGCTGAATTAGGACGTTTTATTCAACCTATAATGGAACCACTTGGATTTAACTGGCGTGTGAACATTGCCGTAATAGCCGCAGTAGCAGCGAAAGAAGTAATGGTAAGTACATTAGGTACTATTTACGCAATCGAAGCAAGTGATGCAGATTCTAAATCCTTGGAAGAATTCTTGTCTACTGATCCAGACTTCACACCAGCTATCGGTTTAGGCTTGATGGTATTCGCCTTGCTATATTTACCATGCTTGGCGACTATGGCGGTATTAAAACGTGAAACTGACTCCTGGAAATGGTTTGGTGCTGTGTTTGCATACACTAGTATCTTAGCTTGGGTGGGTGCGTACATTGCAGTTCATCTTGGACGTGCTTTAGGTTTGGGCTAATCAATATTGATAGTAAACAAACAATATAATTGAGATTGAGAAAAACTTTATTTCAAAATTCATTGATATTATGCGGTTTGTTGCATTCGCAAAATAATTTTCAAAAAGTACTTGAAAATGAGAAGGAGATAGTGTATACTATGGATAGTGTTATTGTATACGCAATTGGTTTACTAGCTGTTCTCTATGTTGCATACCGAGTATATAAAAGCGCAACAAGCGCAGGCGGTTGTGGCGGCGGATGTGGTGGAGGATGTGGTTCCTCTTCTGAATCCGAATCAGGATGCGGCTGTGGCTGTGGTGGTCACGAAGAACAAGATCAAAAGTAACTAATTCGATACCATAAGTATGGTAAGAGGGACTCCGATAACACGGGCCCCTCTTATCTTTATAATTATTAATTTTAATATATTTTCATGTATTAATGTGACAGAGTTCACAGAAAGGAACTAACAATGTTCAACGTAAAAAAAGAAACTTTAAGAGATGCTAATGTATTCGCAGCTGGTTTGGCTTTAGGCACAGTAGGTGTAAAAGTATTAACTTCCAAAGATGCTCGCAAAGTATACGCTAATGTAGTAGCAGCAGGTCTTCGTGCAAAAGACAGCATCTTAAAAACTACTGAAAAATTACAAGCTTCCACAGACAGCATCTTAGCTGAAGCACAAGAAATCAACGAAACTCGTGACGAAGAAGTGTTAACAGAAGGAAAATAATCCATGATGCAATTTAAAATGTTGCAACGCTTGTCCCGTCGTCTTCATGTACGTATTGAGGGACGTAAGTTTAATGACGCACAGGCTCAATATATCGAAGATACATTGATGGCCTGTGAAGCCATTAACAAAGCGAACTTCTATACGCGTTCTGGTGATATCATCATCAAACATAATGGTGATGAAAGTGCAGTGAAAACTGCTTTATTCGGATTGCAAGATTTGGATTTAGCCAATGCACCAGCATTGCATGAACTTTCACCTCGCCTTGTCAACAAGCGTTACAAAGAAGAAATGATCGATAAAACATTGCTTTATATCGGTAAAAAAATTGTGTTACCAGCACCTATTGCAGCAGCATGGTCTTGGTTCGATGGTATCAAGTTCATTGGTACAGCGATCAAAACATTGTGGAAACGCAAATTGACCGTAGAAGTATTAGATGGCGTAGCTATTGGTGCCGCATTATTGCAAAAAGATTACTCTACAGCTGGCGCTGTGATGTACTTATTAGGCATCGGCGAAATCTTGGAAGAGTGGACATTACGTAAATCCGTGCTTAACCTTGCTGAAAGCATGTCCTTGAACGTAGACAAAGTTTGGGTTCTTGTAGACGGCGTAGAAGTAAGCAAACCAATTGGTGAAGTACAAGTTGGCGATATCGTAGTGGTTCGTCAAGGTGAAGTGGTACCATTGGATGGCCAAGTTGTAGACGGTGTTGTACTTGTAAACGAAAGTTCTATGACAGGGGAACCTGAACCGGTTCGTCGTGATGCAGGTACATCTGTGTATGCAGGTACTGTGGTAGAAGAAGGTCAATGCTCCTTTGAAGTACGCACTACATGTAAACACACTCGTTTCGAGCAAATCGTAAACTTGATCGAAGAATCTGAACAAATGAAATCTGGTATGGAACAAAAAGCATACCGCATGGCAGATAAATTAGTACCGGTGAGTTTCTTAGGTGCGTTTGCTACTTTTGCTTTAACTCGCAATTTGATGAAAGCCTTATCTTTCGTTATGGTAGATTTCTCCTGCGCATTGAAATTATCCATTCCATTGGCAGTATTATCCGCTATGCAAGAAGCATCTAACCGTGGTATCACTGTAAAAGGTGGTAAATTCTTGGAACGCATTGCAGAAGCAGATATGATTGTTTTCGATAAAACAGGTACTTTAACAAAAGCAGAACCTGTATTCCAAGAAATCATTCCTTTCAATGGTAATGATGCAGATGAAATGTTAACTTTAGCAGCTTGCTTGGAAGAGCATTTCCCTCATTCCATGGCGAAGGCAGTAGTGACAGCGGCGCAAGATCATCATTTACCACATAAAGAAATGCACTCCAAAGTAGAATATGTTGTGGCACATGGCATTGCATCCAAAGTGGGTAACCGCAAGGTGCGTATCGGTAGCCATCACTTCATTTTTGAAGATGAAAAAACAACAATTCCAGCTGGAGAAGAAGCTAAATTTGAAAGCCTTCCAGAAGGTTGTTCCTATCTATACTTAGCGATTTCTAACGTCCTATCTGCGGTTATTTGTATTAAAGACCCAGTGCGTGAAGAAGCGAAAACTGTTATCCGCGAACTTCATGAGTTAGGTGTTAAGAAAATCGTTATGATGACTGGTGATAGCCGTAAAAATGCAGAACGTGTTGCAGCGGAAATTGGTATTGACGAAGTTCATGCAGAAGTTATGCCAACTGACAAAGCTGATTACGTGCGTAAAGCAAAAGAAGAAGGCTACACAGTGATGATGGTAGGGGACGGTATCAACGATTCCTTGGCGTTATCTGAAGCGCATGTAGGCATTGGTATGAATGAAGGTGCACCAATTGCACAAAAAATTGCCAATGTCACAGTGTCCAGTGATAACTTAACTGCTATTGTTGACTTACGTCGTATCTCCATGAAATTAATGGATCGTATTAAAATTAACTATAACTCCATCGTAGGCGTGAATGGTGGCCTTGTAGGGTTGGGTGTATTAGGTATAATGCCTCCAAGCTCCACTGCATGGATTCACAACTTGTTCACACTAGGTGTGGGTATGTATAGCATGACTCCATTATTGGAAAAACCTAAAACAACAAACGATGACTGCATCGAAGTAGAAGCAGTTGTAGCATAACATATTTATAAAGGCTCTCGTCTTTGACGAGAGCCTAAAATATGGTATACTATAGTTGTAACAACAAGAAGAACCCGACGTGTGTTCGGCGTTAGGTTCATCTTAAAATCTTCGCGTATGATGACCCTAACGTGTGCAGCGCTAGGGTCGTTATATTACTATCTACTAATTATTTTAGTAACTGTAATACGGCAACTACTAAGGTAAGAAAAGCAATGATTAATTGGAACTTTTCATAATTACGCATAGTATCACCACCTTTCGGTGATGAACCTAACTCACATCGAGTTCTTATAATCAGTATATCATAATTAGCATCCGTAAGGGTGCTTTTTTGTTTATAAAATTGAAACCGCATATGTATTTATAAGATGGCGGATGTTTGTTATACTATAGGAAGAGATAATTTGTTGTAGAAAGGAAATTATATGTCAACCATACAAGATGTAGTGCAACGCACGATGTATATGAGTATATTTTTTATATTAATTCCTCTAGGGGCCTATACGATTCATACGGGGATGAGCGCCATGGTGGCAGGGGTGAGCTATGGAGTATTATCCCTGTTTATTCCTGTCTTTTACTTACGCTCTAGTGAAAGTGGATTTGGTCCTAAGGCTCGCAGAATACCGATTTGTGTGTACGTAATAGCTTGGGCACTTGTACAAGGTGGTACATTCCTAGTGTTCAACAATTTGGATTTATCTTGGTTGTGGAACTTATCGACTATCGGTCGTGATGTGGTATTTGCCATCATCATGTATTGCCAAGTAACCTTGTCATTAGTGTTGGCATTAGCAGGTGGAAAGAATACAGAGGTGTAATATGAGAAGTTATATAAAATTTTATAGTTGGTCCATGCTCTGGATTATTCCACTCAGTTTGGTGTTTAGCATAGGGCTGTTTGACATGTTTAGTATCATCATGTTCATCATCGCCTCCTTGGGGATTCCTTTGGGGCTGAAAGCGGTGCCAAGACTGGCGGGGCAATTTGACTTTCACTTAGGGAAAGGCCATTATACATACGCTTGGTTGTGGTGGAATCTCTTCTTTTTCTTTGGTAATGGTGTGTTGCCCTTTACCTTGCCAAATGAACCAATCTACATCATGCTAGTTTGGATATTGACTATGTTAGTTGCAGTGGCACTCATGATCGGTACAGCGAAACTATTAGATTGCTGGATAGCGCGCAAGGAACGTCATTACTTTATCGATACAGTGTTGAATATTTCTACCTATGCGTTGCCTTTGCCGATGCTATTTTTAGGGGATGTGATGTACCTCAATCTAGAGGATCCTATCATTCAAGCATCGCTAGATGCACAGGGCTTTGCAGGACTCATTGCTAGCCTATACATCGGTGTCGTGCTCATGATGCTTACCACTATCGGTAGCATGGTGTTATATTTATATCCACGCCGTACGGCGTTGTGGCCTCGTGTAACTGCCATCGTAGTCATGGCAGTGTGGTGGGTGGCAACCAATGCCCATATCCTATTTGGTGGATACATTCCAGACTTTGTGAAAGTTTGGGCAGGAAAAGCATTGCCAGCTTTCACAGGTAGCCCATTAGTATATATTACACCGTCCATATTTGAAATCTGTGCTATTGCTTTAAGTGTGGCTATTGGATTGGGAATTGAAAAATTGTGGATGTCTAAAACAGATGCAACCATCTAGTGTAAGAGCTGTAAACATGCTAATACAATAGAGGGAAGCGTAATATGAGTGTAGGAACTTCTAATACTACAGAGGAGTACGTAATACGGGTGTATAAACTGCGTTGATTAAGGAGATGATTAGCTTGAAACTTTCATGTAGTTATGCGGATGATATGCTAGTTAGAATGGCTCACCATAGTACCGCTATTGAAGGGAATACACTGACACAATATGAAGCTAAATGTATTTTATTAGATGGTATCATTCCTAGAGCGATGCATGAACGTGAATTTTATGAAGTTAAAAATTACAAGAAATATATGGGATTTTTAGCAGATAATTATCCCAAGGAAATTACCATTGAACTAATAAAAGATACTCATAGTTATTTATTACAAGATATTAGAGAAGATGCAGGAGCACTTAAAACGATTGATAATATAATCGTAGGGGCTGATTTTACAACTACAGAACCTTATTTAGTGCAATCAGAATTAAAAAACTGGTGTCATACTTTGGAAGATAGGCTTCATCTCTCTAATACTATGGAAGAGAAAATAAAAGTTATTATGGAGGAACATTTGCGATTTGAACGAATACATCCATTTTCTGATGGCAATGGAAGAACTGGGCGTGCCTTAATTGTTCATTCTTGTCTGCAACAAGGGATTGCTCCTATTATTATTAATAAATGTGATAGACAATTATATATGAACCTATTATCTGAGTTAGATATAAAAGGATTAACAGATATGGGAATACAATTGTCAAAAGAAGAAAATGTGAGAATGGAGATTATTAATAAGGCTGAACTGGAGTTAGAATGGAGCACTAGATGAGATGAATGAATTTATAATCATTAAACGTGCTCATAGAAAAAGAGGGTACTATGAAAACAAATTCAGAGGGTTATCGTTTCCTACAAGAAGAAATCGCTGCTTTAAATACAGCTAAAGAAACATATTTAAAGAATCGAACTATGAATAATAGAATTGAGTTTAAACTGCAAATTATGAATATCTATAGTGTCATCAATTCGGTTTGGTGCGATCGAGTTATTAGCCAAGAAGAAGCTGATGAATTAAGAAATGAATATTACTGGGGGAATCTCAATGGAGAATTTTTCTAATATAGATGGAATTGAAATAAGTTACCGTTCTTATGGTGGTGCAGGTAAAAAATACTCTGTACGAGATAATGGTGAATACTACTTATTGAAATTACCTGAAAGAGTTAGACAAAATAACGGAGATATAAGTTATGCTAACTCTTGTATTACAGAGTATATTTCATGTAAAGTCATTAAATCTCTTGGATTAGATGTTCAAGATGTATTTCTTTGCACATATAATAATGATTTAGTTGTTGCATGTAAAGATTTCTTGTCAAAGGAAGAAAGTCTAGGCTCATTCTTAGAATTACAAAATAAAGTAAACCATATTAATAGCGATAATAAAGGCATATCCTTAGACAAAACATTACAATTTATTAAAGCACAAGATGTTGTAAAACCTGATGAGATGGAACGATACTTTTGGGATATGTTTGTTGCAGATGCATTAATTGGAAATACAGATAGACATCATAATAATTGGGGTTATATATTTAATGAAGAAACTAATATAAGACGAATGTCACCAATATATGATTGTGGGGCTAGTTTATATCCAATTTTAAGTGAAGGCGAGAAAAAGAAGTTTCTTGATGATTCTAGTGAGTTTAATAGAATTTCTAAAAATAATCCTGTTTCTGTATTTAAATTTAACAATGTTAGAATGAATTATTACCATATATTAGTTGATAATAGAAAAAATAATTATGAGTGTTCAAACGATATAGCGGAAGCAATTAAGCGAATAGCACCAAAATATAACAGTGAAATCGTTCATGCAATAATTAGAGAGATTCCTTATATAAGTCATGTAGAAAAAGAATTTTACACTCAATTATTGGATAACAGAAATAGATTGATTATTCAAAAAGCATTAAAAAATGAACTAAAATACCAAAAGGACATTAATCAAAGAGATGGTAGATGAGGTAAGGGGAAATAAAGGGAAAAGCTACAAAAAAATAATTTTTAAAAATTACAATTACATACTTGCGTTTTTTAGAATTACCGTGTATACTTAAGTCATAAGTTATCTGCGGTAATTTTTTTAAATGCAAAAATTAGAGAAAAGGAGATGGTTTCTATGATATGTATCAAAGACTTGTTTCATAGCAATACGGGAGTATCTCAATATCGCTTAGACGAAGATGTCACAGGAGAGGCAAAAATATATACATTGTATGGTCAAAATGAGCTATACGAAGATATACACGGTGTGCCTGGTGAGCGACAAGATCGAAAACAAATTAAAACGACTTTCACAGGGGACTTGCTAGAAGAAGGAGATTTGCTATTCAGTGCTATCTCTGGGGAAGCGACTATCGTCGGTAAAGATCACGAAGGATACATTTTCACACAGAACTATGTGCGTATGGTGCCTACGTCTAAACAGATTGACTGTAAATACATGATGTTTCTTATCAATGAACATCCAAGTATCAAACGCCAGTTCCAACAAAACTTGCAAGGTAGCCAAGTGATTCGGTACAGTTTAAAACTATTGAAAGACATAGAACTGCCGAAGTTACCACCGCTAGAAATACAACGATTAATCGGCGATGTGTATTACAAGGAATTACGAGTGCGTTCCTTGCAACAACGAGTGGCACATAATATGTATACATTACGAGTAGCACAATTACAGGGGGTATAAATAATGGCAGCAGTACGTGAATTAGATTTTGAGCGACAATTAGTAGAGCAATTGACCACAGGGACTATTACGTTGACCCAAGATGTAAAAGAGCACCAAGCTCCGTATGGTTCGCATTTGGTATATAAAAGTAAATTATGGAAGTATGAACCACATATTAAGACTACAGAAGCTATGTGGGAAAACTTTCGAGGTATTTTGTATCAACTGAACCAAGATAAACTGGATAAGCCTTTGAGCGATACAGAGTTTAAACAAGTCCAAAAAGTGATTAACGAGCTATATACACCATACCTAGCGGGGCAATTTCTGTATGGTGTAAATGGTGTATCCCAAGTAGAAGTGGATTTAGATGATGGACGCCATGTGTACCTTACCGTGTTCGACCAAAAACAAATTGGTGCAGGGAATACAGTGTATCAAGTGGTAACACAAATACAACGGGCGCCTAAAATTGCAGGACGACCAGAACGTCGCTTTGATACAACACTCTTAATTAACGGATTGCCGGTCATCCAAATCGAGGAAAAAGCATCGGGACATGCTGCGAATGAGGCATTAAACCAAATGCATCAATACATTGAAGAGCGCCAGTACAGCGATATTTTCTCTACTGTCCAAATCTTGGTGGGTATGACGCCGACACAAATAAAATACATGGCAAACACGACAGCGGAGATGTTCAACAAGGATTTTTCCTTTCAGTGGCAAAATCCAGAAACCAACAAGGTCGTAACAGATTGGAAAGTATTCTCCGATTTGTTCCTCAGCATTCCTATGGCGCACCAAATGTCTACGCAATTTACCATTTTAGATGGCACAAAAAATAAACAGATGTTGAAAGTTATGCGACCATATCAAGTGTATGCGACAAAGGCGGTGTTAAGCCAATTGAAACAGGCAGACTTTACGGCACCTATTAACAAATTGGGATATATTTGGCATACCACAGGATCTGGTAAAACCATTACTAGCTTTAAAACAGCTTGGCTTGCGAGCCGTATGCCACATGTAGATAAAGTGGTGTTCGTGGTGGACCGCATTGCATTGACAAAGCAAACAGAAGAAAACTACAAGGCCTACGACCCAGAGGGTACTATCGATGTAGATGGTAGACAGTTTGATGCAGTAGGTGGCACAGAAAATACAAATGCTTTAAAACGTAAACTCAATGAAAAAGGTAACGGTATTATCGTGACGTCCGTACAAAAATTGACGAAGTTAATCCAACGCAAAGACTTTACATTGCCGAAGAAAAACTTTGTATTCATTGTCGATGAAGCTCATCGTTCTACGGGCGGTGATAGTTTCGAGGAGTTGCAAACAGTATTTAAAGGTGCTGCTTGGGTTGGCTATACAGGAACGCCGATGTTTGATGAAGTGGCTGGAAAAAACACAACGAAAACACGTGAAGTATTTGGTGAATTGCTCCATGCCTATACCATTCGCGAAGCCATTGCGGACAAAAACGTACTAGGTTTTAAAGTAGACTTTGAGACGACAATTGATGAGACGAATATGAAGGAACATTACTTGCCTATGTTCTATCGCCATACCCATCCGAATTGGTCAGAGGCAGACATCCAGCATCGTATTAACAACCTCACACCAGATGATATGGACGACATGATCGAGCCAAGTTTCTACGATAACAACAAAGACCACGTCCGTTTGGTGGTGGAAGATATCTTTAAACATTGGAAAAATCGTTCTGTGGAGGGCAAGTACAATGCGATGCTCACCACCCATGTAGGGGGCAACCGTCCGAGTACGCCCATGGCGATGATGTACTTTGACGAATTTGAAAGAGTGAACCAAGAGCGAGCAGCGCGTAATGAGTTTACGTTAAAAGTGGGGGTTACATTTAGTGCTAGTACTAATAATAGCGATACCCAACTGGAAACGAACAATGGATTGCTACGGGCGATGAATCATTATAACAAGTTATTCGGCACAAATTTTGGTCTTGATGATGTGTCTGGGTATACTCAAGATTTGACGACACGATTGAACCGTACCGCAAGAGATGGTCAATACTTGGATATCGTCATCGTAGTGGATCAATTACTAACCGGATTTGATGCACCACAGATGAATACGTTGTACGTAGATCGTACGTTGAAAGGAGCTTTGCTCATTCAGGCCTATTCTAGAACAAATCGTATTGCTGACTCAAATAGTAAACATTGGGGGCGGATTGTGAACTATCGCTGGCCCGTGCAAAATGAGAAGTTGATGAATGAAGCCTTGAGTGTCTATGCGAATCGTTCGTCTGCTAATGTGCAAACGACATTGATAGAGCCTAAAGATTTGGAAGATGACGGCGTATTGGCAAAAAAATTCAAAGACCAATTAGCGGAAGTACAACATGTGGTGAACCGCTTGGCGGATTTGACAGATACTTTCACAGAGGTGCCACCTAGTGAAGCGAAACAGGAGGAAATGTTTGAGTTGATGCGCAAATATAGCTCGGGCATGTCCAAGTTGAAACAATATGATGCGGAGCAGCTAGATGGGGAGACCATCGGTTTTGATTATGACAAACCAGAAGATTTGGTGGCTATGGTGGGCATGACGGTGGAACAGGAAGAAGTGCTGACCACATCCCTATACAATGATTTGAAAGAGCGCATGGCGAAGAAGTACGATGTGCCAGTGGCGCAAATTGAATTACGCATGACACACGTGAAAGACGTGCAAGTGAACTACGATTACTTGACGGAGCTCGTAGAAGCCTTGATGAATGCAGTCCACGAAGAGCGTATGGACGATGCGGATGCGTACCGTATACGGATTCAAGACTTTGCCATGGCACTGGAAGATCGTCAATATGCGAAACAAATCAACAAGGCGGCAGAAGCTATCTATACAGGGGAATATCCGCCACAAGGCAGCGATATGACCTATCCAGTGCAACTCAAAACTAGCGATACCATTATCCAAGAGGCGAACACGATGATTGTGAAAGATGAAATCTTTGAGTTCCGCCAAAAATGGGGTATCGTTGATTGTATTCGTAGCGAAGAATTGCTAACACTATTTGCGAACCATGTGTATGGTAAAAAGGACTTTGACGATACGGGTCGCATGACGGAATTGAAAAAAGCAGCAAGGAAAGAGTACATGGTAAAAGCTCAAGACCCAACCGTGAAAGAGATGAAAACAATCGCCTACGGGAATAAATTGATTGAGGCTATCTATGACTTTGCCGATGCGTACGTAAGTGAAGGATAAAGAGAGGTGTCACAATGAGTGAAACAAAACGTAAAGTACCAAAACTCAGATTCCCTGGATTTACGGAAGATTGGGAACAGCGTAAGTTTAGTGAATTGTTTATGTTGAAGTCAGGATATGCATTTAACTTAGATGAGTATTCTAAAAATGGAATACCAATTATTAATGGTGAATCTATCAGAGATGGATATATTTGTGGTGAAAAATTTAATTATCTTCCTAATGATTATATTGAAAAATATAAAGAATTTTTGATTACCGCAGAAGATATTGTGATAGGACTGAATAGACCCATCATAAATGGTAGTTTAAAAATAGCTCGTATTCCTAAATATATTGATAAAGGAATGCTTTATCAAAGAGCGGGGAAAGTAAGTTTAAAAATAAATTTGGATTTGAGGTTTGTTTATTATTTGCTGTCTAAAGAAGTTTTAGTGTTTACTAATAAAGAAGCCGTAGGTTCTGATCAGCCATTCATAAAAACGACAAAATTAAATGAATGGAGTATGTATTTATCACCATATATGGAGGAAAATAGTCAAATTGGAAGTTTATTGCAACACATTGATGACTACATCACCCTTCATCAGCGTAAGTTAGAAAACTTAAAATTAAAGAAAAAAGCATTACTTCAAAAAATGTTTCCGAAAAATGGAGAACAATTTCCAGAACTTCGTTTTCCAGGATTTACGGATGCTTGGGAACAGCGTAAGTTGGGGGAGATATTAAAAGTTAATTCTGGAAAAGATTATAAACATTTAGAAAATGGAGATATTCCAGTTTATGGGACTGGCGGATATATGCTTAGTGTGAATGAAGCACTGTCTGAAGTTGATGCGATAGGGATTGGGAGAAAAGGTACAATAGATAAGCCTCAATATTTAAAGGCACCTTTTTGGACAGTTGATACACTGTTTTATTTGGTGCCATTAGAGAAATATTCGTGTTCACTTTTATATCACTTATCTAACCTTATACCATGGAAAAAATTTGATGAGTCCACAGGTGTACCTAGTTTATCGAAATCAACTATTGATGGTATTCAAGTAAATATACCAAAAGATAAAAAGGAACAAGATACGATTTCTATGTTATTTGACCGAATAAACAACCTCATCGCCCTTCATCAGCGTAAGCTAGAACACTTACAACTTCAGAAGAAGGCTCTTCTTCAACAAATGTTTGTCTAGCATAAGCGGATAGGCAGTGTATACTTTCAGCGAGTAAAGCAGTCTGCTTGCTTTCAGAAACTTTCACAAAATATAACGTAAAACACAAAAACAGATACAAGAGAGATATGACAAAGGAGATTTTTATGGCAAATGTAAAAGCGCAAACGATTTCTAGCCAATTATGGGCGATTGCCAACGATTTACGTGGCACGATGGACGCAAGTTCTTTCAAAGATTATATTCTTCCCTTCTTATTCTATAAATATTTGTCTACTCATCAAGAAGAATACTTGGTGGACAGCGGTTTGGTCGATCCTTCTGAAGGGAAATCTGTGAACGAACTGTATAAGGAGATTGTGGAGCAAGAGGGCTTGGAAGATTGCCTCATGGATATTGCAGGCTCTTTGGGATATGCTATCAATCCGGAAGATACTTGGGTATCTTTAACGGAAAGCATTCATAATGGTACGGTCGTCCCTGGAGATTATCAACGCATCTTTGAAAACTTTAATGCCAATGCGGAAATCAATCAAGAGGCATCTGCAGATTTCAGAGGTATTTTTAACTATATCAACCTAGGCGATTCTGGTTTGGGGGCTACCACAGCTGGACGTACGAAAACGCTCAATGCGGTAGTATCGAAAATTGATGAAATTGAGTACAAGGATGAAAGTGGTAAAGATATTCTAGGTGAAATTTATGAATATTTAATCGGCAAGTTCGCAGCGAATGCGGGCAAAAAAGGTGGCGAGTTCTACACGCCTCACGAGGTCAGTATCATTTTGGCAAAATTGGTAACAGCGAATTTGGAGAACCGAGAAGATACTTTCACTGTCTATGACCCGACCATGGGTTCTGGTTCCTTGCTGCTTACGGTGCGTAACGAGATTCCTGATGGTTCCCGTCAAGGGGCGGTGAGCTTTTACGGGCAAGAGCTGAACACGGTGACGTACAACTTGGCGCGCATGAACCTCATGATGCACGGCGTAACCTATAACAACATGAATTTGCACAATGCGGACACCCTTGAAAGTGATTGGCCAGATGGGGTGGACCATGATGGCATCGACCGTCCGCGATCCTTTGATGCGGTGGTAGCGAACCCTCCGTATTCTGCGAAATGGGACAACAATGAAAGTAAATTGAAAGACCCTCGTTTTAGCGATTATGGCAAGTTGGCGCCAGCGTCCAAAGCAGACTATGCTTTCATCTTGCATAGCTTGTACCATTTGAATACAGAAGGAACGATGGCCATCGTATTGCCACATGGTGTGCTATTCCGTGGCGCAGCGGAAGGTAAAATTCGGGAGACCCTCATCGAGAAAAATTACTTGGATGCAGTCATTGGGTTGCCAGCGAACTTGTTCTATGGCACGAGCATTCCTACCACGATTTTAGTGTTCAAAAAGAACCGCACGAACCGTGATGTGTTGTTTATCGATGCGAGCAATGAGTTTGAAAAAGGGAAAAACCAAAATAACTTGAGTGAAGAAAATATTGCTAAGATTATCGACACTTACCGCAACCGTGTGGATGTAGAGAAGTACGCACATGTGGCAAGCCTAGAGGAAATTAAGGAGAACGATTATAACTTGAATATCCCTCGTTACGTAGACACTTTCGAAGAAGAGGAAGAACTGGATCTTGATGAAATCAATCGTATGATTGAACAAGATAACCGTGACATTGCAGCGTTGGAAAAAGAAATTGCAGAGCAGTTGGCATTATTGGGAGTGAAACTGTAGAAAGTTTTTTGACATAGTTAAATAATAGGGAGACGATGCGACTAGTGAGGGCTGGTCGCATCGTTTTTGTGTTGCGGTCTTATGTTTTTATGAAGTTAATATTTCACTGTTAAAAGTGTGTAATACTGGTAGGAAATTTTAAAGGGTAAATTGTTCTTAAATAGAAGTGTAACGTTAGATGGTAAAGGTGTATCTACCTAGAGTCTAATTGTGGTATAATTTTGGTAAGAATGAAAGTGAGGCATTGTATGCGTATTAAATCATTCGATGAACTGACCATTCAGGACAATTTTATCTTTCAAAAGGTCATGCTAAAGAAACCCATTTGTAAGGCAGTCTTGGAACGGTTGCTGGATATTTCTATCAAGGATATCGTCTATATCCAGGAGGAGAAAACTCTGGATGTGAGCTTGGAAACGAAAAGTGTTCGCTTAGATGTGTATGTTAATGACGAAAGAGGAACTGTATTCAATATCGAAATGCAAACCAGCAAGGATATGGAAGAACTGGTAAAGCGCACACGTTTTTATCAAAGTATTTTGGATATGTACCATTTACAAAAAGGGCAGAAGTACATGACATTAAATGATTCGTATATTATTTTTATTTGTACATTCCCTGTGTTCAGCGGAAATCGTCATAAGTACACGTTTAGAAATGTTTGTATGGAAGAACATGATATTCTGTTGAACGATGGGGCTACAAAATTATTTTTAAGTACCAAGGGTAAAATGGATGATATTTCGAAGCCGTTGCAACGGTTTTTAGATTATGTGGATGGTCATGCTGCATCGGACGATTTACTACGAGATATTGAAAGTGCCGTAGATGAGGCAAAACATTGTGAGACTTGGAGGGAGGAATATTCAATGCTATCAATGGATCATTATACATATTGGAAAGAAGGCGTGGCCGAGGGTCGTGCCGAAGGACGGGCAGAAGGTCTAGCCGAAGGTAAAACTGAAGGTAAAGCTGAAGTTGTGGTTCAGATGTTACGTAAGCGATTATCCTTGGAAATGATTGCTGAAGTTACCAAGTTTACTGTAGAAGAAGTCACTACCATTGCGAAAGAACATTCATTAATGTAATTTAGTTTTATATTGCTTTGAGGTAAATATTATGAGAAAAGAAAGTTGATTGTAATGTGTCGGCTTTCTTTTTTTTAATTGCTTCTCTACATATACTTGGGAACAGCGTAAGTTCAGTGAATTGTATGAAAAAGTTACTGAGAAGAATGATTTAAGCTTTAAGTTAGATAAAGTTATTTCTGTAGCTAGCATGTATTATAAAAGTGATGCAAAGGTATCTTCTGAAGAATACTTAAAGACATATAATATATTTAGATATGGTGAAATAGCATTTGAGGGAAATAAAAGTAAAGAGTACTCTTACGGGAGGTTTGTAGAAAATACAATTGGTGATGGGATTGTGTCTCATGTTTTTGAGGTCTTTAAACCGATTGCTGAATATGATATAAAATATTGGAAATATTTTATTAATTATGAACCAATCATGGGGAAAATATTATCACGCTGTACGAAAAAGACTACAATGATGACAAATCTTGTTGAAGCTGATTTTCTTAAAGAGGAGATCTTGGTACCTAAAGTAGAAGAACAAGCAAAAATTGGAGAATTTATATCTAAGTTTGACAACCTCATCACCCTTCATCAGCGTAAGTATTTCCCAATCGTTCACAATACAGGATAGATATAAGATAACTCCCTGTATGCTTTTTTTGAAATATACGAGTAAGATATGTATAAGAGCCATTTCTATGTTGTCATGTAAATGAAGAGGTGTGAATATGGTAAAGGCTGAGGAAGGATCGGAATTATTTTGCAAGTATTATGAACGGTGGATTCGGATGTACAAGGAAGGGGCTATTCGAGAGGTAACCATGAAGAAGTACGAGATTACGTTGGTATGGTTACAGAAATTGGTGCCTGACTTACGACTTTCAGGGTTAAATCGAATTACCTATCAACAATTATTAAACGACTATGCAGTGTATCATGAACGACAAACAACGATGGACTTTCACCATCAGTTGAAAGCAGCTGTACTGGATGCGGTGGATGAAGGATTCATTGATCGGGATCCGACACGAAAAGCAATCATTAAGGGAAAGGCCCCGAAAGAAAAGAAGATTAAGTATTTAAATCAGTTCGAGTTGCACACGTTGCTGGTACATTTACATCTTACGCCGGAAATTAATTGGGACTGGTTTATTTTTATTATTGCCAAGACAGGCATGCGTTTTTCAGAAGCGTTAGCATTGACGCCAAAAGACTTTGATTTTTCGCATCAATCACTGATTGTGAATAAAACCTGGGATTACAAAGGGAATGGTGGATTTTTGCCTACGAAAAATAACTCCTCTGTGCGAAAGATTCAATTGGATTGGCAAACGATTATTAAATTTTCTGAATTAATCAGAGATTTACCAGAGGACAAACCAATCTTTGTGAAAGGCCCTGTGTACAATTCAACGGTAAATGATAGGTTAGAGAGATATTGTAAGGACTTAGGGATTCCCGTTATTTCTGTTCACGGATTACGACATACCCATGCATCGTTGTTGCTGTTTGCGGGGGTATCCATTGCCAGTGTTGCCAGGCGGTTAGGTCATGCCAGCATGACCACAACGCAGAAAACATATATCCATATCATTCAAGAGTTGGAAAATAGGGATATTGATTTGGTCATGCGATCGATGGCAGGGCTGGTATAAATTATTTTCATAGAATGGCTCTTTTTACATAACAAAGAGCTGTCACTCATATGTAGTAAATCCTACACATACAGTGACAGCTCCTATCGTATTAAATGCTACCATATATGACTTAGTACCAACGTGTTAATGGTAATGTATTGTTAATGCATTTTGTCATCAGAATTTGATGCAAATCCATGTTACCAATATAGAAACCAGCGGCACAACCACATAGGTATAAATCCCACATGCGTACAAATTCCGTGCCCCGTACTTGTTCTACTTTGTCACGAACTCCTTGGAAATTATTGTACCAATGCATCAATGTTTTGTAATAGTGAAAGCGTAAATTTTCCACATCCAGAACATTCATATCATATTCGTAGGCAAGACCAATGATTTCTCTTAGGGAAGGCAAGGATCCACCAGGGAAGATGTATTTACGAATCCATGCACTGGTTTCCTTTTCAGCAGGATCACTAATATAATGAAGTAAAAATAAGCCACCTTCTTTTAGCATAGCTGAGGCATCTTCCATGTATATAGGTAAATTAGGGCGACCTACATGTTCTAACATGCCTACACTTACCATACGATCGAACTGACGACCAGAGGCGGCTACATCGCGATAATCTTTTAGATCAATTTCCACTTGCCCCTCAAGACCAAATTGTTTAATTCGCTCTTGGCCTTTTTTCCATTGCTCTTCTGATAATGTACAGCCATAGCCTTTGACTCCATATTTTAGGGCCGCTTCAATGAGTAGGAAGCCCCAACCGCAACCAATATCAAGGAGTGTCATACCTTCTTGTAAGTGTAATTTATCAAGAATATGATGTACTTTTTGATATTGTGCATCTTTAAGACTGTCATTTTCCGTTTTGAAATAGGCACAAGAATAACTCATAGTTTCATCGAGCCATAAAGTATAGAAATCATTCCCTAAATCATAATGGGATGAAACTTGTTGTTTTTGATCTTTCTTTCTAAGCCCCATATTAAATAGGGAACTAAGTACTTTTTTGTTAATAGAGTCTTTGTTAACATGACCTAATACGACGCAAAGAGCTTTGAATAAATCTCCTTCAATTTCTATATCTTTGCGCATGTAAGCTTCGCCAAGCGCTAATTCGGCGGATACTAATATATCTTTTTTAGGGATATCTTTATTGACAATAATTGTAAACTCTGGATCTCCTTCACCGATTGTATATGCGTTATTGCCAACTTTTACAATAAAGCAATGATCATTAAATCGTTCCAAATAGTGTACTAAAAAAGTATCAAAAAGTTTAGAAAACATAAGTAAGTCCTTTCTTGCCTTTATGCATAATATACAGTATATGCATCATTTAGACGTGCATTTAAATCATTCACCTAATCATACATGACGCGGTTTGTAAAGTGACATAGCAAATATAGATACTATTAAAAAGAAAAGTCCTTGGATTATGGGGATTTCTGATATACCATATATATTTGATATGAATAGGTAAACCTAATGAAGACATTATATACCCTTTATACAGAAAATACATTATATACATAAACAAATCAATTTGGCTAATATATGTGTGTATTGTATTATAAAGTTTGCGTCACATGTGATATAATAATCGATTACTAAATTTTTAATAATATTTTACTAAAGCTTTATTAAATTATGTTTACAGAAAAGATATCTGTTGAACGGCAGTTGTTACAGGTAGATACTTTAAGCTTAATATATGAGGTGTATATCCTTGAAGTATTGAAATAGATTATGAAAGGATCTAAAGAAAAATATAAAATACTTTGTCATCTTTGTTTCTATCTTATGGTATACTAATAGAGTATAGTTATAGGTAAATGAAAGGGATGGAGTATGAAAGAAGATGTACGAATTTTAATCATTAAAATGAGTTCTCTAGGTGATATTATTCATGCCTTACCAACGCTGTATGCGTTGCGCCAGCAATATCCAAAAGCACATATTGCATGGGCCGTTCATGAACAGTTTAAAGATGTTATTCCTCCAAAACCTTGGGTGGATGAAATCATTATCATAGATAAAAAACAATTAAAATGTCTTTCCTATTGGAAAGAATTATGGAAGTTATTGCATGACAAGCACTTTGATATTTCTTTAGATTTGCAATCCATTGCAAAAAGTGCCATCGTGGCTGCTCTTAGTGGAGCGAAGAAACGTTATGCATACTGGGAACTTCGTGAGGGTAGTTGGCTGGTGAACATAGCACTAGTAGGTGACCATAAAATGGATCACGTTATCGAGCGTTATTTAGATACGTCTCGTGCCTTGGGCTGTAACGTAGATGACATCGTGTTCCCTTTGCCGACTTTCACAGAGGCAGAAGCTACGGTAACACAGAAATTAAATGATAGAGGCGCTTTCATCGAAAATCCTTATATTGTTATTGCTCCAGGTGCGCGTTGGGCAGTGAAAGAATGGCCTATTTCTCATTTTATCGACCTCGGTAAACGCTTGGTGGCAGCCAGTGAGACGGTGGTGCTCATTGGAGCTAAAGAAGATGAGGAAAAAGGGCGTGCCATTGTGGACGGAGTCGGTAGTGACAATGTGGTGAATCTCATTGGGGATACGAATCTAAAAGAACTCATTGAGGTCATTCGTCATAGCGCTTTGTACATCAGTGCTGATACTGGTCCTCTGCATATTGCGAATGCTTTAAAAGTACCATTGATTGCTCTATTTGGGACGACTTGCCCAGAACGGACAGGTCCGTATGGGGGCGATCATATTCATATTATTGTGTCACCTACATCACGGGCGACTCTAGAACAACCGTTGGTAGAAGATTTGGAGTGTATGGCACAAATTACAGTGGACACTGTATTTGATACAGTGAAAGAAATGAGGAATCTATGATAGAGTTAGATGGAAAGCGGATTGTGGTAACCTTCTTGATGCATTTAGGCGATGTGGTGCTTACCACACCGTTTATCCATGCTCTTAGAAAGTTGGCGCCTCACAGTCATATTACTTATGTGATAGACAAGAAGCTAGCGGATGTATATCGTCATAATCCTTACATTGATGAGTTAGTGGAAGTGGATAAAAAAGGCATCCATAATAGCATTGGTGGATTGAATCAAATTGCTAAAGACATTCGGAGACAAGGACCAGTAGATGTAGTCATTAATTTGCACCCTAATGAACGGACTTCCTATTTAGCTTGGAAATTGAAAGCCAAGGTGACCACAGGGATGAGTCATTTTCTGTTCCGTCCATTTATGACGAAGGTGACGCGGTTGAACCGAAAAACGTTGCATGCCGCTCAGATGTATATGAATGTGTTAGAACAGTTAGAATATGCGGTAGAACATGAAGGATTAGAAATCTTTACTAGTTCTGAGTGGAACCAAAAGGTACAGGAATTTTATGCCTCCCAAGGAGTGGCGGAAACGGATCACCTCATCGGATTTAATATTGGTAGTGCGGTGCCGGAAAAACGTTGGCCTAAGGAACGGTTTGCCCACATTGCAGATACCTTAGCTAAAGAAGGATATAAAATTGTATTTTTCGGTGGTCCCATGGATGAAGATATGGTGCAGGACGTGCTAGATACGATGACAGAACCAGCCATTAAGGGAACGGGACAATTCAGCATTGGAGAATTGGCAGAAGCCATGAAACGATGTGATTGTTTGGTGACTAATGACTCGGGTCCTATGCATGTAGGGGTAAGCCAGGGGGTGCCTATCGTGGCGCTCTATGGTCCGTCGAATCCAGCCTTGTATGGTCCTTTCACAGAGAATGCGGTGGTCTTAGAGTCTATGGACCATTACGACGTGAATAAAAATATGAAACAGGTTTTGAAGGAAGGTAATTATAAAGGATTGTCTGTCATTTCTGAGGAATCTGTATTAGCAGGCATACGGATAATGTTAGAGAGAAAGGGTATGAACTAAGGATGCACTATATTGTATTTGACTTGGAATGGAACCAGCCCTATACATTAGAACCGAATATGATACGACGATCGGGCTTTCCCTTCATCGGTGAAATTATACAAATAGGCGCCGTAAAATTGGATGAAAGTTTGCAAATTGTAGACCAATTTGAAGTGTTTATTACTCCTAAATTTTTACCTGTTATGCATCATTCCGTGGAGAAGTTAACTCATATTACTATGGATAAACTGCGTAAAGAAGGGGTGTCTTTCCGCCGTGGATGTGAGAAGTTTTTACGCTTTATTGGTTCTGATGGTATTTTGATATCTTGGGGACCCGATGATATTGAAATGTTGATGGATAATGCCCTTTGTCACAAGGTACATGTACATCAGGAAGTGCCTTGGTTTGATGCACAATCTTTATATGCAAAAACGATGCACAATTGTAGCCAACAATATGCATTGCAAAAAGCGATGGATGAGATGCATGTGAAAGCGCCTAATTTACAAGCTCATAATGGATTGCATGATGCCATCTGTACAGCCATGGTATGCCAACGATTTCCGTTTTTAGAAGCATTACAAAAGAAGCGAGAAAAACAAGGGAAACAACGATGTTTTTACGGACTTTCACGGCATGAACATAAAATATTTGAGTCCATTGTGACCATGCCTCGTATATTCCGACAAAGCAATCGAGCGAAAACCACATGTCCTGTTTGTAAGGAACCCCTGCACTTAGACCCTATTGTGGGGGTGGTAAAACATCGCTTTTTATCAATGGGAGCTTGCAAGGAACATGGTACATTTGGGGTTCATTGGTATGTGGGAAAATCGATTAGTAAGCATTTAGGAAAACGATATTATGTTTCCAAAATGGTTACGAATGCACCTAAAGGATTGCGTGAATTGTATGCGCGTAAAAAATAACAATTAGAATTAAGAAAGAAAGGAGCTAAGTATGGAACGTAGAAATGCTTGGCATGAATATACAGAACAACAATTACAAGAAATTGATACTTTGGCAACGAAGTATCGCCATTTTCTAGATCATGGTAAAACTGAACGTGAATGTGTGGACCAAATTGTAGCGGCCGCGGAAGCAGCTGGATACCGTAATATGGATAGTATTATCAAAGAAGGTGCTACGCTGAAAGCGGGTGATAAGGTCTATTATGTGCACATGAAAAAAGCGGTAGCTATGGTGAATATCGGTACAGAACCGATTGAACAAGGGATGAATATCTTAGGGGCTCATATTGATTCTCCTCGGTTAGATGTGAAGCAAAATCCATTCTATGTGGATAGTGATTTAGCACTATTAGATACACATTATTATGGGGGTATCAAAAAATACCAATGGGTGACCATGCCACTAGCGATCCATGGTGTGGTGGTAAAACGTGATGGCACTGTCATCAATCTTGCTGTCGGTGAAAGCCCAACAGACCCAGTATTCTGTGTAACCGACTTATTGCCACATTTGGGACAGGAACAAATGGAGAAAAAAGCTGCCAAAGTGGTAGAAGGAGAACAATTGGACCTTCTTATTGGTAGCCGTCCTGTGAAAGGCGAACTAAAAGATGGCGTGAAAGCCTATGTGTTGCAAGTACTACAAGAGCAATATGGTTTTGAAGAAGAAGATTTCTTGTCTGCAGAACTTGAAATTGTACCAGCTGGTGCAGCTAGAGAGTTAGGGTTCGACCGTTCTATGATCATCGGCTATGGACAAGATGACCGTGTATGTGCCTACACATCCTTAGTAGCGATGTTAGAAACTGAGAACGTAAGCCGTACTACCTGTACTTTATTGGTAGACAAAGAAGAAATCGGTTCTGTTGGTGCAACAGGTATGCAATCTCGTTTCTTTGAGAACTTTATGGCAGAATTGTTAGAAGCTATGGGTCATACTTCTCCATTAGCAGTACGTCGTACTCTATCTAACAGTCACATGTTATCTTCTGATGTAAGTGCTGGTTTTGATCCACTCTATGCGAGTGCCTTTGAAAAGAAAAATGCTGCTTTCTTAGGCCGTGGTGTAGTATTTAATAAATTTACTGGTTCCCGTGGTAAAAGCGGCTCCAATGATGCCAATGCAGAATACATGGCTCGCATTCGTTATTTGATGGACCAAGATAATATTTCTTATCAAACAGCTGAATTAGGTCGAGTAGATCTTGGTGGAGGCGGTACCATTGCGTATATCATGGCTCTCTATGGTATGAATGTAATCGACTGTGGCGTAGCTGTGCTTAGTATGCACTCTCCTTGGGAGGTGACGAGCAAAGCCGATATTTACGAAGCAAAACGTTGTTATTTAGCCTTCTTAGCGGCGAAAGGGGAATAATCCTATGTCAACACAGGGTGAAACGGAACGCGTGAAAGTAGATATTTTTAGTATGACTAAAGAGGAAGCAGCACAATTTGTGAAAGATAAAGCCTACTTTATGATGGTCCTTCGCAAATTGATGTATGAATATTGCCCCATCGTAAAGGTGGAACGGTTTGAGCCTACGGAAGGTGAAAGTATCTCGGGATACTTAACGAAGGAAATGGAACAAGATCAAATACCGGTATTGTCGGTGGTGTTAGACCCTTTCGAAGTGTCGGCTATGAAAGTGGCAGAGGAACGAGGTAAATTAAAAGAGTATGTCTTTGCGGCTAGCGAAATGACAGAAGTTTTATTGAAAGTATTAAAAGAAAAGTTTTGTAATGGTAATACAGAACAATAGAAAGGACAGAGAAATGTTATATATTGAATATCCAAAATGTACGACTTGCAAACGAGCAAAAAAATATTTAGATGACCATGGTATTAGCTATACCCATCGTGATATTAAAGAAGAAAACCCAACTGCAGAAGAATTAGGTGTATGGTATCCGAAGAGTAAAAAAGCAGACATTAAAGCTTTCTTTAATACATCCGGTCAAATTTATCGTGGAGAAGGAATCAAAGATAAATTGCCAACTATGACAGAGGATGAAAAACTCGCTTTATTGGCAACCAATGGTATGTTGGTGAAACGTCCTATTTTGGTCTTAGAAGATACAGTGCTTGTTGGATTTAAAGAAGCAGAGTGGGAAGAAGCGTTAAAACGCAACGGTTTACTGTAGCTATTTTTAGTTAGTTGTGGTATACTAGAGGTAACTTTTATAGAATCTATTAAAAGAGTGAGCTGCGGCTCACTCTTTCTCTTATACTGTGGCAAGGAGGGGATAAGATGAAACGTGACGCCGTAGAGGAATTTGTGTCCGAAGTAGTAGAAACGATTATAGAGTCTACGGAGTTAGAGCTTGTGGATGTGGAATACGTGCATGAGCGGGAATGGTACTTGCGCGTATTTTTAGACAAAGAGGGAGGCATCGATTTAGATGACTGCCAAATGGTGAGTGAAAAATTAAGCGAAGTATTGGATGCAAAAGACCCAATCAAAGAGAATTACTTGTTAGAAGTATCTTCTCCAGGATTGGACCGAGTGTTGAAAAAAGAAAAAGATTTTATTCGATACCATGGACGTGAGGTAGATATTCAATTGTTTAAACCCATAGATGGTAAAAAGCAATACACAGGATCTTTGCAAGGCTATTCGGATGAATTCATCACCATTCAGGTGCAAGAAGAACGTATTGACCTAGAACGTGCAGCAATTGCACAAATTCGTTTACATTTAGATTTTTAGGGGAGGAAACCAGTGAGTCAAGAATTAGTACAAGCGGTATTAGCAGTTACTAAACAAAAAGGTGTGGCACCAGAGATTATTTTTGATTCTCTTGAAGTGGCATTGTTACAAGCCTATCGCAAAGAGGTAGGAGCAAATCAAGAGGCCTATATTTATTTCAATCGTGAAACAGGAGATTACAAAGTGTTGGCTAAGAAAACAGTAGTGGACACGCCTGAAAATGAGGAAGTAGAAATTGCCTTAGCAGATGCTCGTCAATTAGACAAACGTATGGAAATCGGCGATATTATCGAAGTGGATGTGACGCCAAAAAACTTCGGTCGCAGTGCAGCCCATACGGCAAAACAATTGTTGATTCAACGCTTGAAAGAAGCAGAACGCAACATTGTCTATGATGAATATTCCAACCGTGAAGGCGATATTTTGACTGGTTTGGTAGAACGCATTGAGGGTCGAAATGTATTCATTAATCTAGGAAAAACTGAGGCGATTTTACCTGTATCTGAGCAAATTCCTAGTGAAAGCTATGCTGTGGGAGACCGCATTAAATGCTACATTGTGGAAGTGAAAAAGACCACAAAAGGGCCTCAAATCATGATTTCCCGTACACATCCAGGTCTATTAAAGCGCTTGTTTGAATTAGAAGTGCCAGAAATTTCAGAAGGTACAGTGGAATTGAAATCGGTAGCTCGTGAACCAGGTATGCGTTCTAAAATCGCTGTTGTATCTCGCGAGGAAGAAGTAGATGCAGTAGGCGCTTGTGTAGGTCCTAAAGGACAACGTGTACAAAATATCGTGGATGAGCTAAATGGCGAAAAAATCGATATTGTAAAATGGGATGAAGATCCAGCGGTATACATTGCCAATGCCTTAAGTCCAGCGAAAGTAGTAAGCGTAGTAGCACGTGATGAAGAAAAAACATCTTCTGTTGTGGTGCCAGATTACCAACTTTCACTAGCTATCGGTAAAGCAGGTCAAAATGCTCGTTTAGCAGCGAAGTTAACAAATTGGAAAATCGATATTAAAAGTGAAACACAAGCCGCTGAAGCCGGTGAATATGTGGAATCTGATGATATGATTTCCTTGGATGCTTTTGGAGATGAAGACTAATATGAAACAGAAGTCTCAGCCTATGCGAGTATGTGTGGGATGTGGAGAACTTCTTCCCAAGAAAGAGTTAACACGTGTTGTGTTGAGTCCAACGGGAGAGATTTCTATTGACCCCACAGGTAAAGCTCCTGGACGGGGAGCCTATATGGAAATGAAAGTAGAATGCCTAGACATGGCGTATAAAGCCAAACGATTAGAGCGTTCGTTAAAACATAAAGTTTCACAAGAAATTTATGAATCTTTAAAGGAACAAATATCCCATGAATAAAGAAAAAGTGTTGAATATATTAGGATTAGCACAGCGAGCAGGTCGCTTATTATCTGGCGATTTTGTAGTGGAACGGTCCATGAAGCGGCAAGCCTATCCTCTGTTGATTATGGCGGAAGATTGTGCGCAGAATAATGCTAAAAAATATATGCACTTAGCCGAGTCTCATCAGGTGCCCCTTCGTTTAGTAGGGACCAAAGAAGAATTAGGTAGAGCATTGGGAAAAGAAATGCGAGCAGTTATATTAGTAAATGATGCTGGATTTGCTAAATCCTTGCTAGCTGAAATAGATAAGAATCAGTAGAGGGGGAATGTAGATGTCCAAAAAAAGAGTATATGAAGTAGCAAAAGACTTAGGTGTAGAAAATAAAGTAGTGATTGATGCTTTAAAAAAGCACAATGTAGAAGTGAAAAGCCATATGAGTACAGTGGAGGATTCACAAGTATCTATGATTAAACAATCGTTAGCAGGTGGCGCTAAACAAACACAAAGTGAAGCACCAAAAGCAACTCAGCAAGCACCGCAAAAGAAAGTACACGAATACCGTCGTAATGAAGATGGTGAAAGACGTGGACCTAAACAAGATAGAAATCATCGCAATGATCGTAACGATCGTGGTGAAAAGCGTGACCGCCCATTCAATCGTGATGGTAAAAACAATGGTCAACGCGATCAACGCAATGACAGAAATGACCGCGGAGATAATCGTTCTAACCAACGAAATGGTCAAAACCGTGATGGTCGTCGTCCAGAAGGTCGCAATGATCAACGTCAAGATAATCGCAATGTCGGTAATCGCCCTAACAATGGTGGCAGATTTGACCGTAATAATGATCGTAACAATGACCGCAACAACAATCGTAATACTGATCGTCGCAATGATGGACAACGTCGTGAACGTCGTTTAGAAATTCCACAGGTGGATCCAGCAATCACAGCGAAACCAGAAGGTCGTGATCGTCAAGCCAGCCGTGAAGTGGATCGTCAAAAAGAAAATCGCCGTTTTGAATCTGAACATCGTAACGAAAATCGCAATGAGCGACGTAATAAAAAAGATAAAAAAGGTAAAAAAGGAGAACGTACACAATCTTTAGTATCTTCTGCATTACAAAAAAATAAAAATAAAGTTAAACAACGTAATGAGCAACACATCAAACAAAAAGAAGAAGAACGCCGTAAGGCTGAAGCAGCGATTGCTACGTCTATCGAACTATCTGGTCCGTTAACGGTTAAAGAGTTGGCTGAAAAAATGGGCCGTGAAGTATCTGAGATCATCAAAAAATTGATGATGCTAGGTGTTATGGCTACTATCAACCAAGAAATTGATGTGGAAACGGCTATGGTATTGGCAGAAGACTTCGGCGTAGAAGTGGTAGAAGTAGAGCCTGAACAAGATCCTACAGAAATTATCGAAATCGAAGATAGCCCAGAAAGCTTACAAGCTCGTCCTCCAGTTGTTACGATTATGGGTCACGTTGACCATGGTAAAACTTCTTTATTGGATGTGATTCGTTCTACGAATGTAACAGCCTCTGAAGCAGGTGGTATTACGCAACATATCGGTGCCTACCAAGTTCGCTATGAAGGTAATAAAATTACATTCCTTGATACACCAGGCCATGAAGCTTTCACAGCCATGCGTTTGCGTGGTGCTCAATCCACGGACATCGCAGTCCTTGTGGTAGCTGCTGATGACGGTGTTATGCCACAAACCATCGAAGCTATCAACCACGCTAAATCCGCAGAAGTGCCAATTATCGTAGCTATCAATAAAATGGATAAATCAGGTGCTAATCCTGACCATGTAAAACAACAACTGTCTGAGCACGGTTTGTTACCAGAAGAAGGGGGCGGTGATACTATCATGGTTCCTGTATCTGCTAAACAACGTCAAGGTATTGAAGACCTATTGGAAACTATCTTGTTGGTAGCAGAAGTACAAGAATTGAAAGCGAACCCTAACCGCAAGGCACAAGGTATCGTTATCGAAGCCCAATTGGATAAAGGCCGTGGTCCAGTATGTACAGTATTGGTACAAAAAGGTTCCTTACGTGTAGGAGAAACGATTCTTGCTGGTGTAGCATACGGTAAAGTACGTGCCATGACGAATGAACGTGGGGAAAAAGTGAAAGTAGCTCGTCCATCTATGCCTGTGGAGATTTTAGGTTTATCCGATGTGCCGCAAGCTGGTGAAGTGATGTTCGCTGTAGATGACAACGAAGCTCGTTCCATTGCAGAAAAACGTATTGAAAAACAACGCATTACTGAAATGAATGCGAAAACAAAAGTCACTCTTGATGATTTGTTTAATCAAATGCAACAAGGGGAATTAAAAGACTTAAATATTATTATCAAAGGTGACGTACAAGGTTCTGTAGAAGCATTGCGTCAATCCTTAGAGGGCATTAAAAACCCAGAAGTACGCATCAATATTATCCACAGTGCAGTAGGTGCCATTAACGAATCTGACGTAATGTTAGCCTCTGCATCGGGTGCGATTATAATCGGCTTTAACGTGCGTCCAGATGCGAATGTACGTAAAGAAGCAGAAAAAGAAAGTGTTGACCTTCGTACATACCGTGTTATTTACGATGCAATTAATGAAATCGAAGCCGCTATGCGTGGCATGTTAACTCCTGAATTTAAAGAAGTTATCCTAGGCCGTGCAGAAGTTCGCCAAGTGATTTCTACTCCGAAAGCTATCGTAGCTGGTTCCTATGTAACGGAAGGTAAAATCACAAATAACTCTGAAATTCGCTTAATCCGTGATGGTATTGTTATCCATGAAGGTCATATTGATTCCTTGCGCCGTTTCAAAGATGAAGTGAAAGAAGTAGCGACAAGCTTTGAATGTGGTATTTCTTTGGAACGTTACCGCGATGTGAAAGAAGGCGATGTGATCGAAGCGTACAAAATGGAAGAAATTGCCCCAGAATTATAGGAGGTATCCATGAGTGAAGTTCGTGTACGAAAATTACAAGAGTTTATTAAACAAGAAGCAAGTCAAATCTTATTGCGTGGGTTGAAAGACCCTCGCATCGGATTTGTTACTGTTACCGATGTACGTGTCACAGGTGATTTGCGAGAAGCAACTATCTATGTGAGCTTATTTGGCAGTGAGGCGGAGAAACAGCAGTCTTTAGAGACTTTGCGCAGAAGTGCTGGTTATTTCCGATCTGAATTAGGAAAGGTGCTTCAATTGCGCCACATTCCTAGCATTGCCTTTGATGCAGATACATCCTTAGATTACAGCATGCACATTGAAGGCTTATTAAATTCTATTAAACAAGAGGAAAATAATGGCGAAAATTAGTATTGATCAACTGAAAGCATCGATTGATACAGCCCATTCCATTCTTCTTACTGTTCATGTTAGTCCCGACGGAGATGCTATAGGCTCTATGCTTGCTATGTATGAAGCCTTGATAACGCAAGGGAAAGCAGTTCGTATGGTAGTTGATGATGTAATTCCTGAAAAGTTTTCTTTTCTTCCTCTATGCTCTAAGATTGAGCCTATTGAAAGTTTAGAAACCGGTTATACATCGGATATGCTACTCATTTTGGATGCTAGCACATTTGAACGAATTGGAGAAGTAGGTGTACGAGTGAGTGCACCTACTTTTAATATAGACCATCATATTTCTAATACAGAATTTGCAGACGGCTTATATTTGCGTCCAGATTTTTCTTCTACTGGAGAAACGGTGGCGTACCTATGTAAGATATGGAATTGGGAGATTACCCAATCGATGGGACAAGCTTTGTACATGGCGATGGCTACAGATACAGGGTTCTTTAAATTTTCCAACACTACAGCCCATACTATGGAAATGGCAGGCCTATGTTTGCAAGCGGGAGCACAACCACATGTGATTTCCGAAGCCATAGAAATGGTGGAACCAGGTCGCATAGAAGTGATGAAAGAAGTGTTAGACAATGTATCTTTTCATCATGCAGGACAAGTGGTATCTATGTCGTTAACATTTCCTTTGATGGAACGCATTGGAGATGATACCGATGGGTTTGTGGACATGATTCGAAATATCAAGGGCGTGGACGTGGCTATCGTGTTGAAATCTAAAACGGAAACCTTGACACGTGCTAGTATTCGTAGTAAAGTGCGTGATGCAAATCAAATTGCTAGTCACTTTGGCGGAGGTGGACATATTCGAGCAGCCGGTTGCTCCATCGAAAGTCCTATTCACGAAGCATTAGAACAAATCTTAGCGGTGATTGATTAATGGATGGAGTTATTTCTTTAATTAAGCCACCAGGTATTACGAGCCATGATGCCATCGGCATTTGTCGACGTATTCTGAAAGAACGACGTATCGGTCACAGTGGGACCTTGGATCCACTGGCGTACGGAGTGTTGCCGATCTTTGTAGGAAAAGCCACACGTGCCATTGAATACACAGAATCCATCGGTAAGACCTATGTGGCAGAATGTAAATTTGGTGTTGAAACAGATACAGAAGATAGCACAGGCAATGTGCTACGGACTATGGATATTTCTGAGCCTCCTAGTTGGAACGAACTAAAACAAGCAGTGCAGTCCTTCCAAGGCTCGATTGAGCAACGACCATCTAAGTATTCTGCTATCAAAATCAATGGGCAACGGGCCTATGACTTAGCACGTGCAGGGGTGGAATTTGAATTACCAGCTCGTTTGATTCAGATCTACAACATTGAGCTACTCGCCTATGCATTTCCATTCTTTACCATTCGTGTACGGTGTTCTGCGGGCACCTATGTGCGTGCTCTGTTACGGGATATATGTCATCAATTGAATTTATGTGGTATGATGACACAACTATGCCGTACCGCAGTAGGACAATGCAACATTGAACAGTCTGTAACCATCGAAGAACTAGAAATGCTGGTGGAACAAGTCGTACAGCCAGTAGATACTTTGCTAACGCACTTGCCAGCGGTGTATATCAACGATATTAATCGAACACGCTTGGTGCAAGGGAAACAAGTTCCGATTCATACAGTGAAACTGAATGGAGCTTTCTGTGTGTCGCCAGATGAAATCCCAGTCGATACATTAGTGAGAGCTTATGATGCAAATGGGTTTATGAGTATCTTGCGACGACTGGATGATACTTTGAAGGTAGAAAAAAATATATACATATAACATAGGTATAAGAAATGGTCAGGAACCTTAGGGGAGCCTGACCATTTTCTTGTGTATACTATTGATAGAAAAGCATCTTATATCACGTGTATCATACGGAATAGGATATTACAAATAAAACTGTATAGGTGATATTGTATTTCTTTCAGAGAAATACATGTATACACTTTCTATAGTCTACGGTTGTGTTATAATAAAGAGTACACTGAAATAAAAGTTCTATTTCATATTTCAAAAGATAAGGATTAGTATGAATATTTTATATACGATATCAGAGTTAGATACGATACAGGAACCCATAGTATATGGCATGGGAACCTTTGATGGACTGCACTTAGGTCATCAATCGATTATTAAGGAGGTCTGTGATAGCGCAAAATCTTGTCATGGAGTTTCTGTGATTGTTACCTTCGATGCGCATCCATTTACTATATTACAGCCGAAACAAATTCCACCTCGTTTGTTACAACGAGAAGAACGGTATGATATGTTAAAGACTATGGGTGTTGATTATGTGCTGGAACTTCCCATGACTCAAGAATTAGTTGCTCAGTCAGGGGAAGATTTTATTCATGGTTTATGTGCTCATCGTGATGTACAGAAAATAGTAGTAGGTGCAAATTTTAATTTTGGATATAAGGGCTTGGGAAATTCAAAGATGATTCGAGAATTATATCCATCTATTGAAGTCCATGATCAAGAATTGGTACGCTATGATTGGATTGATGCGCCTATATCTAGCACTGCTATACGCAGTAGCATTTTACGTGGTGATATTGAACTGGCAAATCAAATGCTAGGTCGCCCGTATCGTTTTACAGGTACTGTAGTAAAAGGAGATCAACGAGGTCGTACTTTGGGATTCCCTACGCTAAACTTTCATTTTCCAGATACTATGGCAGCGCCTGCTGATGGTGTGTATGTAAACCAAGTATACATCGGAGGCAAATGGTACGGAGCAGTGGGGAATATGGGAGATAATCCAACCTTTACCAATCAATACCATCGTTTTGAAACTCATTTATTTGATTTTTCCGATGATGTGTATGGAGAAGTGGCTACGGTAGAATTTCTTGCTTTTATCCGAGGAGAAGTTAAGTTTGATTCTCTGCAAGCCCTTATCGATCAAATGGAAGATGATAAGGCCTTTGCATTAGACCATTTACATAGTACGATCTATAAAAAATTCTAAGGAGTATATTCATGAAATTACAAGAAAGTCGCAAAAAAATTGATGCTATTAATAAAGAGTTAATTCGATTGTTTGAGGAACGTTTGAGCATCGTCGTAGATATTGCCAAATATAAAGAAGAGCATCAGATGAAAATTCATGATGTACAGAGAGAACAGGAAATCCTTGCGTCGGCTGTACAAGCATTGGAAAACCCTGAGTTAGAGGATTATGCAAAAGAATTTATGAATGAGGTAATTCGTATTTCTAAAGATTATGAAAAGAATCATATTCATCAACATATTTTCTTAATTGGTATGCCTGGGGCGGGTAAAACAACCATAGGTAAGGCCTTAGCGCAAGCATTGGGATTAGAGTTTTTTGATGTGGATACAGAAATTCAAGAGCGTACTGGAAAATCTATCCAAAATATTATTATTCATGATGGAGAAGATGAATTCCATCAATTAGAACTTAATGTCATTCAAGATTTGGTGAGCAAAAAAAGTGCCAGTGTCATTGCCACAGGCGGTGGTACGGTATTGTGTGATGCCACGGCTGAACTGATGCGTGAATCTGGTTATGTAGTATTGATTCAACGCGATGTAAAACAAATTCTTGATGATTTAGATATGGAAATTCGCCCATTATTGAAAGAAAGTATTGAATATATTTTCCGCTTGTATGAAGAACGTCAACCGATTTACGAGCGTGTGAGTCACATCAAAATTGAAAATATTAGCAATGTAGCAGACGTGGTGCAAGCTGTCATTTCTGCTTTACCTAATGCATCCCTATGATCACACTATTAGGGACGGTTTACCGTGTAATCTATAAGTCTCCTCAAGAGGATTATTGCGTATTTGTATTACGAGACTATCAAGAAGATACCCATACTTGTACCGGTAATATTACACCTCCAAAGGTGGGGGAAGAAGTGGAAATAAAAGGTACCCATATCATCCATAAAAAATATGGCAAGCAGATTTCCGTTCAAAGCATACAACGTGTGATGCCAGATACTTTGGCGGGAGCCAGACGATATTTAGAAAGCTTGGGAGTGAAAGGCTTAGGGCCCAAATCATTGGAAAAACTGCTGGATTATTTTGGAATTTCGATTCTAGAGATTCTAAAAAAAGAAAATCCAATGGAGTTATTAGAAGTTCCTAATGTAGCGCTTAAAACAAAGCAAGAGCTGTATAAAGTATTGCTTGGGGAAGGGGTTCTCCAGGAAATTAATGACTTTTTTGCTAAGTACAATATGAGTAATCGTTGGAGCCGTCAACTCTATGAAATATACGGCGCAAAAACGATTGAAATGTTGCAGGATAATCCATACTATTTGTTGACCGTAGATACCAATTTACCATTTCATGTAGTGGACCATTTTGCAGAGGAGTTAGGATTCCCTGTTGATAATCCAAAGCGCATCGATGCAGGTATCCGATTTACCATGGAACAGATAGGATCTTCTGGACATTCTTGCATGCCCATAGAGGAATTGATGGTGCAGTTGTCGAATCTATTAGGTGATGACTATATCGATGTGATCGTAGACAGATTAGAAACTTTAATTGAAACAAAACGATATGTACAAGTAGATCACGATGATGTACTGTATATTTACCACCCTACGGTCTATCGAGCAGAAGTAGACAGTGTAGATTTCACAGAAGCTTTCCTAGATAATGCTGTACTACCTTTATTGGACGGTGACGATTTCTGTAAAAGTTACGAAATCAAACACTCCATGGTATTAGGTGAAGAACAAAAAAAAGCTATACATATGGCGCTTAGCCATCGATTTTCTATTATCACTGGAGGTCCAGGTACAGGAAAGACCACTATTATCAAAGCCTTAGTAGAAGGGTTCCAGCGAGGGAATTTAAAACGTATTGTTCTCTGTGCACCAACAGGGCGTGCCACAAAACGATTGTCGGAAGCGACGGGCATGGAGGCTTTCACTATTCATCGTTTGTTAGAACCAGAGTTAGAAAATAATGCGTATATCTTTGCTCGTAACCAGGATGAACCATTAGAAGTAGACGTAGTTATCGTAGATGAATCATCTATGCTTAATTTGGAGCTTTACTATGCTCTGATACAGGCGATTCCACCTAGCGCCTATGTAGTGCTTGTAGGGGATGTGGACCAATTGCCGCCTATTGGTGCAGGTTTTATTCTACGAGATATGTTGAGTAGTTCTGTAATACCTTATCAAGGGTTAACGCAAATTTATCGTCAGCAAGAGGGAAATCGCATCATCGATAATGCGTACGCCATCAATCATGGGGACATGCCCAATCTATCGAGTTGTGATGAATTTCAATTTGAAAGTGCTCATGATGTGGAAAGTGTCCTATTAGCGGTTACTAAGCATTATCGAGAGGAATTACAGTACGTAGAGTCTGATCTAGATATTCAAATCGTTTGTCCTATGCGTAAAGGCCCTATAGGAAGTGCAGCGATTTCTAACTATTTGCAAGAGGAGTTGAATCCAAAACGAAGTGGTCAAGAAGAGCTGAAAGTAGATGGAAGGGTGTATCGCGTTGGTGATAAAGTAATTCAAATGGAGAATAACTACGACCAAGATGTATATAATGGAGAAATTGGCGTTATTACGGATATTCTTGGGAAACAAGTGCATGTGAAATTTCCAGATAAATCGATGACTCTTGATGAAGAAGATATGATGACGATGGCACTTGCTTATGCTATTACGGTTCATAAAGCACAAGGTAGTGAATATGAACGCATTATTCTGCCATTTATTTCTGCCTATAATGTGATGTTACAGCGAAATTTACTCTATACAGCGATTACACGCGCTAAGGATAAGGTGTTACTCATCGGTAGTGAAACGGCTGTAGATACAGCGGTAAATCGAGTCGATACAAATTATCGGTATACATTATTTAAGGAACGCTTAGAGGGGGCGATCTAATGAGGTTATGGGACGTATTGTGTCCACCCACTTGTATCCATTGTGGTAAAGATGTATATACTCAAGGTGAGTGGTGTGATGATTGTTTGCAAGCAGTTATGCATGAACGTTGTATAATGGGTCCAAAATTTGCTTCTTTAGAATGTATATATATTCTAGCAGATTACACAGGTGGTATTAAAACCATGCTACACGATATAAAATTTAACAGAAAAAAGGAGCGAGCTCTAGGAGCCGCTCCTTTTTTACAACATTTTGCAGTTACTTGTTCGGATATGAAATATGTACCAACCATTGTTGTGCCCATTCCCATTAGCGAAAGCAAACGGAAGCAACGGGGATATAATCAAGTAGATATGCTGTTTAAAGATTGGGTCGGTCAACAAAATTGGAAATGGGTGGACCTATTGGTAAAGTTAGATGGTTCTAAACCTATGTGGACATTGACAAAGCAAGAACGACGAAAAAATATGAAAGGTCATTTCTTAGTTCGTCCTGCTATGGCGGATTCCTATGTAGACAAAGAAATCAGTATATTACTAGTGGATGACATCTATACAACAGGGGCCACCTTGCTAGAAGCGGCAGAGACAATTCATGTTGTCTTACCTAGAGCAAAGATAAAGGCTCTCACTTTAGCAAGTGGAGCCTGATGATTATCCTAATATTTCTATGAATGCTTTTACCACATCTGGATCAAATTGCGTGCCAGAGTGTCTAAATAGTTCTTGTTTAATCTCGCTACGAGGTTGTAGCGTTGTATCTGAAGATGGGTCGATGGCCGTTACGTAGTAATCAGCAATACCAATGATGCGAGCTCCTAATGGAATATTGGCACCTCGTAAATGTTTCGGAAATCCTGCGCCATCCCAACGCTCATGATGGTATTTAATGTAAGGAATGATAGGTTGGCAACATGGATAGTTTTCAATCATGCTAGCCCCAAATACAGGATGTTGCTTGTATTTGGACAATTCCTGACGATTAAAGTAAGGAAACTTCATCAAGACTGTAGAAGGCAAGCAAATTAAGCCTAAATCATGTAAACATGCTGCGTGGCGAATTAATTCGATTTCACCTTTTGGCAATCCCATTTTAGCAGCAATGGCCACAGCGTAATTGGCGACTTGCACTGAATGCACATATAAAGTTTGGCTTTTCATTTGAATCATCTGTAAGAGTTGTAAGGTAACTAACTCTAAGGTGCTTTTATCTTGTTCGTAAGCTCCTGATTCTTGAATTAATGATAACATAAACATGTGCAAACCCTTCCTAACTAATAGAAACGGTGTACTCTCTTTTGGAAAACCACCGTTTTTATATTCTTCATTTACTTAAGTACACACATTATACAATAAAATTTTATCCTTGAATATACCCTACAGAGTGGACAAAAATGTACTGAAAAGTTCTCATCATTGTTATAAAAAGTGAGAATGTGATAAGCATGGGATGTAGCAAAGTTGATGTATATTTGATGAAAAAAAGCAAGTCTTTTTTCCGAATGTACTATATAAAAATGATATAAGTGGAATGAAAAAAATCATGATGGTTTCTCAGTGACAAAAGTAAAAAATATAGATATAATAAGAGTACATAACGGGTCTGTGGTTGAAAGTCGAGGCCAGTCGCAGGCGAAACGATCCACATAAGCAATGAGAAATTGTGAGCATGGTGCGGCTTAGATGTAAGACCTGCCGACAGTAGATGTCGAGAGGAGTAGTAGTGGGGAGCACAGCTTAAGAGCGAACCTTCCAGCAGGCGAGTGTGGGGGCAAAGACCAGGTCAGCCGTATGAAACACAGCAGAAATTGTTCTGCTGTGTATTTTTTATGCTTTTTTTGCATGACAGTCTTTGAATATAGGGAATAGAATATATTACATATATCATTTATTAATAAAAATACATAAAATTTGCAAAAATATGTTGACTAAATATTCATACAGGTGTATAATTAGTGAATAAGATAAAACATTAAGTTATATAGTAAAGGAGAAACATCATGAAAACAAATGTAAAAAAACTAATATGTACTGGATTATTAGCCTTAGGTGTAGTAGCACTACTAGGAGGATGTGGTTCTCAAGGGGGAAATCAAGCACAAAAAGAAAGTGTCTTAAAGATAGGCACTAATGCAACGTTTGTGCCATTCGAGTTTAAGCAAGAAGGTTCCGAAGAGTTGCAAGGCTTTGATATCGATGTAGCCAAAGAAATTGCAAAACGGACGGGTAAGACTATTGAATTTAAAAATGTTCCTTTTGATGCTCTAGTACCAGCTTTAGATAATGGTGAGATCGATTTAGCAGCATCTGGGATGACTATCACAAAAGCACGGATGGAAAAAGTTGGTTTCAGTATGCCTTATTATGAATCTGGTATGGCTGTGGTTGTCAAAGAAACTAGTGCTATTAAAGGCTTAGATGATTTGGCGGGTAAAACAATTGCTGTACAAATGGGCACTACAGGGGCAGACTTAGCGAGCAAAATCAATGGGGCTATGGTAAAAAACTTTGACCATACCAGCGATGCTTTGCTAGAACTACAAAATGGTGGTGTAGAAGGGGCCTTAATTGATTTGCCAGTGGCACAGTATTACGTAGCTAAACATAGTAATCAACACTTAACAGTCATCGCTTATCCAAATACGAAAGAATACTTTGGTTTAGCCATGAATAAAAAAAATAAAGACCTAGTAGATAGTGTAAATAAAGCATTGACAGAGATGAAACAAGATGGTACTTTAAATAAGATTTACCAAACATGGTTTAAAACTGACATGCCTAAGGATATTCCCGTGACATATGAAGGAAAATAATGTACTATATAAGGAGGCTTTGTGCCTCCTTATCTGTGTTGAATGAAAGGATGGATAGGTAACGATGGATTTTAATTGGCAGTTAATTGTCGACTCTTTACCCCTGTTAATTGGAGGGGCTGGAATTACGATTCAAATTACCCTCATGAGTGTGGGCTTTGGTTTCTTTATTGGACTGGTAGTGGCGTTGATGAATTTATCACGATTTAAAGTGATTCGTCTCATCGCAAAATGTTATGTAGAATTATTCCGTGGTACACCACTATTAGTACAAATCTTCATGATTTATTTCGGTGGTCCTAAATTGTTGGGGGCTATCGTTAATGCCAATGGTGCGCCAGAACCAATTGGACCGTATTTAGCAGCTGTATTGGCATGTTCGATTAACTCTGGTGCCTATGTATCTGAAATTTTCCGTGCCGGCATCCAATCCATTAATAAAGGTCAAATGGAAGCAGGTCGCTCCTTAGGATTAACTTGGTTCCAAACGATGCGCTATGTAATCATGCCACAAGCTTTTAAAGCCATCATTCCACCATTAGGCAATGAATTTATAGCCATGTTGAAAGATACTTCCTTAGTGGCGGTAATCGGTTTTGAAGAATTGACACGTCGTGGACAATTAATTATCGCTCGTACCTATGGTTCCTTTGAAATCTGGACAGCCGTAGCGGTGATTTACTTGATTATGACGTTAACCATTTCCCGACTCGTAGCGTACTTAGAAAGGAAATATAATATCAAATGATTCAATTACAGAATGTACATAAATACTTTGGACAATTACATGTCTTAAAAGGCGTTTCAACAGAAATCGAGGCTGGTGAAGTAGTGGTCATTATTGGACCATCCGGTTCTGGTAAAAGTACTGTATTGCGCTGTATGAACTATTTAGAAGAACCAACACAAGGTGACGTGATTGTAGATGGTAAGAACTTAAATGTGAAAGAAAATATCAACAATGTACGTGCTGAAGTGGGCATGGTGTTCCAACGATTTAATCTATTCCCTCATATGACCGTGCTAGATAACATTACTTTAGCACCACAAAAAATTAGAGGACTTTCAAAATCTGAAGCGGAAAGCATTGCTCATGATTTATTGGGAAAAGTAGGTCTATCCGACAAAGCAGAGGCGTACCCAGAACAATTATCCGGAGGCCAGCAACAGCGTGTAGCCATTGCTCGTGCATTAGCGATGAAACCAAAAGTGATGCTTTTTGACGAACCTACCTCTGCTCTAGATCCAGAAATGGTTAGCGAAGTACTAGACGTTATGAAAGACCTAGCTAAAGAGGGGATGACTATGGTCATCGTTACTCATGAAATGAGCTTTGCCAAAGAAGTAGCTACTCGCGTATTATTTGTAGATGGTGGTGAGATTTTAGAAGAAGGCACACCAGCTGAAGTGTTTGATACACCAAAACATGAACGAACAAAATCGTTCTTGTCAAAAGTCATTCGATAAGTATAAGTTTGTTGTCAGATTTTTGGAACAACAAATTTAGTTTGTCTCTTATAAGAAATGTTATTTCAAATATGCAAAAACAACTACCCTATCTATGGAGTTTCCTGTGTAGGGTAGTTTTTGTTTGCTGTTGTTTATATTTCTGAATGAATTTCAATGTATTCCGATGTATTTCAATAGATTGGTATATATGGCTATATATGTATGCGTTTATATGCTCTAATATAATATATACCACCTATTATCTTAGAAAATAATAGGTGGTATATGGGTTAAAAGTTTTGAGTACTATTCTATGTGCATTTGTATAATGTATGTTGAATAAATTATGCAAAAAGAATAAATAT
>NZ_RQVK01000007.1 GCF_003992015.1 Veillonella sp. VA137
CCGTCCTCATTTACTCTTGTATGTTTGATATATTCCTCTTTAATTTTAAAGATAATTTCTGTATAATTAACTGTAAACATATATGACTCATCCTTTCTTAATTGTGTGGTTACTTTTATGATACGGTATGAGTCTGTATATGTCTATTTTATTGCAACAAAAAATGTTGGCGGCTACTCTTATATGAGTAGCCCCAACATTTATTATAGAGCCAATAATTACATTGAGACTGTAACAAGTGTTGTTTGTTGCAGTCTTTTTTGTATGTAGTATAGATGGCGTGTACTTATATTTTTATGTATTAGTAGTGTTATGTTGGATATCATTTGTGTTAACTGCCATGTGTTTATGTAAGTATGGAGCAACTAATATCATTAAAATGTTAAGAGAAAATAAAAGGAGTTTTTATAATTTCGTCGAATACTAACAATATCAGTTTCATGTAATACTAAGAGGAGGTATACTATGAATTTTGAAATTCGTAATGGCCACGATTATATTGATGAAGTAAAAGATTTATTTGTAGAGTATGTACGATCCTTAGGTGTGTCCGCTAATTTAAGAGAGTTTCATGGACTGGAAGACAAATATAAAGGTGAAGGTGAAGCCTTGTATATTGCCTTTATCGATAACAAACCAGCGGGTTGTGTCGCATTACGCTATGTTGATAGTAAAACAGCAGCTATGAAACGGTTGTACGTTCGTCCTGCTTTTCGGCATAGCTCTTTAGGTACGAATATGGCTAAAATGGTTGTAGAAGATGCTCGTGAGTTTGGGTATAAAACATTGCTTTTAGATAGTTTACCTAGCATGGAAAATGCAAAAGAGTTATATACTAACTTAGGGTTCAAAAAATTAGATGGAACGAAGAAATCAGTGAAAACTGTTGTTCATTTATCTTTACCTTTATAGAGGCCAAGACTTGATGGATTTGCCATCTATTCTATACATATGTAAAAAGCTGTAGCAAATTATGTATATTTTAATTTGTTTACAGCTTTTTTTGCAGAGAGACTATCTTGAACTTTCATAGTTTAAAATAAAGATGTATTACTGGGTCAGATACTGTATAATAGGGTAAGTACAGATAGTCTATTAATCGAATTAGTTCTATAGGAAGGTGAGACCTTTGAAGGGTAAGCATATTGTAGTAGGTGTAACAGCAGGAATAGCAGCCTATAAAGCAGTAGAGTTAGTAAGCCGTTTATATAAAGCGGGAGCAGAAGTAAAAGTGGTAATGACGAGAAATGCCACTAAATTTGTGAGTCCCCTTGTGTTTGGTGAAATTAGTAAACACAAAGTGGCTGTGGAAATGTTTGAAAATGTACAGGATTGGAATGTAGAGCATATTGCCTATGCAACTTGGGCGGATGCCTATGTCGTAGCACCAGCAACGGCTAATATGATTGCTAAGATGTCCCATGGTATTGCAGATGATATGTTATCTACCCAATTATTGGCCACAACGGCCCCTGTATTTGTATGTCCAGCTATGAATAGTAACATGTATGCTCATCCAACTGTGCAAGAAAATTTAACTATCTTGCGTGGTAGAGGCGTCCATGTGTTAGAACCTGACAGTGGACTCCTAGCATGTGGGGTAGAAGGAAAAGGTCGTTTACCAGAACCGCAAAAAATTATGGACTGGGTGGACTTTCATTTAGGGAAAACAGATCTATTGGAAGGTAAAACTGTGATTGTCAGCGCTGGTGGTACGCAAGAAGCTATTGATCCAGTTCGGTACATTACGAATCGTTCCAGTGGAAAGATGGGATATGCAGTGGCTCTAAAAGCGGCCCAGGCGGGAGCTAAGACAATTTTGGTATCTGCTCCCACAGATCTTGAGGTGCCAATTGGTGTAGAGCGTATCATAGTTCGTTCTGCTACAGAGATGAAAGAGGCTATAGATAGTCACTATGACTCTGCAGATGCTGTGATTATGGCCGCGGCTGTGGCGGACTATCGTGTAGCTGAAGTAGCGGACAATAAAATAAAAAAACAAGAAACTATGACATTAGAGTTGGTAAAAAATCCAGATATATTAGCAAGCTTAGGGAGCCGCAAACAGCATCAAAAGTTAATTGGTTTTGCAGCGGAAACGCAAGATGTCATTACCTATGGAAAAGAAAAAGTGCGCAAAAAGAATTTGGATATGTTAGTAGCTAATGATGTAAGTAAATCCAATGCTGGATTTGATGTAGATACAAATGAAGTGACATTTATCTATCCTGGAGATCAAATTGTAAATTTACCCAATATGTCAAAACTTGATGTAGCAGAACGTATCATTCAAGCCTTGGCAGACCTATAAATGTGTGTTATAATGACTTGTAGTGATTTTAAACTAAGTATTATATGTATGATACAAGTCTCATCAAGAGTAGTGGAGGGAAAGGCCCTGTGAAGCTACAGCAACCATTCCTTAGGGAAAAGGTGCTAAATCCAACGATATTTGATCGGAAGATGGGGATATAATTCCTCATCTTGGGATGAGGAATTTTTTTATTGGAGGTTTATTCATGGCAGAAAAACATGTATTTTTCACTTCTGAATCTGTAACAGAAGGTCATCCAGACAAAATTGCTGACCAAATTTCAGATGCTGTATTGGATGCTATTTTAGAAAAAGATCCAACAGCACACGTTGCCTGTGAAACATTAGTAACTACAGGCCAAGTTCATGTAGTAGGCGAAATTACTACAAAAACGTATGTAGATATTCCTCATATTGTTCGTGATACAATTCGTGAAATCGGATATACACGTGCAAAATTTGGTTTTGATGCTGATACTTGTGGCGTTAACGTAGCGATTGACGAACAATCTGCAGACATTGCGATGGGTGTTGATGAAGCATTAGAATCTCGTGAAGGTGGTAGTGATGCGTTCGATAAAATCGGCGCGGGTGACCAAGGCATGATGTTTGGTTTCGCATCCAATGAAACTGAAGAATTAATGCCTATGCCTATTAGTTTGGCACATCGCTTATCTCGTCAATTGACAAAAGTTCGTAAAGACGGCACATTGGATTATCTTCGTCCAGATGGTAAAACCCAAGTAACTGTTGAATATGTTGATGGAAAACCTAAACGCATTGAAACAATCGTTATTTCTACACAACATGGACCAGAAGTGACATTGGAACAAATCCAAGCAGATATTAAAAAATATGTGATTGATCCAGTTCTTCCAGAAGGATTTATTGATGAAAATACTAAATATTTCATCAACCCAACTGGTCGTTTCGTAATCGGTGGTCCACAAGGTGATGCTGGTTTGACTGGTCGTAAAATTATCGTAGATACGTATGGCGGTATGGCTCGTCATGGTGGTGGAGCTTTCTCCGGTAAAGATCCTACAAAAGTTGACCGTTCCGCAGCATATGCAGCTCGTTATGTAGCTAAAAATATTGTGGCAGCTGGTCTTGCTGATAAATGTGAAGTACAAGTAGCTTACGCAATTGGTGTAGCAAAACCTGTATCTATCATGGTTGAAACATTCGGTACTGCAAAAATCGAAGAAGAAAAAATTTCTGCATTAGTAAGTAAGCATTTTGATCTTCGTCCAGCAGGCATCATTGAAATGTTAGACTTGTTGAAACCACATTACAAAAAAACTGCTGCCTATGGTCATTTTGGTCGTACTGACGTAGACCTTCCATGGGAACGCACAGATAAAGCAGAAGCACTTCGTAAAGAAGCTGGGTTATAATAGATCAATTTGCCCTTCGCTTTTGAATGATACATATATAGAGGATAGAGACGCATGTCTTTGTCCTCTATTTTTGTTATCCCCGTTGTCATGTACATAAACTATCAGCGTTTAGATTGTTATGTGTGTATACTTGTTATAAGAGGAAAAGATTCGTGTACTAACTCATTTGCTTCTATAACCTCGTATATATTCGTCTTAAAAGAAATGTCATGACGTGAAATGTGCAGGACTAGGATATGAAATAGTATGAATCATAGCTATAAACGTGGTATAATGGAGAGTGTTTAGTCAGGAGGTTATGATGCGTTTAGGTGAAATTATTATCAATCGTCCTGCGAAACAATTGAATAAACCTTTAACCTATGAAATACCTGACTCATTCGGGGACGTACCTATTGGAACCCGTGTGGCAGTTCCGTTGGGAGCCTCCAAAGAAGAGGGAATCCTTGTAGGTTATTGTGACATAGAAAATCCACCATTTGTGATTAAACCTATATTAGCCGTATTAGATCCAACGCCTTGGTTTTCATCGGAAATGCTGAGTACAGCTCGTAAGCTAAGTGAGTATTACCTATGTACTTTTGCAGAGGCATTAAGCTTATTTACTGTGGATAAAAGTAAATTAAAATCTTATGACAGACCAAAAATGGAATGGCTTGTGCCTAAGGACTCCTTTCATGTAGAACTATTTGGAGTGAGGAAACAAAAGCAACGTTTGTTGGCAGAATACTTAGTAGAGCATGGAGCAACTTCGGTGAGTGCCTTGCGATTGGCAGGATTTAGTTTGCCTGTCATTAAGCAAGTAAAAGAATCTTCTCATATCGATGTGGAATGGCGCTATGCAATGACGAAAACACGCTACGAGGAAGTTGCAGGTAGCATAGACATTCCTCTGACAGAACCACAGCAGTCTGTATATGATCCTATTCAGGAATGCATTGCTAATCATACAAATAAATCTTTTTTGCTCCATGGTGTAACGGGTAGCGGAAAAACACAAGTGTATCTAAAAGCTGCGCAAGAAACAATTCGACAAGATAAGATTGCTATTATTTTAGTTCCAGAAATTGCTTTAACGACGCAAATTGTAAGACGATTCGTAGAAAAGTTTGGACAAGAAGTTGTGGTTTTCCATAGTCAGTTAACAAAATCAGAACGTTACAACAATTGGGAGCGTTTGCGCCGAAAAGATAGCCATATTATTATTGGGGCTCGTTCTGCAGTGTTTGCACCTACAGAAGACATTGGTCTCATTGTAGTCGATGAGGAACATGATCCATCCTATAAGCAACAGGATATGACTCGTTACGATGCACGTATGGTGGCAAGATGGCGCAGTGAAAGTCATCAATGTCCAATTATATTTGGTTCTGCCACACCGTCTATAGAGGCCTATTATTTAGCTAACCAAGGCATGTATCAATTACTATCTTTGGAACATCGAATTTTTCATCAACCAATGCCTAAGGTAAATGTTGTGGATATGAAAGAGGAAATGTTCTATGGGAATTACTCTGTATTTTCTATGGCGCTAGATACTTTAATCCAAGAAACGCTACAGAAACGGGAGCAAATAATTCTCTTGTTGAATCGTCGAGGACATAGTACCTTTGTGATGTGTCGAGATTGTGGTAAACCTATCCAATGCCCTCACTGTGATATCTCAATGGTGTATCATCAAGCGGGACAGGATTTGCGGTGCCATTACTGCGACCATCATGAAAAAGTACCTCAAATTTGTCCTCATTGTGGTAGCCGTAAGATTAAATTCTTTGGTACAGGCACACAAAAGGTAGAAGAAGAATTAGCAAAGCGATTTCCTCAAGCTAGAATTGCTCGTCTAGATCAAGATACGACATCTAAAAAAGGAGAATCACAGCGCATTTTGGAAGCCTTTGGTGCTGGCCAATATGATATTTTATTGGGTACGCAAATGGTGGCAAAAGGACATGATTTTTCAAATGTTACCGCAGTAGGAATTATTACAGCTGATTCTGTCTTGCACATTCCTGTGTATACGGCTTCTGAAAGAACGTTTAATTTGCTAACACAAGCGGCTGGTCGTGCTGGTCGTGGTGATAAACCAGGAACAGTCGTAGTACAAACCTATAGTCCTGAGCATTATGCTATTCAGCACAGTACGCACCATGATTATGTTAGCTTTTATGAGGAAGAAATAGAGGCTCGAAAGGCTTTGTTGTATCCGCCAATTGGTGAAATGATACAGATTACCTTATTAGATGAAAAGCTCTCAGTAGTACGAACAAGAGCGACAGAATTAGTCAATACGTTGCGTGAGGCTTGTACAGGTCAGCGCATAGATATACTAGGGCCCTATGAAAATGGTGCCGCAAAGATACGAGATATGTATCGACTTTGTATTATGATTCGTGGAATTGATTTATCAAAAATAAAATCATACATGTATCATTCAGATATATTTACATTGCCCCATATCTATATAGATGTGGATCCAGTATAGGAGGGAATATGGCAGTTTTAGAAGTCATGAAAACAGGTCATCCTGTGTTGAAACAAATAGCAGAACCGGTAGAGTTCGTAAATAAAAAAATTCGTCAATTATTAGATGATATGGCAGAAACGATGTATAAAACAGATGGTGTAGGCTTAGCGGCACCGCAAGTCAATGTATCTAAACGAATCATTGTATTAGATGATGGAAATGGATTAATTGAAGTAATCAATCCAGAAATCGTGAAAAAAGAAGGCTCTCAAATAGGTTTAGAAGGTTGTTTGAGCGTACCAGAATTATTTGGTGATGTAGAGCGATATGACAAAATTGAAGTACATGGTATCAATCGAAATAATAAAAAGATTAAGATCAAAGCAGAAGGTTTTTTAGCGCGTATTTTTCAACATGAAATTGACCATTTAAATGGTATTTTATTTGTGGAAAAGTTAGTGAACCCCAATGAGATTTTTATCCATAAAAAGGAACAACAATAATGAATCCATTACGTATAGTTTTCATGGGAACTCCAGATATAGCAGTTCCTACGTTACAGGCTTTAATTGACAGTTCCCACTCAGTAATAGGTGTATTTTGTCAACCAGATAAACCGAAAGGACGAGGCAATAAATTGCAAATGCCACCGACGAAGGAATTGGCGTTACAGTATGATATTCCTGTGTATCAACCGAAATCCTTGCGCAATGAAGAAGCAGAAGAATTGTTGCAAACTTTGGCTCCTGATATTGTCGTAGTTATTGCGTATGGTAAGATTTTACCTCCTTGGCTCATTCATCAGCCTCCATTGGGGTGTATTAATCTACATGCCTCTTTATTGCCGAAATTTAGGGGTGCAGCGCCTATACAATATGCGATTCTTCATGAAGAGTCAGAAACTGGTATGACGATTATGCATATGGACGAAGGATTAGATACAGGTGATACTCTGTTAATGGAACGTATTCCTGTTACAGAAGAGGATACATCTGGTACAATCTTTACAGCTTTGGCAAAATTAGGAGCACAGATGATTGTACCAGCCGTAGATGCTTTACAAGCAGGTACATTAACAAGAGTCCCGCAAAATCATGAAGAAGCTATTGAAACAGGAAAAATTACGAAAGAGATGGGACATCTTAACTTTACAGAACCAGCACATACATTAGCTGCGAAAATAAGAGCTTTCAATCCAAGTCCTGGATGTTATACATTCTTAGAGGGAAAACGGGTTAAGTTCTGGCATGCTAAAGTAGACCCTACCTCTAAGTATGCTCCTGAACACTTACAAGGAGCTTGTGGCTATCCTAAAGAGGGTACAATAGTGCATGTAGATAAAGGGTCTTTCAGTATCTTCACTGGTCACGGGGTCTTACGTGTCACAGAAGTGCAGCCAGAAAATAAAAAACGAATGAATGCAGGTGATTTTGCGCGTGGTCATCAGTTAGCAGTAGGAGCTTGCTTTGGCGATGAATAAATCTTATCGTTTGTATTTAACGGTGACGGCTGTGGCAATGCTATTAATATCACTGGTATGGGGTTGGATAGTTTGGATGATGCATCCTAGCTTATCTCAATGGGGACCTGTTGTCGGGCCTATCGGAGAGAGTGCGCTACTATTCCCCATATTGATAGGGTGGTCCATGTGGATATACATGGCATTAGTTACAATGTACCCTATACAACATCCGATTCTACTACGACTGTCTAATCGTGGGTTATATCTTTTATTTCCGTTGGTAACGGTCTTAGCTAGATGCTTTGGATATACTAAGGATGAAGTGAGTCAATCCTTGATTGCTTTAATCAATCATCTTGTGAGCACTCAAGTATATCGGGTGGAACCAGAACGGTTATTACTACTCACACCGCATTGTATACAATTATCTAGTTGCGTACATAAAGTGACTACAGATGTGCATAATTGTAAGCGTTGTGGCGGGTGCCAAGTAGGAACCTTGCTAGACATTGCAGATACCTATGGATGTCACTTTGTGGTTGTTACAGGTGGCACATTAGCACGTTTGAAAATCAAAGAAATTCGTCCTCAAGCTATTGTGGCAATTGCCTGTGAAAGAGATTTAGTCAGTGGCATGGCAGATGTGTTTCCCATTCCCGTAATAGGTGTCTTAAATGAACGACCTTGTGGTCCCTGTTGTAATACGAGAGTCAATACAGAAGACATTAGACTTGTCATAGAAAGGTTACTGTATGGAAACGAAACAAAAGAAAGAACATAAAAATATTCGGCGCCTAGCTATGAAAGCCTTGGTAGATATACATAGAGATAAGAAGTATGCCAATATTGTATTGCCTCAGTATATGATACAAGAAAGATTAGAAGATTTAGATCGTAGATTCTTTACAGAGTTAGTCTATGGTGTGGTGCGTCGTCAAAACTACTTAGATGCGGTTATCGTTCATTTTACCAAGAAGCCAGTTAAAAAATTATCTCCTTTTGTTTTAGAGATTCTTAGACTTGGAGTGTACCAATTACTCTATATGGATAAGGTGCCATCTAGTGCTGCTGTGAATGAAAGTGTAAAACTAGCAAAAAAAGTGGCTCCTGGTACAGACCGATTTGTCAACGCAGTACTTCGTAATGTAGACAGACAACGCGAAGATATTGGTGTAGATGCTTTAGCTACTTCAGAAGCGGAACGAATTTCCTATATTTATAATCAACCTTTGTGGCTAGTCCATTTGTGGATAGAGCAACGAGGTCTAGAAGAAACAATAGATTTTTGCGAATGGTTCAATGAAACGCCATTATTGACAGCACGCGTGAATACATTACGAATTAGTCGGCATGATTTATTAGAAGAACTTTCAGAGGCAAATTGGGAAGTAGAGCCTAGTCATATGATTCCAGATGCGATTATCATCAAATCTCACAAAGGACAATTGCAGGAAGCAAAATGGGTACAAGAGGGATTGATGACATTCATGGACGAAGCCTCTATGGCTGTAGCTTATGCAGTAGAACCTCAACAACATATGCAGATTTTAGATACCTGTGCAGCACCGGGAGGTAAAACATTGCATATGGCAACCCTCATGGGTAATACAGGAACCATCGTAGCTACGGATATTCATGAGCATAAAGTAGAACTGTTGCAGGCAAATGCCAAACGCATGGGTATGTCTAATGTACAGACTCAACAAGGTGATGCTACAGTAAAAGAGGCACAATGGAAAGATTCTTTTGATGCCGTACTAGTAGATGCGCCATGTTCAGGTCTAGGAATCTTACAGAAGAAACTAGATATGCGGTGGCGAAAAGAAGAATCCCAATTACAAGAATTGCCAAAGTTGCAGCAACAAATATTACAAAATGCTAGTTCCTATGTAAAAGTAGGAGGACACTTAGTATATTCTACATGTACTATCAATACTTTGGAAAATGAAGGGGTTGTGGAAAGATTTTTACAAGATAACCCTAATTTCGTCTTAGAAGATGTGGCTCCACTGTTGCCGTTTGCAGCAGAAGGTTCTATGGTTACTTTATTGCCACACGTATATGATATGGACGGATTTTTTATAGCCCGTTTACGTAAGGAGAGAGCATGATAGAATTAATTGGACTTTCATTGCCAGCTTTAAGTAAATTTGTGACAGATGGAGGGTTTCCCAAATTTAGAGCGAAGCAGATTATGGATTATATCTATCAACGTCACGTATTCTCTATGGAAGATATGTTACAGCTTCCACAGACAATGCGTGAATGGCTTACCACACACTGTACGATTACATTACCTACAGTGGTGCGAGAATCTACTAGTTCTGATGGAAATACAAAAAAATTATTGCTCAGATTTTCTGATGGTCATCAAGTAGAAACGGTACTGATGAAGCAACACTATGGTAACTCTGTGTGTTTGTCATCTCAAGTGGGATGTGCAATGGGATGCATTTTTTGTGCATCTACTACAGAAGGTTTATTCCGAAATCTAACAGTAGCTGAAATTGTAGGTCAGTTATTACTCTTTGAAAGCATCATCAAAGAAGAAGTGCACTCTATCGTTGTCATGGGATCAGGAGAGCCATTACAAAACTTTGATCATACTATGGAAGCATTGCAATTTATTCATGAAAAAGAAAGCTTTAATATAGGCTATCGTCGAATGACGGTGTCCACTTGTGGATTAGTACCGAATATTTATCGCTTTGCAGAACTGGGCTTGCCTATTACATTGGCACTATCCTTGCACGCTACGACAGATGAAAGTCGAAAGAAAATTATGCCTATAGGAGCCACCTATGCGTTACAAGATGTACTAGATGCCGTGGCGGAGTATTATCGACAGACGGATCGCCGTGTGACCTTTGAATATATTTTGATTCAAGATGTGAACTCCTCTGAAAAGGAAGCTCATGAACTAGGTATGATTGCAAAAGAGTTTCCTCATTGTAATGTCAATTTAATTCCTGTCAATGGAAATGAACATATTAATTTATACAAACCGTCTATAAAAGCTATGCAAGAATTTAAGTCTATTGTCGAATCCTACGGCGTGTCTGTGACGATTCGTAAAGAAATGGGTGATGAAATTCAAGCAGCTTGTGGACAGTTGAAAATACAACATCAACAATCTTTGAAAGAAGGGATGTTATGATTAGTTTAGGAATCAGTAAAACTGGATTAGTTCGCCAACGTAATGAAGATCGTTTTTATGCCCAAGGGCCTCTGCTAATTGTAGCAGATGGTATGGGTGGTTATACCGGTGGAGAATATGCTAGTACCATGGTAGTCGATACGATTGTAGAAGTAGTCAATGAGGCTACTGAAATATCTACCGAAGTATTAAAGAATGCCATTCTAAAAGCAAATCGTATGGTCTATGAAAAGAGCCAATCCTACAAAGAGTTGGAAGGTATGGGGACTACAGCAGTTGTTGCATACGTACAAGAAGATATCCTGTATTGGGCGCATGTAGGTGATAGTCGCTTGTACAGGTATGGAGAAGATGGTTTGCACCGTATGACAAAAGATCATTCTATGGTACAGCAATTAGTAGAAGCAGGAACGATTACTGAAGAAGAAGTCATTCATCATCCGAAACGAAATATGTTGACTCGAGCCATCGGAGTGTATGAAACTGTAGAAGTAGATACAGGCGTAGTTGAAGTGCATCAGAATGACCGTATCCTATTATGTAGTGACGGTTTGTCTGGTTATATTGAAGAATCTAAGATTGAACAAGTGCTTTCAGAAGAAAACAATGAAAGTAGAGCTTTGGAAGATTTAGTGCACCTTGTATATGATGCGGGAGCACGAGATAATGTAACAATCGTACTTGGACGTATATAAAGAGGTGACTTATGGATAGACATACATTAGTGGGATTGGTCTTTGACCATCGCTATGAGGTACAACAGAAGATAGGCGTTGGTGGTATGGCCGATGTATATCGTGGGAAAGATACACTATTGGGACGACCTGTGGCTATTAAAATTCTGCATCAAAATTTTGGTAGCGATCAAGACTTTGTGGCCCGTTTTAAACGGGAAGCACAAGCGGCAGGGAAGCTAAATCATCCCAATGTAGTGAGCATGTACGATGTTGGATTTGATCAGGGCTTTCATTACATCATTATGGAATATGTATCTGGATGTACGTTGAAAGAATACATTCAGCATCATGGCGCTCAGGTGACTGTGCAAGAAGCTGTAAAAATTACAGTAGCCATTGCAGAGGGCCTTGAGCATGCCCACATGATGGGCATCGTTCACTGTGACGTAAAGCCACATAATATATTGATTACTGATTCTGGACGTGTAAAGGTAACAGATTTTGGTATTGCCAGAGCGATTAACTCAGCTACGACGATGATGTATACCAATTCTGTGATGGGGTCAGCCCATTATATTTCTCCAGAACAAGCTAGTGGTAAGAGCATCAATGTGAGTACCGATATTTATTCATTAGGGGTTGTCCTTTATGAATTGTTAACGGGAGAAGTTCCTTTTAGAGGGGAAACGCCTGTTAGTGTGGCATTACAACATGTGAAAGACCCTGTAGTAGCACCACGTATTAAGAATGCTATGATTCCACCACAATTAGAGCAAGTGGTATTAATAGCTTTAGAAAAAGAGCCAGGCAAACGGTTTGGATCTATCTCTGAAATGATTCAGGCGTTACGGATGTCATTAGGCTATCGTGGTGGCACATCAGCACGGCCGATGCAACATGACTTTGCGACACAAGTGTTGCCTCCATTGGAGACAGAGGCCTTGGAAGAAGAGGAAGAACAACAAGAAGGCATATTGGCAAAATTAGGTAGCTTGCCACAAAAATATGTCATTGGTGGTGCTGTATTTGCATTCTTACTTGCCTTTTTATGGGCCTTCTTGAGCTTTGGCAACTTCTGGAGTAATTCTACTGTAGACGTACCGAATGTGGTAGGTAAACAGTTAAGTGTAGCTACAAGATTGTTAGAAGAACGACATCTACGGGTATCTAGCTCAGAAGTAACGAATTCGGATGTGCCGGCAGGACAGGTCATTTCACAGAGCCCTGAAGCAGGGGAATCTGTCAAAGAACGGCGTGTGGTACACTTAGTAGTCAGCAAAGGTGCAGGAGATATCACGATACCAGACTTGCAAGGTATGAGCTTTGACCAAGCTAGAGAAAAATTAAAAGCGTTAGGCTTATCAATTGGTAAAATATCTTATGAAAGTGATTCTAGTAAAGAAGATGGTGTAGTGATCAGCCAAGGCCTACAAGCTGGAGGCAAAGCTTCCAAAGGGGCCACTGTAGATATTACGATTAATCAAACTAAATCGACTACTGTAGAGATTCCGAATGTTGTGGGTATGACCATTAAAGAAGCGAAAGAAGCTTTAGGAAATTTAGGCTTAAGCATTAGTAAAATTTCTGGTTCTAATGAAGATTCTGCTGTTGTTACAGCTGTCAGCCCTGCTCCAGGGTCTTCGGTGAAACGAGATGAAAGTATCACATTGGTTGGACAACCAAAAGATGGCAAAAAAGACGGAGCCAATGCGAAACAAGGTACTACGAAAGGTGTTGTGGATGTAACGGTGCCGAATGGACGTGCCTCGCAACATGTGAAATTAGTAGTCATCGATGATGACGGTGGACGTGTTGTCTATGATGGCACTAATGCACCAGGAGATCGCATTGTAAAGAGTGTGTCTGGATCCGGCAATGTACGAGTTCAGATTTACTTAAATAATGCATTAGTACAAGAGCAATCCTTATAGGAGAAACTATGAAACAAGGTGTTGTAATTAAGAATATGAATGGGTACTTTTATGTGCAAACTCCAAGTGGAGATGTACATGAATGTAAGGTTCGAGGACGGTTAAAAAAAGAACGATATTCTCTCTTAGTAGGAGATACGGTGCATATTACAGATGATGGTTGGATTGATTCTATTGAAGAGAGAAGAAATTCTTTACGTAGACCAGCTATTGCCAATATTGACCAAGTCATTGTAGTCGTAGCCGCGCGAGAGCCAGATATTCATCCTTTATTATTGGATCGTTTATTAGTGATGATTCATCATAGTCATATTCCTCCAGTACTAGTGATTAATAAATATGATTTGCATACAGAAGATACGATGAAACTGAAATCTATTTATGAAAATATCGGTTACACTGTACTCTGTACGTCCACGTATACCGGTGAAGGGATTGATGAATTACGCCATGTATTACATGGTAAAATCAGTGCCTTTGCCGGCCCTTCTGGAGTAGGTAAAAGTAGTTTACTCAATGCAGTAGATCCGAATTTTGCCTTTCAAACAGGAGCTGTTAGCGATAAGATTAAACGTGGTCGCCATACGACGCGCCATGCCTCTTTATACAGCTTAGATGAAAGTTCGTTCATCATGGATACACCAGGATTTTCAGCTTTAGAGCATACAGGGATGACTGTAGAAGAGTTAGTGCATACATTCCCCGAGTTTTGTGACCATGATAGGGGATGCAAGTTTAGTCCTTGTTCCCATAGTCATGAACCTATTTGTTCTGTGAAAAATGCCTTAGCTAATGGGCAGATTAGTGAGCAACGATACCAATCCTATTTGACAATTAAATCAGAACTTGAAGATCAAAGGAGACGATAAAATGATTCAAATTGCCCCATCTATGTTATCGGCAGATTTTTCTAATTTGCGAGAAGATATTCGTACTATCGAAGAAGGTGGTGCTGACGTATTACATATTGATGTGATGGATGGACATTTTGTGCCAAACCTAACATTTGGTGCTCCTGTGGTAAAAGCGTTGCGTCCACATACGAAATTGCCTTTTGATGTACATTTAATGGTAGAAAATCCAGGTGATTATGTAGAAGAGTATGCCAAGATAGGGGTGGAGTATTTCACCTTTCATTGGGAAGCTGTGCCACATGTGCATCGTTTGATTCAAGCTATCAAAGCAACTGGTATGAAAGCAGGCGTTTCTTTAAATCCATCTACGCCAGTTTCCTTACTGGAAGATATTGCAGAAGATTTAGATTTAATTTTAATTATGAGTGTAAATCCAGGATTTGGCGGCCAATCGTTTATTCATAATGCAGTGAAGAAAGTAAAGCAAGCTCGAGAACTATTGGACTCGGTAGGCAATACAAAAGCTGTTGTAGAAGTAGATGGTGGTATTAACTTGGAAACAGCTCCATTAGTTCGTGAAGCAGGGGCTACTCTATTAGTGGCCGGATCAGCTGTATTTGGTGCAGCAGATCGTGCAGATATGATTGCTAAACTACGAGGCTAAGATGATTCGAGTAGGTACAGATATCATAGAAATTCATCGTATGGAACAAGCGATTGAAAGGGATAGTTTTTTACAACGAGTATTTACAGAATACGAACGAAACTATGCGTGGGGACGTAACAAACAAGCAGCAGCATCCTTTGCGGGCATTTTTGCGGCTAAAGAAGCGTGTGTAAAAGCCTTGGGGACAGGATTTCGCCATGGTTCGTGGCAAGATATAGAAGTGACGCATGATGCTTGGGGAGCTCCTGTTTTGACTTGTACCGGTTATTTTGGACAACAAATGAAAGCCTTAGGATATGAAACGATGCAAGTTTCTATTAGTCATTGTCGTGAATATGCTACGAGTACTGTCATTGTATATTAGAGGATAGACCTATGCGACTATTAACACCAAAGCAAGTTAACATAGTAGATCAATATATTGAAAGTTTAGGACTTCCAGTATCTCATTTAATGGAACAAGCGGGACGATCTGTTTTTGAGGTAGTACATAGATATATACAAGAAGTAAAGGGGCCCAAGGGAGTTTTATTTCTTTGTGGCATTGGCAATAACGGTGGTGATGCCTTAGTGGCAGCACGATTGTTAACAGAAGTGCCTGAAGTGACGCCCTATGTTGTTGTATGTGGGAATCCAGAAGAAGGTTCTCCTTTGTTTCAACAACAATGGAAGGTGGTACATACTCTAGAAGATACGATTACGATTGTGACTGATGAGATGATGGAGTTTAATGGAAATCTAATACCCTCCCATATATTACGGGATGTAAGTGTTGTGGTAGATGGTGTGTTTGGTACAGGTTTCCATGGTGAACTACCCAAACAGATAGGAACTATCTTTGAGCAATGTAAAGCATGGCGTTGTAATAGTGAGACACGAACATGTATTGCCATCGATATTCCTAGTGGTGTGAACGGCTTAACAGGAAATGCCGACGCCTTTTCATTCAGAGCAGATGAAACAATTACATTGTTAGCTCCTAAAGTGGGAATGCTCATGTATCCAGGGCGTCAATGCGTAGGGAAAATGACTTTAGGCAGTATTGGATATCCTTTTCCCCATCATGCATTAGGGGAATCTGATCAGAATTGTCAGGAAATCTATTGGAACAATGCAGATTCCTTGCATGTAGAGCCTCGTTCTCCTATTGCCCATAAAGGGATAAATGGACATGTCTATATTGTGGGTGGTTCTCCGGGGATTTATGGGGCCCCTATATTAAGTGCTGAAGGAGCATTACGTAGTGGAGCTGGAAAAGTCACTATACTGTCTGGTACAAATGAGTTAGATGCGTTGCGTTCCTTGAGTCGACCTGAAATGATGATTCGTGATTGTAACAATGTAGAACAACTAGATGGGAACAGTACAGTAGTCATTGGCCCTGGTGGTGGCAGGAGTAATACTGATAGGAAACATTTACTTCAATGGATGCAATCTGTTACAGATAGCCACATGGTACTTGATGCAGATGGGCTCATAGCGATTTCTAATGATGTATCGCTGTTAAAACAGTGCTCGTATACATTAGGTAAGAAAGGGTATGTCGTTGTAGTAACACCGCATTTAGGCGAATTCTCTGCTCTTACAGGAAAAAGTATAGGAGACATTAACCAAGATCCTATTGGATATGCTAGTGAATTTGCGAAAGAACACGGCGTATATGTTGTCCTAAAAGGACAACCTACTATAATGGCTACGCCTAATGGTAAGGTGTTTGTAACAACGAATGGTAACCCATATATGGGGACTGGTGGCATGGGTGATGTATTAGCTGGTGTTATTGGTTCTATGTTGAATCAAGAACAGGATCCTACAAATGCAATCAATGTTGCAATATATGCCCATAGTCGAGCCGGAGATATAGCCTTAGAGGACCTTGGTCCTGGGTTTACTCCTACAGAGGTGGCACAGCGAATTGGACGTGTATTACCAACGATAGATGGTTATATGCAGATGATACCTCTGAGATAATCGTGATAATACGTAGAAATTAGAAAGTACTTCAAAATGAAAAAAACAATATATAAATATCTACTCTTGTTAGGTGTGTTGGTAGTATCACTACTTAGCCTACTAGGTTGTGGAAAAGAACTTTCACAGGTGAATGCAAATGTTGCAAAGACAGAAGTCAGTCAATCTACGCAAGCACCAACTGGTACTATGAAAGTTCATGTACTAGATATCGGACAAGGAGATGCAATTTTACTCCAAATTGGTGATAGATTTTCCATGATTGATACAGGTGATATTGAACATAGACCACAGGTGGTCGCCTTATTAAAAAAATATGGTGTGAAGGAATTAGAAAATGTCATTTTGACACATCCTCATGCGGACCATATTGGCGGTTTCTATGCTATTGCCAAAGCAATCCCGATTAAACATGTCTATGATAATGGCATCGATATCGATAGTGGTACCTATAGAACCTATTTAAAAACGATAGAGACAAAACAGATTCATCGTGAAACACTTCATAAAGTTGATCGGTTAGACTTAGGAAATGGAGCGTATTTTGAGGTCTATGCCCCTTGGAAAGGGGAAGTGATGGCTGACAAAAAAGGTGAAGTTCATCAAAATAATAACTCCATTGTAGGTAAGCTGACATTTGGTAAGTTTTCTATGCTTATGACTGGTGACGCGGAAAAAGAAGAAGAAGCACGTCTTATTAAAGAGCAAAATACAAAAATGTCTAGTAAAGTCTTAAAAGTGGGACACCATGGTAGTAATGGTTCCAGTCAAAAAGATTTTATTCGTTCTGTTCGACCAGAAGCAGCTGTTATTTCTGCAGGTTTACATAATTCGTATGGACATCCTGGTGAGAAAGCTATGGCACGTTTATTGGAGGAACATGTAGATATCTATCGTACAGATACAATGGGGACTGTTACCATTCGGACAAATGGTACAGACTATGATATCCAACGAGAACGATAATAGAGTGTATTATATAAGGGTCTAAATTAGGGGAGGTATAGAAATGAAAAACATTTTAATTGTAACAGGTCATACCCACGAAGAAAATTCTGTGGCAAACAAAGAGATTCTCGCGTTGCTTAAAGAAAAATATCCTAAGGCTGAGTTTGATCGTTTGGAAGTGCTCTACGGAGATTACAAGATCAATGTAGAAGCAGAACGTGAAAAGCTGCTGTGGGCAGATACGATTGTGATACAGTCTCCTCTATTTTGGTACTCTTTAACATCGCTGATTATGAGATGGTTTGAAGAAGTGTTTGCTTATGGTTGGGCCTATGGAGCAGATACCTATGCAGTAGCCGGTAAGGATATGGTTGTTGGTCTTACCGCCGCTTGTGGTAATGATGAATATGCGTTGTATGGTGATAAAGGCATTACCATTGATGAAATATTTAAAACCTGTGAAGCTACTTGTAAGTTCTGTAAAATGAATTTTAAAGGAGGTGTCTTCACTGGCAATATGCTATATACAGGTGAAGATGCACAGCTACAAGTGATTCATAGACAAGCAAAAGAGCACTGTGAACAATTAGTTCAGTATATAGAAGCTTAAGGACGCCATAGGTTACATACTATTGTGGTAGATTAAATACGGTGTATAATTTACATTATTAAGACAGTCATTGATACAGGAATGAGGAATATGAATATAATTGTAACAGGCGGTGCCGGTTTCATTGGATCACATCTAGTAGATCGATTGATTCAAGAGGGACATCGTGTACTTGTCATTGACAATTTAAGCAGTGGATTGCGAACATTTGTGAATGAACAAGCTGAATTTTTAGAACTAGATATACGAGATACAAAGATACATGATGTGTTTACAAACTTTCAACCGGACTATGTATTTCATGAGGCAGCGCAAACAGTAGTAGCAGAATCTATGGTACATCCAACAGAAGATTGTGATATCAATCTAATGGGACTATTGAACTTATTACAAGCCTCTGTTAAAGTGGGTGTAAAAAAATTCCTTATGCCATCCTCTGCTGCGGTATATGGTGATTTAGAGGTATTACCTTTGACAGAAGAATTGGCAGGAGTGCCTCGTTCTTGCTATGGATTGACAAAATTAACTACGGAAGGTTATTTGCGTATTTACCAAGAATCTTTTGGATTACCCTATATTTGCTATCGCTATTCTAATGTATATGGACCACGTCAAGGCAATGGCGGTGAAGGTGGTGTTGTTAGCATTTTCTGCGAACATGTGGCAAATGGCGAATCTATCAAAATTTTTGGCGATGGTGAGCAAACGCGTGACTTTGTCTATGTGGATGATGTAGTGGAAGCTAATATATTAGGGTTAGATAATGATGTAACAGGGGTCATCAATGTGAGTACAGAAATTGGAATTTCTGTGAATGATTTAATCGACACATTAGAGCACATTGCTGGCACAACGGTAGAACGTCATTATGAAGAACCGCGCATTGGTGATATTAAACATTCTTTATTGAGTACTGCAAAAGCAAAACAATGTTTAGGGTATATGCCTAAATGGACGTTACAAAGAGGACTGGAAAATACCTATCACTATGTGAAAGATAATAGATAACATCATAAGAGCTTTGCGTAGGCAAAGCTCTTTGTTATTGAGGAGGAACTATGCAAATTAATGCAGCTGTACTGGAAGTGTTTGACTTTACGTCTTCTATGTCTGCTTATTCAGATCATCCTATGGATATTACTGAACCAGAAATACAGAGCTATCTTGAAATGCATGTGATGAAAGCATTACAAGACCCTGGAGCCAGAACTGGTTATATCTCGGACCAAACCCCATGGGGGCGAAAGATTAAACAATTGGAGAATCAAGAAGTAAGCCTTGTAGAGTTTGGTAAAGAACTAGGTGAGACTTTATTTACCTATATGGCACAAGCGATGGATCCATGTGTACTAGATATGATTGTCTGTGAAGCACAAGGAGAGCAAGCTTACCTTTGTGTTCTTCTTTGTAAAGCTCATGATGGATATACTCACCAATTATATTCAGAAGAGGATGGTTCATTAGCAACAAAATTAGTAGAGCATAGAGTCGTATTACCAACAGTGACACAAAAACTATATGCTTTTGCAAGTATTAAACTTTCTGATTTATCCATTCGTCTCTTTGAACCGAAAGGAGAATATGATGGAGAGAAAATGCACTTCTTGGAAGAACGAATCTTTCAGGTTACCACGAATCCGTCTTCTAAAGATACAGTGAAAAAAGTACGCACTGTGGTAGATCGAATTTCTAAAGCTCATGAGCAAGATGGTGTGGCAGCTATGGCTAAAACAAAAGAATTACTAGCTAAGAATGCAGAAGTTTCTGACACATTAGAAGCACGACATATTATTGAGCAAGTGTTTAGTACGAACCCCATTCAGCGAGAAGCAGCTATGAAAGAGCTAGCAGAAGAAGATTTACTTGAACCATTGCCAGTGAGCCGGACCTATGCGACTAAAGTGGGGAAGCAACATAAAATTAAAACGGATACGGGTATTGAACTTTCATTTCCAGTAGAATATATGAATGATCGCGAGTTTATTGAGATTTCAACAAATGAAAATGGTACCTTGCGCATTGAATTAAAAAATATTTCAAAGATTACCAACAAATAGGGGGTCTTATGAGTAAAAAAGGACATAAAAAAACAAATGCATTACGCATACTAGATACTCACCATATTGACTATGAAGTGTTCACCTACGAATGGTCTGAAGAACGTGGAGCTGGTATACACGTAGCTGAATCTTTGCATATTTCGCCTGAACAAGTGTTTAAAACATTGGTGGGGAAAGGCAATGTAACTGGTCATGTGGTGTTCTGCATTCCTGTAGAAGGGGAATTAGATATGAAACAAGCCGCACGAGTGAGTGGAAATAAATCAGTAGAACTGATTGCGGTAAAAGACTTATTACCGTTAACAGGTTACTTACGTGGTGGCTGCTCTCCCTTAGGGATGAAAAAAGCATTTCCCACCTATTTTGATGATAGCATTACATCCATTCCTATGGTCTATGTCAGTGCAGGTCTTAGAGGGATGCAAGTCAAAGTCAATCCACAAGCATTAGTAGACGTAGTAGGTGGCACGATAGCGCCATTGACAATGGGGTAAGTATGGCAAAGAAATATTATGCTGTTCGAGTAGGGCACAATCCGGGAATCTATGTGACATGGTCTGACTGTGAAGTGCAAGTAAAAGGCTTTCCTGGTGCGCAGTATAAGTCTTTCCCTACAGAAGCAGAAGCAAAAGCCTATATGGGCAACGTAAGTATAGCTAATAGTTCGATTGCCAAACAACGTGGAGCAAAGAAAACATCGCTTGGAGCTTCTAAGCGGATGAGCGTAGGGGAATATCTTAAGACACAGACTGATGACATAAGCCAAATAGTGGAGTCAGATCCTTGTGAAGTTCGTGCTTTTATTGACGGAAGTTTTGATAAGCGAAAAGGTGTGGTTGGATCAGGAGGGGTTATCCTTCTTGGTACAGAAGAGATAGAGTTTTCTCTTTCCAGTACAGAACCGAATCATGTAGCATATTGGAATGTGTCTGGGGAATTATTAGCGGCCCTTCATGTAGTGGACTATGCACTAAACCATGGGTATACCTCATGCTCTCTCTATTATGATTACATGGGCATTGAAATGTGGGCTACAGGTAGATGGAAAACAAATAATTCATTAACAACTAACTATGCAAAACGAATGAAAGAAGCTAGCAAACAACTTCGTATCGATTTTCATAAGGTAAAAGCTCACTCTGGTATTGTCTATAACGACCGTGCAGATGCATTAGCAAAGAAAGGAACGCTACTAAAATAACACTGGTAGGAAATTTCTCATAAAATTCCTTTAATCTCTCCATGATTTGATGTACAATAAAAGTACGATTACAATCATACTGTACATAGGAGGAAACTATGAAACGGATTCAATTAGACTCTGGTTTTGTTTATGATTATACAAATATGATGTTACCTGGTGGGGTGACGGAAGCAGATGTAACAAACTTAGGCACTGCGATTTCTGATGCCTTAGCAGCAGCGGAAGAAACTCGTCATCATGGTGTTGTAAAAGGCCATCTATCCAAAGATGGAGAGCCTGAATTAGTACTTTTTCCACAATTGCCGTATGTAGTGGAAGGCCATATTAACAACCCAACAGTGATGGCTCGCCTTGATGCTTTGAAAGAAAAGAAGGTTAGTACTGTAGTCAGCTTTGGTATTGGTGGTTCTTTCCTAGGTGGAAAAGTATTATTTGACGTACATTGTGGGGAGTTTTGGAACTCCATGAGTGATGAAGAACGTAATTACCGCCCACGTATGTATTTCAGTGGTAATAATGTTGACCCTGTACGTACCCAAGAATTAATCAAGCAATTACAAAGAGAATGGAAAGAGCAACAATTTTTAGAAGACCATGCCCATGTACCTAATGAGTATAAAGTGCTATTGGTGCTAATTTCTAAATCTGGTTCTACTATTGAACCAATGACAAACTTCATGATTGTGAAAGAAGCCCTAGAAGTAGCAATGATTAATTATGAAGTGCTAGTTGTAACAGATCCTAGAGATGATGACAAAGAAACGTTATTACATAAGTTAGCTGTTGCAGAAGGTTGGGGAGACTCCATCTTCGCTGTACCTGATGGCATTGGTGGTCGTTTCTCTGTATTCTCTGAAGTAGGGTTGGTAATCGGTGCTTTATTAGGATTTGACATTCATGATTATTTAGAGGGGGCTAAAGCAGCAGATATAGCAGCTAAAGAACAAGATGTCTGGAAGAATCCAGCATTGTTAAGTGCTGTGTTAAAATATATTGGCTCTGAACAATATGGTCGTCATATTGAAGTATTTATGCCTTATGCAGATCGTTTGAAATCCTTATCTGAATGGTATGTACAATTATTAGCGGAATCCTTAGGTAAAGAAAAAGATGATAAATCTGGACACTATGGTCGTACTCCAATTGTAGCGGTAGGTACTACAGACATGCATGCCCAAACACAGGAACATCAAGAAGGTCGCTATGATAAAGTTGTATCTTTTGTAGATGTAGAAAATTGGCATGTGAATCTAACAGTGCCACATATGTATGACCAATATAGTAAACTAGAAGCTTTAGCCGGTCTTGACTTAGGATTTATCAATCGTGCGGCCTTGGCATCTAATGCAGAGTCCTTAGCCAGTGATGGACGATTTAATGGGACCTACCAAGTTCCAACCATGAATGCCTTCCACTTGGGAGAATTGATGTTTACTATGTGCTGGGCCATCTACTTTGAAGGACAATTGGCAGGGGTGGATGCTTTCAATCAACCAGGCGTAGAAGTGTATAAAAAATTATTAGGACCTAAACTTTCAAAAGCATAGGAGAAGTAAGAATGAATATTTTAGTGACAGGTGGCGCTGGGTATATTGGTAGCCATACAGTACGTGCCTTATTAGGAGCAGGACATCAAGTGGTGATTGTAGATAATTTATCTCGAGGCCATAAGGAGTCAATTCCTACAGGAGTACCATTCTATGAAATGGATATTACAGACCCTGCATTAGGTGAGGTTCTAGATACCCATAAAATTGATGGTATCATGCACTTTGCAGCACACTCTCAAGTGGGCGAATCCATGGTAAATCCATCAATCTATTATGAAAATAATGTAGTAGGCTCTTATCGCTTAGTAGAAACAGCTCGTAAACATGGCGTGAATCGATTAGTATTCTCCTCTACAGCAGCTGTCTATGGTGAACCAGAAGTAGTACCTATTACAGAAGATGCGAAATGGAATCCTACCAATGTGTATGGTCGCACAAAATTGATGATTGAAGATATGCTTCGTGACTATAGCAAAATTTATGGATTTCAATTTGTAGCGCTGCGTTACTTTAATGCAGCAGGTGCCGATCCATCTGGTGAAATTGGTGAAGATCATACACCAGAAACACATCTAATTCCACTTATTATTGATGCAGCTTTGGGTAAGCGTGAATCCATCACTGTATTTGGTACAGATTATGATACTGCGGATGGTACATGCGTACGTGATTACGTGCATGTAAATGATTTGGCGTCAGCTCATATTCTAGCTATGGAATATCTGTATAATGGTGGAGAATCAGACGTATTTAACTTAGGTTCAGGTAATGGTTTTAGTGTAAATGAAATCGTAGCTGCTACTAAAGAAGTGACAGGTGTAGATTTCCGCGTTGATTACGGTGAACGTCGTGCTGGGGATCCAGGTACATTAATTGCATCTTCAGAAAAGATTCATGCAAAATTAGGCTGGAAACCAGTTCACAGTACAGTACAAGAAGTGATCCGTGATGCTTGGAATTGGCATCAACTACATCCAAAAGGATATTAATCGTATATAGGAGGACATGATGAAAGTATCATCTGTGAAAGACCTCTACAACCAAATAGAAAGATATATACGTACACACGGTCGTCTCGTTTTCGGGGCGACCGTTTTATTGTGCCTAATTTGCTATCTAGGTTGGAAAGAGTCTGTTTGGTCGGAGGTGGAGCAGTTAGAAAGCCCTGTGCAATCCCATCGTGAAAGTAACAGGGCAGAGGGAGGGAAACAGAGAAATACAGATATAGATTCTGTTTCTTCTGAGGCTAGTCCTAGGAAAAAGCATACTGCTCAAAAAGAGAAACCATCTACAATGAAAGAATCATCTACAATGAAAGAATCATCTACAATGAAAGAATCATCTACAAAAGATGGCTTATCAAATGGCACGCTGATATTCCCTATTCGAAATGTATTACGTCCCTATCCATTAGTGGACACATTTTCTAAGGAGATAGTAGGAATTAAGGGGAAAGAGATGCAAGGGCTAGATAGTAGTGGTATAGATATTAAGGAAAAAGAAATACGTATGGGAAGACATACTAGAGAAGGAAATACAGACCATTTGTATCAACCACTAGAGGTAAAAAGAACGTCTAAACATCATGATCGTGTACATCATCAAGCGCCAGTGGTTCATGTGTTAGGTATCGTGTATGGAGATGCTCCAGTGGGAGTATTAGAGATTAATGGAAATATATATACAGTACATGAAGGAGAACAGGCTGAGGGTGTACAGGTTATCACGGTTGGAGAGACAAAGGTTCAGGTTCAAATTAATGGGTCTATTCGTTGGATAGAATAAAAGCTGGGCGGAAAACTTAAATGTAGTAAAAGGTAGAGATATGAAGGGAGAAAATACATATGTGGATTAGAATAGTAAATTATCTTAAAAGAAAGGTAGTAATCCATATCCATAAACCTATCTATCGCTGGGGAATAGCTTATGCGGTGATAATGATAGTTTTAGGGATTACTCCAGCACAGGCGTTACATATTATGGCTAAAGATATGCCTTTACGAACATTGGTACAAACCATAGCTAGGACGGAGAAACTTTCAGTAGTAGGATTAGATACATTAGAGGGGAATGTTACTTTAGATGTACAAGAAAATTCTGGACAAGAGGCCATTACTAAGTTAGGATCACAGTTAGGTTTTTTAGTCTATGAAGAAGGTGGCACCTTCATCGTAGAGGGGCGCCATGAAGAAAAAGAGCGTCGACATGTGCGTCGAATCGTAGCGGAAATAGGAACGCCTGAGGAATTGAGCAATCTTGTTCAGTCCGTAGTGCCTAAAGAACATGTACAAGTGATGCCAAGCACGAATGAAGTCATCTATTACGGGACAGTTCATGAAATTTTAGAAGTAGAAAAATTACTTCGATCTTGGCATACAGCACCGAAGCAGGTTCAGTTAGATGTGGCGGTATTGGCTATGGAAAAAGGCTATGCAAAAGAACTAGGTGTACAATGGTCATTTCCTGGATTACAAAGTTCAGGGCTTTCCATGAACGGGAAATCTGAATCAGCTATGGAAGGAAATGTTTATATCGGTCATATGCCTAAGAGTACATCGTATTCGTTTTTAGCGCACCCTACAGTCTCTGCTAAAGAAGGAAGTAGTCGTATGGCATTGATTGCAAGACCTAGTATTGTAGCTCTTAATGGAGAGGAAGCAAGCATTCTTATTGGTGAACGCGTGCCGGTGACAGTAGAATCTATCCAAAATGGTGTCACTAGAACTAGTATTCGTTATGAAGAGGCTGGTATACGACTGCGATGTAAGCCCTCTGTACTACAGGGAAATCATATTGATACCATTGTGGAAGCAGAAGTGAGTAACCCTACCTTAGTACCTGAAATGAAAGCTTATCGAATTACCACACGGCAAGCAAAAACAAGAGTGCGCATACCTGATGGAGAAACATTAGTCATTGGTGGATTGATGGATCGACGTACTATGCGTCAATGGCAAAAGGTACCTATCTTGGGAGATATTCCTCTTCTTGGGAAACTATTTCAACATAGTCGTAAAACAAAAGATGAAGTAGAATTATATATTTTAGTGACGGCTAAGGTAATTCAATAAATAAAAAGTTAAAATACTATATATACTTATTCTCTATTCCAATATACCTTATCAATATGATAAGATAAAAATATAGAACATATCGGGTTTTATAGGTATGGTCGTTATGTAATAGAGGTATAGATATGAGAAAAGAAAGAAAAGAACTCTTAACGTTATGGATTACATTGTCTTTGCAATTAGGAACCTATGCAGCACAGGGCATTGTCAGTCAAGAGGTAATGGTGGACAATAGTCAGGCTGTCCCAGTTATACAGATTACCAATCCAGTACATGGTGTATCCCATAATCGGTATGAGTCCTTTTCTACAGATACGGGGGCTATCTTTAACAACGCCACTACACCAACGGTTAGCACCCAGATTGGTCCTGTAAATGCAAACCCTAACTTACGAGAGTCTGCGAGCCTTATTGTCAACGAAGTAGTAGGGACTTCTACATCACAGTTAGCAGGAGCTTTTGAAGTAGCAGGACAGCCTGCGGATGTGGTTATTGCCAATCCGAACGGGATTTCTGTCAAAGGGGTTCATTTTATCAACACCCCAAAAGCCACACTTACTACAGGTGTCCCACACATGGTAGATGGTCGGTTAGAAAATTTTGTTATTGAGAAAGGAAATATTGATGTCACAGGAGGTATCAATGCACCTACAGAACAAAGTGGCTCTAATGTATATACCCCTATTTCAAAGGTGGATTTGTTAGCAAGGACTATACGTATCAATGCAGATGTGGTGGCACAAGATTCTATTCGAGCTATCACAGGACGTAATACAGTGAACTATGCGGATGGAACTGTAACAGCTAGGGAATCTGGTGAAAGTACCCCCACAGGTGTTGCCTTAGATGTAGGGGCTCTTGGTGGTATGTATGGAAATACCATTTCTTTAATCGGTACAGAATCTGGAGTAGGTGTTAATATCAGTGGCTCCATTGATGCCATAGCAGGGAGCCTACACATTGACACAGCAGGCAATCTCACCATCGAACAAGGTGGTTCACAGCAAGAGCCTACTAGCATTCATAGTGCTAAAGAATTGGAAATTCGTAGCCAAGACTTTCATAATCGTGGCACCCTTGTGAGTGATGAAACAGTGACAATACAAAGCGGTACTCTGACCAACGATGGAAACCTACAAGGAAAACAGATTGAGGCCAATGTTACTAATCTACGTGGACAGGGAGTGATTTCCAGCGCAGATAATCTAACTATCCAAGGTACAGACTCTATTGTGTATCAAGGAGGCATGCGCTCTCAGTCTGGGGATATCACTGTACGTGGGAAACAGGTAGAAGTAGATCGAAACCATATACAAGTAGTATCAAAAGATAAGTTGCATATAGAATCGCAAACACCTACACCGGAAACACCTGTAGATATCCTAAAACCAACACTAGAGAATCCTTTACATACACCGACTATACAACCTATCCCACACATACCTAGCAAGGTTGTGGTAGAGGATACACAAGAAGAGTTACCCATTACTGTAGATGTAAATGCTCCTAAGAATCGTCAACCGATCCTAGATACGACGAGGAATGGGATAGATATTCTACACATTGCCGGTGTTGATGGAAACGGTGTTTCTCACAATGCATATACACAGTTTAATGTGAAAGAGAGAGGTCTTATTCTCAATAATGCCACGAAATACACAAAGACTCAATTAGCTGGGTATATAGATAAAAATATGTTTCTAGCTGGGAATGGTGCTAAGACAATCATCAATGAGGTCACTTCTACGAGTCCATCTATTTTGAAGGGATATATAGAAGTGGCAGGAAATCCAGCAGATGTAGTCATTGTGAATCCTAATGGTATGACCGTCAATGGATTAGGCGTGATCAATGGCGCTCATATGACCTTGCAAGGAAAATCTTATATAGACATCGTAGGCAAAGGCTATGGGGGACAGCAGATGGATAGTACTTTCATCAGTGACAATTTACGTAACCGCCGCAGTGAACTATGGGGCCATCACCTTCGTATTGACACAGAAAACCTAGAGAACACAGGTAACATAGCGGCACATACAATGCATATATCTGCTAACACTATGCACAATGCAGGCTTTGTTGAAAGTAAAGACACTCTCCAATTGACTGGAAACGAGCTTGTACAACATAAGGGCATTATGAAGGCGAATCAGACTGTCCATATTTCGGCTAACCATATCCTGAATAGCAACTCCTCTGTGTTAGAAGCTGGTGGCAGTTTACATATCACGGGAGATACGTTACAAAATGATGCATCCCATGTAGTCAGTCATGGTATGATGCACGTAACTGTGGGCAACTTAGAAAACATAAACACAGGGGCTATCATTGCAGAAGATACCTTGCAGATACAAGGAGATACGTTTGCCAATACGAAAGGCATTCTCTTTGCAAAAAACGATACAGAGATAGATATGAAAGAGAATGTGACGAACACCAGTGGATTGTGGCATGTACTAGGTAATTTGCGTGCGCAAGGTCGCCACATTCGGAATATCAACAGCAAAGGTTCTTACTTTGGTTCAGATATGTATGTGGGTGGTAACGCCTATGTACTGGGAAAAGAGAGCTTTGAAAATAGGTCCTCAGATGTCATTGTCAAAGGTGATCTCACTATCAAAGCCCCTAAGATACAAAATCATAAGGATGTGTTTAAGACAGGGTGGACCATTTCAGAAGAAGATAAGTATGAGGGCATACCGCATCTAGACCAGCCAAACTATTATGAGGCAGATAGAAAATACCATAGAACGATTCATACAGGCACCATAGAAGAGGAAACCGCTACATCTAGAATACTGAGCGATGGTACCATCCATATTACAGGAAAAACTGTTCAAAATACACACAGTCAGATAATGGCTAAGGACGGCTTACAGATTACGGCAGATTCTGTTACTAACACAGGATATCAAGGGACGGTTCATTATGATGATATAGGCCGAGATAGACATTACTGGAAGTATAAACAGAAAAAACGTTGGTGGAAACGTAAAAAGTGGGTCTATGGACATACAGATATTCCCTATGAACATCATATAATCTTTGATGCTGAAAGTAGCCCATCCAGTGAACGTATTGCTGTATTAGGCAGTCACGGAACTACGAGGATCCAGTCTAATGCATTTACCAATACAACACTTGAGGCAGATGGAACAGCTTATGCAGTGCGAGATAAAAAAGTTGAAACTGCAGTGGCACCTACAGATATTTCCAAATTAGTGACCCCAGTGTTGGAACCATCAAAACAACTCTACATGACGACGGATCCCCTTGCCGTAGCTAAGGTAGAAGATAACCCTTTATATACAGATAAAAAGCAATTTTTGTCTAGTGACTATATGGTCGCTAGATTACAAGCAGACCCAGAACGAGTGTACAATCGATTGCGCCATGGATATGAAGATCAAGAAATAGCGAAAGAAGAACTCCATCAAAGTGGTCATACCCTTACGAAATATACAGATCATGATCAGTCCTTACTTTCAGGTATACCTAACAGTATGTTACAACCTGGAGATTTGCGCAAAGATGGTAGTATAGTTTTGGGTAAAGATGTGCAGGTAATAAGCCAAAAAGTAGATAATACGGGTAGCATACAAGCAGAGGGCTCTCTGTCCATTACAGGTAATTATGTTCATAACCTCAGTGGGTCTATGAATGGTAATCTAGTTTCTATACGCACAGATATGTTAGAAAATATTTCTGGTCGTATACATGGTAAAGATGGTGTTCACATAGAAGGAAAAGATATCCGGAATGAAACGCAGATAACCACTAATACTTCGTTGGGACATCGACAAGATACAGCGCATGGAAATGCTAGTATCACTAGTGATGGCGGCATCCATATCCAAGGGGATTCCATACGTTCTGTAGGTGCTACTATACAGGGAAATAGTACGGTGAATCTCGCAGGGAAAGATATACAAATCTCTGCTCGTGCCTTACAAAATCGCTACATAGGTAGTGGAGTGACCTTAGACTCTACTAAGAACCTAGGAAGTACCGTACAAGGACATACGGTACAAGTCCAAGGGGGAGAAATCACCTTGCAAGGCTCCCGTATGATGGGACACGCAGTGGATCTTAGAGGGAAGTCTCTACTCCTTACGAATGTAACAGATAGAACTGTATCAGATGTAGCAGTGGGTGCTAGAGGTAGTGACTATTTCAACCGTAAGATGGTTATAGAAGAACAGAATCTAGGAGCGACCATTGAAGGCGAGACTGGTGTTAAGGTGCGTATGGATAACAATGTATCCATGAAAGGAAGCACTATACATAGTAAAACGGGTCTTGTAGATGTACAAGCAGGTCGAGTCTCTATTGCACATGGTACTGAGCGTCATGAAACACTATCTGAAATCCATCAAAAAGATAGAGGGTTCTTATCGTCTACCACACGTGATGTCTACGACCATAAACGTACAGATACAGTCGTAGGCTCTACGATTTCCAGTGGTACTGTTAAGGTAGATGGTAAGCAAGACGTACTAGTTAAAGCCAGCCATATAGTGGGGGATGCAGATGTTACGGTTACAAGTGAAGGCAATTTGACCATTACATCAGCACAGGAAGAATCTGGTGCCACTCATCGTGAGGAAGTACGTAAATCGGGTATCTTTGGTAATGGCGGTCTTAGCCTTACTATTGGAAAACAAAGACAAACAGATACCTATGATGCTACGAGTAGTGTAGCCAAAGGCAGCGTGATTGGAAGTCGCTTTGGTTCTGTCACATTAGGTGCTACAGGATCTACACAAATAGAAGCTAGTGATGTAGCATCTAAAGGGGATATTCAGGTTCAAGGCTCTGGTGTGACAATACGCAATGGTTATACCACATCCCATACAGAAGAAACACATAGATTTTCTAAAAGTGGGCTTACTCTCTCATTGTCGAATCGCTTAGTAGATACTACAACCAATGCAGTAGGTACACTCACACGAGCAAACTCTGTAAAAGACGAACGATTGAAAGCTCTATTAGCCTACAAAACCTATGACGATGCTAAGACATCTATAGAAAAATCTAAACTGAAAGACCAAGCCAAGAGTTTACACCTCAATCTATCTTTAGGCACAGAAAGAAGTGAAGCCTCTACGAATGTAGATAGTAAGATAGCAAAAGCATCGACCGTTGTATCCGATGGACATATTCGTGTTACCACTAAGAAGGATGATATCCGCATAGAAGGAAGCGATGTACAAGGCAAGGACATTACTTTAGACTCTGCGAACGGTATCTATGTGAAAGGCAAAGAAACAACCTCTAAGATGTCACAGAGTATGAAACAGAAGCAAGGATCTCTAGGTATTTCCTATGACCTTTTACAACATCGATTCTCCGATATATCCGTCAATGCCAGTGGCAGTAAAGGTAGTATAGCCGGTACAGACATAGTCCATGATCCTACAAAGATAATAGCAACGAATACCCTTGGAGTGAACACAAAACAGGATGTACACATCAAAGATGGTGTTCTTAAAGGGGAGGCTATCCAAGCAAATATTGGTGGAAATTTAGAGATTCACTCTGTACAAGATACACATGACTATACAGACCATACTACATCTGGTGGCATGGGACTTAGCCTATCTAAGAAAGGTGCATTCAAATCGTTACAAAGCTCCTTGCAACGGACTGATATAGATAGCAAATACACCTCTGTGATTCACCAATCTGGACTCTATGCAGGGAGTACAGGATTCAACATATCCGTAGGCAATACGACCACATTAGAAGGGGCCCTGTTATCTAGTAAAACAGATAGGAACATACTGAAAACAAAACAGTTAGTTATGAAGGATATGGAGAATAGGGCGAAATATAGTGTAACAGGGCATACTTATTTGGGTAAGATAAGTAATAGAATTAATATAGGTAATAAAGCCAATAATAAAATAGATTTTCAATATACTGGCATTCACTTGCCCCCTATAAGTGATGGCATTTCCAATAGAACAAAAACAATTATCGCAAAAGGTAGTATTGTATCAGAAGAGATTAATGTATCCTTAAAAAATGAAAATAGCAACATAGAGGATAATATATATCCACTACCTCAGATTTTTGAAAAGAAAAAAGTTATAGAAAAGTCTGATTATATAGGGAGTATATCAAGTAAAATCTTTACCTTAATTGGTGATATGGCTTATAAAAAACAAAAAAACTTGTTGCAAAAAAAGTTAGAAGCTGAAAAGAGTGGAAATAATTCACTAGCAAATAAACTTGAAAGTAATTATCATAAATGGGGAGATGGAGGTTTATATAAGGTTATTGCTCACGGTATAGCGAGTGGATTTCTCAGCTCATTGAGCGGATATAATATGCTTCAAGGAGGATTTTATGGCTCTATAAATGAGTATAGTAAAAAGCTTCCATCAAATGTATCAAAGGGGCTTTATTCTATATCAAATTTTATAGCAGAAAAGTCGAAAAATCCCTATTACTCGTTAAAAACTTATGCAGATAAATTTAACTGGTTAACACATGAAGAGCAACAAGCATTTTTGAGACAACTTATGGAAGCAGAGAGTGAGAAAAGACGTGCTGAAATAATTGGAATGTATTTTGCTATTAGTAATTATAGGGTTCAACATGGTATTGGTACAGAAGATGAAAAAGATGAAATAATAGATGGTTCTGTAGCCGATAGTATATATACATGGACAAATCCTGAATATTTTAAAAAAGGTCTCAATTATACATTAGCGAAAATGACTGAGCGTAGCCCAGTAAGTGTGCAGTTTTCTAATGATGTTAGAAGGGATATTGAAGCAGGGATTCTATACTCGTCAAAAAATTCATATTTAAATGATGGCGATATTTATGCTGATAGAAGAAATCGAGTAGTAACATCATACGACGGTAATAACTATGTATATATTAATGGAGAGTTTTTGTTTACTAATAGAAATTCTGACTATACTTATAATCAATTTGGAGATTTTTTGGCTGATCATGGATGGAATGTTCAAAGAACGGAGTGGGATGGTGAAGAGGTCAACTATGTTACTTACAATGGAAGAGCTTTTGCTGCTAATCGTCAACCTACGAGTCCTATTTTAACCAAAACAATAGAAACTCTTGCAGGTTCAATAAAAGGATATGATGATGTTGTAGCCTATGGAGTAGGTCATGCTGTAGCTGAAAATGCACTTGGAATTAAACCAATTTCATCGAATAGTACAGAATACCAAGCTGGCAAAGTTATAGGAAATATAGTTGGAGGAGTACAAGGTGGATTTGAAGTAGCTAGTGGTTTATATAAATCTAGTGTAGGATCTATTGGTAATTTAAACTATGGAAGCGCAGTGTTAGGATTTAGTAGTGAAGGTATTGTTTCTACTACACACGGTTTACTTTCATTAAAGAAATTTTCTGGAGAGATAAATCATAATCTTAATACATTATTTATGAAACGGAGTACGAATAGTAAAAATGGTGGAATAGATTCATCACAACCTAGCGATTCAAGAGCTCAAGAGTTTGAAAAATCGATTTCTAAAATGCCAGTAAATGAAAGAATAGGAACAGTACTTGCTAAGTTAAAAGGAATTGCTTCAGATTATGGATGGGAAAAAGTAGGAAGGTCATTAGATGGTAGAATAGTATATAAAGATAATAATGGATTTTATTATACAATAGATACAATGCACGGCAGATTTGAAAAGTTTGATAGAAATATGAAACATATTGATGAGGTAAATATCGATTTAATTCCACAAAACAAACAAAAGAAAAATCGGGTTTTAAAAATTCGATGAGGTATTATAATGAAAAATAAGGATTCCTTTAATCAATGCATTATAAGTAAGAAAGAAATAATGAATCAAACAGAAAATTATAAGTCGTTTGATTTTTTATATTCAGACTGTAAACTTAAAAATCATATAGTAAATAGTTTCGGTCCAGAACTACTTATACAATATGGGCGCCCAAAATTAACTCTTAATGATTGTGATACATTTGTGACAACTATGAAGGTTAAGGTTTATCCTAAGTCCCCATGTTATGAAATTTATTATGAATATGAGGTGATTTTAAGTAATCGTGAAAAGTATGGTATATTTTTTAATAGCCTTAGTTTATATGCAATAACTATGAAGGATGTTTTTTATGATTATTTAAAGGAAAGACAATATATTGAAGAATTATTGAAATTAAATGGTTATAGTAATATTTCTACTGTTGATATACATCAAAGGATTCCTTTAGTGCCCATGGATGAATCAAGGTCAGGTGAGGAATTTTTAGGATGCCAACACTACTTGGGATATATATTGTGTTACGGTGAGGAACTTGGTGATTCTAACGGTAAAATTGCAAAGGATATTGATCAATCTTTAACTAATATTGCAGAAGAAATCATACATTTAGTAAAACACAGTAAATTTATAGACGAGGAGTATGTTGTGGATGAATGTATTCCTAGATGTATGCATTCTCAAGCAATTGAAGAGTTAGATTCCCTATGTAAAAAATATGGAGGGAGTAGACTACCAGATAAAGAACAAAGTTATGTATGGCATATAGGTACCTATTGTACTAATGAAGGAGATATTCAAGTTGTTTCAGCAATATATATATATGTATCGTTGTATATAAAAACGTTTTATATACAGGTACAACAAATAATAACTGTTAGGGACAATGAATTTAATATAATAACTATTAAAAGGAATGTTTTTGGTGACGATGCAGAGGTGTTATTTGATTTCACCACAAAGATGTATTATGAAGCTATAGGTACATTGGAGCGTCTAGGATATGAAAGACAACAAGAAATAAATTATAAGGTATATATAGAAGTGGTTGGAGAAGAAATGAAAAAAGAGGTAGAGATAGGGGAATTGCTATTTGGTCTCCAACGCAATGAATATTCTTGTGTTGATACAATAATCAAGTCTAAAGGATAGGTATTGATTAAAAGATACTAATTTTACTAGTTTTATTACTGTAGAATTAAATAAACGTGTTATAAATCAGGAAAAAGAAGCTTTAATTCAATTTCAAAAAGAATCTAAAGCTACCCATCGTGAGGAAGTACGTAAATCTAGTGTTTTTGGTAATGGCGGTCTTAGCCTTACCATTGGTACACAAAAACAAGCAGATACCTATGATGCTAAGAGCAGTGTAACCAAAGGCAGCGTGATTGGAAGTCGCTTTGGTTCTGTCACCTTAGGTGCTACAGGATCTACACAAATAGAAGCTAGTGATGTAGCATCTAAAGGGGATATTCAGGTTCAAGGCTCTGGCGTGACAATTCGCAATGGTTATACCACATCCCATACAGAAGAAACACATAGATTTTCTAAAAGTGGGCTTACTCTCTCATTGTCGAATCGCTTAGTAGATACTACAACCAATGCAGTAGGTACACTCACACGAGCAAACTCTGTAAAAGACGAACGATTGAAAGCTCTATTAGCCTACAAAACCTATGACGATGCTAAGACATCTATAGAAAAATCTAAACTGAAAGACCAAGCCAAGAGTTTACACCTCAATCTATCTTTAGGCACAGAACGAAGCGAAGCTTCTACGAATGTAGATAGTAAGATAGCAAAAGGATCGACCGTTGTATCCGATGGACATATTCGTATTACCACTAAGAAGGACGATCTTCGCATAGAAGGAAGTGATGTACAAGGCAAGGATATTACCTTAGAGTCGGCGAATAGTATCTATGTGAAGGGCAAAGAAACGACCTCTAAGATGACACAGAGTATGAAACAGAAACAAGCCTCTCTAGGTGTTTCCTATGATCTTTTACAACATCGATTCTTTGATATATCCGTCAATGCTAGTGGCAGTAAAGGCAATATAGTAGGGACAGACATAGTCCATGACCCTACGAAGATAACTGCAACGAATACCCTTGGAGTGAAAACAAAACAGGATTTACACATCAAAGATGGTGTTCTTAAAGGAGAGGCTATCCAAGCAAATGTTGGTGGAAATTTAGAGATTCACTCTGTACAAGATACACATGATTATACAGATCATACTACATCAGGTGGTATGGGACTTAGCCTATCCAAGAAAGGTGGATTTAACTCGTTACAAGGTTCCTTGCAACAGACTGACATAGACAGTACATATACCTCTGTGATTCATCCATCTGGAATGTTTGCAGGAAGTACAGGATTCAACATATCCGTAGGCAATACGACTACATTAGAAGGAGCCTTACTAGCTAGTAAAACAGATGCGAATGCACTGAAAACAAAATATCTAGTTATGAAGGATATGGAGAATAGGGCGAAGTATACCTATGGGTCTAAAGGAGTGTCGTACCTAGCGGATCCAACGATTGGAAAAAGCAGTAAGCAATACAACGAACTTGGATTGATACCTACGATTATGCCTGGGGAACGTGGCAAGGCAAATAGCACAACCTATTCAGCAATCGCTAAAGGAGTGCTAGATGTTGAACATCCTGAGGTGAATCTCAATACCATTCGTAGAAATACGGAAGATTCACTACATACATTAAGCACTATTTTTGATAGGCAAGGTATTGCAGAACGACAAGAAACAGCTAAACTATTCAGCAAGTATATGAATGAAGCAATCCATAGATTTGGTGAAATGAGAGATGCAAGAGGACAACGAATCTATGAAGATGGTTCATCTGAAAAGGTCGCATTGCACGCTCTATCTGGTGCCATTACATCAGCTATTGTAAAAGGAAATCCTACAACTGGTGCCATATCTGGTGGCCTCAATGAAGCATTGATACAATCTATAAGCAAACTAGCGAAGGATCACCCAGCAAGAGCACAACTACTATCTGCTAGCCTTGGCTATACCGTAGATAAGCTATTAGGTGGAGACGGATTAGGAGGTGCTAGCATTGCACAAGCTGGAACGAAGTGGAATCGTTATGGACCTCGTAGAAGATTTAATGGAGAAGTCACAGTACAGTTAGCAGGCGTACTACAAACTAAAGTAGCTAATAAGGAGCCTATAGATTTTCAAGATGTTAAAAATGTAAAATTTAGTATGCTAAATAATTGGGAAGAGGAAGAAGTCTCGATTGAAGATTTACCACATCAATATGTCGTATGGGTAGCCGACAAAAATGGTTTTGGACAAGATTACGTAGTCGATAAAGTTAAAAAAAGGTTAATCCCAATATATGGAGATTTTAAAACCCAGTATATTAGTGTAAATAATAAAAAGAATATTATTTTTACAGGGGATGATGCTATATTAAAAAATGAATTGCATCTATATCCAACCGATGAAAAAAGTGTACCTTTAGGTTACATTATTCAGAATAAACATATTAGAGAGTTTTTTGGTGGTTTTAGAGAAGGCTTTGGAGATGCTTTAGAAAGTGATATAGAAGGGCAAAAAGAGTTTTTAGAAGAATTAATGTTTAATCCACTTGGCGTGATACATGATATGCAAAAATTAGTGGAAAATTTAAGTCAGGTTTCTAATTTGCAACACTATAGAGAACAATTGTCGCAGATAACTAATGAAATGTATCAGATTGCATTGAGCGATGATAATAAGAGAAAAGGAGTCTTGTTAGGTCAAGCAACGGAAATAGTAGCAAGTATTATATTAAGCCCAGATAAAATAAAAATATCAAAGGTTAATTTTTTGAATAAAGTACATAAGATAATGGAATTTACACCTCAACGCATTAAGTTTGAGCAAGCATTTGAAGCTGCTGTTGCTATGGGGAAAATTGTTGATGAAGAAGAAACTCTTATTAAGGTAAATAAAATAAATGCTATTGAAAATAAAGCAGAAGTAATTGGAAAAGAATCTAAATTGACAGCTAAGGATGCAAAAGCTAATAAAAGCATAGAATCAAATAAAAAAGCATCCCCTAAACAATCTACTACTGAAACGGCAAGTCCTACTACAAACACAACAAAATTAGCTGATAGTCCAGATATTTATCGAAATGGTGAGCAATATAAACCGGGAGTGAAAACAAGAGAATTAAAAGAGAATATTGTATATGAGAGCAAAGGGTATTATTACCAAACGGATGAATTAGGTCGTATAAAGGCTGCCCAAGGTGATTTGCGATTAGAAGATGGTGTACGAAATAACGGAGATCAATTAAAAGCAGGTGGTGATGACCGATTACGAGGGGACCATGGTGGACATCTGATAGCTAGAATCTTTGGAGGTTCAGGAGAATTAGATAATCTAGTTGCCATGGATGCAATTGTGAATAGAAGTGATTATAAAACTATGGAAAATCGATGGAAGAATGCATTACAAGAGGGTAAGGAGGTGAAGGTAACGATAGATATAGTATATGATGGAGCAAATAAAAGACCAAAAGAATTTAATATAAATTATATTATCGATAATAATGATGATACATTAACGATTGCAAATGGAGGTTAAGAATGTATGTTGAAAGCAAGAAAAAAGAATCTGAGCTAAAGATTAAACAAGAAGCTTATGATATGGCAAAATTACTTTTTGATGATAATTGGAGTGAAGTTTTAGTATGTAGTCAAAAGTTTCATTCTAGTATGAATGGGGCATTTCTTGTTCTATATGATGATGACACCTTTTTACATCAATATGATTTATGTATGTTTTCTTATTACAAAAAAAGTTGTGTACCTAATATTACTAGAAGATTTTACAAGATAGCAGGAGATACCTTCGATGATAAGAGTATTGATGAAACACGCCCGACGAATCTAATGTTGTTAGATATAAAAAGAAATGGTGAATATTCTGCAAAATATCTTGAGAATTTATCTGACTATGAATATTACGGCACGCCACTCTCAGTATGGAAATATAAAAAAGTAGGAGTTCTTGATGAGGAGTATGGAAAAGAAGAGGTTACTAAATTTATAAAAGAATTTAATATTACTCCAGAGAGGGTTTTGAAGAATAAAGTCCTTGCAGTTCCTTTCAACACATTAATAGAGAATATATTGGTTAAGAATATATATTATCTGGCTCCATTTTTGAAGAGTAATACTACTAAAGTTTATTTTCATCTGGATATTATTCAAAAAAAATATAATCTTAAGATGTATCTTCAAATGAATGATGATACATGGAAAGTGATAGATAATATACAAAAATTACAGGGAAATCTATGTGAACAACAAATCAAGAATACTTGTTTGGAATGGGCAGATGAGTTTTATATAGTACATACAAGGTCTGGTAGAAACACTAGCTCCTATATAGACTACATCTGTGACATTTCCACCGGCGAACTCTCTTATGTATATGACAATATAACAGAAGATAATTTTACTGATGAACTAGCTTTGGTAAATGCCTGGGAAGAACGGTATTTCTCCCCAGATGGGGAACCATTGCATACGCATGCAGTAGCACCTCATGAGAGATGTATCACAGGGACTATGCACATAGATATGTCTCAGTTTATTGAGGAGGAGGTAGAGGAAATGGCTAGTGTAGATCCAGCTATAGAATTTACAGGGGAAGATATTCACGATTTGATTCCACAATATCTTCAAAATAGTTACGATATTTTGTATTCTATTTTGCCAGGTACATATCATCGGGTATACCTATATGTAGAGAATGATGGAACGGTATGCCGTCAACTAGGGTATATCATTGTCGACGGTGAATATCTTACTTTTGAGGAGATGGTGGATCGGAAGGTGGTTTCTAAGGCGACTTATGATGCTACGATGGAACAACTAACACTGTGGTCGAATTACATGCGAAATGCATTTATTGCATGCCATCTTGAACCATGGACGGTGTTCTCCTATATGATAGATGAAGAACGACATATTTCCACTAACTTTGGTTACGATGTATTAGCAGAACAAACCTATGATAATGAACTCTTTGACCTATGGTCTTATGAAAAACTAGGCATTAAGAGTTCTAACTTATCTGAAGAGAAAATAGCATCTATTGTTCCAGAAAATGAATATGCCAAATTTTAATATGAAGGAGTCTAGGATTGACAAATCATAAAATAGTTACAGGCCTTGCTTGTTTGTGTATAGGGGCGCTTTCTCATAGTGTTCATGCTAATACTATAGACGAGCAAGGTAAGCTGCTAGACCAGATGGAGCGTTCTATATCTCATGTAGAGCAAAAGGGAACGCCGTCTTTCACAGTTCTTACAGAGGGGATTGTACCTCAAAATATAAATCAACTGTCTAGTGATGAACTAGAATTTTTAATTCATCATATTGAGCTATCTCAGGTTCCACCAGAGTTTAGTTTTCTGCAAACGATGGTGGCTAAGAAAGAACATCAATTGTATGGGGTAGAAACAATTAATACCTTGTTGCAAGAACTGAATACAACCTTACTAGATAGAGGGTATGTGACTTCTAAGGTCTATATGGAGCCTCAAAATATAGGGAGTGGAACACTTCGGTTATCCTTGCTGGTAGGAACCATAGAGGAGATACAATTTAAGGGCGTAGCAGGTAATTATACAAATGCATTAGCCTTTCATAAGGGGCATATTTTAAACATACGGAAGATAGAACAAACTGTAGATAATTTAAATGCAGTGCCCCATCAGAAGGCTAAGGTACAGTTACAACCGAGAAGTAAGTTAGGTACATCTATAGTGGTATTTCAGATAGAAAATAAATCTAAAGTAGAGGTCACCACAGGATTCGATAATTTTGGTAATGAAGGGACAGGGCGCTTTCAAGGAAATATGTCTATTACAGTAGGCAGACCATTAGATCGTAGTGATACCTTATACTATAGCTTAACAAAATCTAGACACTCAGATAGTATCAATACGAGCAAATCCAGTTATGTATCATATCAAATACCTATTGGAAATGATAGCATTACCCTTAGCCATTCTAATTCAGACTATCAACAACGGGTTGCTTATGCCATTAAACCGTTTATTTCTAGCGGTAACTTTACTAGCGATGAATTACGATGGAATCACGTATTGCATAGGAATAGCCAACAGATTACAGAATTAGTACAAGATCTTACACATAAGACAAGGCATTCGTTTATCAATGGTAGTGAAATTGATGTGCAACGGAGAAATACCACGTCTTGGTCCATAGGAATACATCAAAAACGATATAGCAAGAAGGGAAGTTTAGATTGGTTAGTGCAATATGAAAAAGGTGTTCCTTGGTGGGCTAGTCCTGGACCGACAGATCATTTAGAGGAAGCTACGACACAGTATCATATATATACGGGGAAAGTGAACTATCAACGTGCATTGACACTTTGGAATCGAAAAGCTACCTATACAATAGAAGCAAAAGGACAGTATACGAATAGTAAGCTCTATAGCAGTGAGTTCTTTACCATTGGTGGATGGTATACGGTGCGTGGGTTTACCGGTGATAGAAATCTAGCCGCAGAACGAGGGTTTTATGTACGGAACACCTTGGATGTATCATTAAATCAGAATCATACAGTGTATATAGGTTTGGATTATGGTAAAGTGTACGGAAAATCTACGGAAGATATATTGGGTACAGAGTTGTGGGGTGGAGCCATTGGAATGAAAGGACACTATGGAAGTGCTAACTATAATCTATTCTTGTCCACACCGTTACAAGTACCAAACGGTTTTACAGTGCCACACCGAGTCCTAGGAATACAGATGAGTGTAGCATTCTAAAGATTTGATAGGATTATTCCCTATAGAAATGGCAACATATAATAGGCTGCGGCATCTCTTTCAATTGTTTAGTACCTACTAACTTCGGTTGAGGGGATTCAGTATTTTGCCTTGCAAAAGGTGGGGATTATTACTATAATAAAGGATAGATTGAAATGTTTCTTTCACAGGAGGTTACCATGAGCTATGTAAAACAGCAAGACCCAAAAGTTCAAGAAATGATTGAACTAGAGTTGGGTCGTCAACGCAACAAATTAGAAATGATTGCATCGGAAAACTTTGTGTCTCAAGCTGTGATGGAAGCACAAGGTAGCGTATTGACAAATAAATACGCAGAAGGATATCCACATAAACGCTATTACGGTGGATGTGAATATGTCGACATGGTAGAAGAGTTGGCTATTGAAAGAGCGAAACAACTGTTCGGCGCAGAACATGTGAATGTACAACCTCATTCTGGTTCTCAAGCTAACTTTGGCGTATATTTTGCGTTATTAGAGCCAGGTGACACTATTATGGGTATGAATTTATCCCATGGTGGACATTTAACACATGGATCTCCAGTGAATGTATCTGGTAAATATTTCAACATCATTCCTTACGGTGTAGATGCTGAAACTGGACGAATTGATTACGAAGAAATGCGTAAAATTGCGCAAGAACATAAGCCTAAAATGATTATCGGTGGTGGCAGCGCCTACTCCCGTCAAATCGACTTCAAAACAATGGCGGATATTGCTCATGAAGTAGGAGCTATTTTCATGGTAGATATGGCACATTTTGCTGGATTAGTGGCAGCAGGATTGCATCCAAACCCTGTGGAGTATGCTGATATTGTAACTACTACTACACATAAAACATTGCGAGGACCACGTGGTGGCATGATTATGTGTAAAGAAGAATATGCAAAAGCCATTGATAAATCTATTTTCCCTGGTATTCAAGGTGGTCCTTTGATGCATGTCATCGCTGCTAAAGCAGTAGCATTTGGTGAAGCTTTACAACCAGAATTTAAGGAATATGCAAAACAAGTCATTGTAAATGCCCAAACATTAGCTGAAGCATTACAACAAGAAGGCTTTACTATCGTATCTGGTGGCACTGATACACATGTATTATTGGTCGACTTACGTACTGTTGGTTTAACTGGTAAAGTGGCTGAGCATGTGTTGGATGAAGTGGGCATTACATGTAACAAAAATACAATCCCATTTGATCCAGAAAGCCCATTTGTTACATCTGGTATCCGTCTAGGTACACCAGCATTAACAACTAGAGGTTTGAACGCAGAAGATATGAAAGAAATTGCAAGTATTATTTCTTCAGTATTGAAACAACCAGAAGATACTGCTGTATTAGCAGAGGCTAAACAACGTGTAGCAGCACTTTGTGAAAAATACCCAATGTATGCGTAATTAATAAAAAGGAAGTAAGTAAAATGAACGTAAATGTAATGACACATCCTTTGATTCAACATAAAGTAACGTTGATTCGCTCCGTAGAAACTGGTACAAAAGATTTCCGCCAATTATTAGAAGAAATTGCTTTGTTAATGGGTTATGAAATTACACGTGATTTACCATTAGAAGATGTAGAAGTACAAACTCCATTGGTGAAAGCTATCGGTAAACAAATTGCTGGTAAAAAGTTGGGTATCGTTCCCATCCTTCGGGCAGGCCTTGGTATGGTGAATGGTTTGTTAGAATTAATGCCAATGGCAAAAGTAGGCCATGTAGGTATGTATCGTGACCCAGAAACATTAAAGCCAATAGAGTACTATTGCAAATTACCATCTGACTTGGCTGATCGTCGCATTATTGTGACAGATCCAATGCTAGCCACAGGTGGTAGTGCAGCTGCCGCGATTTCTTTATTGAAAGAAAAAGGTGCTAAAGAAATTCAATTAATGTGTCTAGTAGCAGCCCCAGAAGGTGTAGAAGTTGTGAACAAAGCGCATCCTGACGTACGCATCTATGTAGCTGCATTAGATGAAAAATTAAATGACCATGGATATATTCTACCTGGTCTTGGTGATGCGGGAGATCGTATTTTCGGTACGAAATAAACGGTGTTGCCCAAAGAGTAGTGCGCGTTTCTTTTCAGTGACGCGCATTATTTTTGTAAGAAAGGGTATATATGGCAAAAAAGAAAACAGTTTTTTTCTGCTCAGAGTGTGGAAATGAATCATCGAAATGGTTTGGCCGTTGTACGGCATGTGGTGCTTGGAATACGGCAGTAGAAGAAGAACTGCAACCGGAAGTTAAAACAAAACATGTAGCGTCGTATCGACCGGTTCAAGATGAAGATAATAAGCCGAAGGCTTTGACAGAGATTGAGGTAGGCGCTATTGCCCGAATTACTTCCGGATATGGAGAAATTGATCGTGTTCTTGGCGGGGGTATTGTACCTGGTGCGTTAATCTTGCTAGGTGGGGATCCGGGTATTGGTAAGTCTACCTTACTATTGCAAGTATCTGGTCGTATTGCAGAAGAGTCTGGTAAGGTTCTGTATGCATCTGGAGAAGAATCAGATATGCAGTTAAAATTAAGAGCGCATCGACTAGGCATCAACTCTTCCAATCTGTTAGTGCAGGCAGAAACTAATTTAGATACCATATTGAATGAGGCGAAACGAAGTCAACCAATGCTACTTGTGATTGACTCTATCCAAACTATGTATGTAGGTTCTGTAGAATCTGCACCGGGGAGTGTCAGTCAAGTTCGTGAATGTACGGCTAGATTGCTACGCTTTGCAAAAGATCAAGATATTCCAGTGATTATTATTGGTCATGTTACCAAAGATGGTACTATTGCAGGTCCTCGTATGCTAGAGCATATGGTGGACGTAGTATTGTATTTTGAAGGAGAACGGTCCTATCAATTTCGTATTTTACGAGGTATTAAAAACCGCTTCGGATCGACTTCGGAATCAGGATTATTTACCATGGAAGAAGAAGGGTTAGGAGAACTCCTCAACCCATCAGCGACTCTATTAGCAGAGCGGTCAGAAGAAGAGACGGGTTCTGCCATCATGGCTTACTTAGAAGGAGTACGACCTATCTTAGTAGAAGTACAGAGCTTAGTGGTATCCACTGCCTTTGGTATGCCACGGAGAACAGCCATTGGGTATGATTTAAATAAGCTGATTTTGCTCCTAGCCGTATTAGAAAAACGTTGTGGCTTTACATTAGGTAACAAAGATGTGTATGTCACTATCATTGGGGGCTTAAAAATTAATGAACCGGCATGTGATTTAGCGATGGCAGTGGCGATTATCTCTAATTTAAAAAACAAGCCAGTACCTCCAGATATGGTGATCTTAGGTGAAGTAGGATTGACCGGCAATATTCGTAGTATTCCACGCATAGAACAACGGATAGGAGAAGCAAAAAAACTTGGATTTAAACAATTTATTATCCCTGCTGGAAATGTAAAACAATTAAAAGGAATACAAGACGGTATCTCTATAAAAGGCGTTACCAGTATTCAAGAAGTAATGAAAAGTATATTCTAAACCTATTTGCTGAGTTCTTATTATGATTCATTCATGAGAATCACAGATAGGTATATTATACTTTTATAAAAAGGAGGAGGTGACCATATGATCTATAATTTATTACGCTATGCTATTGCTATCTTATTTGGTAGTATGGGGTACGTCGGAGCAGACGCACTATCAACGCTTATGGTACCTATATGGGATGAAAAGATGCTACAAATGGGCGTATTTGGGATATCTGTAATTATGATATTGTACTATACCCTAAGTATCTTATTAGCTGCTTTTATCGGTTATTTAGTGTCCCAGTATATTTTACGCTTGGGCTTAAGCGTAGCAAAACAAATTGAACGTATTTTAAGTCGAGTTCCTAGTCAACAACTAGTAGCTGGCACGATCGGATTATTATTTGGACTCATTATTGCTAATTTAATTGGTATGGCTTTTGAACGTGTTCCAATTATTGGCTCATACTTACCTATCGTGCTCAGTGCTGTATTGGGATATATAGGGATTCGTTTGGGCATGGATAAGGGGCCTGACTTATATAAAGCCATGGTATCTTATACATTTAGAGGATTACTCAATAAGGGTAGATCACCTAAAGAATCAAAAGATAAAAATGCCCCACCTCAAACTTGTTCTGCTAAGGTCTTAGATACATCGGTGGTCATTGATGGTCGAATTTTAGATATTGTAAATACAGGATTTTTAGAAGGTCCTTTCATAGTACCTGTATTTGTTCTAGAAGAATTGCAAAAACTGTCTGATTCTGCGGATACTATGAAACGGAATAGAGGTAGACGAGGGCTTGACTTACTACAGACAATGCGTGAAAAATTAAAAGAATCTATGGAAATCATTGATGTTGACTATGAAGATCTGTCAGAAGTAGATTTGAAATTGATTCGCCTTAGTATGGATAAACATTGGAAACTGATAACTAATGATTTTAATCTTAATAAAATAGCTACCTTGCAAGGTGTTGAGGTGTTGAACCTAAATGATTTAGCGAATGCGATCAAGCCGAAAATGATGAGCGGTGAAACCTTACAAGTACGCATTATGAAAGCTGGTAAAGAACCACATCAAGGAGTTGCTTATTTAGATGATGGTACTATGATTGTTGTGGAAAATGGTGTAGACTATGTGGATCAAACGGTAAATGTTGTAGTTACCTCTGTCTTACAAACTAGTGCGGGACGAATGATTTTTGCCCGTGTAGAGGAATCAAATTCCTAGAAAGGGAGTACCATGATTAGTTGTATCTTATTAGCGGCAGGTGCAGGGCGCCGAATGGGCTATACAGATAATAAAGTATGTATGCCATTGGGACAGTATACAGTGCTACAATGGAATTTACATCATATGAAACAATGGGAAGGTTTAGAAGAAGTCATTGTGGTTGTATCGGAACAAGCTCAATTTTCTATTCAAGAACAAGTGGAAGCTATGCAGGTACCGTGGATGGTGCAATATGTGATTGGTGGAGCAGAACGACAAGACTCTGTAGCAGCTGGACTTTCACAGGTAGCAAATGAAGCAGAAATCATACTTGTTCATGACGGAGCAAGACCATTGGCGAAGAAAGAGTTAGTTCATCGAGTAGTTGAGGGAGCTAAAGCATATGGAGCTGCGGTGCCCGCCATCCCTGTGGTAGATACGATAAAACGTGTGAATGCTGAGGGATATGTAGAAGAAACGTTACTACGTTCTGAATTATATAGAATGCAAACACCACAAGGGTTTCAAACAGCTGTTTTATTAGATGCTTATGTCTATGCGGAAGAACACAGATATAAAGGAACCGATGATGTATCCTTAGTAGAGTTTCAAGGAAAGCCAGTACATATCGTAGAAGGGGACAGAAAAAATATTAAATTAACGGTCCCTGAAGATGTGGCGATTGCTAAGAAGTATTTAGGAGTGGAACCGATGATGCGAATTGGTTATGGTTATGATATCCACCGTTTCAAAGAGGGACGACCTTGTGTATTAGGAGGAGTATCAATCGATAGCCCTATTGGTCCTGATGGGCATTCTGATGCGGATGTGTTGATTCATGCTCTTATGGATGCAATGCTAGGTGCTGCAGGTATGCGAGACATTGGGTATTATTTTCCTCCAGAAGATGATGCTTTCAAAGGGATTTCTAGTAGGCTATTATTAGAAAAAGTGGTACAATTATTAAAGGACTCAAATTTTGGAATCTACAATGCAGATATCATGGTCATTGCAGAAGCTCCTAAATTGAAGCCTCATATCGAAAAAATGAAAGAAAATCTAAGTGTGGATTTAGGTATCCCGCTTAGTAGAATTAGTATTAAAGCAACGACAAATGAAGGGTTAGGTGCCTTGGGAAGAACAGAAGGTATAGCCGCACAAGCTGTTGTTTCAATGTATGAAAGAGAGGAGTTATAACTCATGAAAGTTCGTTTTGCACCGAGTCCAACCGGTCCATTTCATATTGGTGGAGCTCGCTCCGCATTATTTAACTATTTATTAGCTCGTAAAGAGCAAGGTACATTCTTATTGCGCGTGGAAGATACAGACCAAGCTCGTTCTACTCGTGAAAGCGAAGAAAATATTAAGGCTGCTCTTAAATGGCTTGGGATGGACTGGGATGAAGGCGTTGACGTAGGGGGTGAAGCAGGACCATATCGTCAAACAGAACGCTTAGATATTTATGACCAAGTGACGAAACAATTATTAGAATCTGGTCATGCTTACGAATGCTATTGTTCCCAAGAAGAATTAGATTCCGTTCGGGAAGAGCAATTAGGTCTTGGTGAAACTCCAAAATATAATGGTCATTGCCATCATTTAACAGAAGAACAAAAGGCTGCTTACAAAGCAGAAGGACGTAAACCAACCATCCGTTTACGTGTTCCATTGCACGAAACAGTAGCTTTTGACGATATGGTTCGTGGTCATGTATCCTTTGATTCTAATGGTATTGGAGATTTCGTTATCGTAAAATCCGACGGTATTCCTGTCTATAACTATGCGGTTGTGGTGGACGATCACACTATGGGTATTTCTCACGTTATCCGTGCAGAAGAACATTTATCGAACACACCACGTCAAATCGTGATCTATAAAGCTTTAGGTTGGGATGTACCAACATTTGGTCATATTTCCTTGATCATGGGTAAAGATGGCAAAAAAATGAGTAAACGACATGGTGCTACCTCTGTTGAACAATACCGTGAGTTGGGATACTTACCAGAAGCGATTGTGAACTTCTTAGCCTTACTTGGCTGGGCTCCTGAAGGTGAGGAAGAACTATTCACTAAGGAAGAGTTGTGTCAAAAATTCTCTATGGATCGCGTAGCGAAAAACCCTGCTGTTTTTGACATTGATAAATTGAATTATATTAACTTCAATTACATGAAACAATTGACACCAGAAGCATTGTATGAATTATGTTTGCCTCATTTGGTGAAAGCTGGCTACGCTAGTGAAAGTCCATCTATAGAGGAACAAGCATGGCTCACAATGCTTTGTACTTGCGTGAAAGACCATATTAGTTATGGTGCTCAAATCGTAGATGAAGTAAATATGTTCTTCCAAGATGATATCCTAGAAGATGCAGAACATGCAGAAGAGATTGCAGCTGTGAAAGCAGAAGAATCGTATTCAACAGTAATTGGGGCTTTCAAAGAAAAAATTGAAGCTATGGATGAGATTACCCCAGATGCTGTCAAAGCAGCAATCAAAGCGATTATGAAAGAAACAGGATTAAAAGGCAAATTTGTATTTATGCCAATTCGCATTGCTACCACAGGTCAAATGCACGGTCCTGATTTGAATTATATTATTACCTTATTTGGAAAAGAGAAAGTGCTTCGCCGTTTAGGCTAAGCGCATACAAGGAGGCTATTTCTAATGAGAGAACTGACCGTTTTCAACACGATGACTCGTGAAAAATCAGTATTCCAACCTGTAAAAGAGGGGGAAGTTAGCATCTATGTATGTGGAGTAACACCATATAATCATCCTCATATTGGTAATGCACGCCCTTTCGTGACTTGGGACACCATTCGTCGCTATTTAAGCCATGTAGGCTATAAAGTAACATATATCCAAAACTTTACAGATGTGGATGACAAAATCATCAATACATCTAATGGTGAAGGGGTAGCATGGAATGTAATTTCCAATCGCTATATTGATGCATACTATGATGTAATGGATGCCTTACATGTGCGTCGTGCTGATGTATATCCTCGCGTATCTACGCATATGGAAGAAATCATTGCCATGGTTTCTACATTGATTGACAATGGATATGCCTATGCAGTAGATGGTGATGTGTACTATCGTGTAGAGAAATTTGAGCATTATGGTAAACTATCTGGTCGTACTTTAGACGATATGGAAGCTGGTGCTCGTGTAGATGTAGATGACCGTAAGGAAAATCCAATGGACTTTGCCTTATGGAAAGCGGCAAAACCAGGCGAACCATTCTGGGAAAGCCCTTGGGGGCAAGGCCGACCAGGTTGGCACATTGAATGTTCCGCCATGAGTCAAAAATATTTGGGCGAAGAGTTTGACTTCCATGGCGGTGGATCTGACTTAATTTTCCCTCATCATGAAAATGAAATTGCCCAATCTGAAGGATGCTCTGAACACCATCCAGCCGTACGTTATTGGGTACACAATGGTTTCATTACGATTAATCAAGAAAAAATGAGTAAATCCTTGAACAATTTCTTCTTGGTGAAAGATATTTTAGAACAATATAGTGCAGATGCATTGCGTTTCTTCTTGTTGAGCACACATTATCGTAGTCCATTGGACTTTAGTGATGAACGCTTAGATGAAGCGACTAAGGCTATTGAACGATTCCAAACCGTGATTGACAACTTACTGTACTTAGAAAGTCGTCCAGAAGGATTGTGTGAACTGGAAGCAGCAGAATTATTGAAAAATGCTCGTAACTATAAAGAAGAGTTTGAAGCAGCTATGAGCGATGATTTCAATACAGCGCTAGCAACAGCACCAATCTATGGTTTGGCAAAAGAAATTAACATCTATTACCAATCTGTTCAAAGCTGTGATGGCACTGTATGCCATAGTACTATTGGGGAAGTGAAAGAAATCTTCAAATTGATGTTAGATATTCTTGGATTGCTAGAAGATGGCTGGAAAGGTCAAGAAACTAGCAACGAAGAATATAATCAATTAATGGAAGTCATCTTGAATATTCGTCAATGTGCACGTGACCAAAAACAATGGGGCATTGCAGACTCCATTCGTGATGAATTGGCCAATATTGGAATTGTCATCGAAGATTCCCCACAAGGGGCACGGTGGAAAAAACGTGAACTTTAATCGATATAAACAGCTACGATCTATGGCGATTGATAAATTAAAATCTTCAGTGAAAGTAGAAGCAAATGGAGAGGGTCCTTTAGAGGACTCTCTTATGCTTGCTTATATTGGAGATGGTGTATATACCTTATTTATTAGAAATCGTGTAGTAGAAACGGGCATTACAAAAACACAAATACTTCATGATGTAGTGACGTCATTTATCAATGCAAAAGCACAGGCGAAAGTATTACAGGCCTTAGAGCCAACTCTGACAGAGGAAGAGTTATTAGTGGCAAAACGGGCTCGGAATAGTAATGTGCATGTACCCAAAAGTGCTAGTGTACAGGAATACCGCATGAGTACAGCCTTTGAGGCATTGTTGGGGTATACCTATCGCAAGGGGGATGAAGAGAGACTTACTACTCTCATGGAATTCGCTTTTGCTGAAACGTTGTCACGTATGTAGTATGAATATAAATACGCCATAGGCTTCTATCAAATGCTATGCATTGAAGTCTGTGGCGTTTTCTTAATCTTTGGAATGGAAGAGCACGGCATATTCCTTCAGAAACGGCATTTCATGATGTTTCTTCAGGAACACGCCGTGCTCTTCTAGGTCTTCGGCTAATTATCAGAAAGCCACAGACTTCTTATAGCAGATACAAATATATCTTCATGGAAGTCTATGGCGTATTTCTCTAAAAGTATATAAGGTGACAACGTTTCGGCGGATGGTGCTCAGAGGAGAGGGAAGTGCGCCACACATTCTTCCACAAACTGATTCTACGGTAGGTTTGCTCCGGAACATGTGGCGTTCTTCTAGGTTTTCGACTAATCATCAAAAAACCATAGACTTCTTATAGCAGATACAATATATCTTTATGGAATTCTATGGCGTATTACTCTAAAAGTATATATGGTAACAACGTTACAGTGGAATGCTCATGTGTTATGTTGGGAGTTGTCTTGTTTTAGTGGTATAATAGAGTAACAGCTTAGTGGTTTCTAAGCTGTTATATTGAACTTGATAATATAAAAGATGTACTTTTCATATTAATATGTTTAGAATGTATGTATAGATACTATTTGTAGTTAGTATGCTTAGTAATGTGAATCGCAATATGTTTAGTAAGATGTTACTGCGTATTGTTAGGTTTGCTTTCAGGAAAGTTTGAGGTTTTCATGGATACGTTTATTGTGGGTCGTAATGCTGTGCGTGAAGCGCTGAAGTCTGATCGTGGGATTCATCGTATTTTAGTGGCAGAAGGTAAGCAAGGTGGTTCGCTTTCAGAGATATTGGGTTTGGCAAAGTCTAAGGGTATCGAGGTTCGTCGCGTGAAGGAACGGGATTTACAGAAGTATACTAGTGATGTGCCGAATCAAGGTGTGGTAGCCTTGGTGAATGCGGTGAAGTTCCAAGAGTTACAAGATGTGTTGCTGGCATGCACGGAAGAACATCCGTTGTTAATTTTAACGGATGGTGTGGAAGATCCTCATAATATGGGTGCTATCATTCGTACAGCTGAATGTGTAGGTGCTACGGCGGTACTGATTCCTAAACGTCATAATGCGCCTATTAATGCAACGGTTAGCAAAACATCTGCAGGAGCTGTAGAATCGATTCCATTGGTACAAATTGGTAATGTAGCACAGACCATTGAGCAATTGAAAGCACAAGGCTTCTGGGTGATGGGGGCTCATATGGATGGGACTGTGATGTATGATGTGAATATGACAGGTCCTATTGTATTGGTCATTGGTAATGAGGGAAAAGGTCTAAGTCGGTTGACCAAGGAATTGTGTGATGTGTTGGTAACGATTCCGATGTTTGGGACAATTAACTCATTAAATGCTTCTGTAGCGGCAGCGGTCCTTTTATATGAAGCGAGACGTCAACGATAATAGGTATACTATGAAAAAAGATATTTTAATTGTAGATGGCTATAATGTTATATTTGATTGGTCTGACTTGAAATCACTCAGCAAGGAGTCTTTAGAACATGCCCGATTAGAATTACGTCATAGATTACTCAATTATGGGACCTATAAGGGATATAAAATTATTCTTGTATTTGATGGTAAGCACGCACCTTTTACAGCAGATGAACAGCGTATATCTGCAGATTTCATTGAAGTCTTTACAGGTACCCATGAGACGGCAGATGCTTATATTGAGCGTGAAGTCTTTAGTAAAAAGGGTCAATATAAGACAATCTACGTCGTAACAAGTGATGGGGAAGAACAAAGTCAAATTTTAGGATTTGGAGGATTACGCATATCAGCACGTGAATTACGTCATCAAATTGACTTAGCTAAACAAGAAGAACGTAAACGCTATACAGGGCATCATAGACGAGATGCTATGACATTACAACGTAATGAATTAGGTGCACATATTGATGGGGATGTGGCGGAAAAGCTTGAACGAATGCGACGAGGGGAGCTATGAGAGTAGCTCCTTTTGTTATGTTTGCCTTGATAATTTTTATAGAGGAATACTAGAATCAGTAGATACATGCATACATATTAGTATCTTACGGCGGATCTAGAACATAGAGATGATATATAAAAAAGAGGGTTAACTAAGAGAAATGGTATTTCTCCTTGTTAACCCTCTTTCAGAGTTCATTATAGAGCATTTACTTTAGCTGCTAAATTGGATTTTTTGCGAGCTGCAGTATTTTTATGAAGAACGCCTTTGGAGGCTGCTTTATCAATTACGCTTGTAGCATGAACTAGTGCTTTTTTAGCTTCTTCTACAGCGCCTGCTTGAGCAGCTTCTACAGTCTTACGAGTAGCTGTACGAATTTGAGATTTTACAGCAGAGTTTTTCGCACGACGTTCAGCATCCGTTTTTACGCTTCTAATACTGGATTTAATATTTGGCAATTGAGTCACCTCCTTGTGATTTACTGTATTATTACTAAAGTAGTATATCATAGGGCGTACAGTTTTGCAACTATTTTTATATTTACTCTAAGGAATATTGGCTTATATAGCAAGGGTTCATATAGGAATAACCTCTATTTTCATCACTCATGAGAGCAGGAAATATGATATAATTAATGATACATAAATCTATTAATAGGAGATGCTAATATGAAAAAATTAATGGTTATAGATGGCAGTAGTTTATTATATCGTGCATTTTTTGCACTTCCACCACTGCAAAATGCTCTAGGAGTTCCTACCAATGCGGTGTATGGATTCTTAACAATGCTTACAAAATTGTATGAAGAAATCAATCCTGATTATATTGCAGTTGCCTTTGATAAAGGTAAACAAACATTCCGTATGGATATTTACGAAGACTATAAAGGTACACGTCAAAGTGCACCAGATGAATTGCGCCCACAATTTAACTTGATCCGTGAAGTCTTAGAATCCTTAGGTATCATTGTCATTGAAGAAGAAGGATTTGAAGGCGATGATATCATTGGCTCGTTGAGTAAAAAATGGGGATCTTCAGACCTTGCTGTTCATATCATTACTGGTGATAGAGATAATCTGCAACTAGTCGATGAGTATACTAGTGTATTTTTAACAAAAAAAGGCATCACTGATATGCTTCATGTGACTATGGCTAATATGGAAGAACTGTATGGCTATGGCCCTCAAATGGTTATTGAAATGAAATCTCTTATGGGAGATTCTTCGGATAATATCCCAGGTGTGCCTGGTGTTGGTGAAAAAACAGCCCTTAAACTATTGAATCAATATGGTACGTTAGAGGGCGTGTATGAGCATATTGAGGAACAAAAAGGAAAACTGAAAGAACGATTAGTAGACAACAAAGACTTAGCGTTTATTTCGCATCAACTAGCTACCATCAAAACAGATATGGATATGCCTTATGAACTAGAGCAATTTGTTCCTGTAGTACATCGTAGTGAAGTGACACCCTTATTTGAAAAGTTAGGTTTTCACGCAGTAACACCAAGACTACTAAAAGCGATGGGTGTGGCAGAAGAAGGAACTTTATTCGATCAATTCTTAGCTCCACCAGTAGAAGAAATTGAATTAACGCATGTCACGGAAGTGCCACGAGAATTTTATGAAGATAAAGTGATTAGCCTTGTCTTGAAAGAAGCGGGAACACATCCATTTAGGACGATAGAAGCCTTATATCTATATAATGGAGATACCCAATTAGTTGTGAATGGATTTGTAGATGTAGCACATGTGGAAACAGTCTTTGAAGGGGCTAAGGAACTTGTTACAGATAATGCAAAGTTGTTATTTGAAGTGTTAGGTACTGAAACAACAGGTCGTATTTCAATTTTGAAAGAAGAAACTGTTCATATCAAAGATCTCACATTAATGGCGTATTTACTCGATCCTACACGAGCAAACTATGGTATGACTTATTTATGCGAACGTTTTGGACAATCTTCTATTCCTGCTACGGAAAATGAAACAGAGTGGGCTCTACAAGCACAAGCTTTATACCATATGCACGAGAAGGCTACGGAAGAGATGGAGACTGCTGGTGTATGGGACCTATATAGAGATATTGAACTACCATTATTACGTACTCTATGTGTACTAGAAAAAAATGGCATTTACATGGATGTAGACCAATTACACACTACATTGGAACGCTTCAAAGTAGAGGTTAGTGAACTACAAAACAAGATATTTACATTGGCTGGAGAAACTTTCAACATTAATTCGCCAAAACAATTGGGTGTTATCTTGTTTGAAAAATTACAATTGCCAGTGATTAAGAAAACAAAAACAGGTTATTCTACGGATGCGGAAGTCCTAGATATGCTTAGAAATGACCATGAAATTGTAGAACAAATTCTGGCCTATCGGTCAGTGGTAAAATTGGTATCTACCTACTTAGAAGGGTTTGAAGGACTTGTGAATCCTCATACTAACCGGATTCATACTTCTTTTAATCAAATGGTAACAGCTACTGGTCGTTTAAGTAGTTCCGATCCGAATTTGCAAAATATTCCTGTACGCAGTGAAAAAGGCCGAGAAATTCGAGCTTTATTTAAACCTCATGATGGATATGATATGTTAGTCAGCGCCGATTATTCTCAAATTGAATTGCGCATTTTAGCGCATTTGTCTGAGGATCCAGCGTTGATTCAAGCGTTCCAAAATGGTGAAGATATTCATCGTTTTACAGCAGCAGAAGTGTTGGGTAAATCCCTAGAAGAGGTAACACCACTAGAACGGTCTCATGCAAAGGCTATCAACTTCGGTATTATTTATGGTATAAGTGACTTTGGCTTGTCTCGTGACTTAGGTATTACGAGAGCAGAAGCAAAAGAATATATTGAGTTATATTTCAGTCGTTATCCACAAATTAAAGGGTACATGGACCGCATGGTGCAAGAAGCCCATGAAACTGGATCTGTACGCACTATGTTTGGCCGTGTTCGCCCATTGCCTGATATTAATAGCCGTAACTTTAACCGTCGATCCTTTGCGGAGCGTACAGCTATGAATACGCCAATTCAAGGGACAGCAGCAGACATTATTAAGTTAGCCATGAACCAAGTAGAACAAGCGCTAGAAGAGCAAAACTTGCAATCCCGTATTTTATTACAGGTACATGATGAACTAGTGCTAGAAGTAGTAGAATCGGAACAAGAGCAAGTAGAAACTCTGTTGCGTAATTGCATGGAACAAGTAGTGACATTACGAGTGCCATTGCAGGTAGATGTGCACAGTGCACAGAACTGGGCAGATGTAAAATAGTAGGCTTTTATAATTTCGATGCTATCGTTTGTGTATAGAATAGTTAAGTATGAGTAGAATCAAATGTGGGGTGTAAATATGTATAAAATCGGACTCACAGGAGGCATTGCCTCTGGTAAAAGTACAGTGTTACGATGGTTACAAAAAAAAGGTGTTCCCTATATTGATGCAGATGTAGTGGCTAGAGAAGTTGTTGAGCCAGGAACGCCAGGTTTACAGGAATTGATACAGGCTTTTGGACCTAATACAGTGCTAGAAGATGGCACATTAAATCGAGCTTATATTGGTAGCCTTGTATTTTCTGATTCAAAAGCCTTAGAAACTATCAATTCTATATTGCAACCTCACATTAGACATCGTATACAAGAATTGACAGAAGAGTGGGAAGCAAAAGGAAAACAAGCTATTATCTATGATATACCATTGATGTTTGAAACAGATTGGCATACGCAGATGGATGAGATTTGGTTGGTCTATGTGAATCCTGCTACTCAGTTAGAACGGCTGATGAAACGCAATGGTTATTCTGAACAAGAAGCATTAGATAGAATCCACAGCCAAATGAGTTTAGATGAAAAGCGTGCATTGAGCACAGTAATTATTGATAATTCAGGGACTATGAAACAGTTAGAAAAACAATTACGAAAATTGTGGAAAACGGCGAAAATCCACTTTCATAAGGAGGAACTATGAGAGTATCCACAGCATTTGCGTGGCTAATCGTGGTCCTGACAGCCTATTATGTGCAATATGGACAACCCTATTTAGCAAGACAATATGCATATCCGTTAGTGTATGAAAGCACTGTATTAAAATATTCAGGAACGTATCATGTTAGACCATCTATGGTAGCTGCTGTTATTTATACAGAAAGTAAATTTGATACAAACGCAAAATCTTTGCCAGGTGCCTTAGGGTTAATGCAGTTGATGCCAGAAACAGCCCATTGGATAGGGGAACAATTAAACCAGCCTAGTATATCAGACCAAGATATCAAAGAACCACATACGAATATCCAACTGGGAACTTGGTATCTATCGCATTTATTAGATGAGTTTAAAGGCAATGAAATCTTGGCATTGGCGGCGTACAATGCAGGGCGTGGTCATGTAGAGGAATGGATGCAAACCTATGGTTGGGATGATAATTTCGCTGATATAGACAAAATTCCATTTCCAGAAACAAAAGATTACGTGAAACGCGTGATGGCGCATGAAGCACAGTATCAAGCATTGTATAGTCAATTACGATAAAGGTAAATAGTATGGATGCAATAATAAAAGAATGTGAGGAACTTGACGTATCTTGGTTAGAACCTACCTTGGGTGACTTTCAACTCGTGGTGGAGAAAAAAGCCCTATCATCTACAGTATATAGCTTATTTTATTATATAAATGATGCCAATTGGCGGTGGTGGGTCCTCTATGATAAAGAAGTAGGAGATTACATGGTGCGCATTACGGTGCCTTTGGTAGACTTTGTAGACATTGCATTCGTTCGCGAGTCATTAGCGCCTTTTATGGACAATTTGAAAGCTAACTACAAAGTATCGATAACGAAACGGTTCCTAGAACCACAAGAGGGCTTTGTCTACGAATATAAGAAGAAGGGTATACCACAGTGGAATTATACAGAGGTATTACCACAAACGGTGGAAGGATATCATTTAGATGTAACGCCTCGTACAGCCTTAGATATGATCAATGGGTCTTATGTCATTGGTACCTATATCAAAGATAATGAGGAAACAGGAGTCGTCTTATTTTACAATACATTCCGAGATGAATTTTTTGGAGAAACTAGACAACAAGGCTATCCAGGAATTACACATGACTTAGATGCCACAACCATAGATAAGTTTGAACAAGCGATACTTAATCATTTACAAGACGTATTACAAAGTTTATAGCCTATCTGTAAGAATATATTTTCTAAGATGGAAACTAGTATGTCAGAGATAGGATTTACTTGTAATATCTATGCATAACTAATATAGATACAAACAGGATAGGAGCAGTATTTTGGAACAAATCCGAATAGAAAAATTAGGGAAATCCTTTGGGGTACGAGAAATTTTTTCGAATGTATCCTTTACTATACAACAAGGAGAGAGACTTGCTTTAGTTGGTCCTAATGGAGCAGGCAAATCGACGCTAATGAAATGCATACTAGGCATAGAAGAACATGATGCGGGCATCATTGTGAAAGACAGCAGTATCACCATTGGTTATTTACAACAAGATGTAAATTTAGGTGATGCTAGTTTAGAAGAAGAAATTCAAACGGCTTGGGCTGATGTACAGCACTTAGAATCTCAGTTACAAGCGTTAACGACAGAATTAGAAAATCGAGATGCCACAGAACAAGACTTGCGTCGTTTATCCTATTTACAAGAGCGATTAGAATGGCTTGGTGGCTATGATTATGAAAAACAAAGCCAACGTATTGCTTATGGTTTAGGATTTAATGACGAAGATTTAAAGAAGAAAGCTAGTGAATTTTCTGGGGGACAAAAAACGCGTATTAACTTGGCGAAAGCCTTGGTGCGTCGTCCTGACTTTTTATTTCTTGATGAGCCTACTAACCATTTAGATATGCTAATGTTAGAGTGGTTAGAGGGATATTTAAAATCCTACAAAGGTGGCATTGTTATTATTAGCCATGACCGATATTTCTTAGATCAAGTGGCGACAGAAGTAGTGGAATTATCTCATCATAAAGTACATACCTATAAAGGTAATTATAGCCAGTTCTTAAAACAACGAGAACAGCAACGAGTGGCGTATCAACGCGCCTATGAAAAGCAACAAGAACACATTCGTAAAACAGAAGAATATATTGACAAATATCGAGCAGGTATAAAATCTAAAATGGCACGGGGTCGTCAATCACAGTTAGATAGACTAGAGAGATTAGAGGCACCAGATCAAGATAGAGAGTTTACCTTTAGTTTTCCTAAGCCAGAAATGAGTGCAGACCGAGTATTGATGGTGGAAGATGTGTCCATTGGATATGATGTAGAACATCCAGTGGCTACCCATATTACGACGACCTTACGTCGAGGAGATGTGGTAGGCTTAATTGGTGCGAATGGAGCTGGAAAATCAACTCTTGTAAAAACAATTATGGGGGAACTTAATACACTTGATGGATCGATTATCACAGGCAATCGTGTGCAGACAGGCTACTTCTCACAAGAACATGAAGAATTACATCCTAGTTGGTCTGTGTTACAAGAGATTATGGCTCCTTATGATATGTCAGAAGAATCTGCTCGCAGCGTATTAGGTGCCTTTCAATTTAGAGGGAATGATGTATTCAAGTTAGTAGGAGATTTATCAGGTGGCGAACGGGCAAGGGTAGCCTTATTACAGTTATTTTTAGAAGGTCGTAACTTCTTAATCCTCGACGAACCAACAAATCATTTAGACATCCCTACACGAGAAACAGTGGAGCAAGCCTTACAACAGTTTGAGGGCACATTGCTCATTATTTCTCATGACAGATATTTGCTGGATGCTGTGGCAAAACGCATTGTGGTCTTAGATAATGGTGGCATTGAAGAGTTCCATGGTAATTATTCGTATTATAAAGAAAAAATGTTGGAACGATCTGTGTTAGCAGCACAACGATTAGAAGCGGAGCAGATGAAGTGCAACAATATGTCCAGCAATACAGTAGGAAAGGCTGACAATGCTAGAGATACAGCAGTGCGTGCAGATTCTAATGCTGAGATACATAAAGGTATATTAGAGGCTGCTATAACAGAGAAACAAGATACTAGCTATTCAGAAGCAGTGACAGCCCCTAAAAAGAAAACGAATTTTTTTATGCTAGAAAAGGAATTAGCCAAAGTAGAATCAGATATTGCACGGTATGAGGCGACTGTTAAAATGTATACGGTACAGCTACAGGACCCATCTATCCAAGGAGATATAGCAGAATATGAACGATTATCTCAAGAGTTAGCCAATACAACGTCACAGTTAGAGGCTCTCTATGAGCGGTGGGAACATCTTAGTGAAGAGGCTTAGGAGGTTTCTATGAAAGGTCGTTTTGCCCCCAGCCCTACAGGCCATATGCATGTAGGGAATTTGTGGGTTGTTTTCCTCTCGTATTGGTCCACACGACGTCAAGATGGTGAATATATAGTGCGCATAGAAGATGTAGATACACAACGATCTAAAGCAATCTATGCAGATCATATACTAGAAGATTTATCTTGGCTTGGTTTTACTTGGGACGAAGCACCTACGTATCAATCCGAACGTTTGGATATATACGAGAGATATTTACAAGAATTACGTAACCAAAAACGGTTATATCCATGTTATTGTAATCGAGCTCGCTTACAGGAAATTAGTAGCGCTCCTCATCAAAGTGAAGCCCATCATGTGTACGATGGATATTGTTTAACTCATGAGCCGACTATAGGTGAAAGATCTCCTTCATGGCGATTTCATATGAAGAATATAAGAGGATCCTTTCAGGATATATATCGAGGCGCGGTAGATTATGAAATCCAATCTTGTAGTGATGATATCGTGTTAAAACGATGGGATGGAATGATTGCCTATCATTTGGCGGTGGTCATTGATGATTATGAAATGGGTGTGACAGAAGTCATTCGAGGCAATGATTTACTGCCTGTGACGGGTCATCAAATTGCGCTGGCCCAAGCCTTGAGGCTTCCTGCTTTGCAATATGGTCATGTTCCTATGCTAGTAGATGCAGAAGGGTATCGTCTGTCTAAACGGCAACAAAGTATCACCATACGTGATCTGCAGAACCAAGGAGCTACACCAGAGAGGCTGTGGGCATGGTTTGCACTGGAAACGGGACTACTCACAATAGGAGACCTACCGATTTGCAAGAAAATTACACTTTCAGAGTTACTCGCAATTGACATTCCGAAAAATCGATTAGAACAAGATACAATTAAATTGACAAATTTCGATATTGTGGTATGATAGTACAGTAATGAGGTGATACGTATGTCAATGGAAACAGCGATCCAAGAAAAAACGTGGGCCGTCTTAGGTGCCACAACGAGAACCGATAAGTTCGGATATAAGATTTTCAAACATCTTGTGAATAAAGGATATACAGTGTATCCAGTGAATCCTAATATTACATCTATCGATGGCATACAATGCTATCCAAGCTTGCATGAGTTGCCAGTAGTACCTACTGTAGTCGACTTTGTTGTGCCAGAAAAAGTTGGTTTAGAAGCTCTAGATAGTTGTAAAGAGTTAGGGGTTAAGACCGTTTGGCTACAACCAGGTGCGGATAAACCGGCAGTAGTGAAAAAGGCAACTGAGTTAGGTCTTGAAGTGATTCAAGATTGTGTATTGATTCAAATTTAATAGGAGGCTTACATGAGCGCAATTATTGATGTAACATCTGCAAATTTTAAAGAAGTAGTAGCAACAAATGATAAAGTAACTGTTGTAGATTTCTGGGCACCATGGTGTGGATACTGTGTTCGCATGATGCCAGTATATGATGAATTAGCTGCTGCATTGGGTGACAAAGTGACATTGACAAAAGTAAACACTGATGAACAACCTGAATTGGCACAATTCTTCAAAATTGAAATTCTTCCTACATTTGCTATCTTCAAAAATGGTGAAATCGTAGATCGCAAAATCGGTTTCATTCCATTAGAAGAATTAAAAGCAGCTGTAGAAGCACATCTATAATACATACTAAGGACTGATACATTCAGTCCTTTTTTGTTTGCCTTAATGAGGTTATACTTCTAGCATATTAATACGTCTGCATTAGGTAACAACATGTATTCTTAAACATAGTATGCACGTTATTAATTATGGATTATAGAAAAAGCATGTATCTCAATGACAATGCGTCAAAAGATACATGCTTTTCTTATGTATACCGTTTATCTAATAAACTTTCTAATTTTTTTTCTTTTCGAGCGTCTAATACTTTGCCTGCCAAAATGGATGGTATTGCTACGCCCACACCAATGGATATAATGATAAGAATTGCGGTAACACCACTTTGAATCGCTTCTACGAGTGTAGTAGAAGTCAATGAGTTAATGTGTAACATGGCATATAAAAATCTATAGATGAATACACCAGGTACGAGAGGTATTGCTGAAGGTATAGCTAAGACAAGAGAAGATGTTTTAGCATATCGAGCGGCTTTCAAACAGAATAAACTTACCATAGCAGCTGCGATGAAAGTAGCACCGAATACAGAAAAACCTAGATGTAATATAAGTGTGTTTTTTACTAAGATTGCGATAAGACCACCAATGCCTATTAATGGTAATAGTCGTTTTGGTGTATAAAACATAACAGCATAGCCCGCAGCGCCCACAACAGCAGCTCCTAATAAAACGGGTGAAATACTGTCTGGTACAATGCTTAAATGGGTGAAGTCATAGGAATGATTAAAATATTGAGCCATACTAATGCCAACGGTCATACTTCCTACGATGAGTAGGGTATGTACAGCCCTAGAGATACCTGCCAAAATATGATTATTTAACAAGTCGTCCACTGTATTGATGAGAGGTATTCCGGGCACCATGAACAATGTACAAGCAATCATGGCATAGATGACATCAGCAGAGTCAAAAACACATCCGGATAGAAATGCTAACCCAGAGGATACTGCAGCAGCAGAGGCAATACTGATATAGCCATTAATTTGGAAACGTTTCAAAATTAATAGGACAATAAAGCCAAGGAGAGCGCAAAATGTTGTAATCCAAGCAGAGATGATGGTGCCACCAAATAAAATAGGAAAGGCACCACATGCAAAGCCTGCAAACACAGCAGAGGTTGCATTGGAATAGGGTGGATCGTTTTTGGCAATTTCTTCTAACTTTTGGGAAAACTCATCTAATGTATATACTTTTAGTAAAGCAGTCCAAGTTAATACGCTGATAGCTGAAATAACTTCCATATTGGCACCCATATATTGTACCTTACGGAAGGATGTAATACATTCACTTTCACCATGAATATTGATGAGAATATTAGAGTAGGCAATATGAATATGTAAATAGTCTTTAGGGATGCCCATATAAGCTGCAGCACGGCGCATATCACGAACAATTTGGTTCGCATTAGCACCATTTTCAGATAGCAAACAGCCCATACGTAATAAGATAGTTACCTTCTTGCGAATTTCTACAAAAGGTTCTTCTAAAATCTGTAGGTCTTGCTTTGTATACTGGGCCATCTTAATGAGACTTCCGTAAATATTTTGTGTCTAAATCTACATCAACTTCCACAGTATCTGCGTCAGGTTCAGCATCTACAAACTCAATTGATTCCAAATGTTGTACCACTTGGGCACGGATAAAACCTAAATACACTTCATATAAATCTTTTTTTTCTGCTAACTCTTCTTCTGTTAAGCTTTGGCCAGATTTTTTTTTCGCTGCCAATGCATTAATGCGTGTTAACGCTTCTTCCATAGTCATATCTTTTTTTTCTTGTTCTGTCATAGATAATCTCCTTATTTGTTAGCGCACACCCTTTGTGGTATGATACACTATATATTAGTGTTAGATGAAAGTATCTAACTGATGATATTCATTGTAGATTTATATTATAACACAGTTTATATAGTTTTTTCATCTTAGAGGAGAAGGCTCCGATGCGAATCACAAAAGCCATCAAGGCAGAGCAAATACGAATATTGGGAGAAGTCTACCATGATGCAAAACCGGCACTAGAGTTTACTACGCCTTTTGAATTACTAGTAGCGGTAGCATTATCTGCACAATGTACTGACGAACGAGTCAACATTGTAACAAAACGACTCTTTCCGAAATATAGCGATCCTAAAGACATGTATGAATTAGGTATACCTGGATTAGAGGCGCTCATTAAAGATTGCGGGTTATATCGTTCCAAAGCTAAACATATTCATGAAACATGCAAAATTTTAGTGGAACAATACAATAGTGAAGTGCCCCGAGATTTTGATACCTTAGTCACATTGCCAGGGGTTGGTCGTAAAACAGCCAATGTATTAGTATCCATACTATTTGATACGCCAGCCATTGCGGTAGATACTCATGTGTTCCGAGTGTCCAATCGGTTAGGTATTGCCAAGGGTAAAACACCAGACGAAGTAGAAAAGAAACTGAAAAAAGCAATTCCTATGGAACACTGGAGTGCTGCACATCATTGGCTGATCTGGCATGGCCGAAAGATTTGCAAAGCACGAAAACCATTATGTGACGAATGCCCTTTATATGATGTATGCCAATCGGCGGGGAAGGTATAATATGACAGAACAAATGAGACGTCTCATTGAGACTTTTACAAAAGTAGGTATTACAGGACCAGCTATCGTACAAGAAATAGCAAGATTTAGAGTATTAGATCAAATCATTTCCCAAAGTGGTGAAGTCCGTGAGTGGGGCATTACACCGAAAGAACTATTTGAGCTTGCTCAAACATCCACAGTAGATATGTTTGGACCCCTGCCATATGATGAAACAGGATTCAAGGAAATTTATGGAATTTCTTTTAGTGTTGAGCTAATGGATTTCATCAGTGCCACAGGTTATTATGAAGGCGTGTCTGCAGGTCGTCAGTGGTCTGTACCGATGCAAGAAGTGATTGACTTTCATAAGAATACAGAGGGGATTATTCTCTTTGCCTATTTTGAGGAATATGCAGCCATTGCAGAAGAAATAATGCAAACCCTTCCCACAGATCGTTTGCTGTTTTATACAGCCTCTGAAAGCTGCTATGACCTATTCCGTAGTCTATATCCATTAGCACCAGTGATCAATGAATGGCCAGAAGATGTCATCTTTGACCACATTGTAGCAGCTACATCCGGCATGTTCACAGCCCCAGTAACGACGATAGAAGAAATGGCGGCTCGTGTGAATAATGTAAGCGAAAAAGGCACTGTACGTTACTTCATTCCAGTGTCTGCAGTACAAGATCAATTGAATATGAATCGAGTAGCCTTGCAGTTCATGATTCTTCAAAATCATTTAGAAGTAGTTCGAGAATGGGCTCCATTGCAAACGTATGAATTCCGTTATGGAGTAGGTCCTGTGAAAAAAGTAGATCTTTCTATTTGTGAAATTGTTGAAGATGGATACAAACAAACAAACTTTATTCCACTACCGCATGAAGTATTAGCCTCTATGGAAACATTTAGCTTAGCTCATTATGGACTTTCATTATATGGAGTGCAAGTAAGTATGAATCCGAAGCATCCAACTATGGGTGAGGATGGATACATGCATGGCGATTATCGGATTCCAACCTATATGCAACGCATGTTTGAAGCCTTGGAAGGATACTATTTACGAGTGTCTATGAAAGGTATCGATGTATCGGTTACATTGGAACACAAACAGGGTATTCCATTAGGTGCTTCTCCAGAAGATGCAACTGTACAAGAAGTAATGGAACAATCAATTTTACAAGATGATACAGTAGCATATCATTGGTATTTTAATCATCCAAGTGCACCATTCTTGTGGTATACCTATTTCAACAGTGAAGAAGGAAAACAAGTAGTACGTACATTAGCATCCATGGTAACTACTACACCAGCCTTATTGCAATTAATGGGTAGTTGTCGTCGTCAAGTAGTGAAAGAAGAGGCGCTAGCTACATTTACTACAAGCTTTACCAATTCATTACAACAATATGAAACAGAAAAAACGCAAGCTGAAACAAACTGGGCCAATGCTTTGGTAGGATTGGCTAAAGATATTGTGCCAGAACCAACTGTCTTATCAGATGAAACAAAAGAAGTAGAGGAGGGCTAATCATGGCTGTGGTTAATTATTCAATTTATAAAGTACTAGGTACACTTTCAGAAAATAAAGATGGCATGAAAAAGCAACTAACATGCACAAGTTGGGGACGTTACAATCCTAAATTCGATATCCGTGCTTGGGATGAAGATTACTCACAAATGACAAAAGGTGTAACCTTAACATTAGAAGAAATTTTAGAACTAAAAGAAATCTTAAACTCTGTAGATTTAGAAGAAGCTTTAGAAGAAGCAAAACAAGAACGAGCAGAGGCTAAAAAATTAGAAGCAGAAAAATCTGAATAAGTCACAGTCCCTAGTATTGCATAGAGTATAGCATTCGTGATATAATCTATAGGAAAAGTTTAGACGTTGAAAAGAGGTGTATATACATGAAAGAAGGAATTCATCCTAATTATGCGGAAGCAACTGTAACTTGCGGTTGTGGAAACACATTCAAAACTGGTTCTGTTAAAGGTGATCTTCGCGTGGACGTTTGCTCCAACTGCCATCCATTCTTCACAGGCCAACAACGTGCGGCTAAAGCTCGCGGTCGTATCGAACAATTTAACAAACGTTACGGCAAATAATTACGTAAATAACCTATACAAATTAATTGGCAGAGCTAAGGCTCTGCCTATATTTGTTTTACAGGAGACCCTATGACTCAACAGCGAGTAAAAAAATATGTAGGTGGACAAGCCGTCATTGAAGGGGTTATGATGCGTGGTCCTAAGATTATGGCCACAGCTTGTCGAAAACCAGATGGAACCATCACGGTTAAAGAAGAACCTACGAAATCTATCCAAGACAAGTATCCCATATTAAAGTTGCCATTTCTGCGTGGAGTAGTAGCTTTATTTGAATCCTTAGTGATTGGTATGAAAGCCTTATCCTTTTCGGCACAGGCCTCTGGAGAGGAAGAGGAAGAGGTATCTAATAAAGAAATTGCCATCACTATGGCTGTATCTGTACTCATTGCAGCTGCATTATTTATCGCCTTACCGACATGGTTGGCAAAATTTATGCCAGGTGCAGGCACAGATCATATGATATTGAATTTATATGAAGGAATTATTCGTTTAATCCTTTTTTTATTATATATTTTTGCTATTGGACTCACTCCAGATATTAAGCGTGTCTTTCAGTATCATGGGGCAGAGCATAAAACAATACACACCTATGAAAATGATATGGAATTAACCGTGGAAAATGTGCGAAATCATTCTAGATTACATGCACGCTGCGGTACTAATTTCTTATTATTCGTCATGGTAGTGAGTATTATTGTATTCGCATTTCTAGGTTGGCCTAATTTAGTGGAACGTATAGTATCTAGATTAGCCTTGATGCCAGTGGTGGCTGGAATTTCCTATGAATTGATTCACCTAGCTGGACGGACACAGCATCCACTCATGAAAGCCATCATTGCTCCTGGTTTAGCCCTACAATATATGACTACGAGAGAGCCAGAGGATGACCAAATTGAAGTGGCTATTCGTGCCTTACAATCTGTGCGACCTAGTGAAGAAGATGCTTACGAAGAAGATTAGAAAGGAGTCACCGTGTTAGTAGATAAACTGCAAGTGATTGAAGATAAATTTTTAGACTTGGAACAGCGCATTTCTGACCCAGATGTGATTGCTCGCCAAGAAGAATGGCGTAAACTGACTCGCCAACATGCATCATTAACGGATACAGTGAACACATTCCGTCAATATAAACAAGTCTTAGCCGGCATTGAAGAAGCCTTAGAAGTATTAGGTGATAAAAGCCTAGATGAAGACTTCCGTGCTATGGCACAAGAAGAATTGAATGAATTAAAAGTTCGTCGAGATGAATTAGAGGCAGAATTACATATTTTGCTATTACCAAAAGATCCGAACGATGATAAAAATATTATCGTCGAAATTCGTGGCGGTGCCGGTGGTGATGAAGCAGCTTTGTTCGCAGGAGATTTATTCCGCATGTTTACAAAGTACGCAGAAACACAAGGCTGGAGATGTACCATCATCGATGCGAACGAGCCTGAATTAGGAGGCTTCAAAGAGGTCGTATTCTCTATCGAAGGCGACAGTGTATATTCTAAGTTAAAATTTGAAAGTGGCGTACACCGTGTGCAACGTGTGCCAGATACAGAATCTTCTGGACGTATTCATACGTCTACTGTAACTGTTGCGGTATTGCCAGAAGCAGAAGACATCGATATCGAAATCAATGAAAAAGATTTAGAGATCGATACGTACCGTGCATCTGGTGCAGGTGGACAGCACATTAATAAAACAGAGTCAGCTGTCCGTATTACACACAAACCATCTGGTATTGTGGTAGCTTGTCAGGATGAGCGTTCTCAGTTGAAAAACCGTGAAAAAGCCATGCGTGTATTGCGTGCTAAATTACAAGATAAGGCAGAGCAAGAGGCGACATCCGCTATGGCAGCAGACCGTAAAAGCCAAGTGGGTACAGGGGATCGCTCCGAGCGTATTCGTACGTACAACTATCCACAAGGTCGTGTGACAGACCATCGCATTAACTTAACTTTATACAAATTAAATGCTGTATTAAATGGGGATATGGATGAATTAATCCAAGCTTTAATCACAGCAGAACAAGCCGCTAAAATGCAAGAGGCAAATCAACATGGATAATGAGTTATGGACAATTAGTCGCATGCTCCAATGGACAGAGCAGTATTTTCGCTCCAAAGGCATAGAATCAAGCCGCTTGGATGGGGAAGTACTGCTTTCTCATAGTTTGGGCTGTGACCGCATGTATTTATATGTCAATTTTGATCGACCTTTGGACAAAGCTGAATTAGATGCCTATCGACCTCTAGTGGTACAGCGTGCGAATGGGTATAGCGTAGCCGCTATTACAGGGCATAAAGAATTTATGGGGTTAGACTTTCATGTGAACGAGCATGTATTGATTCCACGTCCTGATACGGAAACATTAATTGAGGATATACTAGCTCTTTATGATGTGGATGCATCGCCACGCGTTTTAGACTTATGTACAGGTCCCGGTACCATTTTATTAAGTCTATTGCATTATTTGCCCAATGCCACTGGTGTAGGTGTAGATATTTCGAACAAAGCTTTAGCAGTAGCTGAGGAGAATCGCATATCTCTGGAATTAGCCGATGTTTCAAGGTTCTGTGAAAGTGATATAAAGCAACTATTAGAACAGGTGAAAGTAGGCAAAGGTACTGAATTTAGTGCGGTATTGGATGCTTGTAAGTCTCTATTTGGTGAAGAACTAACATCCTTAGAAGGTATATTTGATGTGCTTGTGTCAAACCCACCATATATTACCACCGCAGAGATGAACACATTATCTCAAGAAGTATTGCATGAACCTCATATTGCCCTTCATGGAGGAGATTCGGGATTAGAGTTTTACATTCCTATCATTCGTGAAGGCTGGCGTTTTGTAAAAGACGGCGGATACCTTGCCGTCGAAATTGGACAAGGCCAAGAAGAGGCTGTATCAAAGCTAGCCGCAGAAACAGGATGCTATGGAGAACCAGTGTATCAACAAGATATAGCTGGTATTATTCGTGAAGTGCGTTGGGAAGTACGACGCTCTTCTATATAAAATTTTGTCCGATACATGTGATAGCGTAGATAGAGCGCCATATACTTCTCCACAAATTTACGTTCCACTGAGATTTGCTCCGAAGTATATGGCACTCTATCTGTAGTAATCAACAATATACTGTACAAATAAAAGTTTATATACGGCTCGCTTTGTGGAGGAAGGATGAGAATTGAAAATTACTGGCTCATATAGTTTAAAATAAGTTTGTTATAAGTGATATAATAGTAAATAGGAAACAGTACATAGGAAAGGAGGTACGATATGGAAGCATTAGATCGTATTGAGACACAGTTATTAACTGCAAATGATATTGAGTTAGCGGGCACTTTGCTTCGTGTAGGCGATTTAGTAGCTATACCTACGGAGACGGTCTACGGCTTAGGTGCTAATGGACTGGCAGCAGATGCGATGGATCGTATTTATGCCGCCAAGGGACGACCTTCTGATAATCCTTTAATTTTACATGTATGTGACCAGTCTATGGTACATCGTTTAGTGAAACATATCTCTCCTTTAGAACAAAGATTAATGGATACCTTTTGGCCGGGTCCATTGACGATCACCTTTGAAAAGTCTGCGCTAGTGCCAGAGCGTGCGACTGGTGGACTTTCACGGGTGGCATTACGATGCCCAGACCATGAGGTGTGTCGTGAGATGATACGTATTGCGGGTGTGCCTATTGCAGCGCCTAGTGCCAACCGTTCAGGTCGGCCAAGTCCGACTACGGCAGAAGCAGTCTTACACGATATGAAAGGACGTATTCATGCAATAGTGGATGCAGGTCCCTGTGAAATAGGTGTAGAATCTACAGTTGTACAAGTCGAAGATGATACTGTGATTATCCTACGTCCCGGTGGAGTTACAAAAGAGATGCTAGAAATGGTGGCAGACCAGGTGATATATGATACGGCATTGCATGATCCTACAGAGGCGCCGAAAGCGCCAGGGATGAAATATCGCCATTATGCTCCAGATATGCCGGTACAAGTACTAGTGGGACAGTCATTAACAGTAGCGGAACACATGAAAAACATCATAGATACGATAGTTCAGCAGGAACCTATGTTACAGGAAGATTGTACGGGAAAACCGAGAATTGGGTTATTACTTTCAGAGGAAACTTTGGAAAACTTAAATGCAGTAATTCCTAATTTTACACTGTCAGTAGATATCATTGTATATGGTGAACATGCAGAACCTACTGCATTGGCTAACCGTTTATATGATAGTTTGTTACAGTTTAACGACATTGGTGTGGATATATTACTTGTGGAAGGCTGTGCACCGGCAGGACTTGGTGTAGCTGTTATGAATCGCTTAGAGAAGGCCAGTGGTGGTCATGTGAAATTTGTGTAAAGTATAGTAGAGGTAATTATGAATTTATTATTTGTTTGCACAGGGAATACCTGTCGTAGTCCCATGGGAGAAGGAATTGCCCGTGCTGTAGGGCGTGAACTTGGAGTAGAGGTAGTGACCTTATCCACAGGGCTATTTTGTGTTCCTGGAGCTAAGGTGACCGACGAAGCTGTGGAGGCAGTTCGTGAATTAGTAGGCGAAGATATTAGTGCCCATAGTTCTCGCCCATTAAAAGTAGATTTTGTGAAAGCCGCAGATTATGTATTGGCAATGACAGAAGATCATAAAAAAATATTACTTCGCCAATTTCCTTTCGATAGTAAAAAAATTATGACTCTTGCTGAATTTGGTGGCGAAGTTGGGGATGTGGAAGACCCATTTGGACAATCTCAAGACATATATACTAAAACAGCGGAACAGATTGTACGGTATGTACAACAAGGACTTGCATTGCATAAATAAGAATGCTCCAATTGATTCATCAAATAGATTGGATACCATAGTATATAAAGAATACTATAATTGCTTGTATGTATACATCAACAATGCGGATATGTATCTACAATACAGGCGTATCATAGATATATATTAATAAGATACTATTTTATGAAGCTAGTTTTAAATAAAGGAGGACGAAATGAAAGTAGCAGTTGGTTGTGATCATGGTGGATTTCATTTAAAAGAAGCGATTAAAGGCTTACTAGAGAAACAAGGCATTGAGTACAAAGATTTTGGTACGTACTCCACAGATTCCATGGATTATCCAGATGTGGCAAAACCATTGGCAGAAGCAGTAGCAGCTGGTGAATTTGATCGTGGTATTTTGACATGTGGTACAGGTATCGGTATAGGTATTGCAGCGAATAAAGTAAAAGGGGTTCGTGCGGCATTATGTCATGATACATTCTCTGCTCATGCTAGTCGCGAACATAACAATGCTAATGTACTAACTATGGGTGAACGTGTTATCGGTCAAGGTTTGGCATTAGATATCGTGGATATTTGGTTGCATACTGAATTTGAAGGCGGTCGTCATGCAAAACGTGTGGATAAAATCTCCGCTATTGAAGAATAATAGAATAGAATAATATCGAACAAAGTAACGGCTAGTCCTAAAAATGGGCTAGCCGTTTTTATGTTCGATATAATTTTAAAATAAATATATTCGGAATCTTACAAATATAGAAATATTAGTCAATTTACTATACAATAGTATATGTAATATTACTATTAGATAGGAGACACTATGCATATTTTATTAACAAATGACGATGGCTTATGGGCCCCAGGTATACAAGGATTAGCACAGGAATTAGCAAAGCACCATCGAGTAACAATGGTGGCACCTAAGGTGGAGCAAAGTGCAAAATCTAGTGCGTTAACGGTACAAGTGCCGATTCGAGCAAAAGAGATGAGTGAAGAGGGTGACAACCCAAGAATGCTCTTTGTAGAGGGCACACCAGTAGACTGTGTGAAGTTTTCTTTATCTTATTTATTAAAAAATGATCGTCCTGATCTAGTTGTATCTGGTATCAACCATGGATTTAATTTGGGATCTGATGCAGTGTATTCAGGTACTGTCGGTGCCGCATTAGAAGGATTGATGTACGGCATTCCATCCTTGGCGCTATCTTTAGAGAAATATAGCGTGAAACGGATGGAAGAAATACTTCCTTTCATTATTGATTTTCTCAAAGTCATGTACGAAGAGGGACAATACCAAGGGTTATTGAATGTTAACTTCTTAAAAGAAGGTCCTGTGGGTTGGGAACAAGTGAAGGTATTCCATCAAGGCTTTCAAGAGTATACGAATGTCATTGATGTGCGCCAAGATGCTAAGGGTAGAGAGTACTATTGGATTGTAGGGGACCAAGGATTCCATAAGGAAGATAAACCAACCGATGTGGGACATATCAAAGAAGGATATATATCTGTGGTGCCTTTGACGTGGAAACAAGAAGATACGGCTCAAATTCCTGTGGTGGAACAGTTAATTGCATATAAATAGCGTGCAGTCATTAAAGCCTTACAACCCTGTGGAGGGAGTATTAACTTTTGGATATATTTATTATAGTATAGTTATAAATCTTTGATGTATCTAATAATATACAAACGATCTATCTATCATGATATATGATAGGATAGGTCGTTTCTTTTTATTGTAAACTCATAGTGATTATATTGGAGTTGACAATGAAAAATAATAGTGTTTTAATACTACTTGAAAGACATTTTTTATCATCTTATGTTGTGGCTCAAGGGAGGGTCCTATCATGAAAGAAGAATCAAATGTAGCAGGTACGATGAGTGCAAGGCAAATCACGATGACCGCATTATTTGTGGCGTTGGTAGCAGTAGGAGCATTTATTAAGATTCCTATTCCGTATTTGCCATTTACGTTGCAGTTATTGTTTACTACACTAGCAGGCTTAATTTTAGGTAGTCGACTTGGCGGAATGAGTGTGGTCATGTATTTAATTCTTGGGCTGGTAGGAGTTCCAATTTTTACAGAAGGTGGCGGACTTATGTATGTTGTAAAACCTACATTTGGCTATCTTCTAGGTTTTGCTATTGGTGCTTTTGTGGCGGGGCGCATGGTAGAAACTTCAGTGATATTAACATTTAAACGATTATTAGCAGCTTCGTTTGTAAACCTAGCGATTGTCTATGGTGTAGGGATGATTTATTTATATGAAATAAAGGATTTATATTTAGAAAAACCAATTGGATTAGATGTATTATTTATCTACTGTTTTGCATTACCAGTGATACCAGATATTTTCCTCTGTATATTGGCGGCAGTGATTGCAAAACGATTACTTCCGATTTTAAAACGAGAGTATACAGAACAGATGTGACATAAGGTGCATATACAGGTTGGTATGCACCTTATGTTGATAATTGTGAAAGTCACCGCAGGTGATGAACACCGTAGGAAAGGATAAAATCATGACAATAACTCAAAGCCCAAAAGGTTTATATATATTAGGAACAGGAACAGATGTAGGTAAAACATATATCACTGCTCTATGGCTTAAAAAACTTCATGAAGCTGGCCATGATGTGGCATATTATAAAGCAGCGGTTAGCGGTGCCCCTAGCATTTCTGAAAGCGATGCAGGCTATGTAAAACAAGTGGCAGGACTTTCACAGGATGATGAAACGTTACTGTCCTATGTATTTGGTGAGGCGGTATCTCCCCATTTAGCGGCTCGTCATGAAGGAAAAGTGATTGACAGAAGTGTGGTGACCCAAAATTTCTGTAACGTCGCTAGATCACATGCCTATACAACTGTAGAAGGTAGTGGTGGCATTATTTGTCCTCTATATGTAACAGATACAGAGCTATATATGCTAGAAGATGTAGTAAAAGATTTAGGCTTGCCAACTATTGTGGTGGCTACTGCTGCACTGGGCACAATTAATAGCACTGTATTAACAATCCATTATTTGCAATCCAAAGGTATACCTGTAAAAGGAATTATTGTGAATCAATATACAGGAAACACAATGGAAGAAGATAATTGTGTGATGATAGAACGATTGACAGGGGTTTCTGTGTTAGATAGAGTAGGACCTGGTGCGACATCATTGCATATGGATGTGAAAACTATGTTAGATTGCTATGATCATATAGTGAATCCCCATGCATAACTAAGTATTTGGGATGTTTTATTTACATAGCTTTATCATGTTAATATTACAACATAGGCACACTGACTTTACTGGTGTTTAAGTATATTAAATTAATCATTAGCATTTGTACGAGAGGTATAGGTATACACATGAAAGATTGGGCAAAAAAGGATTTAGAATTAATTTGGCATCCATGTTCTCAAATGAAAGATTATGAAACATTGCCACCTATTGTGATCGACCATGCAAAAGGTTGTTATTTATATGATGTAGAGGGAAAAGAATACATAGATATCATAAGTTCTTGGTGGTGTAATTTATTGGGTCATTGTCATCCAAAAGTAAACGAGGCTATTAAAAGCCAATTAGATACATTGGAGCATGTTATTTTTGCTAACTTTAGTCATCGCCCTGCCATTACGCTGGTGGAACGATTGAAAGAAGTAGTGCCAGAAGGATTAACACGCTTTCACTTTAGTGATAATGGGTCTGGTGCTGTTGAATGTGCCTTAAAAATGGCGTTTCAATATCACTATCAAACAGGTCATCCAGAACGTCAAAAATTCTTATGTCTTAGTGAAAGTTACCATGGTGAAACTATTGGTGCTTTATCTGTAGGCAGTATGGATCTATTTGCAGAAATTTACAAACCAATGTTGATGGATCAAACAATCCATACACAAGGACCAGACTGTTATCGTTGCCCTTATGATAAAACTCGTGAGACTTGTTCCTGTGAATGTTTTGAGCATATGGAAAAAGATTTTGCAGAACATGGTTCCACATTAGCAGCTGTTATCGTCGAACCATTGATTCAAGGTTGTGCAGGTATGAAAATGTATCCGCCAGAATACCTACGTAAACTACGTGAGTTGTGCGACCGTTATGGAGTGTTACTGATTGCTGATGAAATTGCTACAGGATTTGGTCGTACAGGCAAGTTATTTGCCTTTGACCATGCAGGAGTTTCTCCAGATATTATGACTGTCTCCAAAGCATTGACTGGTGGCTATATGCCGATGTCAATTACAGTAGTAGCTGAAAAAATTTATCAGGCCTTCTACGATGATTACCATACGATGAAAGCGTTCATGCATAGTCATACCTATAGTGGTAATCCATTGGGCTGTGCCGCAGCATTGGCAGTACTAGATACGTTGCGAGATGAACATATTTTGGAACAAGCTGAGGAAATGGGTAACTATTTACATGATGCTTTAGTGAAAGCCTTAGGTAATCATCCCAATGTAGGAGAAATCCGTCGTATGGGATTAATAAATGCCATCGAACTTGTTACCAATAAAGAAACAAAAGAAGGATTTGATGGCTCCTTGCGCATGGGCTATCAGATTTATAAAAAAGCATTGGATAGAGGTCTATTATTACGTCCATTAGGAAATGTTATCTATTTCAATCCACCTTTAACCATTGATAAAGAGATCATAGATATCGCCATCGAACGAACAGTACAAGCTATGGCAGATGTATTGGGATAAGCTTAAATCATTAAATATAACTCGTTAAACGATCATCTTTATGCTATAATTTAGATAGAAAAAGGAGTGTGAATCCTATGTCTATCAAGCCTTTTGAAGATCTTACGATACAAGATAATTTTATCTTTCAGAAAGTGATGCGTAATAAACGCATTTGCAAGCAAACGATAGAAAGACTTTTGGATATTGATATTAAGGATATTGAATATCTGGAAGAAGAGAAGACTATTGATGTTCGCTTAGATAGTAAGAGTGTGCGACTAGATGTATTTGTCAATGATGATGAAGGAACTATCTTTAACATTGAAATGCAGACTAGCAAAGATATGAAGGAGCTTGTCAAAAGGGCTCGTTATTATCAAAGTGCGATAGATATTGATAGTTTAGAAAAGGGACAGCACTATTCAGAACTAAACGATGTATACGTTATTTTTATATGTACATTTGAGGTATATCCAGATAAGCTTCATAAGTATGACTTTAAAAATGTATGCTTGCAGAATACGTGTAGACACTTGAATGATGGAACTCATAAGATTTTCTTGAGTACTAAGGGTGAATTGGATGATATCTCTAAACCCTTAAAATATTTTTTAGATTATATAGATGGAAAAGAACCTGAAGATAGTCTGATGTGTGAGATTGATAGTGAAGTTCATACGATAAAACAATGTGATGAATGGAGGCGAGATTATATGACGTTAGCATTTGAAATGGATCGAAAATTAAAAGAGGGAATTGAAATAGGACGAGAAGAAGGTAGAGAAGAAGGCCGAACTGAAGGTAAGGTAGAAGCTGTTATTGGAATGCTTAAAGAGAAATTGTCCGTAGAGATGATTTCTCGTATTACAAAATTAACAGTAGAACAAATTACTGAAATTGGCAAAATGAATGCATTGTTATAGAAGTGCTATAGATAATGAATTAGAATGATAAAAAGGCTGTAAGCAAACGGTTTGAATGCTTACAGCCTTTTCTATATTCTGATTATGTTGTTAGGAATCAGTAGCTCTATTAGATTACAAAGAGCCTTCTATCTTGCATGTAAGATATTCTAAACTAGTTGTTTTCTATATACCCCTCAGGTGCTTTCGGTTCTACCACAATGTCGTTGTGCGTATTAAAAATAACATACCCCAAAGGAGATCCAGGTGGCTTTTTAATGTGCTTCACTAAGGTGTAGTCCACGGTTACCTTTGATGTATCTTTTCCTTTGCTAAAGTACGCAGCGATTTGCGCAGCGGCTTCAATCATTTTAATATCTGGCTCAACGTTAGACCGTAAGATAACGTGAGATCCTTGTATATGCTGTGTATGTAACCATAGGTCATTAGGTTTTGCCCAGCGGTTGGTGAGGTATTCATTTTGCTGGTTATTTTGTCCTACATATACGTCACCATTAGGAATAGTAAAGTGCAAGAAATTATCTTTTTTAATCTTGAAAGGAATCGGCTTTTTAGATTGACGCAAAATGCCTGCACTTTCACATTCGCTGCGAATTTCTTGAACAGATTGCTTGGTCGTAGCCAAAGATAAACTGTATTGAATGGATTCCAAATACGAAAGGCGCATGGTGCTTTGTTCTAGTTGGTATTGACCATTTTTCATGCGATTTTTCATCTTACGATATAGTTTATAATAGGCCTGGGCATTTTCTGTAATGGATAATGGAGGATCCAATGGGATTGTAATATCTTCAGTCGAGTCAGATAAAACATTTTGCACCGTCACTTCCGACTCATAGTGATGAGGCAAGTAGCTATAAATCATGAGCAAATCCCCATAGGATTTATACATATCCGCTTTGGATGTGTCGTCTAGTTCAGCTTTAATTTTTTCGTGACGACCTTCCTCTTTTTTGATAGCGGCGGAAATAATTTTTTCTAACTCTTTTCCTGCCGTATGTATGGCTCCTAACTTTGCCACGTCCTGTGAAAGGGCCTCAGAAATTGTTGGATACTGGGTAGTATCAACAATGGTGTGGGGAGAACTTTCACAGAGTGGGATAGGCGTTAACAAACGTTTACCAGTAGCCGTGGTGTATTGCAATAATCCTTGTGCCCTAAGAAGTTGGGATTGCAAATTAGTAAGTCCTTCGGTGATACTGTTGATGAGCTCTGATGCCATTGGTGTCGTAGGAGTTAGCCCCATACGATAACATAGATCATCTAATAAAACTGGACCAAAGCCATTGAAGATATGACGAATGGTATTGGCTACTGTTTCTTGTGAAAAGGATTGGAGTAATTGTGTGATCTCAGGACCGGAGAACTGCATAAGATCCACACGAGATGTATTAGGAGGTAATTCATAGGGTAATTTAGGCGCCACAGAACGTACACGGTTCATAAGTGGTGTCACATGAACAAGGGATTCTAAAATGGTGCCATCTTGCACGAAAATGCAGTTGGAATATTTGCCCATTAGTTCTACATAGATTTCATTTACAACGATGGAACCATCTAAGCCTAATTTGTCAGCGGTGATACGGATGATACGGTCCCCGTGTAGTTGCTCAATATTTGTGATACGAGCTCCTTCAATGTGTTTCCGTAAATACATAATAAGTGAGGTGGGCTCCTTTGGGGCATCCACTATCGTATCTGTAACATAGATGGACGGAGCACTGCCTACGGTAATCACCAAGTAGGGACTTGTGGTAGGTGTATTAATTTTTAAAAGTATACTTGTTTTATCGATCTGCTGAATACGTTGAATCTGACCGTTTCCGACTTGCTCGTTCAGTTCTCGTATCAATACAGATAATGTTAAACCATCTAAATTCATGGGAATCCTTTCGTTATAGGTGTATTGTATTGCTATATCTGAAAGTGTAATATATCAGTGAAATCATACTCCGATACTATACAAAACTATACAAAAGACATAGCTATGTATTTATAAGATTAAAAAAATAATTGACATTACATGGTATCTTACTAGGGATACAATGCGCATGTACTATTTATTAAGAAGGGGATAAATTTTAAAAACCATCCCTATACTAGTATACACTAATCTAGAACTAGTAGATATAGGTATGTTTTGAATTAAAGGTATGACAGCCAAAATATAGCTGAATAGAGACATCGTTAAACTTGATGTTGCATTGAGAGCGATATATAAGAGAAGGATAATGCATATTTGGATTAGCAGTGAAATAAAATTTCTAACTATATTAACGTTATGGTCGATATAGATTAGAGCAAATAAAACGTTTTATTTTTAGTCTTACCGTGCTATACTGAAAGATAAGAAATAGAACGGAAACGCGAGGTAAATCCATGAACAGTATGACAGGCTTTGGTCGCGGCATAGTGACTACAGAAACAGGAAGTTTTCAAGTAGAGATAAAAACGGTAAACACAAGATATTGTGATATTACAATTAAAAGTCCTAAACAATTTAATATCTTTGAAGAAAAAGTACGACGGTTAATTCAATCTGCTTTTCAACGTGGTAAGGTAGAGGTGTCTATTTTATACAAAGAGTCCGGCGAACAAAAGAAAGAATTATTTATGAACCGAGCCTTATGTGGACAGATTAAACAATTTTTGGTAGAAGAAGGATTCTATGCAGATGTGAAAGAGGTTCCTCTATCGGCGATTATGTCCATTTCTTCGGAGTGGATCTCTGTTGAAGAACCACCTACTGATGAAGAGGCGATAGGACGAGCTTTAGAAGAGGCAACAAAATTGGCCATTGATGGTGTTCTTGCGATGCGTGCCAAAGAAGGCGTTGCGATGAAAGAAGATATTACGAAACGCCTACAAGGGATTGAAACATTATTCGCTTACATGGAAAGTCGAAGGGATGTGGCCTTAGCGCACCATGAAGAGCGATTATTGCAACGAATCCAAACTATGCTAGATAAAGTGGGCGTAGACTTTCAAGAAGAACGATTTATGCAAGAGGTGGCTATACTTTCAGATAAAGTAGATATTTCAGAAGAGATTGCCCGATTTGCCTCACATGTGGTACAATTAAAGGAAATCCTTGAGGAAGAAGGGCCTATTGGACGCAAGTTAGATTTCTTGTTACAGGAAATGAACCGTGAGGTCAATACCATGGGATCTAAGGGGAATGAAATTACAATTGTAGATACAGTTGTACAATTGAAAGTAGAGTTAGAAAAAGTAAGAGAGCAAATTCAGAATATAGAATAATATGTAAGTAGTATTGGAGTTATCATGTCTGATAAAGGAATATTAATCGTCATTTCAGGACCATCTGGGGCAGGAAAAGGCACGATTTGTGCAGAACTCCGCAAACAAATGCCAAACTTGGTCTATTCTGTATCAATGACCACACGTCAACCACGAGTGGGTGAAGAAGAGGGTATTAGCTATTTCTTCCGAGATGTAGAGACGTTTGAAAAGTTAATCAAAGAAGATGCATTCTTAGAATATGCAAAAGTGTACGATAATTACTATGGTACACCGAAAGAGCACGTCATGAACTTATTAGAAGAAGGTAAGAGCGTGATTTTGGAGATTGATATTCAAGGCGCTATGAAGGTAAAAGAATCCTACAGCGATGCTGTCTTTATCTACGTTGTGCCACCATCCTTAGATGTGTTAACATCTCGTCTGCATGGTCGTGGTACGGATGATAAAGAAGTGATTCATAAACGTTTATCTTTAGCTTGTTCAGAATTAGCATTAGCACATCGTTACGACTACATAGTGGTGAATGATGATTTGGAAGATGCCATTGAACGAACAGCATCTATCTTGCGGGCTGAAACATGTAAGATTAGTCGCAACAAAGAAAAGATTCAATACATTTATAAACGTTATAGCAATGAGCAAGGACAGCAATAATATAGTAAGTAGACAAAGGAGACTTTCATTATGATGGTAGAACCGCATTTAAAAGATTTGGAAAAACAAGTGGATAGTAAATACACGTTGGTAACATTAGCAGCTAAGCGTGCTCGTGAATTGACAGATGGAGATCCATCCCTTGTAGGTGAAGTAGGAACAGAAAATCCTGTATCTATTGCTTTATATGAAATCGCTGCAGAACAAGTAGGGTTTGAACGCACAAAAGATGGCGTAAAATAATTTGATATAACGATACTAGATACCTAATGAATAGAGGAATTAAAACTGTATTCATTAGGTATTTTTTTAACGTATACCACATTCCTAAAAACTATAATAAAACGTACTCTAAAGGTAGAAAATATAAGGGAAGTAGGGTATAATTAAACTGTTCATGTAAATAATTATTGGAGGTTTATATGGCTAAAGATTGTTCATTTGACGTTGTATCCGAAGTGGATATGCAAGAAGTAGATAATGCAGTAAATCAAGCGAAAAAAGAAATCGGCACACGCTATGATTTCCGTAATAGTAAAGCAGATATAGAACATGATGGTGATACCATTAAAATTCATTGTGATGATGAATACAAATTAGGTGCTATCATCGATGTGCTAAAAGGTAAAATGGTAAAACGTAATGTTGCTATTAAAAACTTAGAATATGGTAAAATTGAACCAGCATCCGGCGGTACTGTACGTCAAGTTGTGACCATTAAGAATGGTATCTCTAAAGAGGTGGCTAAAGATGTTGTCAAATTAATTAAAAATATGAAATTAAAAGTGACGGCTCAAATTATGGAAGACCAAGTACGTGTAGCAGGTAAAGATAAAGATCAATTACAAGCAGTGATTACCATGCTTCGTGAGCAAGACTTGCCTGTAGAATTACAATTTGTGAATTTCCGTTCTTAATCAAATAGAGGAGCATCACCCAATAGATGCTCCTATTTTATCATGTGAGGGACTATGAACGTTGAAGATATGCGTGGTGGATACACCACTGGTTCCTGTGCAACAGCAGGGGTGAAAGCTGGACTCTTAGCCCTAATCGAAGAAGAAATAGTTGATCAAGTTTCTATACGAAACCCTCAAGATGCTTTCATTACTGTGCCTATTGCGAAGGTAGAAGTAATATCGCCTACTGAGGCTATGGTAACCGTTGTGAAAGATGGTGGGGATGACCCAGATGTAACACATGGTACAGATATTGTGACCACGGTGACATTAAATCAATCGGGAAATATTACGTATGATGCAGGATTTGGAGTGGGTATAGTGACTAAGCCGGGCCTAGCCTTACCTGTAGGAGAACCTGCTATCAATCCGGGCCCTAGAACGATGATTTCCTATGTATTCGAGGAATTAGTACCTAAGGGCATGGGCATTCATGTGAAAGTATCCGTACCAGCGGGGGAGACATTAGCTAGAAAGACATTAAATGGCACTCTTGGTATAGAAGGTGGTATTTCCATCATTGGTACAACAGGTATTGTAAAACCAATGAGTGAAGAAGGGTTCAAAAACTCTTTAGTACCGCAATTGCGTGTCATGAAAGAAGCAGGCTATACAACAGCTATCTTAGTGCCGGGGCGTATTGGTCAAGAAATTGCAAAAGAACAACTTGGGATTTCTATCAATCAAATGGCAGAAACAAGTAATTTTATCGGTTTTATGTTAGAACAATGTGTCAAAATTGGATTCAAAAATATCCTCATCATTGGTCATATCGGTAAAATTATTAAATTGGCTAGCGGTAGCTTTCATACCCATAATCGCATGAGTGATGGACGTATGGAAACGATCGTGGCCTATGCAGCCTTAGAAGGGGCATCTCGAGAAGTTTGTGAAGAGTTGATGGAGTGCCGAACTACAGAAGCAGCTATGCCAATTATTGAACGGGAGCACCTAGAGGGCATTTATCAGCGCGTTGCGGAGCGGGCGTCCTTGCGCTCTATGCGCTATATTGCGCAAGATGCAAAGGTTGGTATTATCATATCTACCTTAGATGGCACTATATTGGCCATCGATGAGGTAGCGAAGGAAATAGGAGAAGAAGAATCATGGCACATACCTTGTATGTCGTAGGTATTGGCCCTGGGAATCCAGAGTATGTAGTACCTAGAGGATTACATCTAATCAAACAGGCTAAAGTTCTGGTAGGAAGTGAGCGAGCATTAGAAGATTTTGCTCAGCCAGGTCAGAAAACCTTTCCTATTGCTAAATTAGCACCTATGGCAGAGTGGATGGGACAACAACTGCAATCTAATGACATTGTAGTCTTAGTCAGCGGTGATACAGGATATTATTCTTTATTGCCGTATTTAAAAACTAAGTTTCCTAACAATCCTATTGATGTGACACCGGGTATAAGTTCTATGACATTTGCCTTTGCTAGACTTGGAGAAGTATGGCACAATGCAGATTTAATGAGCTTTCACGGTCGTCGACCAGAGGAAAAAGATTTGTATTATGCAGAAGGACGTAAGTTGGGTTTCTTAACGGATCCCGAACAAAATCCTGCGTATATTGCAAGATATTTAATCGAAGAGCATGGTTGGCCGAAGGATACAAAAGCGGCAGCCTGTGAACGATTGAGTTATGAAGATGAGCGTATTGAACGCGGTACATTAGAAGAATTACAGAAATTGGAGGGCTTTGGGCACTCCGTAATGGTGGTATTAGGATGAGACATTTTTTTGGAATTGAAGACGAGGAATTTATTCGTGGCGATGTGCCCATGACGAAAAAAGAAATTCGTATGGTAGTTATGAATGCAGCTCGTGTAGAAGAAGATAGCGTGGTTCTTGATGTGGGAGCTGGTACTGGTTCCATTTCGATTGAGGCTGCCATAGCTGCTCCGAAAGGACATGTGTATGCTATTGAACGCTTTGAGAAAGCAACAGACTTAATTCGTCAAAATCAAGAAAAATTTGGCGTAAAAAACTTAACAATTATTGAAGCCAAAGCGCCAGAAGGTATGGAAGATTTACCAGAATTAGACGCTGTTATCATCGGTGGTAGCGCTGGTGGTATGGGGACGATTATGGACGAAGCCACACGGTTGTTAAAAGTGGGCGGTCGTCTTGTAGTAACTGCTGTGACTATGGAAACAGGATATACCATTTTAAAAGAACTAAAAGGTAGACCGTATACTTATGAAGGGTTTCAAATGCAAGTGAGCCGTTTCAGAAAGGCTGGCCCGTACCATTTGTTAAACCCATTGAGCCCTATTTTTATCGTAACTGCAGTGAAACAGGAGGCATAATATGGCACAAGTACATATCGTGGGCGCAGGCCCTGGCGATCCAGAATTAATTACCCGTAAGGGGTATCGATTGGTACAAGAAGCAGATGTAGTAATTTACGCTGGTTCCTTGGTGAATCCAGCGATTTTAGAAGCTTGTAAAGAAGGCTGTGAAATACATAATTCTGCCTCTATGAGCTTAGATGATGTATTAGCAGTCACAAAAGCTAGTGTAGCAGAAGGTAAAACGGTAGTGCGTTTACATACTGGTGACCCTGCTATCTACGGAGCTATCCAAGAACAGATGGATGCCTTAAAAGAAATGGGAATTACCTACGATGTAACACCAGGGGTAAGCTCCTTCTTAGCTACGGCAGCAGCCTTGCGACAAGAGTACACATTGCCAAATGTAACCCAAACTGTCATCATCACTCGCATGGAAGGCAGAACACCTATGCCGGAGAAAGAAAAATTATCTATGTTGGCTAGCCATGGTGCGACTATGTGTATTTTCTTGTCTGTCCAAATGATTGATAAAGTGGCAGCAGAATTAATCGAAGGTGGCTATGATAAAACAACACCTGTGGCTATCGTTGTGAAAGCATCTTGGCCAGATCAACGCATCATTCGCGGTACTTTAGAAACCATTGCTGATGTGGTGGCAGAAGAAGGTGTTATTCGCCAAGCTATGATAGTGGTAAGCCGTGTGTTAGATACAGATTATGAACTATCTAAACTCTATGATAAAGGTTTTGCCCATATGTATCGAGATGCTAAGTAATGAAGATTGCTATCGTATCTGTTACAAAACGTGGGGCTAAACTAGGCCAACAAGTACGTAGTGCCTATGCGCATGATCATGTGGTAGATTGTTATGAAAAGGAAGACCGTGAAAGTGGAGACACTGCCATATCCTTTTCTTCCTTGAAAGCACATATTGAAAACTTGTGGAAAGACTATGACCGCATCTTATTTATCATGGCTACAGGCATTGTAGTACGTATGATTGCACCTTTCATAAAGCATAAATCGGAAGATCCAGCCATATTAGTGATGGATGAAGGTGGTCACTTTGTGATTAGCCTCTTATCTGGACACCTAGGTGGTGCTAATGAATGGACTAGTGAGGTGGCAATGATTACCGGTGCTACTCCGGTGATTACGACAGCTACAGACGTGAATCAGTTGCCTGCACCAGATGTATTGGCCCGAAAAATTGGTGCTAAGGTAGAAGACTTCTCTATGCTTATTAAGGTGAATGCAGCTATCGTCAATGGTGATGCTGTTAAATATTATTTGGATAGCACCTTGGCAGATGACTTTGAAAGGGCTGTACAAGCACATCAAGTGGACTATGCACTCTTTCACCCAGAGGAACCATTCCCATGGGGGGATGAGCCAAAGATTGTGATTACAGATAGAACCATTGATTGTATAGGTGTCACACTGGTGCTGCGACCACCGACTATGACGGTAGGTATCGGATGCCGTCGTGATACACCGAAAGAATTGATACTTTCAGCTGTATCAGAATCATTGCAAAATGTAGGACGATCCCCATTAAGCGTCAAAGGAGCGGCCTCAGTCATCGTAAAAGCTGATGAAATAGGATTATTGGAAGCCATGGAAACACTAAAATGGCCTATCCAATTTTATACACAAGAAGAAATGGCCCCTTGTATTGAAGAGGCACAGATTATTGAATCAAATTTTGTTAAACAAACTATAGGAGTAGGAAACGTATGCGAAACGACAGCACTATTACTAGCGCAGGGGCAGGAGCTACTGCAGCACAAAACCATATTTCCGAGAACAACCGTAGCCATTGCACGGGTTCATTACAAGTCATCGGAATCGGACCAGGTAACCCAGAATTCATGACACCAGAAGCACGTGAAGCCATTTTACAAGCAGATCGTGTGGTAGGTTACATTACCTATTTAGATTTGATTAAAGATTTGGTAGCAGACAAAGTGACTGTAGGAACAGGCATGATGCAAGAAGTGGATCGTTGCCAACAAGCAGTGGACTTGGCTGTAGAAGGTTATAGAGTGGTTGTGGTATCCAGTGGTGACCCTGGTGTATACGGTATGGCTGGTCTCGTGATTGAATTGGCTAATAAAGTGGCAGAAGAAAAACGCCCTTCTGTACATATCGTACCAGGTTTGAGTGCTGTGAACATGGCAGCAGCTGTGTTGGGAGCACCATTGATGCATGACTTCGCTGTTATCAGTTTAAGTGATTTAATGACACCATGGGATTTAATCAAAAAACGTGCCGCACTGTGTGCCGAAGGTGATATGGTTATCGCTTTATACAACCCACGCAGTAAAAAACGTATCACCCACTTAGATGAAGTTCGTGAACTAGTATTGCAACATCGTGACCCTAAAACACCAGTGGGTATCGTACAAAAAGCAGGCCGTGCAGGTCAACATATTATCATTTCTGATTTAGAACATTTCCACAAAGAAGAAATCGATATGCAAACATTAGTTATCATTGGTAATAGCCAAACATACGTGGAAAATGGTCAAATCATTACACCACGAGGATATAAACTGTGATTTGGGTTATAGCGGGCACATTAGACGGCCGTAACCTAGCAGTAGTAGTGCAAGAACATACAGGATTACCTGTGTTGGTGTCCGTAGTGAGCCAGTATGGGGCACAGTTGGCATCCCATCCAGGTATTGAAGTACACGAAGGGCGATTGAACCTTGAAGAGATGAAAGCTCTCATAAAAAATAAAGGCATTACCATGCTCGTCGATGCAAGTCATCCTTATGCAGCAATTGTGACGGCCACAGCTCGTGAGGCAGCAGCAGATTTGGAGATTCCTTTCATTCGTTTTGAACGGAAAGAAGTGCCATTGCCAGAGTATGATAAATTACATCATGTGAGTAATGAGGAAGAGGCAGCTACTTTAGCGGGTAAACTAGGTAAAGTGGTATATCTTACGACAGGTAGCAAAACTATGCATGTCTTCGCCAAGTCTGAAGCTCTACAAGATGCAGAAGTATGGACCCGTGTATTACCGACGGCGGAAGTGCTACAAATGATGGAAGATTTAGGGGTATCTCCTAAGCATACCATCGCTATGCAAGGACCATTTTCTTATAACATGAATAAGGTTATGTTCCAAGATACAAAAGCAGAGGTAGTAGTGATGAAAAACTCTGGCCTTGTAGGAGGTTCAGACACTAAGTTACAAGCTGCTATCGATTTAGATGTTCATGTCATTGTTATCGATCGCCCAACACCGGCGAAAGGGGCAGTGACAATTTCAACAGTAGAAGAATTTAAAACTATATGAGAGGATTACGATGGATTACATTAAAAACCCGAAAGCAATTGAAGATAAAAGTATGGAAATTATTTACCCATATGTGAAAGACATGGGATTTACTGAGGACGAAATTCGTGTAGTATCTCGTACCATTCATGCGTCTGGTGACGTAGAATATGCGAAATTATTCCGTACTAGTGAAGGTGCTGTAGCGGCAGGTATTGCAGCTGTTAACAATGGCGCTCATGTTTACACTGACGTGGAAATGGTGCGCACAGGGATTTCTAAACCAGCGTTGAAACTTCATAACAGTGAAGCACATTGCTTAATTCGTGACGAAAAAGTGGCTGAAATGGCAAAAGAATTAGGCGTGACACGCTCTATTGCTGCGATGCGTACATTCGGTAAAGAATTAGAAGGCCAAATCGTGGCGATCGGTAATGCACCAACTGCTTTATACGAAGTATTGCGCCTTGCCTTAGAAGAAGGTATTCGTCCTGCTTTGATTATCGGGATTCCAGTAGGCTTCGTAGGCGCTGCAGAATCTAAAGATTATTTAGCAGAAGTATCTCCAGTTCCTTATATTACAATTCAAGGTAACAAAGGTGGTAGCTCCATTGCTGCATCCGTTGTTAACGCATTGTTCTACACAGATGTAAAACGTAACGACATGTTATTTGTAGAAGGAAAAGAAAAGAAATAATGAATAGAACGAGTCAAACACGCAATGCATGGCGTATGTTTCTCGTTCTAGTGTTTGGGGCAGCAGCGATTGCTGCCCTAATCTTATCATTAGTATTTGGGTCCGCCCAGACTACATTGGCTCAAATTTGGCATACATTGTGGTCTCCCACTTTATCTGATACGAACTCACTAGTTATATGGAACATTCGCTTACCGAGAAATATAGTAGCGGCCCTAGTAGGCTCAAATCTAGCAGTAGCAGGTGCTATTTTACAAGCAGTTATGAAAAATCCATTAGCAGATCCGCAAATCGTAGGTGTTTCCTCAGGCGCAGGATTAGCTGGTGTGATTGTATTGATTCTATTTCCTTACCTAGAATATGCAGTGCCATTCATCGCCTTTATTGGCGCTTTGACGGCAGCCATTCTTGTGTATGCCCTAGCCTGGAAACAGGGCATACGACCAAGCCGTATTATCTTGGCAGGTGTGGCGGTAGCTGCATTCCTAGGGTCCATGATATCTGCCTTGCTTGTGTTCTACGGGGATCGCGTACAAGGGGCATTATTATGGATGGTGGGTGGTCTAGCCGCTCGTAGTTGGCCACAAGTATATGTCTTAATTCCGTATACCATAGGGGGCTTGTTATTTGCCTTCTTAGGGGCAAAACGATTGACCATACTCAGCTTAGGCGATGAAACAGCACGCAGTTTAGGCTTAGCCGTTGAAAAAACACGGTTTATGATGACTGCCGTGGCAGCATTACTAGCAGCCAGTGCCGTATCAGTAGCGGGCTTGATTGGCTTCGTAGGATTGATTATTCCGCACATTGCACGGATGATGTTGGGCACAGATTATCGATTCCTGTTACCGGGGTCTGCCTTCTTAGGAGCTTTTGTACTAGTCATTAGCGATACTGTGGGACGTACACTGTTTAGTCCTATTGAAATTCCAGTGGGTATCATCATGGCTTTCTTCGGTGCTCCATTCTTCTTGTATTTATTGAGGAGGGATGACTAATGAAACCAGTAATTTCTGTGAAAGATTGTCGTGTCTCCTTTGGTGAAAAAGAAGTCTTAAGGGGTATTGATTGGACGGTCTATGAAGGGGAAATCGCTACCTTAATCGGCCCTAATGGCTGTGGTAAAAGTACTTTATTACATGCCATTACTAGTGCTATTAAAAGTACTGGTACCATCCAAATTGCAGGGAAAGCAGCAACGGAGTATTCGAATAAAGAATTAGCTAGATATATGGCGTTCTTACCACAAGTACCATCTATCCCAAAAGATATGTTAGTAGAAGAACTCGTCAACTGTGGCCGATTCCCTTACCAATCTTGGTGGAAGCAACAAGGATCTCATGATAAAGAAGTAGTAGATGCTGCCTTAGAGGCCACACAAGTGAGTCATTTGCGTAATCAACTAGTATCTTCTTTGTCTGGTGGTGAACGGCAACGTGTATGGATTGCCATGGCATTGGCACAGGAGCCTAAGGTATTAATTTTAGATGAACCAACCACATATTTGGACATTAACCACCAATTGGAGATTATGGAGTTATTACAGGACTTAAATCGTCGTGAAGGGTTAACAGTTGTCATGGTTCTTCATGAATTGAACCAAGCAGCACAATATTCCCATCGGGTCGGTGTACTCTATCAAGGACAGATTTTGGCCGATGGATCACCAAAAGATGTGATGACTGAAGAATTATTAGAAAAAGTATTTGCTGTTAGAACAGACGTAGAAGTAGGGGAGTTTCCTTATATACGGATACAGGGATTGTTGTAGTACTTGAATAAAACTTAACAAGAGATCTATCATTTTGTGTATCGGCATAGTCATAACCATTGGCTATGCCGGTTTTTTGAGTTAGGATATGTACTGATGGTGTTAGTATATAAATCAATAATTGTATGATACAGTATTCGTGAATTAGTTACAATACAAAGCCTATTGACCTAGATATATCAACGGTTAATAGGCTTTTTTATTATATAGATTCCTTGACTTTTGGGTTACGAAAGCGATACAATATAAGATAAGAAATAAAAAAATAGAAGTCACACTATAAATAGTATGACTTCAAGCAAATTTGTAGAAAGGGTGCTTGCCCACCCTTTCTCTATACTATAGCATAGAGGAGGGGAAAAGCACAATGGATATTATGGAAAAGAAAAAGATGGGGCGACCAACTGATAACCCAAAAAGTAGACCAATACACGTAAGATTAGATGAAAAAACAAGTACAATAATAGATAAATATATGGATCGATATAAAGCAAGTAGAGCCGAGGCAATCCGATTAGGTATACAGCAGTTAGAAAAGTACTTGCAATAACAATATATTAATGAGTAAAATTAACAAATAATTTTAATTCCGTCGAATATTTAGGGATTGTGGAGAAGTTTAATAATCCAGAATTTAACCCCCTCGAATTAGAGGGGTTTTTAAAAGAAGCAGGTAGCAATGCCTTTACATTATCCCCACAGAAATGGGCAACGACTACAAATGCCAAAGGCTTATTTGTAAAAGTTGGTAGAGGTGGTGGTACGTTCGCACATAAAGATATTCCTTTTAAATTCGCTTCTTGGATCTAATTTTCAAAAGCAAGATGTTTGATATGGATGTGGATACTACTTTTAAAATACGTGGTGAAAGATTAGGAATAGGGTAGAACGATAAATTTTTAAAGGAGTATATATGAATACAACAAAAGAATGGATTGAAAAATATGAAACAGTAAAACATTTATTAGTTGCCCCTATGAACTATGCAGAAGTTTTTGAAAAAAATGAAATTCATGGAAAAAAACTATTTGTTTTAGAAATGGGAGAAATCATATTTCCTACGGGAGAACTTTTGGTAAGAGATCCTTTGGTTTGGTTGAGTAGAACAGAAAAGCCTTACTTAACCAAAGTACCAAGAGGAAAGTATAGCATTGAAACTTTGGTAGTAGAAATTGAAGAAGAACACTATCGTTATGTACTTACAAGAGTAAAATTTAATGAAAATAAGCCTGTGATTTATTATGAAGCTTTAAAAGGTGATGAAAACCTAGAAGGTGTAGATAATGAAAGTATTTTTGGATTTATGGTTGATGCAGGATTGGCAACTATAGTTGATGTGGAAACAAGAGATAAATATTGTGATTTTGTAGAGAAGTGGTATAAAGAAAATACTGAAAAAAATATTTATAATGATTTTTTTGCAAAGGAATTTAAAGAAAGTGCCGTGAAATATCCAAAATTTCAAAGAGAAGATGGAGACTGGATAAACTTTAAAATTCCTAATACAGATTTATCAATTCCTATGATTCAGTCTGGTTTTGGAGATGGACAGTATCCTGTATATTTTGGGTATGATGAAAAGGGAAATCTTTGTGATATTGTTTTAGAGTATATACCGATAAATTAATTTCAAAGGGGGATATAAAGTCTAATTTAAATTAGATAGATGTAACAAGTGAATTTACAGAATAAATAAAAATTATAATGAGGTAGAATATGGAAAAAATAAAACATGAATTTTTTGGAGAATTAGATTTAGTAAATGGATTAGACGATGGTATGGGATTTAGTAACGATGTTGTTGTATTGTGGGAAGAAGAGGTAAATGGAATTAATACAACACTTTGGTATGGTAAACCAGGTAAAATCACAACAGAATTATTAGATAATTTTACGAAGTTTTTACAAAATTTTGGTGAATATAACAAAAAAGCTAGAAAAGTAATAGGAGAATATCTATTAGAAGATAATACATATATTACATTTCATAAAGAAGAATTAGAACTTGATTTACCAGAAGATGTAAATGAATTTGTACAATGTATGAAAGTTACGAATATTGGATTATGGGCAGATGGAGAGAATGTAATGATTGTAGATTATATGATTTCTCCAGAAGAAAGTGATGAAATTTTAGCTGTTAAATTTGATGAGAATCTTGATATTATAGATATTTCTTGGGAAAGTTAAAATTTAAAATTAAAGGGTAACTATTAGAATATTTTGTGTAAATGTCAATATAAGAATGTACAATTACTCCATCATTTGAATATGATGACGTAATCGGTAGGAATCTTCAGATATACTAATGACATGAACATGATGAAGTAGTCGATCAATAATTGCGCTAGCTACTTGTCAGAAGAAGAGAAAACGTTAAAACTTTCTGCGAAAAACCTCTTTAGTAAGTTGCTGGATAATCGTAGTAGCCTTCTTGTAGTTGATTGGTACTGAACAGATAGTGTGTCTTTTATATTATTGAGGATATGTATTTTGTGAATTAAGGTAAAATTGAGATTATCTTTTTTGTAGAAAAAGTTCTACAATTCATGAGGACAGGGAGATCGTTGGTAGAGAAGTAAAGGAGACATAAATGGATAGCGAAACAAAATTGTTTGAGGGTAACCATATTCGATCTATTTGGGACGAAGAAAAAGAGGAATGGTATTTTTCAGTGGTTGATATAGTTGGAGTACTTACGGAACAAGAAAATGCGAGAGGTGCCAGTACCTATTGGGCAGTATTAAAAAAGAGATTAAAAGGAGAAGGAAGTGAACTGCTTACAATTTGTAAGCAGTTGAGAATGAAAGCAACAGATGGTAAACTGCGTTTGACTGATGTAGCAGATATGCAAGGAATATTTCGTATTATCCAGTCTATTCCATCACCGAAGGCAGAGCCTTTCAAACTGTGGCTTGCAGAAGTAGGAAAAGAAAGAATTGATGAAATAGTAGATCCAGAATTAATAATTGATCGAGCCTTAGAAACATATGTAAAAAAAGGATATACGAGGGAATGGATAAACCAAAGACTACAAGCTATTCAAGTACGTAAAGAATTAACAGATACTTGGCAAGATCATGGAGTTAAAGAAGGTAGAGAATATGCAATTCTAACCAACGAAATCACAAAGGCATGGTCAGGTATGACAACAAGACAATACAAAGACCATAAAGGGCTAAAAAAACAAAATCTTAGAGATAATATGACTACAACAGAGCTTATATTAAATATGCTTGCAGAAACTGCAACTAAAGATATAGCTAATGCTACTCATCCACAAGGATTAGAAGAAAACAAAAAGGTAGCAAAAGAAGGTGGCTCAATTGCTGGAGATGCAAGAAAATCTATCGAAGTAAAAACAGGCAAACCTGTCATTACTTCAAAAAATGCAATTGACTTAGGTAAACTAATAGAAGACGTTTCAAAAGCTTCAGAAGATGGAGGTGATACAAAGTAAACAATTAAACCAAAAAGTTAACTTTAAATGGACGAATAACTTGTCAATTTCCTTATAACAAAAATGACCACAAAAGAGTAATTACATACTCAGTGTGGTCATTCTATTTATTATTTACTTTGAAGCCATAGTTTAAAAATTGTTATTGTATCATCTATAATTGTACTTTCACACCATAAATGATCTTAACTAATTCAGCCATAGCCTCTGGTGTTTCCAAGCCTGGATTCAATAAGAACCATTGAGATGGTAAGAAAATAACTTTGTCATTTTTCACAGCTTGTAATTGATTCCAAGCTGGGTTGCTAGTCATTTCTTTGGCAAAGGTTGCATTGATTTCATCCTTTTTACCCATGGTAACAACAAGGATTATGTCCGGGTTATCAACGGTTAATGTTTCTAAGGAATAAGGCACTGTTTTAGAAGTTACATTATCTTTTAAATGTTGTTCTACTACATTAGTAATACCCAATTCACGAACCATGGACGCCGTGATTGCTAATGGAGTTTCTGCTGTTACCGATTTACCAGTAGCTCGTAATACAGCAACTTTGACAGGTTTATCTTTAGGGATAGCAGCTTTCACAGTATCGATTTTTTTATTGTAATCTTCGATGACAGATTTGGCCTTATCTTCTGTATGGAAAATATTGCCCAATAATGTTAATAGTGGAATATTATCATTGATTCCATCGTAGTTAATCAAAATAGATGGAATGTTATTGCTATCTAATTGTCCTTTGAATTTTTCATGTTGGCTAGGTAATCCTAATACTAAATCAGGATGTAGACCCACTAATTGTTCCATATTAGGATTGGCTGTGTGGCCTATGCTTGGTAATGATTCAATTTCGCTAGGTAATTTTTCATTACTTTCAACACGAGCGATGGCTTTGCCACCTACAGCATAGATCATTTTGGAAATAGAATTAGATAGAGCTACTACCTTGGATGGATTAGTAGGGATTGTGTAGGACTGATCTTGGTAAGATACTGTACGAGTTGTTTCGGTTGTAGTAGGGCTTGTTTTTGTACATCCACCTAGTAACAAAGAAGTGGAGAGTAGAACAGCACTACAAATTTTTAAATATGTTTTCATTGTTTATTTCTTTCAAATAAGGGGATACGAAACGTATCCCCTTATGTTTTTAGTACTATAGTATTGTTGGTAAATTATTTTACTAATGCATCATATGCTTCGGAAGCACGTTCTGCAAAGATATCACGGATTTGTTGATTTTCACCAGCACCATGGATATAAGTATCTACAGTAAATCCTTCTTTCATAAGGATATTTTTATGAGAATCAGGTTCGTCACCAGCCATATCGTTGTTTGCATGGTCACCAGCCACCATCATTAATGGCATTAATGTAACGTGTTTGATACCTTTTTCTTTCAATTGAGGGATTACTGTTTCAAGGTTTGGCCATCCTTCAACTGTGTAAAGGTATGTATTTTGGAATCCCATGGAATCGATACGATCTTGGATTACTGCATAGTACGCATTAGATGGATCTGGAGTACCATGAGCCATGATCAATACAGCAGAATCTTTTGTTTGGATCATAGGGAATTGGGAAGAGTATGCTTTTAATGCTTGTTCAATATCATCGCGTTGTTCTTCTTGGCCCATCCAGTACATTAAAGGTAAACCTAATGTCATTTTTTTGAAATCTTGTTTATGATGGTTGAATACAGCCCCAGCATAGTTATATTCCATACCTGGAATCATGTTTAATGTTGTTAAAGCAACACGAGTGTATCCATCAGCTTTTAATTGATCTAGTGCTTCTTCTGGAGTTGGATATGTAATACCTTCTTTAGCCTTAATACGGTCAATGATGATATGGGATGTGAAAGCAGTGACTACTTTCACATTTGGATGTTGTGCTTTGATTTCATTGATTGTAGCATCAATTGTTTTTGCACGAGTATCTTTGAAAGTAGTGCCGAAGGACATAACTACGATAGCATCTTTATCCATTGCGTCTTTCATCATTGGATTTTCGTATGTGCGAACACCAATAGAAGCTGCTTCTTGTAATGCTGGAGTTGCATCTTTTACTTCAGAGTTTAACATGTACGCTGCATCAGTAGATTGAGAAACGCCGAAAGCTGCAGTTACTGCTAATGCCGCAATCATAGCGCTTTTAGAAAAGAATTTCATAATAATTCTCCTTACCTAAAACTAGAATATACCCAAAAGCATGAATTTTTATTTCTCTATTCATACTTATGTATTATTATATTCCTACCTGTGATAAGTGTCAATGAAATATAAACATATAATCATGAAAGTTAGCTATAATCAAATGAAAAATCTTAGTACTTAGGGTATCAATGAGTATCAACAAAAATGAAGGGATACAAACAGGCCATTCACTCTCTGTTTAGACAGTAAACCACTATGATTTTATTGACTTAAAAAAATCACTGTGATAGACTTAACAAGTTATAAAATTATCAAGAACAATAAGAAGTCTGAGAACATAATAGAAAGGAAGACATAAGTATCTATGAAATCTATACATAATACAAAGAAAATAGCAGCAATGACTGTTATCGTAGGGGCCATGACGGCACAAGTGATGGCAGCTGATACAGCCATTGTTGTTGGCGGTAGCGGTGCAAGTGCAACAGGTCATGTAGCATTGGCTGTGGGGGCTAATGCCAATGCATCAGGTAACCAAGGGGTGGCTATTGGTGCTAACTCCGCAGCTAGCGGTGGTAATGCGACGGCTCTTGGGTTAAATGCAACTGCAACACATACAGATGCACTGGCCATTGGTACAAAAGCAGAGGCAACGAATGTGAATACTACTGTAGTAGGTGCGTATGCTGTATCTAGTGGAGATTATGGGGTGGCAGTGGGAGCCGATTCTTATGCGACAGGTAACCGTGCTATTTCTATTGGTGTAGCAATCAATGAGACAGAAAATAAACGATTTGGTGCTACCGGTGATCGCTCTATCAGTATTGGTAATGAAACACTGGCTTCTAGCACGCATACAACAGCTGTAGGAGATAGTGCTACAGCTACTAGTAATAGATCTGCTTCCTATGGGGCATTTGCAAATGCTACAGGAGTTCAATCTACTGCAGTGGGTCATGCATCCAATGCAAAAGCAAACCATAGCTCTGCCTTTGGTGATGCATCTATAGCGAGCGGTGAAACATCCGTAGCAGTTGGTTATGGTGCAAAAGCACAAGATGCAGAAACGATTGCAATTGGTTCTGGAGCGCAAACAAATGATAAAAATGCACGTGGTTCTATAGCGATTGGTAGAAGCTCTAATGCCCAAGCGGGATTATCTGTTGCGATCGGTGCCGATGCTAAAACAGAGTTAAAAAGCCCTATTAATATTCCCGATTTTTATGGCGCGACAGCTATCGGTACCGGTGCTAGTACAGGAGGTATAGGATCCACTGCGATTGGTAACCAAAGTCGAGCAAATACAGACATTGTGGGAGGAATTGTAAACTCTTACTCCACTGCGGTAGGTACATCAAGTATTTCTCAGGGGACTTATTCTTCTGCTTTAGGTACACACTCTAAAGCATTAGGCCATTATTCTATTTCCATTGGCATGCAGAAGGATAGAAAAGAGGGTACTGCGGGTGCACTTGGCTATGGGGCAGCCGCTATAGGCTTGTATGCAGCGGCAAATGGGATACAAAGTATTGCATTAGGACAAGAAAGTAAAGCAGATAAGAATCGAAGCATTGCTATCGGTTTGAGTACCATCACGGATGGTGTTGACTCTATTGCTATGGGGACTAAATCAATGTCTCATGCATCTAAAGGTGTGTCATTAGGAGCTGGTGCGACTAGTACAATTGAATCTTCCGTAGCATTAGGTGCATTATCCTCTACATCGGGTCAAGCTTTCACAGTGGGTTATGATCCAACTACAAAAGCGGCTATGGATATGAGTACAGTTGTAAAAGATGTAACAGCTTATGAGGCACAAAAAGCAATCATTAAAGAGGCGAATGAGACAATTGATACATCTAATGCCATACTTCGTACAGCTGAATATGATCGTATCTATGGAGCTACCTCTGAAATTCGCAATGCTGCAGATACTTTAACTGCAGAGCATCGAGGAAAGATTATTGATGCAGAAGCTAAAAAGTTAGAGGCTATGCAGGCGATTAAAAGTAATTTCCAAGGAGCCTCTGCATGGGAAAGCTCATTAGGTGGTGTATCTGTTGGTAATGCAGAGTTAGGATTAACTCGCCAAATTAATAATGTGGCGGCAGGTACATTAGATACAGATGCTGTTAATGTGGTCCAATTAAAACGTGTACTTAATACAAGCATCAACAACACTATGGGTGACATTATGAACCAAACGAATACATTGGTGAATGGGGTACGTCAAGATGTACAGGCGCTTCGTAGTGAAAGTCGAGAAGGGGATGCTATGAATGCAGCCTTAGCAGCTTTAAAACCGGTGGCGTATAAATCGACAGAACCTACGCAAATTATGGCGGGCGTGGGACATAACTCTGGTAAAACAGGATTGGCCCTAGGGGTAGCCCATTATACAGATGAAGGAACCATGTTTAATGCAGGCATTGCCTTTGCTGGCAAACAACGATCCTATAATGGAGGCGTTACTTTTAGAATTGGACATGGTAGTGACGATGTACCACAATATGCACCGCCTGCAACAATACAAGTACTTTCAGAAGAATTAGCACTAGAAAAATCTAATAATGAGTTACAAGAGCGTCGTATGCAAGAACAAGAGGCAAAACTCAATCGTTTATTACAACAAAATGAACGATTGCAACAAGAGGTAGCAGCTTTAAAGACGTTGTTAAAATAATACAATAGAATGCAAATAGTAGTTATACTACTACAAAGGCTATAGACTGACAGTATCAGCTATAGCCTTTTTGTGTTAACCAAAACACGGTAATATATTTGATTATATTACAATGAGAGTAGTGAATGTATACTAAATAGTGACCAATATCACATAGCTTTACAATTCGTGAATCAAATGGAGCATTTAAAATCCATATGGAGTAGATGTGATATTTGATTAGGTCTATAATACAAATGATTAATATTATCAAATTTCTTTGTATTTATAGGAAGATGGTGGAATGCTATGCATTATTCTAAGCCGTATCAGAAACGTTTACTTACTGGTGCAGTCATGAGTTGGATGGCTTGTTCTTGGTATCTACTTGGTGGATTAGCACCTGTACAGGCAGAAGGATCTGTGTTTGTTACAGCAGATCGTGCACAAGAAGAAGCAAAATATAACTCTCAACAAGTGCAAATCATTACTAAAAAAGATATTGAACAAAAGCAGGCTAAATCTGTGGAAGATATCGTATTTACACAAGCTGGTGTAAGTCGTACAGTGGACAGCATGGGTCGTGTCGGTGTATCGATTCGTGGCGCTGAACCTCGTCATACATTAATTCTTGTAGATGGACAGCCAGTGATGGGTGAATTTGCAAAGTACCAAGGTCAAGGTGATGAATTACAACGACTAGGTACAGAAAACGTTGAACGTATAGAAATTATCCAAGGCGCAGCCAGTGCAAAATATGGATCCGATGCCATTGGTGGTGTTATCAATGTCATCACGAATAAACCAAATAAAAATGCGAATATCCGCATCAATGGTGAAAGTATTCGTTCCCGTGGCGATCAAGGTTTGTTCCCATATAGTAACTTCTTTATGCGTGCTGACTCTGGACAACAAGGCAAATTACGTGTGAATATTCATGGTAGTAAACGTGATATCGTTCCTGTATATGCAGCGAGAGAAAGAAAAGAAGTTCCATTTGGTAATGCAGCTGTCAATGAACAATTTCCTAAAAATTCCTTAAGGTATTACGGAACAAACTCCAATTTAGGATTGTCTGCGATTTATGATGTGAATCAAAATAATTCGTTTACATTTACAACCGACCGTTATAACGAAGATTTAGAACGTTTTGTAAAACGTACAAACTCTGAAGATGAACCACAAGTTCATTACAAACGTGATTTAGATAGAAATAAAAGTAACCTTTCCTATGCAGGACAAGATGAAAAAAGCAATTGGAAGGTTGAATTAAACTATACTCGTACGAAAGAAGATGATGTAACCTTAACAAGCGAGTATGGTCGCAGTAATTATGAAGGTAAAAACACATTGAACTATGTGGACAATGTGGACCATAAACAATGGAGCTTTAATATCACTGGAGACACTCAAGCCAACGACAATCACTTACTTTCTTATGGTTTTGGATATACTACTGAAAGTGGCGAAGGTAGCCGTCTAAAAAGTGCACCTCATACATGGGTTAGAAATATTGATCCATGGGACTATGATAAGAGTTTAGCTGTTAAACACGGGAAACCAGATAGTACAATCTATCGTCATTCTTTCAAAGAAAATGGAGAAGGCGTATTACGTTGGGATAAAGAAAAAGAGTGGTATGGTTATGATGGTACAGATAAAACAAGTGTACCAGAGTTCACCTATGAAGACTTTAAAAACTATTTAGATCCAGAAGCAGGGTTAGATCCGGCTGCATTCCATGGTTTAGTCTATAACTCTGGATATACACCTAACAATATGGAATCCCGTAATCCAGAAGCATTGAAACGATTCAAGGCATTCAACGATAAATTAAATGAAATTCCGTACAATAAAGAACTGATTGCTAAATATGGCCCAGGTCATCAAGGAACTGAAACCATTGATGGGGTCAAACCACCTGTAATTAATAAAGATTATTTAGCCTTATTCTATTACATGGAAGATCCGTCTTTCAAAATTGTACGACCTCAATTTAATGGCGGTCATTTCAAAGATGAATACAATAAACGTATCAATCAACAAACCATGGGTAGTGCAAGATTACGGAAACAGCACTTCTTCTTGCAAGACACATGGCAAATCAACAAGGATACTCTGTTACAACCAATTGTACGTTTAGATCATAGTGATTTATTCGGATCTCATATGACGTTCAATATGGGGGTTACACACAATGTAGGTGGCAATGCCCATCGTCGCTTGAAAGCCAATGTTGGTACTAGTTATACAGAGCCAGGTATGGGTGAATTATACTATAACTGGGAAATGTTTGGACCTACGGTAACGAATGTGGCTCCATTGTCTGGTGGACGTGCTCGTTTAGGTTGGTATTGGATTGGCAACCCAACATTAAAACCTGAAAAGTCGAAAAATATAGATATTTCCTTTGAAGGAGAAAATAAAAATACCTATATGAAATTGACGGCTTTCCGCAATCAAATTCGCAACTATATGACCATTGCCAATACTGGACATTTAATGGATTTCTATCCATATCTTGATGAAAGTACTTATTTTGGTGCTACAAAATATGCTCATGCTCCAGATATGCTTTATACATTCCGCAACATTGGTAAAGCCCGTGTCAACGGTGTTGAACTAGAAGTGAAACAACGGTTAAATGACCATGCAAAATTGAAAGTAGGGTATACATATTTAGATGCAGTGAATAAAACAAATCCAGATATGCCAAAACGATTGTTGGACAAACCGATGCATAAACTCGACTTAGGCTTGGAATTAGAAGATAAAGTAAGTGGTTGGAGTGGCAATATTTGGACAGATTACTACTATGGTATGCTCGATAGTAACTCTGTTGCTGGTGGTGGTAACTATATTACATCGCAAGTAAATCCAGAAAATAATGATAAATCTATTATCACGTACGAGTTCAATACGAAAAAAACAGCAGATATGTACAAGAAGAAAACCTATGGTATTTGGAATATGATTGTACAGAAAAAAATCGATAAAGATTCCCTTGTATACTTTGGCATGAACAATGTATTCAACCATCGTGATGATGATCGTGCTCTACAAGGACGTCAGTTCCGATTTGGTATGAACTTAAAATTTGGTTCCGATGGTTCTAGTACTTCCAAACATACAGATACTAAGGCTGTAGCAATGAATGGAAGAACTCCAATCACTGAAGTTTCTGTATCGAAAGCTCAAGAAGCTCTAACGCCGTCAGTATTAGAATCTCAATTTGACCAAAGTCGAGAAAAAGGTGCTACTGTAGTGGGAGATATCCGCTTTGGTGGTGACAGTCATTTAGGCAGTGATAGACCAGCAAACCGTGTGACAGCAGTCAGCTCAATTAGTGATGGAGCATTGAAAAACTTACAAGATAAAAATGAACATGGCTTCCATAGTCGTTTACGCTTAGGTGTGGATGCTCGTGTGGGCGATCATACGAATGTAAAAGTAGTAGCTACAGCACAAGGTCAAGAAGGCGTCGATGCATCGCATGTCACAACAGGGTCTAAAGGACTTTCTCATAGCCGTTTAGAAACAATAGATGTTACAAACCATCATGCTAAATGGGACTTCAGTGTCGGTCGATTGACTGAGAAATTTGGTATGACCGGATACTGGTTTAATAAGGAGTTTGATGGATTACGTAGTGTTTGGACTAGTGATAAAGACCAATTGCGTATTGGTTACGGTGACTTCCGTCATAGTACAGGTATTGAAGATTCTGCATATACCCATGCAATTTTCACTAAATTCAAACGACCTCCAACTGTGGATGAATTCGTAGGAACAACCTTTGATTACACGGGTCTTTCTGAAGAAGAGAAAAAATTAGTAGGTGGTGCAAAAGTTGAAAAAGTCGTGAAAGATGCACCAAATACAATTAATTTCTATCAACAGTTAAAAGCGTTGCAAGGTGATTACAAATCGCTAAGTGACAAAAAAGAAGAGTTTGCTAGTGAAATTGCTACCTTGAAAGATGAAATGGACAATGAATACATTGCTGATACTCCTGAAAAGAAAGAGCAATATAGAAAAGATATTGAGGCGAAAACAAAAGAACTTGAAGAAGTTACTACGAAACTAGACGCCAACATCGAGGCCCAATATGGTGTCGTTGCTCGTATGCAAGAGCTTGCTGTAAAAGCTTATGGACATGATAAAGGATTTAAGAAATATAATGTAGCTAAAAAAGTAGATGAAGAAATTACGATTCCGATTAAACTGCCGGATATAGAGTTTAGATATACTGGTACTGTGATTACTCATGATGAGGATGAAGATACAGATTACGAAGATCCAGTGGATTCTGATAAATTCAATACAAAACCTAAGGCTAATCCAAGTGGGGCAAACTTAGATAATCCACTCTTCAAATTGAAAGTGAAAGACCTAGCTGTATTAGGTAAAGATAGAAAAGAATATCTCAAAAAATGGTTTGAAACTAATAAAGAAGAAATCATTAAAGCCTATAAAGCACGGGCTATGGAATTGGCGAAACTTTCTGTAGGCGAACATGGTACGGTAAAAGAAGTTACCTTTAAAGAAGAAAACTTGGCAAAAGCAGGAGATGCTCTCTATGAAATGAATTATTTAAATGTAGGTACTCCTGGGGAATCTTCCATTGCTAAAACATATCAATCTGGTATGTATCCATACCTTGTGGCCCGCTATTTCAATGAAATTGTAGGTGCCTTAGAAGCGACTGATGGTCATAGTAAATTGCCAAGGGAAGCATTTATTCCATACACAGGCGCCATTATTCCGGCGGAAGGCATTGTGTTACAACGAGATGTGATTCCTCCAATTAAACGTGCGGGCTATGTACAGTTACGCCATATGGTAGGTAAACAATTAGGTCTTACTGCTTGGTACTTGCGTTCTATGGGCAATGATACAAACACAGTACAATTTGCTAGTGGCTTAGGAACTTCTAGCACTACATTCAAAGGAGTGGCTAATGTAATCGGTATTGGGGCAAAATATAGTACAGGTAATGCATCTGTATCCTTTGACTATGGTCAAAACAGAACTGACTTTGGTCGATTTATGAATGGACGCACCGTGTATAACTATGTTCCAGGTAGTATCAACTTTACACCAACTGGCCGTGCTATGGGTGGAAATCCAAGCTTCTGGGTAGTACGTTTTGATATTGGTCAATCCGACTATAAACGTGCAGGTAGTTGGAATGGTTTTATCGATTATAAACGATTTGATCATGGCTCATTCTTTGGTGGTAATGGCAGTGGTTCTGTGCCAGATCGTTACCTAGACGGCATTAGTAGCTTTACCGTAGGTGGCGGTTACGTGCCTCGTAAGGATTTCTTACTAGAAGCGTTCTACACATTTGATGCAAAAGCGACTGGACAACGTGATACATTGTATGGTGGAGAAAACTTTAAACTAGGAAATTATACAAGAATTCAAGGAACATATAAATTCTAATACTATCTTATTCCATACATCCATGATGTAATGTAAAAGATTATTTTTGATGCCTAATGAGTGCGTATCTAGTACTCATTAGGCATTTTATGTATTGACACTCATGTGATTTTAAAATAGGAAAGATTCTAATACTCTTTAATGGATCGACTTAAAAGAGTATGTAATGGTTATACGTATATAGGTAGACTTATATGTACCCTTTGTTGAGCGATAGAAATATATGCTAATAAACCTAATTTATATGCGTAGTATATTATAAAAATGAGAAATATTTACAAAAAATATAACTAAATGGGCTAATTGAAAACGTTTCGGAGTGGATTTGATAGATAAATTAGTATAAAATAAAAGCAAAATGATATTTTTTGTCATTTGTGTTATTATTTGTGTTAATTTTTTTTGTATGTAGGAGTAGATTGCAATGACGACAAATCGTAGAAAGCAACAAAAATACTTCATGCTATCATGTGCGATTGCTACATGGATAGCGCTACCAGGTTTAATGTATTCTAACTCAGTACAAGCTGAGGGGTCTGTATATGTTACAGCTGATAGAGCTCATGAAGATGCTAAATATAACTCACAACAAGTGAGCATTATTACTAAAAAGGATATTGAACAAAAACAAGCTAAATCAGTAGAAGATATCATTTTCACTGAAAGTGGCGTATCAAAAACTGTGGACTCCATGGGTCGTGTGGGTGTATCCATTCGTGGTGCAGAAGCACGCCATACTTTGATTTTAGTAGACGGTCAAGCTGTATTAGGTGACTTGGCTAAGTTCAGTGGTGCAGCAGATGAAGTTATGCGCTTAGGCACAGAGAACGTAGAACGTATTGAAATCGTACAAGGTTCTGCTAGCGCTAAATATGGTTCTGATGCTATTGGTGGTGTTGTTAATATCATCACTAAAAAAGCGGCTAAAAAACCAACTATCCAAATCAATGGTGAAGGATCTCGTGCAAAAGGTGGAGAAACTGGCTATGGTAATACTAATTTCTTTTTGCGCGCCGATTCTGGACAAATGGGTAAAGTCCGTGTAGCTATTTCTGGTAGTAAACGTGATATTTTACCAGTATATGCTACAAAAGAAAGAAGAGATACAGGTGATAAGTTAGAAGGAGACTTTAAACCTAATGCACTTCGTTTCTACGGTGATACTTCTGATATTGGCTTTAATGGTATTTATGATATCAATAAAGATCATAATATTCAGGTCCGTTTAAATCGTTTTACAGAAGATTTACAACGGGATGTTAAAAATAGTACATCACCAATGGAGCCTCAACGTCATTTCAAACGTGATAGTAACCGTAATACCTTAAATATGATCTGGAATGGTCGTGGTGGTGCCAGCGATTGGAAATTAGAATTGAATCATTCTCGTATTAATGAAAATGATGTTTCTTTAATTAACTATGTTGGTCGTTCTCAATATGAAGGTAAAAACGAATTACGTTATATTGATGATGTAGACCATCGTCAAACAGATATCCGTTTCAATGCAAACTCTGCAATTGGGGATAAACACACCTTAAGCTGGGGTATTGCACAAACTAAAGAAACAGGTTCTGGTAGTCGACTAAAAAGTTCGCCTAATGTTAAAACTCGCTATATTGATCCATGGGATTATGATAAAAACTTATTAGTAGCAGGCGTGGACCGTTTAGAACGTCGACCTGGTGATAATAGTTTACGTGTTTATTCTCATATCCATGATTACAAGTTTAAACCAAGTAAAGATGGTTTACCAATCTGGGATAAAGATTATGAATACTATGGTGCAGAAAAAGAAACTGATATTCCACCAATTACCTATGAATACTTCCGTGACCATAAATTAGATGATCCTGTTAAAACAACAGATCCATCCTCTTGGTACAATAACTTAACAGATTTTGGTGTAGATGATGAGCACTGGGCAAAAATTCGTGATTTCAATGATGCATTAAAAAAAGAAAATAATATAAATGGATCATCGGTATATGTGAAATACTTTACCCAAGGGGAATCCTTAGATCCAGCAGAACGCGCTAAAGCACCAAAATATAAAGGTGTTAAGTTCCTAGAAAAATACCGTGAACGTGAACAACGCATCACGGAAGGCGAAGGTAGTATTAAAAAAAGTAATTACTACTTATCTGATGCATGGCAAGTGAACAAAGATTTATTAGTTCAACCAACGCTTCGTATCGATAAGAGTAGTTTATTTGGAACACATTTCTCTTGGAACTTAGGTGCTACCTATAATGTAAACTCTAATGCTCATCGTCGTTTAAAAGCCAATGTAGGTACTGGATATTCTGAACCAGGTATGGGTGAATTATGGTATAATTGGCAAATGTTTGCATCCAATCCAGTAGCGCAAGGCGTTGCAAAAATGGGATGGTATTGGGCAGGTAATCCAAACTTAAAACCAGAAACATCTAAAAATATCGACATTAGCTTTGAAGGAGAAGGTAAAAATGATTACGCTCGCATTGGCGTTTTCCAAAACCATATTCGTAACTATATGTCCGTATACTTTACAGGAGAATTACAAGACTGGGCACCACAATTATCAAAACAAGATAAATGGATGCAAGCACCAGATTTAATTTATAGCTTTAAAAATATTGGTAAAGCAAAAATTACTGGTTTGCAATTAGAATGGAAACATAAATTTGGTTCTAAATGGAGCACTCGTTTCGGGTGGACTCGCTTGCAAGCGTTGAATCAATCTGATTCTACAATGCCTGCGCATTTATTAGATCGTCCAACTAACAAAATCGACTTCGGTATTACTTATGAAACTAAGAAGTGGAATGCACAGCTGTGGGCAGACTATTATCATAAAATGCTTGATAGTAATACACAAAAAAATCGTTCTAACTACTGGATTAGCGGTATTGATTCTGATAGTGCCATCTATAATGTATCTAATGACTACGAAGAAAAATCATTTGGTACATGGAATGCCATGGTACAACGCAAATTTGGCAACGATTCATTAGTATACTTCGGTGTTAACAACATCTTTGATCATCGTGATGATGACAGAGCAACTCAATCTCGTGTATATCGTTTTGGTGTAAATCTTAAATTCGGAGCAGGTGGAGATAGTAAAGTTCAAGATGCGAAGATGCAAAATCCTGCATCAACAAATGGTATAAATGGTACAACTCCTATTACAAAAGTTCATGTAGATAAAGCTATAGCTACTGTGAATGGCGATGATATGGGACGTGAGCATCAATTCTTAGAAAGACCATTTGATGCCAAGAAAGAAAAAGGAACTGAATTTATTGGCGATTACCGTGCACGTTTAATGGCACATGGTGGTTCTGAACGTCCACAATCCTTGTACACAAGTACTGCATATGTAGGAAATGCTGAATATAATTTAAAAGATCAAAAAGAACATGGGTTAGAACAACGTATTCGTTTTGGTGTAGATGCAAGAATCAATGATACTACTAATGTGAAAGTTCTTGCTAGCGCTAGTGGAAATCACTCTGTAGATACAACTTCTACTGCAGTTCAATCTAAAGGCCTGAATAAACAACGGTTAGAAAATTTAGATGTAACGAATACGAATGGACGTTGGGATTTCTCTATTGGTCGTTTACATGAATCCATGGGCACAACAGGATACTGGTTTAATAAAACATTTGATGGAATTCGTGCTGTGTGGACAGATCAAAGAAGTCAATTCCGCACAGGTATTGGTTCCTTTAAAGCAAGCACTGGTATTACAGACTCTTCCTATAATCACAGTACGTACGCTACATATTTTAGAGCACCAACATTGGATGAATTTATTGGATTAAATAGTCAATTATATAATACGTTCAATGAAGGTATGTATGGAAATGAGTGGAAGACTCCGATTGAGGAAAAGGATGGAAAAAGAGTTCCTCAAAAAGGATCTTTTATGGAAAGATACTTAAATGACTTTAAAGGTAAGAACGAAAATCTATTTTTTGTAGAGCAATTGACCGACTTAGAAAATACAATGTCTAACTTATCAGAAGAAGAACGAGCTGCAAAACGTACTGAGATTGTACAGCGCATGGCTGAGATTGTTGGTAAAGCATATCCAGAATTAGCTAACTCTACTCACTTAGCATATAGAACTGAAAAACCTGGAAAAGTTATAAACATCATGTATGAAGTAGAAGATGCCAATGGCACAAAGGCATACTTAATGTCTCAAATGGATCTTTATTCATCTGGTGGAAAATTTACACCATATACTATTTACAAAGATGAAGCAGAAGCCCGAAAAGCTGTTAAAAAAGAGAAAAACGAAATCTTAAAAGAGTTGTATGGTAAATCATTAGAGTCTGTTAATTCAAAATTTGCCGCAAGTTTAGGAGACCCAACTTTATTAAGCAAGGAATACATTGATAAAAATAAAGCTAAGCTTGAAGAAGGATATAAGGCTGCTGCTGAATGGGCTGCGCGTAAACAATGGATTGAAGATAATGAATATTCTTTAGACTCACGTGATGACAAAATAAAATATTTTGATAACTATACTCTTACTGATGACGGATATTATAAGAAAGTATCTTCAAGTGCTCCTGAAGCAAAAAAACTTGATAACCCAATCAAGGAGTACAAATTTAAAAGAGTTGTGAAAATATTTGAAAAAGGAGACTACGTATCTGGTAAAGGCAGTAAAATGAATGATGTTGATATTGCCGAAACATTAAAATCTGCGAATTTTGCTACAACAACCAGTGATTACACCGAAGGCAAAATGCAGTTTTTCCCAGAACTATATTTGAGAGAATTAATTAGAGTATTAAGATCTTCTGAACAAGGAAATACTTTGCCTAGGGCAGCTCTCGAAAAAGTAATTGGAAAACCAATTAAAGTGACTGGATTAAAACTTGAACGTGATACAATACCTGCAATTGATAGAGCTATTTTTGCACAATATAAAACACAAGTTAACCCTCGTTTAGGTTTGCAAGCATGGTTCTTACGATCCTTGAACAATAATGCCCATTCCATTCAAGCTGGTCATGTGAAAACTAAGATGGTAACTCATACAGGTATTACGGGATATAATACAGATTGGGCTGGAGATATCAATCCAGATGATCCTATTTATGGTGATGTAACATCTGAAGTTCCAGACTTTACTAATGATACATACACAAGCAAACGATTGGCTAATATCTTTGCCATCGGTGCACAATATCAAGTCGGTGATAATGCTCTTATCTCCTTAGATTATGGTTTTAACCGCAGTGATTTCGGTCGCTATATGAACGGACATACAAACTTTGATCATGTACGAAATACAGCTGATTTCACAGTGAAAGGTCACTCCATGGGTGGTACGCCACACTTCTGGACAGCTCGTCTTGACATCGGTCAATCTGACTACACAAGACCTGGTAGCTGGAATGCCTTCATGGATTACAAATACTTCGCTCATGGTTCCTTCTTCGGTGGTAATGGCACAGGAACTGTACCTGATCGTTACTTAGATGGTATCCGTAGCTTTACATTGGGTGGTGGCTATGTTCCTCGCAAAGATTTCTTGGTAGAAGCATTCTACACATTCGATGCAAAAGGTATTGGACAACGTGATACATTATACGGTGGAGAAAACTTTAAATTAGGTAACTACACTCGTATTCAAGGTACGTACAAGTTCTAAGATAAAGAAATAGAAATCTTATAGATGTTGGACTATGCCTGTGTATAACTACATAGGAAGATAGACTGGCATTCAGTACATAATGATATACCATAGAGGATAGTTAACTGTGCAAGTTAGCTATCCTCTATTACATTCTATGTACACTAATATAAGTACATGGGTCTGCAATTTATGTATTCTCGTGGTACAATTACTTATAATGAGTAAATTTATCAGAATATATATTATATAGGGGGGACAAGTGAAAGAAACAGTAACAAAAGAAGTACAAGAATCAACAGGTGTGATTCGTTATATTTGGATTGTATTAGGAGCTATTAGCTTTGGCTTAGGTTCGTTGGGAATTGTATTACCTTTATTGCCAACGGTACCATTTTATTTATTCGCTGTATTTTGTTTTGCTAGAGGTTCTAAACGGTTCCATGAGAAGTTTGTAAACTCTAAGCTTTATGCAAACTACGTAGAACCGTTTAAGAATAAAAGTGGTATGCCACTGCGCACTAAAATTAATATTTTAGTGTCTGTGTCGATTCTATTAGGTATTGGTGCGTATGGTATGCGTAATATGCTTGTAGCATTGTATATTATGGGAGCCGTGTGGATAGGCCATGTCATAGCCCTTGCGTTTATAGTGAAAACAGCACCAGCTGAACCTAAAGTAAAGCAATAGTTGTTTCAATGGTAGTGCATGTTTATATACTACAGAATATGATGTGACTATACAGATAGAATATTTATATTAGCCAAATCATGAATGAACTCGTATCGTGATTTGGCTTTTATTGTGTTATGCTTATGTGGTATAGTAGTAACCATAAAGATGTCTAAGGATAACCTAGCCATTGGGTATATTGATAGAAGTTATTTTACAGGATCTTTAGTTACCATACATAGTGAGTATGACAATCTATTCGTTAAGAATGATTAGACATGCTAGATATCATATGATCTGACTGTGAAAATAAATAATGGTAGCACTATATGGATGTGTATATATATAGATTATAATTAGGAGCGGAATACTATGAAATCAAAACAACAACAAGGCCCTATACAAGGAGATCGATGTGCCATCTGCGTTCCTATTGTAGGTCCAACGATAAAAGATATATTTTCACAGGTGCAAGAGGCAGCGCAAGCGAAGGTGGACCTTATCGAGTTGCGTCCAGATATGTGGATGAAGGGCTCCTCTATATCTGAGGAAGAGTACATACCCACAATAGTAAATTTGGTAGAAGAAGTGCATTCTAAATATGAAAAGATGCCTATGTTGTTTGCGTGGCGTAGCTTAGCTGAGGGCGGAGAAACGTCCTTAAGTAACGAGAATTACGGTAACCTATTACAAGCAATTGTGGATCAAAATGTAGTAGATGCTGTGGATGTGGAATTATTTGCCTATACAGATACAATTGGTCAAATTATAAAAGAAGCACATCATCAAGGGTTACAAACGGTGATGAGTTATCATAATTTTCTAAGTACGCCAAAAGTAAAAAGACTACATATCTATGCAGAGCGTATGATATCAGCAGGAGCCGCAGTGATTAAGTTTGCCTTGATGCCAACAACAAATGAAGATGTACTTTCAGTGCTACAATTTACAAAGGAGTTAACTGAACGGTACCCACAATTGCCACGGATTACTATGTCTATGGGAAAATTAGGGCAGATGACACGGACTTGCGGCCATGTGTTTGGAAATTGTTTGACCTTTGGCACACTGGGACAAGCATCAGCACCTGGACAGGTAGAGGTGGCGGTTTTAAAGCAACTAGTATAAGATATAGGATTAATGAGATAATATAAGGGTTTACAACTACTATATTATGGTATCTACACGTTATGTTTCTAATGCTAGAAAATATAAAAAGTAGATATTAGATAAATAGCTTTTAGAGTTGGTATTTCCATATCTATAGGGAGTATCTATAGGTTATACAGGATACTCCTATAAAAATTATAGAAAATTGTTATTATTCAGTAGACAAATGTATCTTAGTATGATAATATTTGATACATAATTTAATACTCGCCTAATAAACCGATGAGGTGGAGATAAAAATAGAACGTGCACTTCCAGAGAGTGGGGGTAGCTGAGAGCCCCGCAGAACGCAGTCTATTAAATGGACCACCGAGGGTATGGGGAACGGACATTTCGTCCTAGTATAGCATAACGTGTCATGAGCGTTAATCGTGAGGGATATGATAGTATCCTGCAAAGGGGAATGCATGCATTCAAACAAGGTGGTACCGCGATTTATATGAATCTTTCTGCGCAGTAGTGCAGTTATTTGGCATATGAACTCGTCCTTGACGTATAGTCTAGGGCGAGTTTTTTTATTGCAGGAGGATTTATGAAACCATCATTAGAAACAGTGAAACAATTGGGACAAGGGTACGACATCGTACCGGTGTACGTGGAATTATTATCGGACATTCGCACACCTATTTCTGTACTGAAAGCTTTAAAAAAGGTGAGCGCTCATACATTCTTATTAGAAAGTGCTGACAACACCCATCACTGGGGGCGATATTCTTTCTTAGGATATAATCCATTGTTAGAAGTAACATGCAAAAACCATACTATGACGATTAAAGGAGATGTGACACGTACGTTTACATGTCATAATCCAGCGGAAGAGATTAGAAATATATTGAGTCAATATAAAAGCCCTAGAGTAGAAGAATTGCCAACTTTTACAGGTGGATTTGTGGGATACTTCGCCTATGAATACATTCGTTACATTGAGCCTATCTTAGATCAACACATCAGTGATACAGATCCAAGTATGGTAAACGATGTAGATCTTATGCTCTTCGATAAAGTCATTGCTTTCGACCATTACAAAAATAAAATCTATATCATCGGTCATGTACGTACAGATGATATAGAACGGAATTATGAGCGAACTCAATTAGAATTACAAGCCTTGGCAGACTTGGTGAAAAATGGCGAAGAAGCTGATATCGAACGTGGTGCACTGGAAAGTGAATTCACCTCTGAGTTTACGTCCGAAGAATACCAAGAGGTAGTACGAAAAACAAAACATTATATTACGGAAGGAGATATCTTCCAAGTCGTCGTTTCCAATCGTAGAGAAGCGAAGTTCAAGGGCAGTTTACTCAATGCGTATCGTGTACTAAGAACGATGAATCCATCGCCATATATGTTCTATATGAGTGGTAAATCTGTAGAATTAACGGGGGCTTCTCCGGAAACATTGGTAAAATTACAAGATAGAAGCGTTTATACATTCCCTATCGCTGGTACACTGCCACGGGGCAAGAATGAAGAGGAAGATAGGGCGCAAGAGGCTAAGTTAAGTAAAGATGAAAAAGAATTGGCAGAGCATAATATGTTAGTCGATTTAGGTCGTAATGACATTGGTAAAGTTTGTGAATTCGGATCTGTTCAAGTGGAAGCACTTCATCAATTACAAAGATTTTCTCATGTTATCCATTTAACAAGTACTGTAAAAGGAACCTTACGAGAAGAGTTTGATGCCTTAGATGCTATTGGCGCTACTTTGCCGGCAGGTACTTTATCGGGAGCTCCTAAAATTCGAGCGATTCAGATTCTACAAGAATTAGAGAAAAGCCCTCGTGGTATTTATGGCGGTGCCGTAGGATACTTAGATTTCTCCGGAAATATGGATGTGTGTATTGGCATTCGTATGGCGATGGCAAAAGGGGGAAGAGTCTTTGTTCGGTCTGGCGGTGGCATTGTGCGAGATAGTGTACCAGTAAATGAGTACAATGAAACTATCCATAAAGCACAATCTATGGTGACAGCCATCACATTGGCGCAGGAGGTGTAACATGGTATTACTCATCGATCATTATGATAGTTTTTCGTTCAATATATATCAATTAATCGGTTCTTTAGTGAAAGACATTAAAGTCATTCGCAGTGACGAAATGACAGTGAAAGAGATTCAAGAACTTTCACCTGACTGTGTTATCCTTTCACCAGGAACGGGACGACCAAAGGATGCAGGAGTGTACGAAGAATTACTAGAAACATGCCAAGGTGAGTTTCCTATTTTAGGCATCTGCTTGGGTCACCAGGCTATGGGTGAAGTGTTTGGAGCTACCGTAGGATATGCGAAAGAAGTGATGCACGGTAAACAAAGTGTGGCGACCCAATGTTATCCATCCATACTATGGAAAGATATTCCTCAAGAATTCCCCGTAGCACGGTATCATTCCTTAGCAGTCTTAGAAGATATCCTAGGAGATGAACTGGTGGTAACAGCTCGTACAGCAGATGGAGAAATTATGGCCATGGAACATAGAACACATCCAATTTATGGTGTGCAATTCCATCCAGAGTCTATTTTGACACCGCAAGGAACGCAAATGGTTAAGAATTTCCTGAAATACCATAAGATTATATAAGGGAGAGATAGAGTATGATTCAACAAGCAATACACCTCGTCACAGAGGGTCAAGATATGTCGTATGAAGTGGCAAAAGCAACGATGAATGCGATTATGAGTGGAGACGTACAGGAAGTGCCTATGGCAGCCTTTTTAGGGGGCTTACAAGCGAAAGGACCTAGCGTGACAGAGATTACAGCCTTTGCTGAAGTGATGCGAGAAAAAGCTGGTTCTGTGCCACATGACAGTACCGTAGTAGAAATTGTAGGCACTGGTGGAGATGGTAGTAGTACTTTCAACATTTCTACTACATCTGCCATCCTATTAGCTGCAGCAGGGATTCCGATTGCTAAGCATGGTAACCGCAGTGTATCTAGTAAGTGCGGTGCTGCCGACGTGTTAGAAGCACTGGGTGTGAAACTAGAACTGAATGGAGAGCAGAATAAAAAAGTTCTAGAGGAAGCGAATATTTGCTTTATGTTTGCCCCTGTGTACCATGAAGCTATGAAATATGCTGGACCCGTACGAAAAGCTATGGGGGTCAGAACGGTATTTAACATTTTAGGACCTTTGGCAAATCCTGCGGGAGCTACAGTAGAGCTCATGGGTGTGTACGATCGATCCTTACTGGAACCATTGGCACAGGTTTTGTCTAATTTAGGCGTTCATCGTGGTGCTGTCGTATATGGTAGTGATGGACTAGATGAAATTACTGCTACAGGCATTACGACAGTGTGCGAAATCAATCATGGCAGGTTCAAGACCTATGAGTTAGATCCTAAGGATTATGGGTTTGCCTATGCCACAGCAGATGAGCTTGTGGGTGATGACGCAAAAGTTAATGCAGAGATTACACGTACATTATTAGAAGGTAAGGATAGAAGCGGTCGTGCTACAGCAGTGATACTTAATGCGGGCATGGCTTACTATTTGGCTAAAGATGGAGAGGTAACCTTAGAGAATGCTTTTAAAACGGTGCAAGAGTTATTGTATTCTGGTGCTGGAGCAAAGGCACTTTCAAAATTTGTGAAAGCATCACAAAATGCTTAATAGTAGGTTAGAAATAGAGATAGTTATGATATTAGATAAGATTGTAGCAGCTACTGAAAAACGGGTCTGTGACGCAAAAGCTAATTTACCCTTGTCAGAGTTACAACAGCAAGTAGAAAGAATGCCTATTACGAAGGCCTTTCCTTTTGAACAGGCATTACAAGAATTAGATTTTAATTTTATATGTGAAGTGAAAAAAGCATCTCCATCGAAAGGGGTTATTGCAGAAGATTTTCCCTATTTAGAGATAGCCAAGGAGTATGAAATGGCAGGAGCAGCTGCTATTTCTGTATTGACAGAACCAGAATTCTTTTTGGGAAGCCCGCAATATTTACAAGAAATTGCTGAAGCGGTATATATTCCTGTATTACGGAAGGACTTTATTATCGATGAATATCAAATTTATGAAGCAAAACTGTGGGGTGCCTCAGCTATTTTACTCATAGCCGCTATCTTGGATGATGAAACAATGTCACACTTTCATAAGTTGGCAGATAGTTTGGGTCTATCTTGTTTGGTAGAAGCTCACGATGAAACGGAAGTGTTGCGAGCAGTGAATATAGGGGCCCGCATCATTGGGGTCAATAACCGCAATTTAAAAGATTTCACGGTGGACGTGAACAATAGCATTCGCCTACGAAAGCTAGTGGATGATTCAGTGATTTTCGTTTCTGAAAGTGGTCTAGACATGGCAGTAGATATTCAACGGCTACGAGACAACAAGATTCACGCTGCACTCATGGGTGAAAGCTTTATGCGATCTAACGATAAAGTTGCTAAATTAGCTGAATTGTATGGACCTATCAGACCGAAGCGTTTTACCTATGGTACTAGTAATAGAGAATTGATAGTAAAGAAAGATACTGATAAGGAAACTGGATTAATAACTTTGAAAGTAAAAAGTTTAATGCTATCAGAACTAGAGACATTGCAAATATCAGAATCTAACCCAGTGACAGAACAGAACTATCAGCCTAAAGTAAAATTCTGTGGCATATCCCAAGAAGATACAGTTCCTGTATTACTGGAGACACAACCAGACTATGTGGGATTCATCTTTGCACCAAGCAAACGACAAGTGACGGTAAAACAAGCTCAATCTATTACGAGAAGTTTGCAAGATAGTATAAACACTACAAGCGGTAACAAATGCTGCTCACAGGTAGGCGTATTTGTGAATGAAACGATATCTACTATTGTGGAGATTGCAAAGGCAGTACCACTTTCAGTAGTGCAATTACATGGGGATGAAACCATAGCATATATTGAATCATTACGAATTCACTTACAGGAAGAACAATTAGATTCCATTCAAATCTGGAAAGCTGTTCAAGTGCAAACAAAAGAGGATATTATGCAATGGGAACAAGCGCCTATCGATGGGCTGGTGGTAGATGCCTACTCTAAAGAAGAACGTGGTGGCACTGGTAAGACCATCGATTGGTCATTACTTGATGATGTGCAGGTTCCATACTATCTAGCAGGCGGTATAGGATTACACAATGTAGCTCGAGCTATTCGTCGACTACAGCTTTATGGGATCGACATGAGTAGTAGCCTAGAGACAAATGGACAAAAAGATGCGAAGAAAATAAAATCTATAGCACAGATTATTAAAACAGTAACAAATAGATGCTAAGAAAATGAAAACTATGGAACAGATCGTTAAGATAGTAACAAACAGATAAGGAGAGATAGAATGACAACACATCGCCATGGCTATTTTGGTGAATTTGGTGGACAATTCATGCCTGAAACGTTAATGAATGCCATCATTGAACTGGAAGCAGCTTATGAAATGTATAAGAAAGATCCAGATTTTATTAAAGAGTTAGAAGACCTACATGTATCTTATACAGGTCGCCCTTCCTTGTTATACTACGCAGAGAAAATGACAAAAGATTTGGGCGGAGCTAAAATTTACTTAAAACGGGAAGACTTAAATCATACAGGATCCCACAAATTAAATAATGTGTTAGGTCAAATGTTACTGGCTAAGCGAATGGGTAAAACGAGAGTGATTGCAGAAACGGGTGCCGGTCAACATGGTGTAGCCACTGCCACAGTGGCTGCTTTAATGGGCATGGAATGTGAAATTTTCATGGGCCAAGAAGACTGTGAACGACAAGCTTTAAACGTATACCGGATGGAACTATTAGGTGCTAAGGTGCATCCGGTTACTTCTGGAACAGGTACCCTGAAAGATGCTGTATCTGAAACGATGCGGGAATGGACCAATCGAATGGCGGACACCCATTATGTCTTAGGATCTGTTATGGGGGCTCATCCGTTCCCTATGATGGTACGTGATTTTCAGTCCATCATCAGTCGTGAGGCACGGGAGCAAATTTTAGAAAAAGAAGGTAAATTACCTGCTGCCGTATTAGCTTGTGTTGGTGGCGGTAGCAATGCGATTGGTATGTTCTATCACTTCATTCCGGATGAAGGCGTACAACTCATCGGTTGTGAAGCGGCTGGCAAAGGAATCGATACAGAAGAACATGCGGCGACCATGACTAAAGGTACGATAGGTATTTTCCATGGAATGAAATCCTACTTCTGTCAAAACTCTTATGGACAAATTGCACCAGTATTTTCTATTTCCGCTGGATTAGATTATCCAGGTATAGGTCCAGAGCATGCATATTTACATGACAGCGGCCGAGCTCAATATGTGCCGATTACAGACGATGAAGCAGTGGATGCCTTTGAATATCTCTCTCGTATGGAGGGAATTATTCCAGCTATTGAAAGTGCTCATGCCGTAGCACATGCTATGCGATTGGCACCTACTCTAAGTCCTGATGAAAGTATCATTATTTGCTTATCTGGACGTGGTGATAAGGACGTAGCAGCTATGGCGAGATATAGAGGGGTGAACTTACATGAATAAGATAACAATAGCACAGGCTTTCACAAAGAAAGCATTTATCCCTTTCATTACAGCTGGTGACCAAGGGATTACTATAACAGAGAAATACATTCGCACTATGGCAAAGGCGGGAGCGACTTTGATTGAAATTGGTATTCCTTTTTCTGATCCTGTTGCAGAAGGTCCAGTCATTCAAGCAGCTAGTGAGCGTGCCCTATCCACAGGAGTTACTACTGACGATATTTTTGATATGGTCCGACGTTTGCGTACTGGTACAGACGCATTGACCATTCCACTTGTGTTCATGACTTATTTGAACCCTATCTATGTGTATGGTGTTGAAAGCTTTATGACACGCTGTGAAGAAGTGGGTATCCAAGGTGTCATTGTGCCAGATTGTCCGTTGGAAGAAAAACAAGAACTAGCCCACCAAGCAAAAACTCATGGCATTGCTCTCATTTCATTAATTGCACCTACTTCAGAGCAACGAATTGAGGAGATTGCTAGTCAAGCAGAAGGCTTTGTGTATTGTGTGTCATCTCTTGGTGTAACAGGTATGCGCAGTGATATCAAAACAGATATTGCTAGCATCGTACAACAGATTCGCCAATACACAGATGTTCCTGTAGCCGTTGGCTTTGGTATTTCCACGCCGGAACAAGCAAAGGCGATGGCCGCAGTATCTGACGGAGCCATCGTAGGCAGTGCCATTGTGAAACAAATTGGTGAATGGGGCGCTAATGGTGAAGAAGAACTATATCAGTACGTTCGTTCTATGGTAGAAGCTGTGGGTAACTAATAGTAATGTATTCTAAGGTAACTCCTATATATGACAGAGTTACTTGGTGATAGTATCCTTTATATCCTATTCTCTTATTTACGATGACTTTTGAATAGCTGTGTAAGAAGTATATCTTGTGCAGCTGTTTTATATGTAAGAGAGTTAATTGCTTCTTTATGTATGTTTAAAGAATATAGTATGTAGTTCATAAAAATGTTATGGTAACATGCTTTGATATACTGTATACTTAATACTATACATAGTTCTTAACAGGAGACAAATCGTATGGAAAAGACAAGTATTGGCGTAGGACGAGCTGCATTACATGTTGCCATTTCTGAAAGCCGCACAGAAGAGATGGCACTGCGAAAAGAGTTTGAAGTGCAGGGGATTCGTACGTGTGCTGTGGATTTTGGAGGAGCTTTCACAGAGATTATTCCTAAAATCATTGAACGGGCTGTGGTAGCAGCAGACCGACAAGGGTTGATTCAAGATGATCATGTTAGCAAAGGCGCTGTGGTAGGCGCTACAGCACAAGCCTTAGAGCAAATCAAAAATAAATGTGTCGGTCTCAATGTAGGCGGTAAAGTAGGCATTGCACGAAGTCAAGAACATTTAAGTGTAGCCATCTATTTAGGTGTTGGAGTATTGCATTTAGATGAGATTGCTGTGGCTATGGCACATCGAGCTGTACCAAGTATGTAGTGGTGCTATAAATTTTACTGTATTTTTGGTATAATATTCTTTAGAGTTTATAGACAAGAGCTAATCATTTTGGAGGTAACTATGAGTCAATTCGATTGGAAAGTATTAGATCGTAATTACGAAGATGTCATTTACGAAACATATAATGGGATTGCTAAAATTACAATTAATCGTCCAGAGGTGCGTAATGCATTCCGTCCTAAAACAGTGATGGAGTTAATCGATGCGTTTACCATTGCTCGTGAAGATGCAGAAGTGGGCGTTATCATCTTGACTGGTGCTAATCATGGTCAGGGAGAAGATAAAGAAGCATTCTGCTCTGGTGGTGACCAACGGGTTCGTGGTGATGGCGGTTATGTAGGGGATGACAAAATTCCTCGCCTAAATGTGTTGGATTTGCAACATTTAATTCGTATCACTCCAAAACCTGTTATTGCTATGGTTAACGGTTTTGCTATTGGTGGTGGTCATGTATTACACGTCGTATGCGACCTTTCTATTGCCTCTGAAAATGCAAAATTCGGTCAAACAGGTCCTCGTGTAGGTTCCTTTGATGCTGGTTACGGTGCTGGATACTTAGCTCGTTTAGTAGGCCATAAAAAAGCTCGTGAAATTTGGTTCTTATGCCGTCAATATTCTGCAAAAGAAGCCTTAGATATGGGCCTTGTCAATACAGTAGTTCCATTTGATCAATTAGAAGCAGAAACAGTGAAATGGTGTGAAGAAATTCTTCAATTATCTCCAATGGCACTTCGCTTCTTGAAAGCTTCCTTCAATGCGGATACAGATGGTTTAGCTGGTTTACAACAATTTGCAGGGGATGCGACTTTATTGTTCTACACAACTGATGAAGGTAAAGAAGGTCGCGATGCATTTAAAGAAAAACGTAAACCTAATTTCAAACAGTTCCCTAAATTCCCTTAATGGGTTAGGTTATGAAGTGGTTATATGAACGAGCACACACACATAGAGATAAGTGTTTCTTAAATGAATTTACCTATGGTGATGTGTTGACTCTAACAATAGCTACAGCAAAACGACTCGCTCCTCATCTTCGAGGAGAGAGTCGTATTGCTTTATGGGCAGAAAATTCGGTATCCATGGCGATACACCTATTTGCTCTATCTGCATTGGGTATAGAAACAGTGTTGCTGAATACGAATCTGACTGAACGAGAAGTGACCGAACAGATGGAAAGTACAGGAGTTCGCACTTTATTGATGTCAGAAAAAATAACACTGATATGGCGAGCACAGAAGGGAGCCTGTGACATAGAGATCACAGATGTTTCTACTTATGAGCATAGCCATAGTCAAGTGGACCGACAGTATTTGTGCTTTTCTACATGTATAGACACTGATTTCAAGGCTATTTCTCCTATGCATAATGACGGAGATGTTAGGAATGAAACTACTAATGGTGTAAAATATGCATCTATCAAAATAGATAATGAAGAAAACCCCAGTATGGACTCTTTTAGAAATAGATGCAATCATCTGGGTGATGTTAAAGATTCTACAGATTGCGAGAGTAATCTAGACTGGAATCCATCTGATGAAACAGTATTTTGCATCATTAATACCAGTGCTACAACAGGCAAATTCAAATCAGTCCCTGTCCGATGGTCTCAAATCGAGTCTCATGTGAAAGCTTCTGCGAATGTGCTTGGCGTGGAGGAAGATGATAATTGGCTTGTGGTGCTCCCTATGTTCCATGTCAGTGGCTTATCTATTATTTTACGTACCTTGTATAATGGCACAAGAGCTACCATTCATGAAAAGTTCTCGGAACAAGTTGTACTAGATGCATTAGAAACGGAAGAAGTCACCATAGTATCCTTGGTGCCCACAGTGTTACAACGCATAGTAGAACGCATACAAGCACCAACTTTGCGGGCTATCTTATTAGGTGGCGAGTTTATTCCTATGCCACTGTTACAAGAGTGCGTACAACGAAACTTACCGGTCTATAAGACGTACGGCATGTCAGAAACCTTTGCACAAAGTACGACCTTTAGTGTTAAGGATCATCCGAATAAATTAGCCTCTGTAGGATATCCTTTAGAGGGGGTTACCATTGAAATTCGCAATCCTGATGAAGAAGGAGTAGGAGAAGTGTGGCTTTCATCCCCGATGCTGATGAAAGGATACCTTAATAAAGAACCTATTAAAGGCGCTTTTAATACAGATGACATTGGTTACATAGATGAAGATGGATTTTTATATCTTTTGAACCGTAGAAAGGACATCATCATTTCTGGGGGTGAGAATATTTATCCTAAGGAAATCGAGGATGTCTTATACGAGATGAATGGCATTAATGAATGTGCAGTCATTCCAATCACTGATTCTAAGTGGGGGCAAGTGCCCATTCTGTGCGTGGTTACAAGTCACAAAGAACAAGAAATCATTGATTATCTGCAAGATCGTTTAGCCAAGTATAAAGTACCGAAGCAAATTTTATATTTTGATACATTACCGAAAAACAGCATGGGAAAAATCCTAAGACAGGAGTTGATTAATTCTTGCCTAAACCATGTATAAGGAGTCATTGATAGTAGTTAGAAATATTGCGTATTCTATTATTAAATGATGGACTTTCGTATGTGCTATTTATATAAGAAATTTCGTTGCTAGATAAAAAGATGTGAAAGGACATAGTATGAAAGAAACAACAGCCTCTTTATTAGAACAATTACAGATAGAGACATTCCATTGCGCTGGACAGGCCTTTCAAAGTACTATGAAGCTTTCATCGTTTCATGCACAACCCTTTGGATTCGTTAACGGTGGCGTGTATTTAGCTTATGGAGAAGTATTAGCAGGTATGGCATCTAATGCTATATTGGCACAAGAATCAACATCGAGCAAAGATAGCGTGGACTTTGATTCGGCTGAACAAAAAGTAGCTGTAGGTCAATCGATAACGGCTAATCATGTGAAACCGAAACGATGCGAAGGTTATGTGGTAGCACGTGGGCAATTATTGCACAAAGGTGGTCGAAACCATGTATGGACGATTAATATTTTTGATGAAACCGATCAGTTGTTATCTCACATGACAGTGACAAATAGTATAATTAACGTGTAAGAAATTATGTCTTTTAGTCGCAATTTATGTATAACACGATGTTATTATTACATCCATGTTGATTAGACAAGAGTATCTATAGATAGATTGATAGCACACCGTTACACTTTATAAGTAAGTAGCATAAGTCTGAATAGAATTAATATGTTATACAGCATTGCATTGACTAGAAAGGAGGTGCAATTCTTATGAAAATAGATATCATATCGCTGTTCCCAGAGTTTTTTGATGCTTTTTTTACGCATTCCATCATCAAACGTGCCTTACAGGCAAATCGATTAGAGATGAAAGTGACAAACCCAAGGGAATTTTCTCATAGTAAGCATGGTCAAGTGGACGATACTCCCTATGGCGGTGGCGCGGGCATGCTCATGAAAGCACCTCCTCTCTTTGAGGCTGTAGAACATGTGTTGCAGATGCCTATAGAAGAACATCGTCGTACAAAAGCAAATCATAAAAACCATGTTGTGTTTATGGGACCAACGGGAACACCGTTTACGCAAGAAAAAGCAAGGGAACTAGCCACCTACGATCAACTTGTCATCGTCTGTGGACACTACGAAGGGGTTGACTATCGAGTAGAAGAACAATTAGTGGATGAAACTATATCTATTGGAGATTATGTGTTAACTGGAGGTGAATTACCAGCTATGGTGGTAGCCGATGCAGTGGCACGCATGATTCCTGGTGTTTTAGGAGCTACATCGGGGGCTATAGAAGATTCTTTTTATCATCCAGTACTTGAATGCCCTCAATATACGAAACCGCAAGAATACAGAGGTATGATTGTGCCAGATATATTGTTAAGTGGTCATCATAAACATATTGAGCAGTGGAGACTAGAAGAGTCTATAAAACGAACAGCTCTGCTACGACAAGATTTACTACATCGTGAGTTAACAGCAGAAGAAGTAAAAGCATTGCAACGATTGCTAGAAAAATCCACATCTAAAGAAGAGCAAGAACGATTTGAAAGAATCTTAGGTCAGTCTACTTTCACAGAGGAAAAGAGGAAATAAATGGCGAATTTATATATTGGTCTCGTTCATTATCCCATTATGAATAAGCATGGTGAGGTGATTACGACGGCTATCACGAACTACGATATCCACGATATTGCCAGAGCATCCACAACCTATGATGTGGAACGGTATTTCATTATTCACAATGTACCGAGTCAACGTGAATTGGCAGAAACCGTCATGAGCCATTGGAAAACAGGGTTTGGCAGTACCTACAACCCGGATAGAAAGGATGCTTTCAAACACGTGGAACTAGTCAATTCCATCCGACAAGCTATCGATATGGTGACGGAACTAGAAGGGCAGACACCGATCGTGTGTACCACGGATGCACGAACCTATGATAATACGATTACCTACGCCTCGCTCCGTAAATCACTTGAAAGTGAGAGCCGTCCTGTGGTAGTATTATTTGGAACGGGGTATGGTATGACGAAGGAAACAATGGAAGATTTCGACTATATCCTTGAACCAATCTATGGACATGGAGACTACAATCATCTGTCTGTTCGTAGTGCTGTATCAATTATATTAGACCGCTTACGAGGCGAAGCGTGGTGGAATAAATAGGAGGACACAATGTCAGGACATTCTAAATGGTCAAATATTAAACATAGAAAAGGTAAAAATGATGCATTAAAAGCAAAAATTACCACAAAAATTAGCCGTGAAATCACAGTGGCTGTAAAAGCTGGCGGTACAGATCCAACAGGCAATATGCGATTGAAATTGGCGTTACAAAAAGCTCGTGAAAATAACATTCCTAAGGACAATATCCAACGTGCTATCGACAAAGGTGCTGGTGCTGGTGATGCGAACAACTACGAAGAAATTACCTATGAAGGATACGGCCCAGGCGGCGCTGCTATCCTTGTAGAAGTAATGACAGATAACCGTAACCGTGCAGCAGCTGATGTGCGTCATGCTTTCTCTAAACGTGGTGGCAACCTAGGTGAAAGTGGATCCGTTAACTGGATGTTCAAACGCAAAGGTGTATTCGTTATTCCACAAGAGGGCAACGATGAAGAAACATTAACATTATTGGCTCTTGATGCTGGTGCAGAAGACATCAAAGTAGAAGATGATGTATTCGTTATTTACACATTGCCTGACGATTATGATGCTGTAGAAGTAGCCTTAGCAGAAGCATCCATCGCCACAGATATGGCACAAATCACAATGGTTCCAGATACAAATATGGAATTAACAGGTGATGACGCCGTGAACATGCAACGTGTATTAGACATGTTGGAAGACTTGGACGATGTACAAGATGTGTATCATAATGCCATCATGGATGAGGAAGAATAATATAGTATGAAAAAAGCACTCCCTAGATGGGGAGTGCTTTGTATGTCGTTCATAAGTGGTTGCGATTAGTAAATTTGGAATTGACAATAATAAATGTAATGCCTTATAATAAGTTTAACGACAAACCCCCCACATCCGTATGGACAGACAAGTTCTGACGTGGGGCTTTTTTTATTATGGAGAGAATTATGGGGACACCTAAATCTTTAAGTTGTAATGAACTATTGCATTTATTTTCTTCTAGAGGTATGAGAGTTGATGGAGTAGATAATCATAAGATTCAACATATTAATTATTATAAGCTGAAAGAATTTGCAGAACCATTTGCTACTTATTCAGAAGATGGAATGATTAATTATAATTGTATACATTTTTCGACAGTATTAAAGAGATACTATCAAGATAAAAATCTACGAGTCTCACTAATTCATGCTATTGAAAAAATTGAAATATCAATAAAAACGAACTTAGCTAGAATATTAGGTGAAAGATATGGGGCTTTTGGATATTTAAATTTTGCGCAGTGGGCTAATCGGTCGAAGGCCACTAGATATACTATAG
>NZ_RQVK01000008.1 GCF_003992015.1 Veillonella sp. VA137
TATTTGGAGCAAATCCAAGCAATGCTACATCGTAGTATCTGAAGTAGCAAAAAACACGACAGGTAAAAAGAAAATCGCTGTAGCTAGTGTATTGGCAGCATTGACAGTGGGTGCGCAAGTAGCGACAGTGCAAGCGGCCATTCCAGAAGGGACTGCGACAAATGGAGCGGCCCTAGCTATCGGTAACAATGTTAAAGTCAGCAATGATAGTTCCACCGGTGTTGGTAAAGATATTGAAGTAACAAGACGCTTCGCGGTAGCTGTCGGATTTGGCGTTAAGGCATCCGCAGATAATGCTGTGGCAATTGGATCGGGTGCTCGATTTGGGACAATACAAGCCAATGGTAATGATAGTATTGCTATAGGAACTCGTGCAGAAGCAGGTATGCAAAGTTCTATCGCTATTGGTCGTTTGAGCCGTGCTGTCACAGGTGAAAAAGGCGTGGCCATCGGTAATGAAGCGGTGACAACGGCGTTGTCTGCCATTGCAATTGGTAATAAAGTGAATGCTACGAAGGATACTGCCATTAGTATTGGTAACGAATCCAACGCCACTGGAACAGCAGCAGCTGCCTATGGTAACAAAGCACAAGCAACAGCAGATAGCACGGTAGCAGTGGGTGATGAATCTAAAGCTACAGGCGCTAATGCTACAGCAGTAGGTAAATCCAGTGAAGCTTCACAAGATAGTGCATTAGCTGCTGGTAATGGTGCTAGTGCCACAGCAACAGGTACAGTAGCAGTTGGTAAAAATGCATCTGCTAGCGGTGTGCAATCCGTTGCTATCGGTAGTGCTGGTGCCGATGCAGCAGAAGCTCCAGCAGCGTCTGGCACACAATCTATCGCAATTGGTACAAAAACAGTAGCTAATAGTGGTAATGCTATTGCTATCGGTTCTGATGCAAAAGCAACAGGTGTTAGTGCAGTATCTATCGGTTTATCTACAGTAGCCAAAGAACAGGGTGCTACAGCTGTCGGTACAAATGTTAAAGTTGAAACTAACAAAGCGGTAGGTATCGGTTTCGATATTAACGTTCGTCAAGCAGGTGCTACAAATATTGGTTATAAATCTGATAATGATGCAAACCAAGCAGTAGCCATTGGTGCTCGAAATAGTGTGGCAGCGGATGCTCAATATGGTACAGCAGTAGGTTATTTCACACGAGTTACTGCTAAAAATGCTATTGCTATCGGTTCTAGTAACGACAATAACGGTAACAGTGATGCAGGTAAAGTATTAGCATCTGCTGAAAGTGCAGTAGCTATCGGTACATCTGCTCATGCAGAAGCAACTAGCGCAGTAGCAATTGGTACAAAAGCGAAAGCACAATTGGCTCACTCCGTAGCATTAGGTGAAGGTTCTACAACAACAGAGGCTGATGGCAATGCTACAACTGGTTACTTAACAAACGATGCTGTTAATAACACTGGTAATGGTATCATCTCCGTAGGTAATGGTGGCACTATCCTTCGTCGTATCACTAGCGTTGCTAGTGGTACAAATGATAACGATGCTGTGAACGTAAAACAATTGAAAGCATTACGTAACGCATCTCTAAGTACAATTTCAGTAGTAAATGGTGCTACATCTACAGACTTAGTGCCTAACACAACAGAAGGTGCTGCAGATGCTCATAAAGTAAAATTAGTTGCTGGTAAAAATATTACCTTAACAGCAAATGGAAATGCGGTAACAATCGCATCTAAGAGCGAAGTAAATTCCATTACTAGCGGCAATGATGATGCTATCTCTATCAATACAGGTGCAGATGGCAAAGTCAGTGTAACTCCTAACTTGGCGACTGATGTAAATGCAGCTGGCGATGCCAATAAATTGGTAACAGCTGGTAAAGTAAAAGAAGCATTAGCTGATAAAGTAGGTACAGCAAAATTAAATGAAGAATTAGCGAAAAAAGCGAATGCTGCAGATATCACTAATTTAACAAGCAATAAATTAGACAAAACTGCTGAACTACATGTGAAAAAAGGTACGTATGCTGTAGCTGATGATGGATCTGTAACATTGGACAAAGCAGATGGCACAGGCACTGTGAAAGCTGATGAAGCAGTAAAAATCACTGGTTTGGCAAGCAAAGCAAAATTAGATGAATTAAAAACAGAAGTAGATAAAAAAGCAAGCAAAACTGATTTAGATACAAAAATCGGTGAAGTTAATGCTGAATTAGCTACGAAAGTAAGTAATGATACTTTCAGAGACGAAATGGCTAAAAAGGCTGATTTAAAAGCCATAAGCGACTTGAAAGATGTATTGGCTGGCAAAGTAGATACAGCAGCACTTGATAAAATAGTAGCGGCCATGGGTAATAAAGTTGATGAAACTGAATTAAATGAACGTTTAAAAGCAGAAAAAGCTGAAAATGCAGCAGCTCTTAAAAAGGCTGTAGATGCTGCTAAAGCAACCTCTGATACAGGTGTGAATGAGTTAAAAGCAGGTAAACTTGATAAAACGGCTGAATTACATGTTGTCAAAGGCGAATATGAAGTAGATACTGAAGGCAATGTAACTTTGAAAAAAGCTAATGGTGAAAATACCGAAGTCGCAGATGAGAATGTTGTGATCAAAGGTGTAGCGTCTAAAGCTAAATTAAAAGACGTAGCTGATAAAGTAACGGCAGCTGAAGGTGATATCACTACATTAAAAGCTGGCGTGAAAGAAAATAAAGATGGCTTAGCTGGGTTAACAACAAAAGTTGATGATGTTAAAGCAACTGCTGATAAAGCAAAAGACGATCTTGGTAAATTAACAACTAAAGTTGAAGGTATCGGTAACACAGTGGCTGAGCAAGGCGAAAAAATCAAGGCACAAGGCGACAAAATTGCTGATATTGAAAAAAATATCGCTGATAACGTAGTAACAAATGATTCTATGGCAGGTAAATTAGCGGAGCTAAAAACTGAATTAGGTACTAACACAGTATTACATTTTGCTGGTGACAAAACTATCGATGACAAAGGCACAGCAGATGATACTGCGGATGATGACAATACTGCATCTAAATTATCCTTGAACTTAAAAGATCAAACATTAAAAGTAAAAGGTGCTACTGATGAAATCACAACAACAGCTAAAGGTGATACCATCACAGTTGGTTTATCTGATAAGGTAAAGGAAGATTTGGCTAAAATTGCTAAGCTTGGTGATACAACAGCTGATGGACGTGATGGTGTGAATGGTACAGCGAAAGATACTGGTTTAACTGGTCAAGATGGTTTGAATGGTAAAACATTAACAGACAAAGTGAATGCATTGCGTAATGGTGAAGCTGGTTCTGTTGTATACACTGATGCTGATGGTAAACGTTTAGTGAAAGCTAATGATGGTAAATATTACTTAGCTAAAGATGTGGACGAAGATGGTAATAAAGTGGGTGCAGCTAAACCTGTAGAAGGCGATAAACTAAAAGCTAGTGTAGTGAATCCTGATGGTTCCACTAACCCAACTACATTATCCAATTTGAAGGATGGAAAAATTGCTGCTGGCTCCAAAGATGCTGTGACTGGTAACCAATTGCATGCAGCAAAGGCTGAAGTTGCTAAATATCTTGGTGGTGGTGCAACTGTAGATGAAAATGGTAATGTAACAGAACCAACGTTTACAGTAAAAGATAAAGACAATAAAGACGTTCAGGCTCATACCGTAGGAGATGCTTTATCTACTATGAATGAACGCTTAAACAATGCTAGCTCTGCAGCAGCGGCTGATATTAAGCAATTAAAAGATATGGATGGCTTAAGCGATAAAGGTAAAAATGCTATCAAAGATCTAGCAAAAGATGCTATCGATGTTAAAGGTGATAAAAACATTACCGTTACCTATAAAGAGGTAGATGGTGTTAAAACATTCTATACAACATTGAGCGAAAAAATTACTCTTGGTAAACATGATGCTAACGATCCTGATGGAGATCATTCTAACGACCCAGGTGTGGAACTTGATGGACACGAAGGAACTATCGTAGCTGGTGATCCAAATGGTAATACAGCTGTTAAAATCGACGGTAAAGACGGTAGCGTAACAGCTGGTAAAGACGATAAACAAGTTAAGCTAGATGGTGAACATGGTAAAGTAACTGTAGGCAACCCAACAGGCGACAAATTTGTTGAACTTGATGCAACAACTGGTGGTGTACAAGCAAATAAAGTAACTGCAGGAAAAGATGATAAAGCAGTATCTTTAGATGGCGATAACGGCACTATTACAGCTGGTAAAGGTCCAAATGCTGTTGCTATTGATGGCACTAAAGCGCAAATCACAGCTGGTGAAGGCGAAAATAAAGTAGGTATCGATGGTACAACTGGTAGTGTAACAGCTAAAACTGTAAATGCTAAAACTGCTGAATTTGGTGCTCCAGTGGATAAAGATGGAAAACAAGCTAATGGCACAAGCAAAACTACTATCAATAATGATGGTATCTCCGTTAAGAGTGTAGATGCTAATGGTAAAGAATCCACTATCACTATCAAAGATGGTAAGATCACCGGCTTACAAGCTGGCACTGGTGCTAACGATGTAGCTACTGTTGGTCAAGTTCAAGAAGAGATTGCTAAAACTACGGGTCAATTAGGTCAAGCGTTAGAAAAAACTACGCAACGCGTGAACGAAGTAGGTGCACATTCTGCAGCATTGGCAGCAATGAACCCATTGAGCTACGATCCATTGAGAAAATCTCAAATCATGGCAGGTGTTGGTTCTTACTCTGGTAATCAAGCATTAGCATTAGGTATTGCTCACTATGCAAATGAAAACTTTATGGTTACAGCTGGATTCACAATGGGATCTGGTAAGAGCATGGCAAATCTTGGCGCTACATATCGCTTCGGTAGTGGAGAACATGATGATCTTCCGGAACGTTACAAAGGTGGTCCAATCTCCTCCGTATATGTAATGCAAGATGAAGTGACAGCATTAAGAGCAGAAAACGCTGAAATGAAAGATCAAATTAAAATGCTTATGCAACGAATTGATATGTTAGCTAGTAAGTAACTAGAATCACAGGCAAATAGTATGGCTCATAGATACTAGAATTTTCTAAACGAGCCTCTAACACCTAGGTCTACGTACGAGCAACGAAGAATACAAAAAAACAAACAGACACCTAGTCGAAAGACTGGGTGTCTTTTTGTATGTGCAACATAAAACGGATGATACGATATATTTAAACCCATCTTGAAATAATTTTGTACTTACTCATCTTATCTTCGTGAAGATATTGCATAATATCTACATCGAAAAATACGAATAAACTATACTGCATAAAATTAACAAAACGTGCTATTCAAGTGAGTGAGGTTTAATTATAACTAAGTTGCATAAACTTTTGATAATTACCGCATTGAAAAACATATATATAATAGGTATAATTTAAATGTATAAAATACAGTAGGAGTTAGATACTTGATTATAAAGGTCACGAATGAGCGTTTAGTAGAGTCATCAAAACGTGTAACTTGTGATAAAAATAGGGGGGGGTAAATAGTTCTTTCCTATATTTATTGCAAAAAGTGTATAAATTAATCAAAACAAGTATTGATACTTTTCGATGTATTGGGTATAATATACTAAACAATATGTGTGATTATGTAATAGGTCTATAACCTATATATAAATGAAACACATGAAAAAACATTAAGTATGTAAACAACTAGCTAACAATGTATATTAGCTGGCATAACAAAAGTAATTTCGTATAGTTATTTTTTTGGTGATTAGTACAACAGGAGGAAACATCACAAATGAACAAGTTATTCAAAGTTATTTGGAGCAAATCCAAGCAATGCTACATCGTAGTATCTGAAGTAGCAAAAAACACGACAGGTAAAAAGAAAATTGCTGTAGCTAGCGTATTGGCTGCATTGACAGTAAGTGCGCAAGTAGCAACGATTCAAGCGGCGATTCCAGAGGGTACAAGAAACGGCGGTGCTTCCTTAGCATTGGTAAATAGCGCAACAGCTACAGGTTCTGGTGCAATGGCAATTGGTGAAACAGCAGCAGCAGGTGCTACTAACTCTCTTGCAGTGGGTACTAACACAGTGGCTAATAGCGGTGGATCGTTAGCCATTGGTAATAATTCCAAATCCACAGGTGTAGATGCAGTAGCCGTAGGTTCTGGAGCGATTGCAAAAGAACAGGGCGCTGTTGCACTTGGTAATAATGTGCAAGTATTGACTAACAAAGCAGTTGGTGTAGGTTTCGATATCAATGTACGTAGTGCAGGTGCGTCAAACATCGGTTATAAATCTGATGTAGATGCGAACCAAGCAACAAGTATCGGTGCACGAAATAGTATTTCAGCCGACGCACAATATGGTAGTGCATTAGGTTATTTCGTAAAAGTAACTGCTAAAAATGCGGTAGCCATCGGTTCCAGTAATGATAACAGAGGTAACAGTGATTCAGGTAGAACATTGGCATCTGGAGTAAGCGCAGTAGCTATCGGTACATCTACTCATGCGGAAGGATTACACTCTCTCGGTATGGGTACTTTTGCAGCAGCAACAGCTGAAAACTCAATCTCCTTTGGTACAAGTTCATCCGCTAGCGGTGTACAATCCATTGCCATCGGTAGTGCTATGAGAGGCGCAGATGCTCCTAATGCATCTGGTGAAAAATCCATTGCGATTGGTACAAATACATCTGCGAATTCTGCTACTGCCCTTGCTATGGGTTCCACAGCAACAGCATCTGGTGTAGCAGCTACGGCTGTCGGTACTGATGTATTAGCAAAAGAACAGGGCGCTACAGCAATTGGTAATGAAGTTAAAGTAGAAACTAATAAAGCAGTAGGTATTGGTTACAAACTTAACGTAAAACAAGCAGGTGCTACTAACATTGGTTATACATCTGATGTATTTGCAAACCAAGCCCTAAGCGTGGGTGCTCGAAACACAGTAGAAGAAAATGCACAATATGGTACTGCACTTGGTTATTTCGTAAAAGTAACTGGTAAAAACGGTGTAGCTATCGGTTCCAGTAACGATAACAACGGAAACAGCGATGAAGGTAGAACATTATCTTCCGCAGATAGTGCAGTAGCAATCGGTACATCTGCTCATGCAGAAGCAACTAGCTCCGTAGCAATTGGTACAAAAGCGAAAGCACAATTGGCTCACTCCGTAGCATTGGGTGAAGGTTCCACAACAACAGAAGCTGACGGCAATGCCACAACTGGTTACTTAACAAAAGATGCTGTGAATAACACTGGTAATGGTATCATCTCCGTAGGTAATGGTGGCAGCATTGTTCGTCGTATCACTAGCGTTGCCAGCGGTACAAATGATAACGATGCAGTGAATGTAAAACAATTGAAAGCATTACGTAACGCATCTCTAAGCACAGTAACAGTAGTAAATGGTGCTACATCTACAGACTTAGTGCCTAACACAACAGAAGGTGCTACAGACGCTAATAAAGTAAAATTAGTAGCAGGTAAAAACATCACGTTAACAGCGAATGGTAACTCTGTAACAATCGATGCTAAAGGTGGAGCAGGCTCTATTGAAAGTGGCAACAGTGATGCTATCTCTGTTAACACAAGTGCAGATGGCAAAGTAAGTGTGACTCCTAACTTGGCATCCAACGTGAATGCAGCTGGCGATGCAAACAAATTGGTAACAGCTGGTAAAGTAAAAGAAGCTTTAGCTGACAAAGTAAGCAATGACAAATTAAATACAGAATTAGCGAAAAAAGCAAATGCTGCTGATGTAACTAATTTGACAAACAATAAATTAGATAAAACAGCTGAATTACATGTGAAAAAAGGTACATATGCTGTAGCTACTGATGGATCTGTAACATTGGACAAAGCAGATGGCGCAGGTACTGTGAAAGCTGATGAAGCAGTAAAAATCACTGGTTTAGCAAGCAAAGCAAAATTAGATGAATTAAAAACTGCTGTTGACGGTAAAGCTGACAAATCCTATGTAGACACTGAGCTTGGTAAAAAAAGCTAGCACAGCTGATATGAACGCAGCGTTGGCTGATAAAGTAAGCACAGCAAAATTAAATGAAGAATTAGGCAAAAAAGCAAATGCTGCTGATATTACTAACTTAACAGCTGATAAAGTAAGCAAAGCAGACGAATTGCATGTGAAAAAAGGTACATACGATGTATCTGATGCTGGTACTGTAACTTTGAAAAAAGTAAATGGTACTGGTACTGAAGCAGCAGGAGAAGATGTTATCATCCAAGGTCTTGCAAGAAAAGCTGAAATTACTGCGATTAACACAGAATTAGCTAAAAAAGTAAGCAAAGACGATTTCGCAGCTGAGAAAAACCGTGTGAATACTGAGCTTGGTAAAAAATTAGATACGGCTACATTTGAAGCAGAAAAAGCAACATTGGCAACGCGTGATGACATCAATTCATTGAAAGAAGTAATCGGCAATAAACTTGATAAAGATACAGCTGATAAATTTATCGCAGGTATGGGCAACAAAGTATCTACTGAAGATTTAAATAAAAAATTAGCAGCTGCAGATAAAGCGAATAGTGATAAATTAGATGCAGCTAAAGAAGAGTTGAACAATGCTATTACAAATGCTACTGCTGATAAAGTAAGCAAAGCTGACGAATTGCATGTAGTGGCAGATACGTATGAAGTAGATCAAACAGCTGGTACTGTTACATTACGCCAAGAAAATGGCTTGAACGAACCAAAAGCTGATAAAAACTTCACAATTTCTGGTATTGCAACTAAAAAAGATGTGACTGATTTAACAACTAAAATCAATGCAAAAGCAGATCAAACAGCTGTAGATGCATTGACTACAGAAGTAGGCAAAAAAGCAGATGCAGCCGATGTAACTGAAAAATTAGCTAAAAAAGCTGATGCAGCAACTGTAACAGCAGAATTAGCTAAAAAAGCGGATGCTGACACAGTTAATGCAGCGATTGCGAACATGAGTGGTAACAAAGTCGATAAAACTGATGAGTTACATGTGAAAACTGGAAACCCATATACAGTAGATGCTGATGGCAACGTGACTTTAAAACAAGAAAATGGCGAAGGAACAGAAGCAGCTGGTAAAGATATTGTGATTGAAGGTATCGCATCCAAAGCTAAATTAGAAGCTTTAGACACTCGTGTAGGCACAGCTGAAGGTAAGATTGATACATTAGAAGGAAAAGTAGCAACTAACGAAGAAAAATTAGGTAAACTTGATGACAAGTTAACTGATGTAAAAGCTCTTGCAGATGAGAATAAAGGTAAAGTCGATGCATTAACAACAAAAGTTGGTACTCTTAATGACAAATTAACTGATCATGATACAAAACTTGACACTGCTAACAATGAAATTGAAGGTATCAAACAAAATATCACTAATAACCTTGCAACTAATGACGCTGTAAATGAAAAATTAGAAAACTTAAAAACTGAGTTAGGTGCTAATACAGTATTACATTTTGCTGGCGATAAAACTATCGATGATAAGGGTACTGCAGATGATGCTACAGATGATGACAATGATGCACATAAATTGTCCTTGAACTTAAAAGATCAAACATTAAAAGTAAAAGGTACTGCTAACGAAATCGAAACAACAGCAAAAGGTGATACAATCACTGTAGGCTTATCTAAAGCTGTTAAAGATGATTTGGCTAAATTGGCGGGTCTTGGCGATACAACATCCGAAGGTCGTGATGGTAAAGCAGCGACTGGAAAAGCGGCAGATGCAGCAGATGCAACAGCAGCTGATAAAGGTATCACTGGTCAAGACGGCTTGAATGGCAAAACATTAACTGACAAAGTAAATGCATTGCGTAATGGCGAAGCTGGTCCTGTAGTGTACACAGATGCTGATGGCAAACGTCTAGTGAAAGCTAATGATGGTAAATACTACTCGGCAGACGATGTTGACGAAACTGGTAATAAAAAAGGTGCTGCTACACCAGTTACTGGTGATGACCTTCACGCAAGCGTGATGAACCCAGAGGGTGCCGATAAACCAATTACATTATCCAACTTAAAAGATGGAAAAATTAAAGCTGACTCTAAAGACGCTGTGACTGGTAACCAATTGCATAAAGTAAGCTCTGGACTAGCAGAGGCACTTGGTGCTACTGTTGCTGAAGATGGCACTGTAACAGCTCCTAAGTATGATATTACAGATTCAACTGGTGCAACAACAGCAACTGCCAATAACGTAGGCGATGCATTAAAAGCGCTTAATGATAAATTGAATAACGCACATGCTGGAACTAGTGAAGATATTACTAAATTAAAAGATTTAGAAGGTCTTACTGCTGAAGGGGAAAAGAAACTCAAAAAATTAGCAGGCGATGCTGTCGATGTTAAGGGTGACAAAAACATTACTGTTACATATACAATAGAAGATGGAGTTAAAACATTCCATGCTACATTGAGCGAAAAAATTACATTTGGCAAACATGATGCAAATGATCCTCATGGCGATCATTCTGATGATCCAGGTGTAGAAGTTGATGGACACGAAGGAACAATCGTGGCTGGTAATCCAGATGGCAATACAGCTGTTAAAATCGACGGTAAAGACGGTAGCGTAACAGCTGGCAAAGGTGACAATGAAGTTAAGCTAGATGGTGAACATGGTAAAGTAACTGTAGGTAATCCAAAAGGCGAAAAATTCGTTGAACTTGATGCAAAAACTGGTGGCGTAAAAGCTAATGAGGGTAACTTCGGATCTCCAGTAGACGATGACGGTAATCCAACTAAAGCTGGTAAAAATGCTACAAAAATTAATGAAGACGGTGTATCTGTAGTAGGCACAGGTAAAGATGGCAAACCAGCTACAGTAGGTATCAAAGATGGTCGTGTAACAGCTGGTGATCCAGTAGATGAAAATGGCATTCCTAAAGAAGCAGGTTCTGCTACATCTATGGATAAAGATGGTTTCTCCGTTGCAACTAAAGATAAAGACGGTAAAGTATCTAAAGTTGACATCAAAAATGGTGGTATCACAGCTGGTGTTCCATTAGATAAAGACGGTAAACCTGCAGATAACGGTACTTCATCAGTATCTATGGGTAAAGATGGATTCTCCGTAACTTCTAAAGATAAGGACGGTAATGTATCCACTATCACTATCAAAGACGGTAAAATCAGTGGTTTACAACCAGGTACTGCAGATACTGACGTAGCAACTGTTGGCCAAGTAAAAGAAGCTATTGGTAAAACAGCTGAAGTATTAGAAAAAACAGCTCAACGTGTTGACCAAGTAGGCGCGCACTCTGCAGCATTAGCAGCGTTGAACCCATTGAGCTATGACCCAATGAGAAAATCTCAAATCATGGCAGGTGTTGGTACTTACTCTGGTAACCAAGCATTGGCATTAGGTCTTGCACACTATGCAAATGAAAACTTAATGGTAACGGCTGGATTCACAATGGGATCTGGTAAGAGCATGGCAAATCTTGGCGCTACATATCGCTTCGGCAGTGGAGAACATGATGACCTTCCAGAACGCTACAAAGGTGGTCCAATCTCCTCTGTATATGTAATGCAAGATGAAATTGCAGAATTGAAAGCAGAAAATGCTAGAAAAGATGCGGAAAATGCAGAAATGAAAGCACAAATTAAAATGCTTATGGAACGCATGGGTATGGCATAAAAACTAAATAACAATAGTTAAAACTGAATAACAATAGTTAAACGGTAACTATGCATACCAAAAAGTGGGTACCAACGTCGAAAGACGTGGTACCCACTTTACTTATGTGTATTATAGAAAAGTTCAGGACATTGTTAAGGGAATGAAATGCAATGGGATTGTATTACGCACCTAGATGTCTATAATGGATTGTAGACGGGACGTATACATTGATACTTTCACAGAGAGATAGGGGACAAAACTATGGTAGAGGAAATTTCAGAAATATTTAAAAAGTTTACTGATGAGGATAATGAGATTGTTCGTAGATTTATAGAGATGGATCCTGATAGTGATGATAGGAAAGTTCACAATTAATTAATTGCAAAAATTAGAGAGCGCTATGATGAACCAGTTTGCCGAGATTATGTAGAACATAGTGATACCATTCGCTTAATTCCTTTAGAGAAGGCTTTGAAATATTGGGGATTTACTGAATCATTAAGGGAAATGTTTCCCAATGCTGTTAGGGACTGTTCTCGTCGGGAAATTTTAATTACAGATGTGTTACTTGAAAAGCTTAGAGACAAAGGTAAGACTGTACAGCGATTATTTGCTTTGGCAACTTATGATGGATTGAGTAAAATTCTTTCTCCAGTAATAAAAAATTGGATTTATAAAACTAGTTATGGATTTTATGTGTATCCATATTGTGGCAGAATTATTTTTGATGATATAGATATAGGATTTCGTGATTATGAAAGTAATACAAGGGGATATTATATTATCATTGATTTTGATATAGATGCAGTAGGTAAAATCCATACATGTCTATCTTTAAGAGAGAAATATCATGGGTTACTGTAAAACTCTTGCAAGAAGGTTAATGTAAGTCCTTTATGAAAAAGTTAGTGTAAACTGTTTATGGGAAAAATAAAATAGAAAATATCCAATAAAAGTGTTAGAATAGAGTCAAATTATATCTAGTATTAACTATAATACATGTAATATGGTTATGAGATTTAGGAGGTTATGATGAATACAGATAATACAAATAATAAAAAAAATATAAAAGTTATAACTAGTGAGAATAATAAGGAATTAGAAAAAAGGCTTAAAGAACTTTCACAAGAATTGATTGTAGAAAACTATGAACTATATAAAGAATTAGAGAACTGCTAATGCATACAATTATTCACCTCTTATTACAAGATATATTGAACTTTCATTCTGATCTTGAAAGACAGTTTGTGTTAGCTCCTGGAATACGAAATATTGGATTATTAGAGTCAGCTATTTCTACACCATTTCAATCTTTCGGTGGATGTGATTTATATCCTACAGTGTATGAAAAGGCAGCACAATTATGTAGAGGAATAACAAAGAATCATCCATTTGTAGATGGAAATAAGAGAACGGCTTTGCATTGTATGTTTATATATTTAAAGGTTAATGGATATATAATTAATGCTACTCTAGAAGAAAAGAAATCTTTAATTATTGATATAGCTTCTGGTGAAAAATCTTATGAAGATGTTGTTAATTGGCTTCGTATGTATGCAGAGCAAATATAAAAAATATTTTTATCTTTAAGAGGAACAGTTATATATAATAGAAAAAATCTCCCCAAAAGTGCTAGAATGGAATCAAATGATATTCTGTATTAATTATTGATTGGAAAGGAGTTTCTATGGCAATCGAGATTGGACAAGTTGGTATGGCTACGGTAGTAGTGGAAGCTAACAATACAGCGGAGTACATGGGTAGTGGCACGTTACCTGTGTTTGCGACGCCTGCGATGGTGGCATTGATGGAAAAAGCAGCCTATACAGGGATTCAAGGTGATTTAGGTGATGGCGAAGGATCCGTGGGGATTCGTATGGAAACAAGCCATGAAGCAGCTAGCCCATTAGGTGCAACTATAACTGCAATAGCAACGGTAGTAGCTGTTGACGGTAGAAAAGTAACCTTTGAGGTAGTGGCTAAAGAAGGTGAAAAAGTTATCGGTCGTGGTACACATGAACGGTTTATTATTAATAATGAGAAGTTCATGTCTAAGGTCGTCGCTAGTTAAGTTATGTAGCCTGTGACGATGTGAATAATAGATGAAAAAAGCCCGTGGCACACGTCTTCAGAAACGGTATTTCATAATGTTTCTTCAGACGTATACCACGGGCATTTTGTTAGCTTATTTACCTAATATGAGTCGATACAAGGCTACTACACATAACGACGTTCCTCTCAGATTAAGGAACTTTATAAGGTTTGCTACGGAACATATCTTGCTCTTTTAGTGCTTTCCTGTATTAGAAAAAAGAACGCCACAGACCTTCTACGTCTAACGGCGTTCGATGTAAATATTTATCTTTAAAATTAAACAATTTGCACAAAATATGCTATACTTATAAACAAGAGAGTCAGTAACGTGTGTTGGGCTCGTCTCTTCCTATAACGGGAGGAGGTGATACTATGACAAAGTTCGAAAAAATCTATTTGATTATTTGTATTTTGACATTAGTAGTTCAAATCATTGATTTATGTAAATAGTCAATGAAAACGCCTAACGAATGAGGTCTCGCACACCTCAATACGTTAGGCTATTTCAATTTTAGTACCTTGAGATGAGCCTAACGCCTTCGATACGTTATTGGCTCTCTTTTGTTATGTCTAGTATACCATACTTTCAACGGTATGCCAAATTATTTGCGAGGGATGCGGCGCAAGATAGGGATTAGTAGCAAAGCAACTAAGATGCCGATGCCGCTAGTTAGGAAGGATGCAGGGAGCCTTGTGACGGCAGCGATGTAGCTGTCGAGTACGACCCACCAGGCTACAAAGTACCCTGCCGCTGTCCAAATAGCACCTACTAGCATAGCTAATAAGATGCGAGGGGTAGATATGGAACGAGCAGGAATGGAAGGTCTCCAACCTACTGTTAATACACCTACAATCACTCCCGCTAGTCCTTTGATTACGATGGAGAATAAGGTGTATTGGGAATGGCCCATGATGAGGTCAAAAATGCCAGACCCGATGGCGCCAGCGAGCCCTGCATAGAATCCGCCGAATACGGATGCCATGGAGAATAGGGCAGCGGAACCAAGATGTACCATGGCGCCTGTTGGTAAAGGTACTTTAATAGTCGTAAACACGATGCATAGGGCGGATAATAATCCGATATAGATGATATCTTTTGTTGTGGATCTTGAGCTAGTAGATGTGGCCGGTTTTGTATGCTGAGACGTTGCTGTGTTAGTAGCTTGGGTCACATCATTGTTTGTTTTGTAAGTGTTCATGAAACCTCCTTATTGTGGGTCTGGAATAGAAATTAAACGATCTAATAGTAATTCAAGAGCTAAGCCGTCACGAAGAGAACCGATTGTTTTGTGGGTGAATTTGACTGCCTCTGTGGTAAATTGGCCTGCAATGCGAGATGCCTCTTCTGGAGTATAGCCACGTAGTACGAGGGCCGTCAAGATAGCTGTGAAAGTATCACCTGTTCCGTGTGCTTTCACTTGTACTAATGGATTGGATACCCATGTGATAGTATCGGTGCTACCACGATATACGGCGATGAGGGCAGAGTCCTCCGATGGCAAGCTAGATAGAACTACATATTCAGGTCCTTGTGCATGCAAACGGCGGCACATATCATAGATCACTTCTTCTGATTGTGGTGTAGGGTCATAGGGGATGTCTAAGAGGAAACAAGCCTCCGTGTAGTTCGGTTTGATGATGAATGCTTTGGTGATGAGTTTACGCATTTCTTTCACCATTTCATCGTTGTAGATGGAATACAGCTTGCCGTCATCTGCCATAGCAGGGTCTACCACAACGAGTTTATCTTTGCCGAATCGTTCGATGGCATCTTCTACGAGACGAATTTGTTCTGGCGATGCGAGGAAACCACTTTGAATGGCATCGAAAGTGATGTCATTTTTGTTCCAACAGTTGTAAAAACTTTCAAGGTGATCCGTAATGTCCACCAATTCAAAGTTAGGATATTCTAAATGATTACAAAGTATAGCTGTTGGTAATGGGATAGGTTGGCACCGTAGGGCACTCACTAAAGGTATGAATACGGTGAGTGAACAACGGCCGACAGAACTCATATCTTGTATGGATAGTATAGTAGGTACGTGATTCATAGGACACTCTCCTTTTTGTTTGTAATAGATACCTTCACATAACAGAGCCACCATGATGATTGTAATATATGTTTTCCCATTGTTATAGTTATGGATGACATCTTGGGGCTTATTAACTAGTAAACAAAACCTGTACAGGCGCACTATATGTGAAGAAGGATATTCTAAGAATGTTATTAGTATACACTTTCACGGTGTCATACGTAAATACACAGAAATTATAAAAGTATCAGGACAGATATGTAAAAACTAGAAATTATTGTCATGTTAACGTATAATAAAGAGATACATAACAATAGTTTGGAGATTGAATATGAGTGTTTTAACTGTAACCAATGTAACCCATGGATTTGGGGCAAGACAAATATTAGATGATGCATCTTTCCGTTTGCTGAAAGGGGAACACGTGGGCTTAATCGGAGCCAATGGAGAAGGAAAGTCCACCTTTTTAAATATCATTACGGGCCATTTAATGCCCGATGAAGGCAAGGTGGAATGGTCCAACCAAGTGACGGTAGGCTATTTAGATCAGCACAGTGTCCTAGAGAAAGGAATGACCATTCGTGACGTGTTACGAGGGGCCTTCGATTCTCTCTATGGTATTGAGCAACAATTGCAAGATGCTTATTTAGAAATGGGCGATTGTTCTGATGACAGAATGAATGAGCTCATGGAACTTACCGGCGAATGGCAAGAGATGTTAGAGCAACGTGGCTTCTATGAAATCGATGCGACCATTGAACGGACTGCGCAAGGCTTAGGCTTGATGGACATCGGTCTTGACCGTGACGTCATGGATTTAAGCGGTGGACAACGGACGAAAGTATTGCTTACAAAGTTATTATTAGAGCAACCTACTATTTTGTTGTTGGACGAACCGACAAACTATTTGGATGTGGACCATATTAAATGGCTGCAAAACTATTTGCAAAATTATGAAAACGCCTTTATTTTAATCTCTCATGATGTGGAGTTTTTAAATTCTGTAGTGAACGTGATTTACCACATTGAGCAAGCACAGCTCACAAGATACACTGGTGATTATTACCAATTCTTAGCGGCTTATGAAGTGAAAAAGCAACAAGCCTTGCGTGCGTACGAGCGTCAACAGCAAGAAGTGGCAGATATGAAAGATTTCATTCAGCGCAACAAAGCGCGTGTGGCCACCCGTGGTATGGCAAACTCTAGAGCGAAGCGCTTAGAAAAAATGGAAATTTTGGAGAAACCACAAGAAAAGATAAAACCATCCTTTGGGTTTAAAGAAGGACGTACCCCGAGTCGTTTCATCGTGGATGCGAAAGACCTTGTTTTGGGCTATGATGAGCCATTGACACGTCCTGTAGAAGTGGTGATCGAACGAGGTAAGAAAATCGCCATCCAAGGTGTGAATGGTTTAGGGAAAACGACTTTATTAAAAACTTTATTAGGTATGATTCCTGCCCTATCTGGACAGATAGAAAAAGGAGAGTTTTTACAAATTGGTTACTTTGCTCAAGAAGACAGTCGAGATAATTCGAAAACTGCGTTGGATTACATTTGGGATGCTTACCCGTCCTTGACGAATTCAGAGGTGCGTGCAGCTCTTGCTCGATGTGGGCTTACCAATGAGCATATTACGAGCCAAATGCGCGTCTTGTCGGGTGGGGAAAATGCAAAAGTTCGTCTTTGTAAATTGATGCAAGAGTCCTATAATGTTCTTGTCTTAGACGAACCGACGAACCATTTAGATGTGGATGCGAAGGCAGAATTGGCACGGGCATTGCAGGCTTTTAAAGGGACGATTGTCCTCGTCTGCCATGAACCAGAATTTTATGAATCTTGGGTGACCGATATTTGGACCATCGAAGATTGGACTACGAAAATTATTTAGGAGATGACTATGAAAGAACAAACTCTAGACGGTGTGCGCCAATTATTAGAGGGCCTTGGTATCGACCTAAAAGCACAGGCTATGACTGATACGCCGAAGCGTGTGGCCACGTTATTTGAAAGCTTGTTTTCTGGACGTAACAGGTCGGGCAAAGAGGCATTAGGCGATGTGTATCCAACGGAACATACGGGACTTGTATCGGTGAATCATATTCCTTTTTATTCCATATGTGAACATCATTTAATGCCTTTCTATGGCAAAGTACATATTGTGTATCAGCCACGGGATGGCAAAGTATTTGGCTTAGGTCGTTTGAAAGCACTGGTAGATGTCTTTGCGAAGCGCCCACAATTACAAGAGCGATTCACTCATGACATTGCCACATCCTTAGTGGAAGATGGTCATGTGTTGGGGGCTATGGTCATGGTAGAGGCGACTCATTTGTGTATGCTTATGAAAGGTGAAGTAGCTCAAGAAACAGTAGCACGAACCATCGTTGCTACGGGAGTATTAGAACCGTTAGGAACGTTGCGTGAGGAAGCGTTGGTGTTGTTAGGAGGTAACGACCGTGTTTAAGTATCGAAAGTATAACTGGCAAGATGGGAAGCAACTAGAACTGAAAGATAGAACATTAATCATGGGGATTCTGAATGGAACGCCAGATTCTTTTTCCGATGGAGGACGTTATAATACTTCTGAAGCGGCAGTAGCTCATGCAAAAGAAATGATTACACAAGGTGCAGATATTATTGATGTAGGGGTAGAATCTACACGTCCAGGGCACACACAAATTTCTGTTGCGGAAGAAATTGAACGCATGAAAGACATTCTATTGCCTGTCTTAGATGTGTCTACAGTACCTGTATCGGTGGATACATACCGTGCAGAAACGGCAGATTTTGCCTTATCCCATGGGGCTCATATTTTAAACGATATTTGGGGCTTAAAATATGACAAAGATATGGCGGCAGTCGCTGCGAAATACGATGTGCCTGTCATTATCATGCACAACCAAAATACCACGGATTATGATGATATCATCGACGATATGAAAGCATTCTTTTTCTCCTCTGTGGACCTAGCTTTGAAAGAAGGGGTAAAACCGCAGAACATTTGGCTTGACCCTGGGATTGGGATTGGGTTTGGTAAAGATTATGCACAAAATGTGGAAGTCATTCAGCGATTAGGGGAAATTACAGTCTATGAATATCCTGTGTTATTGGCGCCTAGTCGTAAGGGTTTCATCGGCACTATTTTAAATGATCTACCAGCAGACCAACGGGATGAAGGTACGGTGGCTACTTGTATTACGGGCATGATTCAAGGCGTAGATATGGTTCGTGTGCACAATGTCGAAATGCATAAACGGGCTATTACAGTAGCAGATGTGCTATTACGAGGTGAGTAATGGACAGAATTAACTTGCGAAACATGGCATTTTATGGATACCATGGTAATTTACCAAGCGAAAACGAATTAGGTCAACGATTCTTTGTAGATATTTCTATTGGTGTAGATTTAACGAAACCAGGGCAATCTGATAGCATTGAAGATTCTATAAATTATGCAGATGTATACGAACGGACAAAAGCCATTGTGGAAGGGCCACCACAACGTCTGATTGAACGAGTGGGTACATGTATTGCAGATGACTTATGGAACACCTATGACGGAATTGTAGGACTTTCAGTGACGGTACGCAAGCCAGAAGCACCCATTCCAGGTGTGCTAGATTACGTAGAAGTTGTGATTACACGAGGTCAACTATAATGTATACCTATTATATTGGCATCGGCTCGAACCTAGGTGATAGGGAAGGGTATTTAGCATTTGCTGTATCAGAATTGACAAATACAGACGGTGTTCGCAGTGTTAGTCATTCCAGCTGGATGGAAACACCCCCATGGGGCCCCGTAGAACAAGGTCCATTTTTGAACGGTATACTGAAAGTACCAGCTACCCTAGAACCGCTTGCCATGCTAGACACCATATTGCACATCGAACGGTTAGCAGGGAGACAGCGAGAAATTCACTGGGGACCTCGCACGTTGGATTTAGATATTGTGTGGATAGAAGATGAACAGGGACATCCAGTACGAGTGAAGGAAACTACCTTAGTAGTACCTCATCCGTATTTTTGGGAGCGTCGATTTGTGCTAGAACCCTTGCAAGAGGTATATCCAACGTTTACTTATGAAGGGGTGTCTATTTCTAGCCGTATAGAGGAATTACGACTATTAGAAGCGTAAGAAATATAACAAATAGCCTATCTTACAGGCTTTTTTAGCATGTTTGACAGAGTTGTATCATTCAGATAGGAAGATATAAGGAGCAGTATATGGGTTCTTTTTTTAGAAAAGGATGGGTAAAATTTATCCTTCTCATGTTTATATTTACGGCTATTACATCGCCCATCGTGGTGCTGTTTGGTCCCTTTGATAACATTAAACGCACCGTAGTAGGGGCTATTTTACGGTCTCGCCACCCACAGTATATTACGTGGCTCTACACGCCTGAGGAAATTCAGAAAATTGTAGGCACTGTGGGCACTGGTGAAAGCCAAGAATTGTTCAAATTTGATGTGAAAGAAGATACATCCTTGAATTTGCGTAAAATCGAGTCCAATCGGTATACGGGATATTTATTAGAAATTCCAGATCCTCGTCGCATTCAAGTGGCAACGGCGCCCCAGTTGAATGAAAAAGGGGAGACCACTAGTAATATCGCACGCCTCAATGGAGCGGTAGCAGCCATCAATGGGGGTGGCTTCCATGATCCGAATGGGACAGGAACAGGACGTTCTCCCTATGGTTTTATCGTTCATGATGGGGACTATGTCATTGGCAAAGACGTAGGACCTGATGAAGATGTAGATTTCATCGGTTTTACAAAAGCGGGTAACTTAATTGCCGGTACCTACAACAAGCGGGAATTGAAAGAAATGGGCGCCAAAGAAGGTTTGACCTTTGGCCCTCCTCTTATCGTGAACGGCAAAAAAATGATCACCGATGGTGATGGTGGGTGGGGCATTGGTCCTAGAACGGCTATCGCACAAAAGAAAGATGGTACTGTTTTATTCTTAGTTATCGATGGTCGTCAAGCCTACTCTGCAGGGGCTACCTTGCGTGATGTACAAGATATTTTATACCAAGAAGGGGCTGTCATTGCGGCTAACTTAGATGGCGGTTCTAGTACGACTTTATTTTATAATGGTAAAACTGTGAACAAACCTGCCGATTTGTTGGGTGAACGCATGATTCCTACTGTATTTATCGTGAAATAGGAGAGTCTATGAAAACCTTTGGAAAAGTAACGACAGCCTTTTTGTTGGGCTTAGTTTTACAAGGCGGTGTCTATTATTATTTAGACCAAGTATACTTAGCGCCTACCACGAACTTTCAGGTCACCAATGGGGAAGAAGTAGATAAAAATTTTCCTGACGTGAAAGAGGGAACGCGCTATTATTCCCACGATCATAAATATATGGCAGTGGTGGAACAGAATCGTGTTGATATATACACGGCGGGCAAAGAAGCGCCAGTTACGTTGGATTTAAAAGAGCGAGAAGTATCCTATTTTGAATGGATGTCAGATCGCAACTTAGCCATTGTTGGTTTATTCGGTGGAAAACATGATGATATTGTATTAGCACGAATTGACCCTGAGGCACCAGATCATGAAATTGATACGACTATCAATACGGTCCCACGAGGGTCACGGATTACTGATGTGGCATATTCTGCGGCAACGAACGTAGTGTATATGAAAGTCCGCGTAGGTGATGGAGCTTACCGTGTGTATCGTACGGATGCGAACTATGATACTCGTCGTGTGTACATGCAAGCCTCCGATATTGGTCGCATCGGTATGTTCTATAATGAAGATAGATTCTTTTACGATAATGCGCGCACTGGTGATGTATTCATGTTCAATGGTACAGAAGGTGGTTGGCGTGCCATCAATCCTCCTGGTAAATTCCGCCTCATTGGTGTGACGCAAGGTCAGCTAATTTATATTGTAAAAGTGGATGACAAAAATCGTGCCCTAGAGGCCTATGAGGGTAAATTAGGAGTAGGATTTAATAAAATTTATACCTATGATAACCCAACGGAATTAACAGAAATTACGGTAGATTCTATTCTGAAAGACAAGGAATCTGCTAAAGACAGTGCTTCTACAGAGAAAAAGAAGTAAAAATGTAACTATATTTTATAGCTTGCAGTAATAAAATTCACTGTATTTTGTAAAAAGCTATAACAATTAGTCATAATAGAAACGAAATTGTGGAAGATGTGGAGAGGAGGAACTGTAAAATGGCAAAATTTAAAATCCAAAAAGGATTAAGTGATGCAGATATGATGAAAGGCTTTGTTGAAGAAGAAACATTTGAGACTGCCCTATTGAAAGATGATGCTAAATCAACTAACAAAGTAGTAGGAAAGCCGAAAGAGCAAAAAACGGAAGATGATTTTTACCAAGAGTTTTTGACAGAGCGGATAAAAACGGAAATCGGCAAGTTATTATTAGCGATAAAAATGGATTATTTCAAAGATGACATAAAGGATTTTTCTATTCAGGTTAAGCGTAATGGTAACAATATTGTATTAGAAACGGCGCCTAAAAAGGTAAAATAAATCTAAACAGTTGACAATGAATATCGTAATATATATACTGAAATCCCTCTAAAATAGTGGAAAAACATGGTAGTACATCGATAAAATTCATATGACTAAAAAGCATGTACTTTGGTTGACAAATATCACGTTTAGTAGTCTAATATAGTTATGTACATTATACATGAGATAACTGTTACTCATGTATTTAATAATTCCCCTTCTATCAGGTGGTAGAGTCTTGATAGGGAAGGGTCAATGTGAAGGAGAAGGATTATGAGTGCAAAAAGAGTAAGATTAGTAGAAACAGTTCTTCGTGATGGTCATCAATCTATCTTGGCTACACGTATGCGCATGAAACACATGCTTCCAGCATTACAACAATTGGATGAAATTGGTTATGATGCTTTGGAATGCTGGGGTGGTGCTACATTCGATAGCTGTATCCGTTTCTTGGACGAAAACCCATGGGAACGTCTTCGTACATTAAAAGCAAACTTAAAAAACACACCATTGCAAATGTTACTTCGTGGCCAAAACTTATTGGGTTACAAACATTATGCTGATGATGTAGTAGAAGCATTCGTTCGCAAAGCAAAAGAAAACGGTATGGACCGTATCCGTATTTTCGACGCATTGAACGATCCTCGCAACATGCGTGCTGCTATCGAAGCTGGTAACAAAGCAGGCGTTCATGTACAAGGTACTATGGTTTACACAATCAGCCCTGTACACACTAATGAAAGCTTCGTAAAAGTAGCTAAAGAATTGAAAGAAATGGGTATTGATTCCCTTTGCATCAAAGATATGTCCGGCTTGTTAGCTCCATATGATGCAGAATCCTTAGTAAAAGATTTACGCAAAGAATTTGGTGAAAAATTCGATATCGATTTACATAGCCATTTCACTTGCGGTTTAGCATCTGCTACTTACTTAAAAGCTGTAGAAGCTGGCGTTGATATCATCGACACTGCATTGAGCCCATTCGGCCATGCAACTAGCCAACCTGCTACTGAATCTATCGTTGAAATCTTCAAAAACACTCCATATGATACTGGTTTAGATCTTGCTAAAATGCGTGAATTAGCTACATACTTCCGTGGCGTTCGTAAAGAAATCGCTGATGAATTCGGCTTGACTCCAGCTCATGAAGTATTGCCAGAAGTTCGTCATTACCAAATTCCTGGCGGTATGTTGTCCAATACTCAAAACCAATTGAAAGAAATGGGTATGGCTGATAAATTCTTCGACGTAATGGATGAAATGCCTCGCGTTCGTGAAGATCTTGGCTTCCCTCCATTGGTAACTCCAACATCCCAAATCGTTGGTACAATGGCTATGATGAACGTGTTATTCCAATCCCAAGGATTGCCTCGTTACAACACTACACCAGCTGAAGTAAAAGACTTAGTTCGTGGTAAATACGGTCAACTTCCAGCAGCTGTAAAACCAGAAATCAAAGAATTAATCATTGGCGACGAAACTCCTATCACTCATCGTCCAGCTGATGACGTAGCTCCAGAAATGGAAAAAATGCGTGCTGATCTTGAAGCTAAAGGCTTCACTGGCGTAACAGAAGAAGACGTATTAACATACGCTATGTTCCCAGAAGTAGCATTGCAATACTTTGAAAAACATGCAACACCTGTAACTCAAAAAGTGTTGAACTACAAAGGTGAATAGTTAATCCTTACATTCACATATAAAAAGCGACCTCTTTATGGGGTCGCTTTTTATTGTATTTACATCGCGAGTATGCGGGTAGTTAGTATTCTTTGACAAAAGACTGGGATTAGTCTACCAACTTATTTTGTCCTATAACCTAGAGATTATTTTTGTATGAGTAGCGCCAATATGTAGTATGGAGACTTAGTTATTGCGAATGAGGTTTACACGGAACTGTGGAGATATGCTATAATACAACTATACATAAGACTAGAGAAAAGGTATAGATAAAACGAGTAGATATATATTGGGAGTGGAGACCATGGAGAACGGTACTAAAAGACCGAGACGTCCTGTCAAGGCGAAGGCAAATGGTATGTGGAAAAAGGTGCGCTACGCTATAGTTATCTTGTTTGCACTTGTATTAGTGCAACAAGTATATACGATTTATAGTTTGCATCAAGAGAAGCAACAGTTGGAGCAACAATTACAGGAATTAAAAAAAGAAAATGAAAGTTTATCAGAGCAAAAGAAATTGTTAGAAGACGATAAACATATCGAGGGTGTAGCACGGGAAGAACTTGGTCTAGTGAAGCCTGGGGAAGTTCCCTATGTTCGATAAGGGAAAGTGATACAAGAGTATCACTTTTTTTGTGCAACTTCGCTAGGTATTACACCAGTGAAGATAAGTAAGGATGTTGTAGAAGGTGAAACATGTGATGGAAACGTATAGAGTAGAAGTAGGTATGAAGTTAGGGATTGTAGATTTAGGATCCAATTCGTTTCGAGTATTATTGGGGACGTATGACGGTTCAACATGGCAGAATGAACCAAAGCAATTATGGACTACACAATTAGGAAAACGTAATAGTGATGGACTATTAACTAAGGAAGGTATGGAACGTGGTTTACAAGCACTTAAAGAAATCTGTGCGGTGTTAGATGCATATGGTGCCACTATCCGCATTGGTCTTGCTACAAGTGCCACTCGAGAATCAGGAAATGGACAGGACTTCTTAGCACAAGCCAAGCAAGTGTGTCCTATGGAGTACCGTGTGCTAAGTGGTGAAGAAGAAGCTACCTATGGATTTAAGGGGGCTACGGTCTATGAACATCCAGACTTTCACTATGCTACTATTGATGTAGGGGGAGGGAGTACGGAAATTGCCTTGGGTGATGCAAATCATGTGTACTTTGCAAAATCCTATCCTGCCGGTGCTGTGCGTATGCAAGAAATGTCCGCAGAGGGACCACAACGTGTATGGGAAGAAACGGTGCGTATGTGGGATGAATTACCTATTGAAGGCACCTTTGGTGAGTTCATCGGTATTGGTGGAACTGCTACGACGTTGGCGGCTATGGATTTGCAAATGGAGGACTACGATCCAAGACGTATCCAAGGCCATCGTTTAGACCGTGGCACCATCGAGGCGATGATACTGCAACTTCGCTATATGAGTCGTGAGGAACGGTTACAAGTGAAAGGCTTGCAACCTGGTCGTGTGGATATTATCGTTCCGGGCGCAGAGATTATCACGTCCCTTATGGATACGTACCAAATTGGGTCGATTGTGGTCAGTGAAGCGGATGGCTTAGAAGGGTGGCAATCACAATATGGTGGAAGATAGAGATAGTTATTATTCCTGGGCACCCTTGGTGGATAGCTTGCTAGATGCCTATGAAAGTCAAGGGGACTTTCAAACGGTGATAGAAGTAGAAAAAGCGAATGAAATACGGAAGCATATGGAGATGGTGGTACCGTTGCTGACGATGGAAGAATTGGCAGAACAAGTGGACAACAGTCGTACTGTGCTGAAGCGGTTCTATGGAGAAGATTGTATCAATCAGTATCATACATATCGTCAGCGCATGTTTCACTGTACTAGACCGATGAATCGCAGCGAAGAGAAAGCTTTGTACGGAGATATGTGGACTACTCTGTTACGGTTGCGGCAAGCTGTGACGGAATCCATGGATGATGTGATTACAAAGGATACACCTGTATTGCTCGCCTGTTCTGGTGGGGTGGATTCCATCGCATTGTTGCATTATTTGTATTTAGAAGGGTTCACAAATGTTGGGGTCTTTACCATGGACCATGGGTTACGACCAGAAGCATCGGAAGAAGTTACCTTGGTAGAATGGTATGCGTTGCAATTTGGTATGCCCTGTTTTACGGTGAAAGAACATGTCATGGAAAAGGCCGAAGAAGCAGGGGTATCTTTTGAAATGATGGGGCGTCAACTACGGTACAAACATTTGCGAGAACTCGCAGAGGACAAAGGATATGAATATATTGTGACCGCCCATCATTTAGACGATCAAGGAGAAACCATTTTAGCGCATCTATTGCGTGGCTCTGGACTAGAGGGATTACAAGGCATGAAGACTGTAACGGAAGATGTTTGGCGACCTTGTTTAACATTGCCGAAGCAGGTATTAGAAGACTATGCGAAGTGGCTGCATTGTTTTTATGGAGAAGATGCGTCGAATCTTGATACGACCTATGATAGAAATTGGATTCGCCAAGTGTTAATACCTACTTGTGTAGAACGGTATCCACAAACGGTACATGCTTTGTGCCGATTAGGTGCATTGGCGCAATGTGATGCCTCCTATTTTGAGCAAGCGGTGACACGGTTAGAAACGGACTATGTCAGGCATACTGAAGAAGGCATAGTGTTGGATAAACGAGGCTTGATGGCTGAGCATGATGCCTTAGTGAGCCGGTTATGGAAACGAGTATTAGGTTCCTATGTGCGACCAGAACAGTTGAGCCAAACGGTGATTGATAGCTTACTTTCGTTGGTGAAAGGACCAAAAGGAAAAGAATTTCGTTTTCGTCAGGTGCAAGTTTTGACGTCATATGATACAATTAAGATTGTTCTATGTAGTGACATAGAAAAGAAATAGACCTAACTAATAAGGAGTTATTATGATACCAGAAGTGAAAGAATTATTACTTTCAGAAGAACAAATTCAAAAACGAGTGGCAGAATTAGGCCGTCAAATTACAGAAGATTATAAAGGTAAAGAAATTGTCCTAGTAGGTGTATTAAAAGGGGCCATTGTATTCTTTACAGATTTAGCACGCCATATTGAAGGCGATGTAAAAATGGACTTTATTTCCTGTTCCAGTTACGGTAGTAGTACTGTGAGCAGTGGGGTTGTTCGTATTTTAAAAGATTTAGACCGTTCAGTAGAAGGAAAGCATGTCATTGTAGTAGAAGATATTGTGGATACAGGTACCACTTTGTCATATTTACTAGAAAACTTGCAATCACGTAAGGCAGCAAGCGTTCGTCTTTGTTCCTTGTTGAATAAACCAGATCGTCGTAAAGTAGATGTTCATGTAGATTATGAAGGATTTGTTATCCCTGATGAGTTTGTTATTGGTTATGGTCTAGATTACGATGAAAAATATCGTCAATTGCCTTATATCGGCATTTTGAAAGAAGAAGTCTATCAATAATCGTTGATATATTCGACAAAATTTGATATGATAAATAAGTATCAATTTAGATTATAGATGAGAAAGGAGAAAAATTTGAAGCGAGGCTTAAAAAATGTACTCCTCTATTTGTTGATAATTGTGGCTGCAGTGGCAGCAATTAACTCTTTTTCTGAAGGTACTAAAAATAAATCAGAAATTACATATACATCGTTCCTACAAGAGGTACAACGAAAAAATGTAGAGAGTGTCACAATTACAGGGGATCATTCGATTACAGGTAAATTAAAATCCGGTACAGAATTTGCTACCTATGCACCTAGTGATGCAGGTATTTTTGCAAAATTGTCCGAAGGTGGTGTAGATGTAACGGCGCAACCGCCTGAGCAACCAGCTTGGTGGGTTAGTTTATTAACATCTGCCTTACCAATTGTATTGATTATTGGATTCTGGTTCTTTATGATGCAGTCTACACAAGGTGGATCTGGTCGTGTCATGAACTTTGGAAAATCTCGTGCTAAAATGCAAGGAGAAGGCAAAGTTAATGTGACTTTCAAAGATGTGGCTGGTGCAGATGAAGCGAAACAAGAATTAGAAGAAGTCGTTGAATTCTTGCGTAATCCTGGCAAATTCAATGCGATTGGTGCTAAAATTCCGAAAGGGGTCTTATTATTTGGCCCTCCAGGTACAGGTAAAACCTTGTTAGCTCGTGCTGTAGCAGGGGAAGCAGGGGTTCCATTCTTTACGATCAGTGGTTCTGACTTTGTAGAGATGTTCGTTGGTGTTGGTGCCTCTCGTGTGCGTGACTTGTTCAGTCAGGCTAAGAAAAATGCACCATGCATTATTTTCATCGATGAAATTGATGCGGTAGGTCGTCAACGTGGTGCCGGTCTAGGTGGCGGTCATGATGAACGAGAGCAAACATTGAACCAATTATTGGTAGAAATGGATGGTTTCGGTGCTAACGAAGGTATTATTACTATTGCCGCTACGAACCGCCCAGACATTTTAGACCCAGCTTTATTGCGTCCAGGTCGTTTTGACCGTCAAGTGACAGTGGGTCGTCCAGATCTTCGAGGTCGTGAAGCGATTTTACAAGTCCATGCTCGTAATAAACCGTTGGATCCAGATGTGGATTTAAAAACGATTGCGAAAAAAGTACCTGGTTTTACTGGTGCCGATTTGAGCAATTTATTAAATGAAGCAGCCTTATTGGCGGCTCGTCAAGATCGCAAATCGATTTCCATGCACGACTTAGAAGAGGCTAGTGAAAAAGTAAGCTATGGTCCTGAGCGTAGAAGTCATGTGGTGAGTGAAAAAGAACGTGAATTGACAGCCTACCATGAATCTGGACATGCTATTGTGGCTCATTTATGGCCGAATGCAGATCCAGTTCATAAGGTAACAATCATTCCTCGTGGTAGCGCAGGTGGTTACACTATGATGCTTCCACAAGAAGAGAAAAACTATATGACTCGTTCCCAATTGTTGGCGCAAATCCGCGTGGCTTTGGGTGGCCGTTGTGCAGAGGCTATAGTACTGAAAGAAATCAGTAGTGGTGCTTCTGGGGACTTACAAATGGTGACGAATATTGCTCGTGAAATGATTACTCGTTTGGGTATGAGTGATGAGCTAGGACCATTGGTATTTGGAGAACACCAAGAGCAAGTTTTCTTAGGTAAAAGCTTAGGTTCTGAACGTAACTATGGTGAAGCAGTAGCTGAAAAAATCGACAACGAAATGCATCGTATCGTAGCAGAAGCATACGGAGATGTCATGAACTTGTTAACAGAAAATATTGATTTCTTACATAATATGGCGAAAGCTTTATTAGAAGAAGAAACAATTGATGCTAAGCAAGTGGAAAACTTGTATCGCTATGGTACTTTACTAAGTCCAGAAGAAGCACAAGCAAAAGCAGAAGAGGAAGAAAATAGTAAGAAAACTCCTCTAGAAGCAGCTGGTATCGTGATGCCAGAAAAAATTGATACATCAAAAGAATAATCTGAGATGCTATTGTCAAGGTATCTTCTCCTCGGGGAAGGTACCTTTTGTGCATATTGGGACGGTTTTAACATTGTACGTATAGTGAATCTTGTTTAGGTGTACCAAATTCGCATAGCTAGGGGGAATGAAATAGGTAGAAAAGACTTGCTTTTTATGTAGGACCTCTGTACAATCGTATTGTAAACCTCGCTACAGGTAAGGAGGCGACAAGCCGTGAGAGATGAAATACTAGACTTTTTAAAAGAGAACAGAGATCAATTTGTATCAGGACAAGCTATGTCAGAGGCGTGCCATGTATCGCGCACAGCGATTTGGAAGCATATAGAGGTGCTACGCAAGCGTGGGTATGTGATTGAATCCTTCACCAAAAAGGGATATCGATTGCTAGAAGAGCCAAATCTGGTTAGTCCTGAAGAGATGGAAGGGGTACTGCAAACAAAATCCTTTGGCCGTTATTACGTGTACGAAGAACGATTAGAATCTACAAATAGTATTGCTAAAGCATTGGCTATGGACGGAGTTCCAGAAGGTACTGTAGTATGTGCAGAAGAACAATCTTCCGGTCGAGGTCGCTTATCTAGAGGTTGGTATTCTCCCTATGGTAAAGGCCTTTGGTTTAGCTTAATTTTAAGACCCAAGTTCTTACCTATGGAAGCATCAAAATGTACCTTGATGGCAGGAGTAGCCTTAGTGAAAGCATTCCGTACCTTGGGACTTTCAGAGGCAGGCATCAAATGGCCCAATGACATATTGATAGGGTCTCGTAAAATGGTGGGCATTCTTACAGAAATGAATGGCACCATGGAAGAAATTAACTATATTGTCTTAGGGATTGGTATCAATACACATACGACCATTGAGGAAGTCAGTGAGGACTTGAAGGATAAGATTATGTCCTTTGCTATAGCAGGGGTAGAGGTGGATCGTAAGGAAGCCTTTGCTGTGATTTTAAAAGCCTTAGAAGATCAGTATGAAAAGGTGTGTCAAGAAGGCTTTGACTCTACCTTGGAAGAATGGAAAGAGTATAGTGTAACTTTATATAAAGAAGTGCTGGTAAAAGCGCCAGATAAAGATTATATTGGGTATGCAAAAGATTTAGATAGAGATGGAAATCTGATCGTTCAATTAGAGGATGGGCGTGAGGAACGTATCATAGCAGGGGATGTGTCTATACGCTCCACTGGAGGAGGATATTAAGATGTTATTAGTGGTAGACGTAGGGAATACGAACATCGTATTAGGCGTGTATAAGGACAAGGAAATTATGGCTCATTGGCGCATCTCTACAGATCGTGGGCGAACCACGGATGAATATGGCATGTTGTTGAGCAATTTATTTCTTCATGATCCAAAGGTGAATAAAGAGGATGTAGAGGCAGTCATCATTTCCTCTGTAGTACCTCCTTTGAACCCTACGTTAGAGCGCGTGTGCTTGCGCTATTTTCATAAGAAACCATTATTTGTAGGGCCTGGTATTAAAACAGGGATTTCTATTAAATACGAAAACCCTCGTGAACTGGGAGCCGATTTAATTGTAGATGCGGTGGCTGCTTATGAAAAGTATGGTGGCAACTTAATTATCATTGATTTTGGTACTGCGACGACCTATTCTGCTGTATTAGACGGTGGTATATACTTAGGTGGCGCTATTTCTCCTGGTATTGGCATCTCTGCAGAAGCTTTGTTTGGTCGCACGGCTAAGTTACCAAGAATTGAAATTAAAAACCCTGGCCCTGTCATTGGTCGCAATACAGTTGGTGCCATGCAGGCAGGTGTATTATTTGGATATGTTGGACAAGTGGAAGGCATTGTGGCTCGTATGAAGCGAGAAATGCCAGAGGATACAAAAGTGGTGGCTACTGGAGGTTTAGCGCCTCTCATTAGTGCAGAAACCGATGTGATCGACCACATTGATCCAATGATGACATTAGAAGGATTACGACTTATTTATGAAAGAAATCAATAATACATCCTGGCACATAGGACATGTCACAATTCCAGGCCGCATTGGGTTAGCGCCCATGGCAGGATTTAGCGATGTGTCCTATCGCTTATTAGCAAAAGAAATGGGGGCCTCTTTCGTATGTACGGAGATGGTCAGTGCCATGGGGATTAAATACAATAATGAACATACAAAAGAATTGCTTTATATGGAAGAGGTAGAACAGCCTGTTTCTATGCAAATTTTTGGGTCTGATCCAGAAGCTATAGCGATTGGAGCAAAAGTAGTAGAGGCAGCAGGAGCGCCTATCGTAGATATTAATATGGGCTGCCCTGTGAAGAAAGTAGTATCTTCGGGTGATGGCTCGGCACTTATGAAGACTCCAGACTTAGCGATGAAGGTGGCGGAAGCAGCCGTGAAAGCAGTACAAATACCAGTGACTGTCAAATTACGTTTAGGATGGGATGATACATCCATCAATGTAGTAGATATGGCACAACGCATGGAATCTGTTGGAGTTGCTGCTGTAGCTGTTCATGGCAGAACAAGAGAGCAAATGTACAGCGGCAAAGCCAATTGGGATTACATTAAAGAGGTGAAATCAGCTTTACAGATTCCAGTGATAGGTAATGGTGATGTGAACACTCCTGAGAGTGCCAAAGCATTACTAGAATACACGGGTTGTGACGCTATGCTTATAGGACGTGCAGCGCAAGGGAATCCTTGGTTATTCCGGCAAATTAAAGAGTATTTAGAAACAGGAACCTACTGCCCGAATCCAACGGGGATAGAACGGATTGCTATGCTCTTGCGTCATTACGATTTGCTATGTCATTATAAAGGTGTGGATTTAGCTACACGAGAAATTAGAACCCATGCAAGTTTTTATATTAAAGGTTTGCCAGAAGCGGCACGGTGGAGAAATGCTTTGAATGTAGCTATGGGGCGAGAATCATTTATTTCTGTAGTAGAAGAGTACAAACAATTCTTAGATGATTATACTAGAAGAACAATATAATAGGTTCTGTCTATTAAGTGTGGTCATGAAATGTTGTAATATTGAGAATAAAGAACGTTCATATCCTTGAAAACCCTTGGAAATTCAAGGTTGTACAAAGTAAGTCTGTCACTTGTTATGAGAAATAGTAAATTGACATTGATGAAAAGTGTACTATAATTAAATTAGAAATGCCAATTTACTTTTTTGCATAGATCATAGGGTGGTATCATGTGATACATAGGTATGTTTTACGTGACTCATCTAACATTTAGGGGGTGTATGTATGGTCATGAATGGTATTTATTTAGTTATTGCCTCAGCGTGTATCTTAATGTTAGGATATCGTTTTTATGGGGCATTCATAGCGGCGAAGGTGTTAACTTTAGACAAGTATCGAATGACGCCGGCTATGGTTCACAATGATGGACACGATTATGTGCCTACGAACAAATGGGTTACATTCGGTCATCACTTTGCAGCGATTGCAGGGGCAGGTCCTTTGGTTGGTCCAGTTATTGCAGCGCAATTCGGGTACTTACCAGGTACTCTATGGATTTTAATCGGTTCCGTATTTGCCGGTGCAGTCCATGATATGGTTATTCTCTTTGCATCTATTCGCTACGATGGCAAATCGATTGCGGATATTACACGTGAAGAGATTAGCAAAATTGCTGGTTTAGGAGCTATGTTAGCCACATTATTCTTACTTGTTATTACATTAGCAGGTATGGCGGTAGTGGTAGCCAATGCACTTCATAATTCAGCTTGGGCATTTTTCTCAGTATTTGCAACGATTCCTATTGCTATTTTTATCGGTATTTATCTACAATGGTTGCGCCCTGGAAAAATTCAAGAAGCTACAATTATTGGGGTGGCACTCATTTTTGCGGCCATTATTTATGGACCTAATATTGCGGCTAGTGAATATGCATCTTGGTTCATTTATGATTTGAAAACCATCGAAATTATGTTAGCTGTGTATGGTTTCTTTGCAGCAGCTTTACCAGTTTGGTTGTTATTAGCGCCTCGTGATTATCTATCCACATACCTTAAAATCGGTACTATTGGCGCATTGGCGTTAGGTATTATCATTGTAATGCCAGAAATTCAAATGCCAGCAGTAACAGATTATATTTGGGGTGGTGGCCCTGTATTAAAAGGCTCTGTATTCCCATATATCTTCATTACCATTGCTTGTGGTGCTTTATCTGGTTTCCATACAGTTATCGCTACGGGTACTACTCCTAAAATGTTAACCAACGAAAGGGAAGTATTACCGATCGGTTATGGTGGTATGTTAACAGAATCTTTCATTTCCATGATGGCTATGATTGCTGCTACCGCATTACATCCAGATGATTATTTTGCGATTAACTCTACCGCAGAATCTTTCAGAGCATTAGGACTTCAAGTTCATGAATTGCCAGTGTTATCTGCTCTAGTAGGGGAGGACTTGATGCATCGTCCTGGTGGCGCTGTATCCTTGGCAGTAGGTATGGCACATATCTTCTCCCGTCTTCCTAATATGGATCATTTGTTGGGATATTGGTATCACTTCTGTATCATGTTTGAAGCCTTGTTCATCATGACATTGATTGATGCAGGTACTCGTGTAGGTCGTTATTTGTTGCAAGAATTGCTTGGCTTGTACTGGCCTAAATTCAATGACCAACATTGGGCTCCTGGCGTATATGGTTGTGCTGCATTGATTTGTATCATGTGGGGCTATCTAGTATTACAAGGTAACATCGGAACAATTTGGCCATTATTCGGTGTATCTAACCAATTATTAGGTACTATGACATTGGCTGTAAGTACGACGATTATCATGCGTTTAGGTAAAAAACGATACGCTTGGGTAACCGGAGTGCCGACCATACTCATGGCGATAGTGGCTGTTGCGGCTGACTATGAAAACGTATTCTTTAACTATGTTCCAGCTGGTAAATGGATCTTAGTAGCTTTCTCCGTAGCTATGTTCATTATGATTTTGGTTGTATTAGTAGAAGCTATCCGTAGCTGGATTCGCTTATCTACATTACCACAAGATATGAGAACACAAGAAGAAGTAGAAGCGGAAAGTTATGCTAAATTAACAAAACAAGCAGAAGCGTAATCTAGCTCATACGATTCCTGTTATAATGAGATAGACATGGCTCCATTGGAGCTGTGTCTATTTTCATGTTTTCCTTGCAATTCTAGGTAGAATGGTGTACAATAATAAGGCTTATTGATGGTAAGCATCTTCCTACCCCTATGTGAGATAGGGGCGTTAGTCCGAAAGAGGAGGTGATTTTGTATGAACAAATACGAAGTCATGGTGATTGTGAAACCGGCTGATGAAGAGACAAACAAAGCGACTTTTGACAAAATTGAAGCTTTAATTGCTCGTGTTGGCGGTACAGTTGAGAAAGTTGACGTTTGGGGTAAACGCCGTTTAGCGTATGCAGTAAACAAACATACTGATGGCGTATACGTATTGATTAACTTTGAAGCAGCTCCTGGCGAAATCAAAGAAATCGACCGCGTACTTAAAATCGACGATAACGTTCTTAGACACCTGATTGTAAAACACGAACAATAATAGCCTGAGGAGGTTAGGAATATGAATTCTGTACAACTTTTAGGAAATTTAGCTCGTGACCCTGAGGTGCGTTACACAAAAACTGGTCGTGCTGTTGCTACTTTTACAGTGGCTGCATCCAATACCTATGTGGATCAAAACGGTGAGACGAAGGAACAAACAGCATTTGTAAACTGTGTAGCTTGGGGAAAATTAGGAGAAGCTGCGGGAAATTTGCGCAAAGGCAGCCGTTGTTTTGTAGAAGGTCGTATTGCGACTCGTTCTTACGAAGCACAAGATGGTACAAAACGATATGTAACGGAAGTAGTTGCTAATTTCGTGGGCCAAGCCTTGGATACGCAAACATTTGATGCTTTTGACGGTGGTGCAACCAATTTTGATGATTTTGGTGCAGGTTCCGGAGCAGGCGCAGGTGAAGAAATTCCGTTTTAAGCTAAGAACTCCACAACTATATCAAAGGAGGTTTCTCAATGAGAAGAGATAGAGGCAGAAAACCAAGAAGAAAAGTATGTAACTTCTGTGTTGACCATGCTGATCAAATCGACTACAAAGATATTGCCAAACTTCGTCGTTTCACGACTGAACGTGGCAAAATTCTTCCACGTCGTATTTCTGGTGTTTGTGCTAAACATCAACGTAAATTAACACTTGCTATTAAACGTGCTCGTGCAATCGCGTTGTTGCCATTCACAGCAGAATAATTCAATACAAAATGAAAACCCAGTAACTAGCCTAGTTACTGGGTTTCTTGTTTTCTAAAAGGGTGTTAAAAGGGTATAAATTGAAATCGTTGCTACCCGGTTGCAACCACTTTTCACGCTTTTTTGCGTGCGGTTGCAACCACTTTTTCGTGTTAGGAGATGGAAGTCAGGTATCATAGTTGTGTAGTTACTTTTAATACAGGCACATGCTGAATATGTGATAGTCCTATATAGTCTATAGAAATTATCAAAAATGAGTAAAATTAATGACTTCTATGACTTTAAGTTATTTATTAAGGCGTACAAGGGAGCATTATTCGTAACTAGAAAGTATATCTCTATTATGTATACATGATACATGATATAATACAGATATATCATATAAACAAAGCTTATACATTAGATGCCTATGCATCTAATGTTGTATGAAAAGAGGTATACTATGAGAAAAGAACATGATTTTCTAGGTGAATTGGAATTAGCTGATGAGTTGTACTATGGTGTACAAACATTACGTGGTATTGAAAACTTTTTTATTACAGGAAAACAAATTGACTTAGATTTCGTAAAAGCTATGGCAATGGTAAAAAAAGCCTGTGCCTTGGCAAATATGAGTACTGGTCGTTTAGATGAAAAAATTGGTCAAGCCATCAGTCGTGCTGCCGATGAAGTGGTACGTGGAAATTTCAATGATCAATTCCCAGTGGATCCTATCCAAGGGGGAGCAGGGACTTCTTTCAATATGAACATGAATGAAGTATTGGCGAACCGTGCGTTGGAAATTTTAGGGTATGAAAAAGGTCAATACGACATTGTATCTCCAAATAATCATGTGAATATGGCACAATCTACAAATGATACATTCCCTACGGCCATTAAAGTATGTGCCATCATGAAAAGTAAACCTTTATTAATGGCACTTCGCCGTTTAGCGGATGAGCTAGATAAAAAAGCAGAAGAGTACAAAGAAATTTTAAAAATGGGGCGTACTCATTTACAAGATGCTGTGCCAATTACATTAGGTCAAGAAATGGGTGCCTATGCATCTGGCGTGCGTCGTGGCATTCGTCGTATTAAATCTGCTATGTTAGAAGCACATACAGTTAATATGGGTGCTACTGCTGTTGGTACTGGCTTAAATGCAGAACCTACGTATATTAAAGCTGTCGTAGATGAATTATCTCGTGTTGTAGGTGAACCGTTCATTACAGCGGATAACTTAATTGATGCGACCAATAATACAGATGTGTTTGCAGATATTTCTTCTGGGTTGAAAGTCACCGCCCTAGTATTGATTAAAATGGCTAACGATTTCCGTTTAATGGCATCTGGCCCTCGTTGCGGTATTGGTGAATTAAAATTACCTCCACGCCAACCAGGCTCTTCCATCATGCCAGGTAAAGTAAATCCAGTTATCGCGGAAGTATTGAACCAAACTTGTTATCAAGTCATCGGTAATGATTTGACCATTTCCCTTGGCGTAGAAAATGGACAATTTGAATTGAATGTTATGGAGCCAGTCATTGCATATAACTTGTTCAATTCTATGTGTTATTTAAAAAATGCAGTAAACACATTTGTAGATAAATTGTTAGTTGACCTTGAAGTGGATAAAGAACAATGCGAATATTGGTTAGAACGTTCTGTTGGTATCGTCACAGCTTTGTTACCACATATTGGTTATGAAAATGCCTCTGCGTTAGCGAAAGAAGCCTTAGAAACTGATCGTAGCGTAAAAGAAATTATTCTAGAACAAGGATTGTTAACGAAAGAAGAAATGGATTATATCCTTTCTCCAAAAGAAATGACACGTCCTGGTATTGCTGGTCAAGATTTAGTAAAACATCCTGGAAACTAAATATACACAAGAAGAACTGCTTAGACATAGGCAGTTCTTTTTTTATGTATGAGAGTAGTTGAACTGGAGCGTTTATGTGGTTGCTCTTGCGCATGCTCGTATAGATAAGCTTTCTGTAATGAGTAAAAGGGATATTAGTATGGAGTATGTTTGAGTTTTGTATGCGGGGCGGATTATACTTTGTGAGAGATGCAATGTATATAAGGTTGGCATAGTATAAATTGGATTCTTCAGTATATACCTTGCTAACTGTGAGAGATGCAAAATATATAAGGTTGCTATAACATATAATGAAAAATACATCATTTGTTTATAATATAGTTTATAACTATAATATCTTATATATAAATCGAGAAAGAAATTCTTCTACTTTAGTACATAATCCGCCTAGGGTGGTGTATAATAAAGACATAAAGGAGTTTGAATATGAATGTGAATGTATATATAGCAGTGGCGATTGGTGGGGCCATTGGTGCCATGACGCGGTATGGCATTGGGCAGTACATGGTCACGAAAGGTGCGCTGTATCCTTGGGGGACAGTACTAATAAATATGATAGGTTCCATGCTAATTGGCTTAGGTATGGCATATATTGAAGGGCAACCCAATGTGTCACCTTGGGTTAAGCTGTTATGTATTACAGGTTTTTTAGGTGGGCTTACAACTTTTTCGACTTTTATCTTTGAAGGATATATGCTACAAGAAAAAGGGCTGTGGCATATGCTATCCTACATGGGTGGACAAGTATTAGTTGGGTATGGCCTATGCGGGCTGGCTTTCACCATTGGTAAACGAATGTGGGGTTAATACGATGAAAGAAATACATGTAAAAGATGCAGTGGGGCAAGCACTTTGCCACGATATTGTGCGCATCGTCATTGGAGAAGTAAAAGATACACCATTTAAACGAGGACACATCATCGCTGATGAAGATGTGGATTTATTATTACAATTAGGAAAAGAGCATATTTATGTGATGGAAGAATCCGATTATAATTTGGTTCATGAGGAGCAAGTAGCAGAAGAATTATATCGTTTCTGTGAGCATCCATCTATCAGTCCTACACCGGTACAACAAGGCAAGATTGAAGCCTTGGCGAATCATGATGGTGTATTGACTGTGGATGTGGAAGGACTACATGAAATCAATAGTATTGGTGAATTGACCATTGTTACAAGATTACACGGAACACCGGTAAAAGCTGGACAACCGGTAGCAGGCATGCGATGTATTCCATTATTATTAGAAGCATGGCAGTTGGAAGAAGCAAAGCGATTGCGTGAAGGTAAGGGTCCTATCTTACAAGTCCATCCATTTGTGCGCAAGAAAATGGGCATTGTTACTACAGGTAGTGAAGTCTTTGCAGGGCGCATTCAAGATGCTTTCACAGCGGTTATTCAAGACCGTGTAGCGGACTATGGTGTGGAACTGGTAGCTCATGAAATTGTGCCAGATAATACAGATCAAATTGTAGAGGCCATAGACAAAGTAAAGTCCCAAGGAGCAGAGATTATATTCTGTACTGGTGGTATGAGCGTAGATCCTGATGATTTAACACCAGGTGCTATTGCACGTCGGGCTAAAGAAGTAGTGACCTATGGATTACCAGTATTGCCAGGTTCTATGGTGTGCATTGCTTATTTGGAAGATAATACCCCTGTGCTAGGCGTACCGGGGGGTGTTTTATATAACAATCCGAGTGCCTTTGATGTGATTACGCCGCGCTTATTAGCAGATGTGCGAATCACAAAAGAAGATTGTATTCGTATGGGGCATGGTGGCTTTCAATCAAAATAATTAGAATTTTGAGAAAAATTTGGTTGACAAAATCAAATCCCACCTATACAATAGGAATAAATTTAAGTATTTTATATATGAAGTCTAAGTAGAGGAGAATTATTATGGCTGTTGTAAAAAATGCAATCGACTTAATTGGAAACACACCAATATATCGAATCCCAGATACTAATGTATATGTAAAATTAGAAAAGTATAATGCTGGCGGCAGTGTAAAAGATCGTGCTGTCCTAGGTATGTTACAAGATGCAAAAGAAAAAGGCTTAATTAAAAATGATACAATCATCGTGGAAGCCACTAGTGGTAACACGGGTATTGCTTTAGCAATGTTAGGTGCTATGTTGTCCATCAAAACAATTATTATTATGCCTGAAAGTATGAGTAAAGAACGCCGCGAATTAATCAAAGCGTACGGTGCACAATTAATTTTAACGCCAAAAGAATTAGGCATGAAAGGTGCTCTTGGAAAAGCGCAAGAAATTCTTGATAACTATCCAAGTGCGGTAACACTAGGTCAATTTGTGAACCCAGCAAATCCAACGGCTCACTATGAAACAACGGCAAAAGAAATTTTACGTGATGTACCGAATGTAGGTATTTTCGTAGCAGGTATTGGCACAGGTGGTACTTTCACAGGTGTTACTAAAGCTTTGAAAGAGCAACATCCGTACATTAAAGCGGTTGCAGTAGAACCAGAAGGGTCTCCAGTGATTTCTCGAGGTACTGGCGGTGTTCATAAAATCCAAGGTCTTGGGGCTGGATTCATTCCAGAAAACTTCGACTCTTCCTTGATGGATGAAGTACAAACAGTCACTGATGAAGATGCTATCGAAGAAGTAGGTAACTTCATGCGAGAAACTGGTATTGGTATCGGCATTTCCTCCGCGGCGGCTATCTTGGTAGCTCGTCAATACGGTCGTAAATTCCCAGATGTGGACGTTGTCGTAGTAGCTCCAGATGGAGTAGAAAAATATCTATCTATGATTCAATTTGAAAGCGTAGATTGGATTCATTCTTAATCGATTGTGATACGAAAGATAGCATGGTCTAGGCCATGCTATCTCTGTATAGGGAGGTATTTATGAGAGAGGTATGGAATTCCATTCGATACAACATACAGCGCGTATTACAATCAGATCCAGCGGCTACCTCTTGGTTTATGGTGGTTTGGACATATCCTCATATAACAGCTTTATTTTGGCATTTTTTTGCGCATCGCCTGTACCGAAAAGGCTGGTTTACGTTAGCTCGGCGTGTGGCGTTACATGCACGTCGGGTAACGGGTATAGAGATTCATCCAGGAGCGCAAATTGGGAAAGGCTTATTTATTGACCATGGTATGGGAGTTGTCATTGGTGAAACGGCTATTGTAGGAGATAATGTGACGCTCTTTCATGGAGTGACTCTTGGAGGGATGGATTCTCGTAAGATAAAACGTCATCCTACGGTGGAAGATGATGTGCTCATTGGTGCTGGTACAAAGGTGCTAGGTGATATTACGGTGGGAAAAGGTTCAAAAATAGGTTGTAATCTGGTCATTAAGCGAGATGTTCCTAGAAATGTAATTATTTTTGAAACGGAACCTGACCATATTATCTATCGTCGTCCTAAAGTAGATCGTTTTGACAAAGGGTCCTATGTACCACGACGGCATGCATTGCCATTAGAGCCTAACGAGTTTACAGACCATATGGCGTGGCATATCTAGGAGGAACTATGAGAGAGTTGCGATTAGGCATTGTTCAATTAGCCACAGAAATTGAGCAAGTGGATAAAAATTTTGATATTCTAGCAGAAAAAGTGCGAGATGTAGCTAAGCAAGGAGTGGATGTAGTCGTATTGCCAGAAACATGGAATACAGGATTTATAACGGGTTCAAAGTTACATGCATTGGCAGATGAAGGTGGTCAACGGTCACAATCTTTGTTACAGGAATTAGCGCAATCAGAACATGTGAATATCTTTGGTGGATCAGTGGCTGTCAAAGAAGGAGATTCCAGCTACAATAGAACCTATGTGTTCAACCGCAAAGGGGAATTGTTATCTACGTATGATAAGATGCATGGCTTTAGTCCAGCTAAAGAAGATCAATATTTTACAGGTGGTACTGCTATCCACCAATTTGAATTTGATGGAGTACTTTGCTCTAGTGCCACTTGTTATGATATTCGTTTTCCTGAGCTAATTCGTAAATCTGCCTTACAAGGGATAGAACTATTCTTTTTACCCGCTCAGTGGCCAATGCTACGTTTGCATCATTGGTGCATATTGAATCAAGCGAGAGCAATAGAAAATCAAATGTATTTCTGTAGTGTTAATGGTTGTGGCACTATTGGTAAGTTACCCATGGCAGGTCACTCGATGGTAGTAGACCCGTGGGGAGAAGTGCTACTAGAATGTGATGAAACGCCGCAAATACAAACCATTACTATCGATGTAGATACGGTAAAAGATATTCGGTCTAAAATCAATGTGTTCCGGGATCGGAAACCTAATTGCTATTAAAAAAATATCTATGCATTTTAGGAATATATAAAATTGTCCATAGGTATTGCCAAGATGTAATACCTATGGTATATTATATGAGTACTTAGTACACGGCCCCGTGGTGTAGCGGTTAACATGTCGCCCTGTCACGGCGAAGATCGTCGGTTCAAATCCGATCGGGGTCGCCACTATTTGCCTCGGTAGCTCAGTCGGTAGAGCAACGGACTGAAAATCCGTGTGTCGGCAGTTCGATTCTGCCCTGAGGCACCATATACAATCCTCATGCGGATGTGGTGGAATGGCAGACACGCCATCTTGAGGGGGTGGTGAGCGTACGCTCGTATGGGTTCAAGTCCCATCATCCGCACCAAACGAGGGCCTATAGCTCAGGGGTAGAGCAACCGGCTCATAACCGGTCGGTCCCTGGTTCAAATCCAGGTGGGCCCACCATAAGAGACCATCTCACTTTGTGAGATGGTTTTTTGTTATCTATAAGGGTTCATTGTATAATGAAAGCATGAGCTTTATAGTATTTCTAAGTAAGAAATTCCGTTGAAGATGTAATTAGAATGTGAGATAGACTATGGCACTTTCAAAACGATTAGAACAAGTATTGCATATGATTCCACAGTGTCAAACGGTGGCAGATGTGGGTACAGATCACGGGTATTTGGCGGTGGCTTGTATAGAAGCAGGCGTGGCTAAAGAGGTCATTGCCATTGATGTCAATCAAGGACCGTTAGAGTCTGCCAAAGGATTGGTGAAAGAACGAAAGTTAGAAGAATCTATTGAATGCCGATTAGGAGATGGATTGGCAGCTACAAAACAGGGAGAAGTAGATTGTGCAGTGATTTGTGGCATGGGTGGAGAGTTGATGCAACACATCATCACGGTAGGACCAGAACTATTGGAAACCTATGTGCTGCAACCACAAAGCCATCGACGAGAGTTGAAACAATTTTTAGTAGATCAAGGGTATGGCATTGTTCAAGAGAAATGTTTATTAGAGGGCAATCAATATTATGACATGTGGTTAGTACAACGAGGCACTACTTCCGTGTATAATGAGCTACCTAGAGAATCGATGTTATGGGAATATGGTGCTTTGTTACAACAAGAACAATCTGAAGTTTGGACACAGCACATACAACGTAGAATGAAAACGTTGCAATCTATTCTACAACATATGCGTGATACAGCGAAGTCTAGTGATGCGGTTCAGGTGATGGAACAAGAATTGCAAGCCTTACAAGGTATTTTACAATAGGTACAGGTGAAACTTTCACAAAAAATGTCTAACCATTGATGCGTATAGAATGTTATATCATACCTTGAAATGGTGGATAGGAGGTATATATGGTTACTATGAAAGAGATTGCTCAAGCCATTGAGCGCCAAGCGCCATTGCAGTTGCAAGAGTCTTGGGATAATTGCGGATTACAAGTGGGATCTATGAGTTCAACCGTGCAACGTGTGTTAACGGCATTAGATGTGACGTCAGAAGTAGTAGCAGAAGCGATAGAGGAACACGTAGATGTAATTGTGACACATCATCCGATGATTTTCAAAGGTATCAAATCTATCAACACGGATACGATGCAAGGAAAGATGATTAAAGATCTATTATGTCATAGTATTAATGTGTATAGTGCGCATACGAATTTAGATGTTGCTGAGGGTGGTCTTAATGACGAGGTAGCTAGACGACTAGGGTTACAAGGTATACAAGGGCTAGAAGAAACAGGACGAGATGTAGCCTATAAGGTGGCTGTCTATGTGCCCGTTACGCATAGTGAACAACTTCGCCAAGCCATGGGTGATGTGGGGGCAGGTCATATCGGTATGTACAGTCATTGTAGTTTTTCTGTCGCTGGAGAAGGAAGGTTCTTGCCCTTAGAAGGGACGAATCCTTTCATCGGTCATGTGGGCTCTATCGAAACGGTGCAAGAAGAACGGATTGAGACGGTAGTCCCTAAGAAATTGCTAGGTGCAGTATTAGGTGCTATGGAACAGGTTCATCCTTATGAAGAAATTGCCTACGATATAGTAGCCTTAGAGAATGCCTGTGATGCACACTATATTGGTCGCATTGGTAATTTACCACAACCACTATCGATAGAGGACTTCAAAGAAGTATTGCAATCTGTATTCCCTCACAGTCAATTGCGTTGGGGTGGGGCTAAGCCATCATCCATTCAGCGCATTGGTCTATGCACAGGTAGTGGAGCAGAGTTCATTAAAATAGCAGCCAAGAAAAAAGCGGATGTGTATATCACTGGGGATGTGAAATACCATGATATGCAACTAGCAAAAGAATTAGGAATCACAGTAGTGGATGCAGGTCATTATGGTACAGAATACATGAGTCAAACACTATTAAAACAAATGATAGAAAAGAGTTTTACAGCAGATGAAGTAGAAGTCATAGAAAGTAATGTACAAAGAGATTTTTTCTTTAAAGTCTGAGCACTTTCGGTTATAATAAAAGGAAGAGCTATTGACCACACGAGTGGTCTATGCTAGACTTAAACAGTAAGTATGAAAGGCGATTGCAAGTCTCTTGACTTGAGGAAAGTCCGAGCTCCATAGGGCAGGATGCCGGCTAACGGCCGGCGTGGGTGACCATAGGGAATAGTGCCACAGAAAAGTAAACCGCCACCTTCGGGTGGTAAGGGTGGAACGGTCGCGGTAAGAGCGCACCAGGTACATGGTAACATGTATGCTCGGTAAACCCCATCCGGAGCAAGGCCGAATAGGAAAGGGTTAAGGGTTGCCCGCCTACCTTTCGGGTTGTGCCGCTTGAGCGTATAGGCAACTATGCGCCTAGAAAGATAATCGCCACTGCGAAAGCAGGACAGAACTCGGCTTATTGATTGCTTGCTCAAAACCGCTCTTCGGAGCGGTTTTGTTATTGTAGGAGGTATCGTTATGAAATTAGAATCCATTAAAACCTATGAAGAGTTTAAATCCATTGTCAAAGGTGATGACGAAATCGTACTAGCTTGTTTTACGGCAGAATGGTGTGATCCATGCAAGCTGATGAAAGAAGAATTAGATGTGTTGCACGATGAATTACAAGGTGTGGCACGCATGATTGCCATCGATATTGACGAATCGAAAGAGATTGTCTTAAAAGAAGATGTACAAGGGGTACCAACAATTATTTGCTATAAAAAAGGAAAACAAAAAGATCGTATCGGTGGCTATAAAAAAGCAGCCTCTGTACGTAAGTTATTGAAACTATAAATAGAGGATATAAAAATATTTTTACAAATTAGTGATTAATATTCTATAGTAGGAATACCTTTCATGGTATACTATGGATGTATATTAATTTATATAGACGCTATAAAGTTATTGCAAGAAAGGGGCTTTTTTGTGAAAGAATCATTGAATAGTCTTTGGAATCTATTCCAAGAGCGTAAATTAAGCCGACGTACTTTTATGAAATCCTGTGTAGCTTTAACTGCTATTTTAGGGTTGCCGCCAGCATTGACGAACAAAGTCGTAGCAGCGGCAGAAACAAAAGAATTACCTACGGTGATTTGGTTGCATGGTCATGAATGTACAGGGTGTGACGAATCTTTTATTCGCTCCACATCGCCTTTCGCATCTGATGTGATTTTAAATATGATTGCCTTAGAGTATGATGATACTTTAGCTGCTGCAGCAGGGGAACCATTTGAACATCATTTACATCACTTGTTAGAAAGTAAAAAAGGTAAGTATGTATTGGCTGTTGAAGGTGGCGTTCCATTGGATGAAAATGGATCTTACTGCCAAGTTGGTGGACGTCCATTTGTAGATGTATTGAAAGAATGCGCTGAAGGGGCTGCTTTCATCATCGAATACGGCTCTTGTGCAGCTTGGGGCGGCATTCAAGCGGCAAAACCGAACCCAACAAATACAGTATCTGTTTCTTCTATTGTAAAAGGTAAAAAAATCATTAAAGTACCTGGATGCCCTCCGATTCCAGAGGTTATGACTGGTGTGATTATGCATTATGCTTTATTTGGCGAAATTCCACCTCTTGATGTAGAAGGAAGACCAAAACAATTCTATGGCAATCGTATCCATGATACATGCTATCGTCGTCCTTTCTTTGATTCTGGATTGTTTGTGGAACATTTTGATGATGATGCATCGAAAGCTGGTTGGTGTCTATATAAAGTAGGTTGCCGTGGACCAGAAACATATAACTCTTGTGGCAATTTGCGTTGGTGGAATGGGTTGTCCTATCCAATTCAATCTGGACATGGTTGTATTGGTTGCTCTGAAAAGGGATTCTGGGACAATGATAACTTTTATCAACGATTGCCTCATATTCATACCCCAAACACTATCACTGATGTGGATACATTAGGAACAGTGGCAGGATTCGGCGCATTTGGTGCTGTAGTGGCTCATGGTGGTATTACGCTAGCGAAACATAAATATGATTCTATCCAAGAAGAGAAAAAATATTTAGCAGAACAAGAAGCAAAACAAAAAGAAGTGGAACAGAAAGGTAGTGACCAATAATGAAACGAGTTGTAGTCGATCCAGTGACCCGTATTGAAGGTCACTTACGTGTAGAAGTTAGTGTTGATGAAGCAACAGGTCAAGTACAAGATGCCCTATCTAGTGGTACAGCTTGGCGTGGTATTGAATTAGTAGCTAAAAATCGCGATCCTCGTGATGTATGGGCTTTTGTACAACGCATATGTGGCGTATGTACTTCTACGCATGCCTTAGCATCCCTTCGTGCTGTGGAAGATGCATTGGGAATTCAAATTCCTAAGAATGCAAACTATATTCGAAATATTATGCATAGTTGTTTAGATACACACGATCATATTGTGCATTTTTATCACTTGCATGCTCTTGACTGGGTAAGCCCAGTAGAGGCGTTGAAAGCAGATCCTAAGAAAACTGCAGAATTGCAACAACAAGTATTGGATACATACAATGTGAGTGGATTACAACCAAAAGATTTGGAATCTGCTACATCTGCATACCCTAAGGAGTTCCCTAAAGGAAATGCTACGTATTATGCAGCGATCCAAACAAAAGTGAAAAAAATTGTAGAAAGTGGTCAATTAGGTATTTTCTCCGCCCAATGGTGGGATCATCCAGACTATCAATTATTGCCTCCAGAAGTGCATTTGATGGCCATTTCTCACTATTTGACAATCTTGGATCGTCAACGTGATATTGTAACGCCACATGTTATCTTTGGTGGTAAAAATCCACATCCTCATTACATCGTAGGTGGCATGCCTTGTTCTATTTCTATGGACGATATGAATGCACCTGTCAATGCGGCTCGTTTGGCAAGTGTGGATGAATCTATTTCCTTGGCAAAAGATTTAGTGAATTATTTCTACTTGCCTGACTTATTAGCGATTGGTCATTTATATGTAAAAGCTGGTATGGTTGATGGTGGGGGCTTAGCAAAAAAACGTGTCCTTGCTTACGGTGGCTATCCAGATGATGCATATACAGGTATAAAAGATGGAGACTTCTTTAAAAAATCTCTTGTTCGTGCTAATGGAGTAGTAGAAAACTTTGAACTTGGTTGGGAAAAAGCAACATTTACAGCTTTAGAAGGTGAAGACTTGATGAATCCAGACTTCTTGTCTGAAGAAATCAATCACTCTTGGTTTGAATATCCAAATGGTGAAACATCCTTGCATCCAATAGAAGGGGTAACGACACCAGCTTTCACAGGGCCTAAGACGGGAACAAATAAAAAATGGGAATTCTTGGATGAAGAGAAAAAATATTCTTGGATTAAATCCCCTACATTCAAAGGAAAAGCCTGCGAAGTGGGCCCATTGGCAAAATATATCGTTGTCTATGTAAAAGTAAAACAAGGCATCATCAAAGACCCAACTTGGGCTGAGAAAATGATGGTGGACCAAATTGATGCCGTATCTAAAGTGCTAGGGGTACCAGCACATGTGTGGATGTGTTCCACAGTGGGCCGTACAGCAGCTCGTGGTTTAGATGCACAAGTGGCAGCTAACTTGAGCCAACATTTCTATAATCGCTTGATTGAAAATATCAAAACTGGTGATACTGTTGTGGCGGATACTCGTAAATTCGATCCTAATTCTTGGCCAAAAGAGGCAAAAGGTGTAGGTTTATTAGATGCACCACGTGGTGGTTTAGGACATTGGTGTGTCATCAAAGATGGTCGTGTAGACAATTATCAATGTATCGTGCCAACGACATGGAATGCATGCCCTAAAACGATTGCTGGCGAACATGGTGCATACGAATCTAATATGATAGACACTAAAGTCAAAGTGGCGGATAAGCCATTAGAAATTTTAAAAGGTATACATTCCTTTGACCCTTGTTTGGCATGTGCTACACACTTGTACAATAAAAAAGGTGAAAAAATAGTGTCTGTGAATACAGATGCCCTATGTAAATAGGGAGGAGGCGCATCTATGTTACCATTAAATAAAAAGCCTTATCGTGTATTTAGTTTATGGCTCCGCATTTTCCATTGGACTATGGTTCTCTGTGTAACGGCTCTATTCTGGACAGGCTTATACATTGGGAATCCAGGTTTCCAAGCTACACCAGGTAGTGTGGAACCGACAATCGCAGTGGGCGGTTGGTTCTCTATGGAAATGATTCGTAAAATTCACTTTATCGCAGCATTTATCCTAATTGCTGCACTCATATTCCGTATTTATGGTGGAATTCGATATCGTGGCGATAGATTGTTTCCTAGATTTCATAAAAAGTCGTATTGGATTGGTCTGTGGGACACAATTAAGCACTATCTAATGTTACCACAGCAACGAGAGCATCGTTTCTTGCGTAATTCTATGGCTCGTACTAGTTATTTAGGAGTATATGTGATGTTGTTCCTAGAAATTTGTACAGGTCTTGCTATGTTTGCACAAGTGTATCCTAATACGTGGATTGCACAAATTTTTAACCCTGTAAATTTATTGTTTACAGAGTATGAAGTGCATATGATTCATCACTACATTGCTTGGGGATTTTTGTTATTTACAATTATACATGTGTATATGGCATTCCGCGAAGATGTTATGGAAGAATCTGGGGAAGTATCCAGTATGGTTTCAGGGATGAAATTCTACCCTACGGATCCAGAAGATATAGAGGACTTATATGGACCAAATAAAAAATAATCCCATCGTACTATTAGGGGTAGGCAATATTTTGCTTACTGATGAGGGATTCGGTGTCCATGTGGTGAACCAATTACGGGAGGATTATGTATTTAATCCTCCTATTACCATTCTAGATGGAGGCACCATGGGCATGGAATTACTTACCTATATGCGAGGTATGAAAAAGTTGCTGTTAGTAGATGCTATCAATGGTGGTGAGGCACCGGGCACAGTATACGAGTTTCCTCATGAGGAAATGAACAGTTATTTTACAGAAGCTATTTCTGTGCATGAAGTGGGGATGCAAGATATTTTACGTATCCGTGCGTTACAAGAAGATCCTTTAGAAGATGCCGTTGTCATCGGTGTAGAACCTGAAAGTTTAGAATTAGGGCTTACCTTAAGCAATTCCACACAAGCTGCGGTAGCAGATGTGAAAGAACGGGTGCTGAAGGTTTTATCTAATTGGCATGTAACAGCTAGTCCTGTGAGTGGAACGAAAGAATAGACTGCTACATACTATAAAACTGTAATAATTTGATAAGGAGATTCTATGCAAAATGAATTTGGCCGTGTAAAAGCGGTGTTTCAAGAATTAAAAAATGCTATGCAGCACTTGCGTCAAACAGGAGAAACCTATACGATTTATGTGGAAAATACAGGCCTCACTATGGAAGAGCAAGTGGAAGTATTGGAAACATTGGGACGTGGTGATGTGACAATCCATCTGAAAGATACAGATCAACCTGTAGAGTGGTATGAGTCTACTATCCGTGGTGTTTGGATTGGTACTTTTCGCAATGGGCGAGATGAAGCTATCCTCTATACCATTGAAGTGTGTCGCTATCCGACCTTAGCAGGCGCCTATGATGAAGATATCATCGGAGGAGAAGCGGACTTACAAGACTGGATTGAAGCAGCTGACCTGTAATTGGTAAGCTTGTCTATAAAAAATGTTACATCTATAAGCTGTTTACGGGTATCTTCTATATCAATAAATCATAGCTAACATTATTTTTAAAAGAAAACATATAAAAAAGTATAGATAAAACTCTTTCATTATATTTTAGTGAGAGAGTTTTTCATTTGTAAATATAATATTTTATGCTTAAACATAGTAGAATTTAGTAGGAAATAACGTATTGATAAGATTAAATATATGTGTATTTTAAATGGTTTATAAAGGGTGGATATTTGTCCGCAGAAGGGCTGGACTATAAGATTTAGAAGTACCTTAGAAATAGAGAACTATATGCATTTATCAATAAATGATAATAGATTTTATCATAATAAACAGTTATAGCACCTATTCTTAAAGAATTGAAAAAGATAGGGCATGGTGTTACAATAATACACAAGAGAAAGGTCTCTGTTTTAAGTTGAGGAGGGATTACTTTGCGTAACATTCACGTTGAGAAAGTAACAGAAAAGGTAGCAGAATTATGTATGAATGCAGCATATCATCTTCCAAAAGATATGTATAATGCATTGAAAAAAGGCTATGAGTGTGAGAAATCTCCAGTAGGTAAAGGGGTACTAGATCAAATCATTAAAAATGCGGAAATCGCTGATGCTGAAGATCGTCCAATCTGCCAAGATACTGGTCTTACTATCGTATTCTTAGAAGTTGGTCAAGATGTTCATTTTGAAGGTGGAAATCTTGAAGAAGCGGTACAAGCTGGTGTTGCAAAAGGATATGTTGATGGATATCTTCGTAAATCCGTAGTAGCTGAACCTTTGTTCAACCGTGTAAACACTAAAAATAATACTCCAGCAGTTATTTACACTAAAATTGTTCCAGGCGACAAAGTTGACATTAATGTAGAGTTAAAAGGCTTTGGTTCTGAAAACAAATCTGGCGTAAAAATGTTGGTTCCTGCTGATGGCGTTGAAGGCGTTAAAAAAGCAGTTCTTGAAATCGTTAAAAAAGCTGGCCCTAACCCATGCCCTCCAATGGTACTAGGTATTGGTATCGGTGGTACAATGGACTACGCAGCATTCCTTTCTAAAAAAGCTCTTCTTCGCTCTGTAGAAGAACGTAATGCACATCCTGAATATGCAAAATTGGAAGAAGAAATCAATGCAATGGTTAACAAAACTGGTATCGGACCTCAATTAGGTGGTACTACAACAGCAGTTTCCGTTAATATCGAGTGGGCAGCAACACATATCGCTGGTCTTCCTGTAGCAGTAACTATCTGCTGCCACGCTAGCCGTCATGCTCACGGTGAAGTTTAAGAGGGGGAATAACCATGGCAGAACAAATTCGTATTCAAACACCTTTAACAGAAGAACAATCCCGTAAATTAAAAGCTGGTGATATGGTTCTTATCTCTGGTAAAATCTACAGTGCTCGTGATGCTGCTCATAAAGTAATGACTGAAGCATTAGCACGTGGCGAAGAATTACCAATCGATTGGCATGACAAAATCGTTTACTATTTAGGACCAAGCCCAGCTAAACCAGGAGACCCAATCGGTTCCGCAGGTCCTACAACATCTGGTCGTATGGATGCTTACACACCAACAATGCTTGATCAAGGTATCAAAGGCATGATCGGTAAAGGTTCCCGTAAACCAGAAGTTATCGAATCCATGAAGAAAAACGGTGTAACTTACTTTGCAGCCGTTGGTGGTGCAGCAGCGTTAATTGCTAAATCCATTAAAAAATATGATGTTATCGCTTATGCTGACTTAGGTCCAGAAGCTTTGGCAGAATTAACTGTAGAAGATTTCCCTGCAATCGTTGTTATCGATAGCGAAGGAAACGATTTCTACGAAATCGGTCAAGCTCCATATCGCGAAGACGTTTAATTAATCACTAAGAGGCTTTCTTTAGAAGGCCTCTTAGTTTATTACATTGAGGATTTAATACAACTACACATTGGGTTGTGATGCATACGCATTTTATAGATTAAAAGGTAAAAGCTAGTATAGAATTTATTCTATACTAGCTTTTTCATCTTTTATATAAAAAGATTGTGATATAATATAGATAAAGAGATAGTAAAGAGAAAGGAGACGTTATGACAGGACCTTTAATAAGTGGTATTATTTTACTCCTTATCGAAATGATAATACCAGGATTTGGCATCTTTGGTCTAACAGGCTTGCTGCTATGCCTATGGGGTATCTATGATTGGATGGGAGGAGGACCTATGGCAATAGTTACTGTCACCTCGCTTTCAGTAGTGGGCGTGCTATTGTTGTGGTGGATTATCTCTGTATTTCCTAAGACGGCTTTAGGGGAACGATTGACATTGCGCTTGCAATCTACGAAGGAAAAAGGATATGCTACACATCCAGACCCTAAGCGCTGGTTGGGCAAGATTGGATATACAAAAACGGTATTGCGACCAGCAGGAACCATTGTTGTGGAAGGAACATTCCTCGATGCAGTTACTGATGGCGAATTTTATGAACCAGGTACAGAAGTAGAAATTATTTCTGTTACTGGTGGTCGTATCGTAGTGAGAACTACAAATAGATAGGAGGACATATGGAAACAATTATTGGAACGGTGGGATTTATCATTTTTCCGATTATTCTCATCATCGGCATTTCTTTATTCTTACATTTCGTCCCATTAGGACTTTGGGTATCTGCTCTAGCAGCGGGCGTGAAGGTCAGCATTATGACTTTGATTGGTATGCGCTTACGTCGTGTATCTCCGTCCCAAATCGTACTTCCTTTGGTGAAAGCCAATAAAGCTGGCTTAGATGTGACGGTAGATCAATTAGAGGCCCATTATTTAGCAGGTGGTGATGTAGACCGTGTAGTAGATGCATTGATTGCAGCAGAACGTGCTACGATGGAGTTAACATTTGAACGATCGGCAGCCATTGATTTAGCAGGTCGAGATGTATTAGAAGCGGTGCAAATGTCAGTCAATCCAAAAGTGATTGAAACACCGATTATTTCTGCAGTGGCTAAAAATGGTATCGAACTAAAAGTTCGTGCTCGAGTGACAGTGCGTGCTAATATTGATCGTTTAGTTGGTGGTGCTGGAGAAGCAACAATTATTGCTCGTGTTGGGGAAGGTATTGTTACTACCGTAGGTTCTTCTGAAGAGCATACGGACGTGTTGGAAAATCCAGACCATATTTCTCGTACTGTATTGAATAAAGGCTTAGATGCAGGAACAGCTTTTGAAATCCTATCCATCGATATTGCCGACGTGGATGTAGGACGTAATATTGGTGCCCAATTAATGACAGATCAAGCGGAAGCGGACAAAAAAATTGCCCAAGCTCAAGCAGAAAAACGTCGAGCTATGGCGGTGGCGCAAGAACAAGAAATGCGTGCCCATACCCAAGAAATGCAAGCAAAGGTAGTAGAAGCTCAAGCAGAAGTACCAAAAGCATTATCCCAAGCGTTACGTGAGGGTAATTTGGGTGTTATGGATTACTATTCGATGAACAATATTATGGCGGACACTAAAATGCGTGAAAGCATTTCTGAAGGTGATTATGCATCTACCATCGATGGTAAAGGTACACATGAATAAGGTGGAGGAGGTATCCAATTATGGAAATAGGGATACTCATACTCATACTGATTATTTTAGGGTCCTTTATATTTAAAAAAGGAAACTCTAAAGAGGAGTTGCCACAAAAACCAGTTCCGAGTAAAGATATGACTTGGGAGGAAATGGAAGAATACTATGGGATTACATTGTCACGGGACCCAGAAGAATCTGTGAATATGGAGTCTGATGCAGCGGTGGAAACCACTGCTAAAAGGGTTGTGAATACAAGTAATCCGGTGGATGTAGATAGTTATGAGAAGTCAGTAGATTCACTGAGATATGATGCAGAGGAAATGCGTGCTACAGTCCATGAACGAATAGAGACTATACCAAAGGATTCTGCAAGAATATCTGTGGAAGAAGTGCGTAAAGACGGATCTAGTTATTCTAGGGCTTCAAGGGACAAATCCTTACGGTTAGCAGCTAGACATGGAATGGTGTGGTCTATGATTTTAGAAACACCAAAAGGGGCGCGTATGTTAGGGCCTTATCGTCGATAGTGTGTTACTAGAATCGATAGGTAATACACAGATATAATGATGTGATTGTACTTATACATCCTCTGTATAGATTTATTTGCTATTAGATATAGTAATACATATAGTACCTGTAAAAATGAGCTATCAAGTTGGGAATGTCCCTTCATGATAGCTCATTTTGTATATGTTACAAGGAATTTACAGTTACACTCTATACTAAATATTGGGCTATACCAAAGTTAGATTCATCAATAGTATCATTAATTGTTTATATGTAATATTAAAAGCGACTCTACTGTGTAGAGTCGCTTGCATTGATTATAAAGCTTTAATATCTGTTTCTGCCAAGGAAGCAACGATAGCATCAGCTAATTCTTCAAATAATGGTAATTGTTCATCGTGTAATGCACCTTTAATATCTAGTGGAGTGCCAACGATTTCCATATTTTTGAACTCATTTGTGAAGTATTCAACCATACGTTTCATTGCGCCAGATGCCCAAGAGTGGTTACCTACGATAGATACTTTATGGTTATGGAAGTTTAATGCATGTAATTCATGTAATAAGTTTTCCATAGTCAAGTATAAACCTAAGTTGTAGGTTGGTGCCATACATACTAAATGACTATATTTCCATGCATCAGAGATGATATAGGATGGATTTGTTTTAGATACATCATAAATACGGATATCTGTTACACCGCGTAAAGACAATAATTTTGCCAATTGCTGTGCCATTTCAGCTGTGTTGCCATACATGGAACCGAAAGCAATGACAACGCCTTTTTTCTCAGCATTGTATGTGCTCCAGTGCATATATTTGTTAAGAATATAAGAGATTGTATCAGGAGTTCTCCAGATTGGTCCATGAAGCGGTGCGATGATTTTTACATCTAAAGCAGATGCTTTTTTCAATGCATTTTGTACTTGTGCACCGTATTTACCTACGATATTTGTGTAGTAACGACGGGCTTCATCTTCGTATACTCGATCAAAATCTAATTGATCAGCGAAGATGTTGCCGTTGATAGTACCGAAGGTACCAAATGCATCTGCAGAGAACAATGTACCAGTTGTTGATTCAAAGGTACAAGTTACTTCTGGCCAGTGCACCATTGGCATAGTATAACTGTGAAGTTTATGGTGACCAAGATCGATAGTGTCCCCTTCTTTTACTTCGTAATAGTTCTCAGGAGCTGGACGTCCATAGAATTGTTCAAAGAAACGGAATGTAGTTTTGTTACCTACCATTTTTACATTTGGGTAACGGTCTAGTAATTCGACTAATGTTGCACAATGGTCTGGTTCCATGTGGTTAACGATTAAGTAATCTAATTCACGACCGTTTAATAAATGTTCTACATTGTCAAAGAATTCTTGACGAATGCTATCATCTACAGAGTCTACGATACATGTTTTTTCATCATCAATAAAATAGGAATTGTAGCTTACCCCATTTGGAATTGGAAACAGGTTTTCAAAACGTTCTGTACTCCAATCGTTGCTACCAATCCAATAAATATGATCAGTCAATTTTTGTGCGCAATGCATAGTTAAATTCCTTTCATACATACGGGGGATTGTTATGCCCCAGATTTTCTTATCAAATATATATTACTAGTTTATAAGCTAGAACGCAACTATTTTGTATAGGTTTATAAGAAATACATAGATAAAAATCTATTTATAATTTGACAATAGTAATAAATATAGGTAAACTTATAAGCATATATAATAGTAAAAAATAAATTAAACGTATGTTATATTCGTAGTAGATTGAGGTTATTATGTCTGTATCTGCAGAATTACTGCGCGCCTTTGTAGGCGTTGGATTACATCTATCTTTCTCCAAAGCAGCGAAAGCTAATGGAGTTTCTCAATCGGCCATTAGTCAGAGCATAAAGCAATTAGAAAAAGATTTAGGTGTTCCTTTGTTCGAACGAACAACGAAATCAGTGGCCTTTACGAAAGCTGGTCGAGAACTCTTTGAAACGTCGGTAGAAGCCTTTTCTATTTTAGATAATGGAATTGTAAAATTGCAAGAACGTGTATCGAGGGAGTATAAAAGTTTACACTTAGCGGCTACAGATACATTGAGTAAACATTTTTTGTTGCCTACTTTCAAAAGTTGGCAAGAAAAAAATCTAGACATTAGCTTGCGTGTCACCAATCGACCATCTCGAGAATGTGTAGGGATGATTGAAGCGGGAGAAGCGCAAATTGCGGTGGTACATGCCTATGATGGTTTGTATGATAATAATCATCTTGAAGTGATGGAATTAGAATCAATGCAAGATATATTTGTAGGAGGCACTAAATATCAAGATGATTCTAAGGTGTGGACCATTGATGAAATTATGGCTGAGCCATTGCTATTGCTTACTACAGGGGCTAGTAGTCGAACATTTTTTGATGCGGTCACTTACAATCGTTGCACCAGTCCCGCTTTTGAATTAGGCAGTTTAGATGTGCTCATGGATTTGGTGGAGATTAACTTAGGTATTTCTTTGGTGCCAGAATTGGTAGCGAGAGAGAAATTGAAACAAGGCTCTTTAGTGGAGCTAAAAACGAATTTACAGATTCCTGAACGACGTATTGTACTGGTGCGGTCAAGAATGGATGCACTAACAGAAGGCGTTTCGCAATTTATAAATATATTGAAAGACAGAAAACAATAAGGAGGATCATCGTGGAATTATTAAAACAACGTATTGATGCAGAAGGTATTGTATTGAACAATCGAGTGTTAAAAGTAGATGGATTTTTAAATCATCAAATTGATCCTAAATTGTTTGTTCAAATTGGTAAAGAAATTGCTAAACAATTTGAAGGACGTGGTATTGAACGTATTGTTACTATCGAAGCATCTGGTATTGCTATTGCGTTACAAGTAGCGATTGAGTTGGATGTTCCTTTGGTGTTTGCTCGTAAGAAAAAATCTATCTTGATGACAGAAGATGTGTATCACTCTGTAGTGTATTCCTACACAAAAGAAGAAAACTATGATGTAACTATCTCTAAAAAATTCTTGCCTTCTGGTGAAAAGGTGCTGATTATTGATGATTTTTTAGCCAGTGGTGAAGCTGCTATGGGATTAGCAAAACTTGTGGAAGGCGCAGGGGATACAGTGGAAGGTATTGCTATTGTCATTGAAAAATCTTTCCAACCTGGTCGTGAACGCCTAGAAAAAGCAGGTTACGATGTACATTCCTTGGTGCGTATTGCGCGATTTGAAAATGATCGTTGTATCTATGTGGAAGATGCAAAGTGATAATGATTGAAATGGACCACAATTTTGTGGTATTATTATGGTAATGAGTTTTAATTTAAATGTAGAGAATATGGAGTTAAGACAGTGAATAAAAAAGCAGAATTATTTCAACAGTTTATTACAGAAAATGAATTAACAAATCTTTTTACGCTTCGTGAGATTGAAAATGACCAATACAATACAGTAGTATTTGATGCAACTGTGGAATATAATGATATTGTGTTCCCATTATTTGTTGTATTGGATGACACACCATTTGGTTTTGTGCGTTTAGAAATTGCGGGTGGTCGTTTTACGCCAGAACAACGTAAAGCAACATTAGATGTGTTGAATCAATTAAATAGTGAATTCAAATGTTTCAAACACTATTTAATGGAAGAAGATGGTTACGAAGCAATTCTTTTAGATGTAAGTTTAATGAGTGGAGATAACTTTGATCCAGCATTAGTGGCATACACTATTTTTGAAGTATTGTATCCACATACACAAAAAGATTTAACTCGTATTATTGCAGCTGTGGAAAGCGTAAAGGTAGAAGCATCTGGTGAAGAAGCGCCAGCAGTAGAAGAACCAGCTAAAAAAGAAAGCAAACCACGTAAAACTACAAAATCTAAAAAAGGTTAATATGTAGTAAGAATCGATTCATATGGGCATTGTGACAAACAATGCCCTTTTTTTAACGAGGGGTGATACCTATGAATGAAAAGGCTAGAGTGTTTGAGCAATTTCTCATTGATGAGAAATTGACATGTTTTGAGAAACGTGAAGTGGGAGATGAAGATCATACCGTTGTATTTCGCTCCTATGTACAAACCGAATTAGGGGATATTCCTGTGTTTCTGTTGTTAGATGACACAATTTATGCTACGATTCGCTTATTGATCGGTGCAGGCGTTGTGACCAAGGAAAATCGTCAAGATATTTTGACATTCATTAACCGTGAAAATAGTACCTATAAAAGCTTTAAATACTATATCGAAGAAGATGATGATAGCGTGTATTTGGATTGTATCAATCAAAGTGCTAATTCTAACTTTGATCCACGACTGTTATATGTATTGATGACTCAAATTGTGGAATATATCCCTGGAAAAATTCAAACTATTGGTGAGGTATTCCAAGTTGAACAGTTACCACCACCTGAACATGCGCATGAATAATATAAATAGTTTATGAGCGAAAATGATTAAAATAGGATAAAATCTATCGATTTTGATTAAAATAAATCAAAACTATGCATGCGCAGATGGGATAAACAATTCAATTCGTGTAATACAATTCAAAAATGCTAAAAAATATAGAGAGATACACAATTCGTGAGATGTGAAATAGTGGTTTTCTATAGCATATCTATTGTATCTCATGCTATAATAGAGATAGGTTATTTATACTATAGATTCACGTAGTATAAGGGGTGATACAATGGCATTAGGTGAAAATTTAAGACATGCCCGTAAACGGATTGGGCGGAGTCAGCTAGATGTGGCTCGAGATATCGGCATTAGTAATGCTGCCCTGTCAAATTACGAAACAGGATATAGAGAGCCTGATCTGGAAACCTTAAAGCGATTAGCTAATTATTATGATGTGACAATTGATGAATTAGCTGGCAATGCAAGCATGGCTAGAGAAATTCTTTACGATTTGAGTAGCATTGTAAAAAATGGGCGTATCGCACATAATGGTGTAGAATATGTATTAAGTGATTCACAACGATTAAAATTGAGACGCCAAATTGCGCATGCATTTGAAATGTTCAATGAAGGAAAATCCAATTGGTAGGATAAACATGTTATTCTAGGAACGTTTGTGGAATAGCATATCATCGTATAGAAAGCGCAGAAGCTCTCGGGTACGTTTGAGAGTGCAAGTTACTGTATCTACAAAATGAAAAGCACAGTTCTATGAAAATAGGACTGTCTTTTTTATTGTCTAAGAGAGAATATGATATAATTTACAGGAAGGGCTCATGGTCGTTGGTAGCACCAGGAATGGGGTCCTTATAAAATACATATATACTGTATGTAGATAGATAAGACGAGTGAAAGCGAGGTTGAACTATGAAGAAACCAGTTGTAGTAGTGCCAGGATTGGTGCGTAAAGATGCAGTATCCTATTTGAGCGAACATGTGACAGTACGCCAGTGGACAGAAAAAGAAAAAATGCCTAAAGAACTATTAAAAGAATGGCTGCGTGACGCAGATGGTTTGTGGAGTATTAATCACTTTACAGTGGATGAGGATTTAGTGAAGGAGGCACCTAATTTAAAGGTCATTGCTCAAGCCTCTGTAGGTTATGATAATATCGATATCGATGCGTTAACAGCACGTCATATACCTTATGGCAATACGCCAGATGTATTAACAGAAACCACGGCGGAGTTGGCTTTCACATTGATGGCAGCAGCGAGCCGTAGAATTTATGAAAATGCTCAGTTCGTTAAGGATGGTAAATGGGCGGAACGTCCTTCTAATATAAAAGGAAAGGATTTAAGCCGTATGACATTGGGTATTATTGGTATGGGTAAGATTGGTGTGTCCGTATCCCGTAGAGCACGTGCTTTTGGGATGACTGTACAATATCATAATCGTAACCGTCGCAATGATGATAGCTTGCTCATGACCACCTACGTGTCATTAGGCAAATTGTTGACCACTAGTGACATTATCTTGGTCATGGCGCCATTGACGGAAGAAACCTATCATTTAATTGATGCAGAAGCCTTTGAAATGATGAAGGAAACGGCTTTATTTGTGAATGTAGGTCGTGGAAAAATTGTGGATACAGATGCATTGGTGCACGCATTAGAAACAGGTCAAATCGATTATGCTGCTCTTGACGTAGTAGATCCAGAACCAATTGGGGCAGACCATCCATTGCTTAAAACAGGTAAATGCTTAGTGGTGCCACATATTGGGTCTTTCACGGATCGTACTCGTAAAGAGATGGCTATGTTAACAGCCAATAATCTGATTGCTGGTGTACAAGGTAAACCATTATTGACATGTGTCAATGAAAGTGTTAATTATAAGACCACTGAAGAATAGGTCGTTACAATCTTGCAGGTGCGCTAAGAAATGATAGGATTTGCAAGAAATCGATGAAACATAGCTATTCCTGTGGTATAATGAAGAGAATGTGCAGAACGTGCACTTGTGTATAATCAATCTAAGAGAGGAAGAATCACATGGAATCGAAAGAGACGATGATGAGTACGGAAGAAACAACGCCTCAAACTGTAAATTTTATTGAAGCGATTATTAATACAGACAATGAAGAAAATACCTATGGAAAACGTGTTCATACACGATTCCCTCCGGAGCCAAATGGATATTTGCATATTGGACATGCGAAATCTATTTGCCTTAACTTTGGTCTTGGCAAATCATACCAAGGCTTAACAAACTTGCGTTTTGATGATACGAATCCGGTCAAAGAAGATGTGGAATATGTAGAATCCATTGAAGAAGATGTAAAATGGTTAGGCTTTGAGTGGTATGGGGATGTACATTATGCATCTGACTATTTCGGTAAACTATATGAATATGCTCAAGTGTTGATTAAAAAAGGTAAAGCCTATGTAGATGATCAAACACCAGAAGAAATCCGTGCTACTCGTGGCGATTTTATAACTCCAGGTACGAATAGTCCTTACCGTGATCGTAGTGTAGAAGAAAATTTGCGACTTTTTGAAGAAATGAAAGCAGGCAAATATAAAGATGGGGAAAAAGTATTACGTGCCAAAATTGACATGGCAGACCCTAATATCGTAATGCGAGATCCTGTATTGTATCGTATTTTACATGCTGATCATCATCGTACAGGTTCTGAATGGAATATTTACCCTATGTATGACTATGCCCATCCGGTATCTGATGCGATAGAACGTATTACCCATTCTGTATGTACCTTAGAATTTGAAGTACATCGCCCATTGTACAATTGGGTATTAGAAGATTGGGGAGATACAGAAAAACCAAAACAGATTGAATTTGCTCGTTTAAATGTAACAAATATGGTTATGAGTAAACGTAAATTGCGTCAATTAGTTGAGTTGAATCTTGTAAGTGGTTGGGATGATCCTCGTATGCCAACGATTTCTGGGTTACGTCGTCGTGGCTATACACCAGAGGCTATTCGTGATTTCTGTGAACGCATTGGTGTAGCAAAGGCAGATAGCATGGTAGAAGTAGGTCTATTAGAGTTCTGTATCCGTGAAGATTTGAAATTAAAAGCGCCACGATATATGGCGGTATTAGACCCTGTGAAAGTTGTTATCACAAACTATCCAGAGGGACAAACAGAAACCTTAGTGATCGAGAACAATACAGAAAATGAAGCAATGGGCACACGTGAAGTGACATTTGGTCGAGAAGTGTACATTGAGCGTGGTGACTTTATGGAAGAACCAGTGAAAAAATTCTTCCGCTTAGCACCAGGTAAAGAAGTGCGCTTAAAAGGTGCCTACATCATTGAATGTCAATCTGTAGTAAAAGATGACAATGGTAATATTACCGAAATCCATTGTACATACGATCCAGCTACAAAATCTGGAACAGGCTGTCAAAAGAAAGTAAAAGGTATCTTACATTGGGTAGAAGCCTCTACAGCGGTAGATATGGAAGTACGTCTCTATGATTATCTATTATCTACAGAAGATGATGAAACAGCAGATAAGGACTTCTTACAACAGTTGAATCCAAACTCCTTAGAAGTAAAATCTGCTAAAGGGGAAGCAGCATTCCGTTCTACACAAGCAGGAGACCATTATCATTTCTTGCGTACAGGGTATTTTGTAACAGATAAAGACAGCACAGCAGATCATATCGTAATGAATCGTACAGTAGGCATGCGCGATACTTGGGCTAAAATGCAAAAGAAACAAGGTTAGGCAAATACTATGAGTAGAAATATAAGATCTATTTCATGGGGGCTAGTTCTTACTTGTATCTTAACTAGCATAATGACTAGCGTTGAAGCAGCGGATAAGGCATCTATAAAATGGCCGTCTACGATGCTAGTGCAGGAAGGGTCTAGTAGCAGTATTCTTTCGTCTGGGGTAGCACAACCATTAGAAGCTAGATTGCGTGATATTGGAATTGATATGAGTATATCCTATCAGATATTGGATAAGCGAGGTAATAATTATTACTATGCGCGATACGGGGAAGGAACTTTGCTCTATGGGTTTGGTCCACAGAAAGATAGTTGGCATCCTACTACGGTGCCAGTGGGATCTAAGTATACCCTATCTATGATTCAAGATTATGAAGCATATGTACAGGAGCATCCAGAAACATTTACACTAGTCGCTCCTTTCCGTGAAACAAGAAAGAATATCTATGTTGGTGAAATCATCGTGAATACATGGTTTAAGCAAGTAGAATATCCTATGTATGTGCAGATTGCGTTCCTAGCTGATAGCACAGGGGCTCCACGTTTGCGATATATCGTGACCCATGTGAAGGACGACATGCTGAGAAAACAATTACAATATGTATTATAAGAAAAAGTTGCAAACTTTGAGATTGGCTATTACCATGGGAGGCTGTGGGATAGTGAAATTGCAAAGGATGCAACTTTTCTTTTTAAAATGAAAAAACTTCTCATGCTTATTGACATATGGTAGGATTATTTGTATTATAATAATAGAAATAATTTTCATTATTTTGATTCATCTTTCGAGATGATATATATCCGGATTATCTATTTGCTGTGAGAGCAAGTGTTCTCCCCAAAATACGTAAAAAGGCAGGTACGACAAATGGAATCCATCGAGCAGATTATTGGTTACCATTGTGCGCCCGCAATTAGAGGTATTAAAGTAGCAAATCTTGTTGCATTACCTCAGCATTTAGGGGCAACGATGGTAGAAAAAACACATGAGTATAATGATAAATTTAATCAAAAAGGACTGTTCTTTTATGAACTGTGCCATTGTGAAAAACGAAAATTATTACTCGTATTTCGTGAACGTATGCTTGAGGACTATTTGCGACAACCTGAAGTGCTAGCATTTTTACAAAATTATGGATATAAATCCTATGAAACATTGGCAGATTGGCTATTACATTTGCGTGAGCGCATTGAAATGAGCGATGTGTTTCCTCATGAAATCGGTGTGTTTTTAGGATATCCATTAGAAGATGTAAAAGCGTTTATCCAATTCCGCGGAGCAGGCTATAAAGTCTGTGGCGACTGGAAGGTATATGGAAATCAAGCGTCAGCTATGCACGCATTTCATTGTTTTCGAATGTGTCGTGACTACTGTCACGCACAGTTGAATAAAGGAAAATCTTTAGAGTCTTTGGTTGCCGTAACGGCATGCTAGGAGGTAACATTATGATCGCTGTAATTTATTGGTCTGGAACAGGTAACACAGCTGCAATGGCAGAAGCTGTAGGTAAAGGTATCGCTGATGCTGGTCAAGAAGTGGTAGTAAAATCCGTTTCTGAAATCACTGCTGATGAAGCTGCTAATTATGAAAAATTAGCATTAGGTTGCGCTGATATGGGTGCTGAAGAATTGGAAGACGGTGAATTTGCACCATTCTATGAAGCATTAGAACCTAAATTGGCAGGTAAAAAAGTAGTATTGTTTGGCTCCTATGGTTGGGGTGGCTCTTGGTTAGATGACTGGGCTGGTCGCGTAGAAGGCGCGAATGGCGTTGTAGTTGACAAATTACCAGTTATGGGCGAACCTGATGATTCTGGTAAAGAACAATGTGAAGCATTAGGAAAAGCATTAGTAAACGCATAAGCCAACTATACGGCATATGATAACTCAATATACTAGCTCTTAATCATAAGAGGCGGATAGTACATCTATTCACCTCTTATTTTATTTTTGCAACCCTATTGCTAATTCGGAATCACTCACACATTGACCGTACACGTTAAACTTTACTATAATAAAGAAATAGTTATAGTTATTAGTATAGGAGGTATTGTATGCAAGTATTACAAAACTGGAAATTACATGCATTGGCTCTTGTGATTACCATCATTGCAGAAATGATCGGAATCCAACGATTTGGAGCTGTGGTATTCTTACCGCTTCTCTACGCGTTGATTATGGGTTTGTTTGTATCCATTCCATCATTCAAAATTTTAACAGTAGAAACCATGGAAAAATCAGCGGATTATCTTGGGATTGCAGTGATGCTCTTAATGGTTAAAGTAGGCTTAGGGATTGGCCCTAATTTAGAAATTCTTTCTACTGCTGGGTTGGCTCTTATGTTACAAGAGTTAGGTCATTTCTTTGGTACTATTTTATTCGGCTTGCCAGTGGCATTATTAGTAGGAATGCGCCGTGAAGCGGTGGGTGCTTGTTACTCTGTAGACCGGGAACCTAATGTAGCGATTATTATTGATAAATTTGGCTTTAGCTCTCCTGAAGGCCGTGGCGTTATGGGCATGTATATTTGTGGCGTATTGATTGGTGCTATGTGGGCGTCTGTACTAGCAGGATTTTTTGCTCAAATGGGCTGGTTCCATCCACTGGCCTTGGCTATGGGTGCGGGTGTAGGTAGTGCTAGTATGATGGCTGCTTCTACTGCCCCTATCATTGCAGTATATCCAGAATATGAAGCTCAAATTGCAGCTTTAGCAGGGGCAGCTAATTTGCTGACTACTGTACTAGGCGTTTACTTTGGTATTTTCGTATCTTTGCCTGTGATGGAAAAAACATATAATTTCTTTACAGGTCGTACACGTGAACAAGATTTGGCAGAGGAGGGACAATAAGATGACTATGAGTGAAAAAATTACACAATTTGTCATTGTTATATGCATTGCAGCTATTATGACTGCTCTGGGTAATATCATTGATGGCAAGCATCTATTGGGCCCAAGCCTTGTAGGGGTCTTTGTGATTGCTGGGTTAGCAATTATTGGTGCGATTATTTCCTATTTGCCATTAGCTAATCGATTCCCTATGGTCTTCTGGGTGTCTTTAGTAGGTGTCATTGCCTCCTTGCCTATCATGCCAGGGCAAGCATGGATTATTGCACAAACAAAAGAAGTAACATTCTTGGCTACAACAACACCAGTGCTAGCCTATGCAGGTCTCTCCTTGGGAAAAGACTTAGGAGCATTCCGTCGTCTATCTTGGAGAATTATTCCAGTAGCCTTAGCGGTAACGGCAGGTACCTTTATTTGTGCTGCTGCAGTAGCTCATTTTGTATTACATATGCAAGGGGTTATTTAAACTTGAATATAACTATATAGGTTATAGTTGAACCGAATGAAAGAGAGTTGATGAATTCTTATCAACTCTCTTTTTGATTTCATGGTACAATAAGATGTAAGAGTCATATATAAATACCTTATAGCAAAAGGTATGTTCATACAATGTAAAAGGAGATAGATTATGTTAACGAAAGAAGAAGTAAAACAACGTGTGTGTGATGCTATTGTAGCAGGGCAAGATCGATTGCGTGGATTAGCGAGCGCCATTATGGATGAACCAGAATTGGGTTATAAAGAGCATAAAACATCTCAAAAAGTACAAGATATGTTTACGGAATTAGGGATTCCTTTTACGACTGGTCATGCGATTACAGGTGTGAAAGGCCGTTTGCAAGGTGGTAAATCTAAAAAAACTGTCGCCATGATCGGTGAATTGGATGCCATTGTATGTCACCGTCATCCAAAGGCAGATCCTATGACAGGGGCGGCCCATTGTTGTGGACATAATGTGCAAATTGCCAATTTATTTGCAGTAGCCATGGGCTTACAAGCGGAAGGCGTTATGGAAGCTCTTGGTGGGGATGTAGTTTTATTTGCAGTCCCAGCAGAAGAGATGATTGAAGTGGATTATCGCAATACATTGCGTGAAAAAGGAACCATTAAATACTTAGGTGGTAAACAACAGCTGATTTATGAAGGAGCTTTTGATGATATCCATATGGCTATGCAAATGCATGTGGAAACTGCGGACACACCTACGGGAGAAATGAATTTGGGTAGTACCTCCAATGGATTTGTGGCAAAATTGATTGAATACCATGGTAAAATTGCCCATGCAGCGGCATCTCCTCATGAAGGAATTAACGCATTAAATGCAGCTTTGATGGGGGTAATGGGAGTCCATGCCATTCGTGAGACTTTCAAAGAGAGTGATTATTTCCGTTTCCATCCTATCATTAATCAAGGGGGAACCTTGGTCAACTGTGTACCGGATTATGTGCAAGTAGAAAGCTATGTACGAGCTTCTAATGTACAAGCGATTGTGGATGGCAATCAACGTGTCAATCGTGCCTTGAAAGCTGGTGGAGATGCAGTGGGTGCCACTTGTGTCATTCATGATCTACCGGGCTATTTACCGATGCGTGACAATCCAGATATGAACAATTTGTTACGGTCCAACTCAGAACCGCTATTTGGTACAGACAATGTACGGCAACGGGTGCATATGACAGCAAGTACAGACATGGGGGATGTATCCCATTTAATGCCAGTTATCCATCCTTGGGTGGGATGTATTGAAGGGGTGCTCCATAGTGCAGAGTACAATATTACCGTACCAGATGTAGCCTATATTAAAACGGCTCAAGCCTTAGCCATGACGATTGTTGATTTATTATATGATGAGGCACAGGTAGCGGAAGAGATTCTAGAAAACTTTGAAGCTCCTTTAACAAAAGAAACATATATTGAATTGTTAGATTCCATTGCCAGTGGAAAATAGTAAAAATTCTCATATCTAAAATAGTCGATGTATGATATACTATATATAAAGAATAAAGATTATCCATTGGTTTAGAAAGGATGACGTAAATGAAACAATATGATGTAATCGTAATTGGTACTGGTGGTGCTAGCTTAGTAGCTGATGCGGCATTAAAAGCAGGTAAACGTGTAGCTGTTATTGAAAAAACAGGATTTGGTGGTACTTGTTTAACACGTGGCTGTATTCCAACAAAAGTAATGGTTACGGCAGCAGATGTAGTACATGAAAGCCATGGTTGGAAAAAAATTGGTGTAGAAACTGCCACACCGACTCTTAACTGGGATGTAGTGAGTGAACGGGTTTGGAAAGCTATCAATAAAAGCAAAGGGGTCAAAGAGTTTTATGAAAGCTTTGATAATGCTGATGTATACCATGGGGCAGCTACGTTTGTAAGTGATAAAGTATTATATGTAACATTACAAGATGGTGCAAAAACAGAAGAAATTACAGCACCTACTATTATCATTGGTACAGGCGGTCATTCTAAAGTGAACCATGTAGATGGCTTAGAAGAAGCTGGTTATATTACAAGTGAAAAATTCTTTGGCAGTGAATATCCAAAAGTACCATATAAACGACTAGCTGTATTTGGTGGTGGTCCTATTGGTACAGAATTTGCTGGTGTGTTTGCCGCAGCAGGTACGGAAGTGACGTTAATCCAACGCAATGTGCGTTTATTGCCAAAAGAAGATGAAGCGATTTCTGCTCATATTTTAGAAGAAATGAAAGCCATTGGAGTGAACGTATTAACAGATACTGTATGTGATAATGTACGTGTGGATAATGGTGATAAAGTAATCACTGTGAAAAACCGTACTACAGGTGAAGTATCTGAAATCCGTGTAGATGAAATTTTGGTGGCTACTGGGATTGCTCCGTCTGTAGAAGATTTGCATCTAGAAAATACTCATATTGAACAATTACCAGGTGGCTGGATTAAAACTAATGAATTTTTAGAAACATCTGTAGAAGGTGTGTATGCATTAGGTGATGTGAATGGTAATGCAGCCTTCCGTCATCGTGCCAACTATGAAGGAGATATTATCTCTCATAATTTATATCGTGCTACATCTCCAACAGACTATCGTTGGGCACGATATGATTTGATTCCTATGGTGACGTTCACGTATCCAGAAGTAGGTCGTATTGGTATGACAGAAGCAGAAGCTAAAGAAGCTGGTTATGATGTAGGAGTTGGTATCAATCATTATTCTAATTCTGCCAAAGGTATGGCTCTTGGCATTGATAAAGGCGATGTACACGATGGATTCATCAAAGTGGTAGTCGACAAAGCTACGAATCGTCTATTAGGGGCTCATATCGTGGGACCACAAGCATCGATCTTGTTCCAACCATATGTACATTTAATGAATAGTGGTGAAGTGAAATTAGTTCCTATTCATGAAGAAATCGGCTCTACTACAACAAAAGAACTACGTGCACAAGGTTTGACACGGTACTTGGATCCACAATCTGTTATCTCCATTGGTGAGGCAATGGCTCCGCATCCAACATTGTCAGAAGTGTCTATGTGGACACAAGTGTTCTACGAACATAAATGGTAATCTATTAAAAAGATACATAGTAAAAACTGTAGTGATGGGGATACTATCACTGCAGTTTTTTTATGCTAATATATGATGATAATTGATATATTGTGCAGTACCTATAAATAGAATGCGTCTATTCTGTATAGGCAGATATGAGTATGATATGAAATGCTAGTAACGTTAGACAGGCAAGATAGTATAAAGAAATATATGTACTATGTTGTATGAGTCTATGACATAGGTTATAAGAATTTTGAAATCAAGAGTTCTCAATTAAAATTATAGTTGATAATAGTTAAATAATAGGATATAATGAGAAAGTAAATGAGAATAAAATACTACCTCTGAGATATAGCAGATTATGAGGGGGTAGAATTGTAAGTATATGTTAAATGGATGAAAGAGGTGTAGTATGACAGAAGTATTAATCCGTTTATTTGTAAACAACAAAGATGAAGTAAAAGATATTAATGTACGCCAACAATATGGGATTATGGCGAGTATCACAGGCATTATGGTGAATGTGTTAGTTTGTTTAGGGGAATTGATCATTGGTTTTCTTATCGGCTCCATTGCCATGATTAGTGATGCTATCCATAATGTGGCTGATGCAGGGGGATCCTTAGTATCCTTTTTGAGTTTTAAATTATCTGGACGTAAAGCAGATGCAGAGCATCCATACGGACATGGTCGAATGGAATATCTATTATCCATTGGTTTTTCTATCTTACTGTTTGTTGTAGCTGCTCAATTAGGTATTGAAGCGGTAGAGCACATTATGAATCCCGAGGTAGTAGAGTTTTCTATGTCTGCTTTGGCTGTAATGTTGGGTGCTATGGCTTTAAAGATTTGGCTATCCTTCTTTTTGCGTTCCATTGGTAATCGTATTGATTCTCCTATCTTGCGTGCCAATGGGAAAGAAGCTTTATCCGATGTATGGGCGACCGCAGCGATTGCTATTGGTTTATTGTTGGGCGGTATATTCCAATTGAGCGTTGATGGGTATTTAGGCTTAATTGTGGCACTGATCATTGCCAAAGCTGGTTTTGAAGTGCTGAAAGAAGCGACAGATCGTTTATTAGGATTTGAACCTACTACAGAACGTGTACAAGAAATTATTGATTTTGTGGAATCTAAACCGGGTATTTTAGGAACTCATGATTTAATGATTCACGATTATGGTCCAGGACATGAGTATGCTTCTATCCACGTAGAAGTAGATGCGAAACAAGATGCGATGACCATCCATAATATGATTGATCGTGTAGAACGACAAGCTTTGAAAGAATTGCAGTTAAAATTGACCATCCATATGGATCCAATCGTTGTCAATGAACAAACACTAGCTTTACAACAGCGCTTAGTGGCAGTGATTCAAGCCTATGATGACAGTTTTTCTTTATACGATATCCGAATCGATGTGGAGAATAGAAAGATAGGCTTTGACGTACAAGTACCGCATGATGTGAAATATACGAAAGAGGAACTTTCACAAAAATTGAGCCAATTAGTAGAAGCAGTACTGCCAACATTCGTAGTGAAACCGAATGTAGTACACGGATACACTGGGGTATAAGGGAAAGTAGAGAAAATCTACAAACTATACAAGATACATAAAGTACACAAATACACAAGAGGCAAGTTGAACAATGGATATCAACTTGCCTCTAATTTTTTGGGATGCCTAATGCTGTTACTGAAATATAGTATAGAAAAAATGGTTCTATAGTATATTGGGGGCAGCAAAAGGCATCTTCCCAAGGTATACTTTTTGTGTATAAAAATAAACATATTATTCAGTTTGCTTTGCAATATAAGTGATGACACAAATAAAAAAGGACTGATACAGATTGTACCAGTCCTTTTTTGCTTACTTTCATAAGCTATATTGTATTGCATATTCTATTGGGCATCCCATACCAAAGAACAAATAGACCTTTCAAACAGTTGTGTGAAGTATACGTTTATACTTTGTCTGTTGGGTAGCCGTGACGCGCATAATCTACAGCTGCTGTAAATAAGATATCTGTAGAAGAGTTTAATGCTGTTTCGGTGGAGTCTTGGATAACGCCGATGATGAAACCAACACCTACTACTTGCATAGCCACGTCGTTGGAAATACCGAATAGGGAACAAGCTAATGGAATCAATAAGAGAGAACCACCAGCTACACCAGAGGCACCACAAGCGGAGATAGTAGCGATAATGCTAAGTAAGATTGCGGTCGCTAGGTCTACTTGAATACCCAATGTAGATACAGCTGCTAATGCCATAACAGTGATGGTAATAGCTGCACCACCCATGTTGATAGTAGCGCCTAGTGGAATGGAAATGGAATAGGTATCAGGTGTAATGCCTAAACGTTTAGCTAAATCCATGTTAACTGGAATGTTCGCAGCGGAACTACGAGTGAAGAAGGCTGTCACACCAGATTCACGAAGGCAACGGAATACCAATGGATATGGATTGCGTTTCATGACGATAGCTACGATCAATGGGTTGATGATGAGTGCTACTGCAAACATGCAGCCTAATAGGACTAATAACAATTTGCCGTAAGTCAGTAAAGCGCCTAACCCATTTTCACCGATGGATTGAGCTACTAAGCCCATGATACCAAGAGGAGCAAATTTAATAATCCATTGTACAGCTAGTGTAATCGCATCAGAGATGGAAGCCATCACATCTTTCGTTTCATTTGCTGCATGACGAAGAGCGAAACCAAATAGCAGAGCCCAACCAAGAATACCAATGTAGTTACCACCTAAGATGGCTTTTACAGGGTTTTCTACGATATTTGTTAATAAGGTAGAAAGCACCGCAGTAATACCGCTAGGAGGTGCTGTATCAGCAGGAGAAGCTGTTAATAATAACGTAGTAGGAAATAAGAAACTACCAACTACAGCAATGGCTGCAGATGCAAATGTGCCGATTAAGTACAACACAATGATGGAACGCATGCCAGTTTTTTGACCGGAACGATGACGGCTGACTGCTGCGATGACTAAGAAAAATACTAATACAGGTGCTACACCTTTTAATGCACCTACGAAGATGGTACCTAATAAAGATAACTTCACAGCATGTTCTGGAGACCATACGGCAATACCAGTGCCGATTAAGAGACCTACGCAGATTTGCTGGATGAGGCTAAATCTATTGATGAATTGAAATAATGCCCTCATAGAAAACTCCTTATACTTATAAATACTTAAAATCGAGTACAAATATCTACTCATAAAAGACATAAAGACATTATAAACGGAATATATACTTTTGGCAAGAGAAAAAAATCACAAATTATGGAATATCCTCATCCATTCGTGTATAATGAATAGCAGTATAAATAACTGGAGGTATATTGTGGAATTTAAAACACATGAAGATAAAAAAGCTTACGTGCAAGATGTATTCTCTCATATTGCGAAGCATTATGATGTGATGAATACATTATTGAGTTTTAACCAAGATGCACGGTGGCGTAGATTTGCCATAGAACAATTAGAATTAACGGAAGGTATGCGATTAGCGGATATTGCTTGTGGTACGTGTATGTTAACAAAAACAGCATTACAAGAAATTCCGTCTTTACATGTGGAAGGACTTGACTTTAGTCCTGAAATGTTAGCGGTTGGACGAAATCGATTAGAGAAAGAAGGATATACAGATCGAGTGACCTTGACCCAAGGAGATGCGATGGATTTACCTTATGATAGCAATACCTTTGATGGGGCTGTATCTGGTTTTGCTTTGCGCAATGTGCCAAGCATTGAGCAAACCATTCGTGAAATGAAACGTGTTGTTAAACCAGGTGGTAAAGTAGTTACTTTGGAATTGGCGAAGCCGACTATGTTTGGTTTTAAGCAAGCCTATTATCTATATTTTGAAAAGATTCTTCCTGTATTGGGGAAATTGAGTCGAGATCAATCCTCCTATGCATGGCTCCCAGAATCACTGCGCCGCTATGTGGGGCAAGAAGGTGTTCTTCAAATTTTTAAAGATGTGGGACTACAAGATGCTAAGTATTATGAACTTACAGGTGGCATTGTAGCAGTCCATGTGGGCACTGTACCAGAAGAATAGAAAAAAGCTGTCATCCACGACGAGGTGGTGACAGCTTTTATTTATTTTATTCGTGTCCAAAGCGGTTTGGATTTTTTAATGTCTCTTCATAGATATGATTTACAATCTTCCAGTTTACGATGGAGAAGAAGTTATTAATATATTCTTCACGGCTGGAATGGACGTACATGTAATCCCATAGATTGATGCCTAAGATTGCAGTTTGCATGTTCATAATCGGATTGATTTGTTCTTTTGTAGAAGTAATAGCAAGCGTATTGTCTGGGTTGAGCACAAGCCAAGTCCAACCATTACCAACATGAGTGTGAGCCGCCTCTGTGAATTGTTGTTGGAACTTTTCTAAGGATCCAAAAGAGCGGTTGATAGCATCTTTGATTGGTCCGTTGATGGTATTTGTATTAGGGCTTGTCAACGTGTGCAAAAATAAGGTTACATTCTTATAGGCTCCACCATAGCGCTGAATGTCTTGACGAATTTCTTGTGGTACATGACTTAGACCACCCAGTAGACAGTCTATATGACCGAAACGAAGGTCCGGATAGTCTTCTACTAGTTGATTAAGTTGAGATACGGAATGGCTGTATACATCAGTATACAAAGATGTGAGTGTTTCTCTGCCGATGACAGGCTCTAAGGCATGATCAGAATAAGGCAGTGGTTCTAGTTCAAAATATTTCATGGACACCTCCATCACAAAGATTTGATAATGATAGATATTATCACAGTTAGTTATATCGTAATAGATAAGACTATAAAAGTCAAGATAGAAAGACTTTCACATAGATTTGTTCAATATAGAATTACACGTTGAATAAAAAAGATAGAATCTGTATAATAAGGGTATAGAATCAAAATCAATCGAGTTACATCAATAGTTGAAAGGAGTTTTGTATGAAAACACAAAGTAAACGTTGGATGCTAGGAGCTGTTATGGTAGGTGTTATCGCGTTTGGTCAAACTGCGTATGCGGCACAAGATCCGTTAATGTTACCAGAGCAAGAAGGCTTACAAGTTATTTCAGAAATACAAGCTAAGATTACAGTGGAAAGTCCCAACTGGGAAGTAAAGCAAGTGGTGGATACCTTTGCTAACTATGGTCAAGATCATAGTAAACAATTATTTGAATTACAAACACACCAAGTTATCTCTGCAGGGCAATTGGATGTGATTAATGCATTGTATTATATGAATGTGCGGAAAAACTTTTACATTGAAAGCCATCGCTGGAAAAAGGATAGCTACGGAAGAAAAGTATTAAATAATTTATATGCAGATTACCAAAATTATTTGAATAGTCATCGCTATGTGCCAGCCAATGAAGTGGATACTTATAAAGAAGAGTTCTTAGGAATTTTAGCTCGTCATGCTGAGAGAGTGCACAATGATGAATTGCGTACATATATGAATGAGATGGTTATCTTTGGTTTAGAACAAGCCATGAAAGATCATAATCCTTCTGTAAAAGAATACAAAGGTAAATAAGCATTAGCCTACTCGTTATAGAGTAGGCTATTTTTTTGACAAATTATATAAGTTATGATTTAATATAAAAGTATTATAATTAGTATAACTTCTTAATAAAATGTATTAAAGAATGGAGAAATGGCATGAGTGAAATCGCTAAGCAGGTCCATCCTGTTGACGAAATGTTACCCCTATCTAAGTTGTTTTCCTATGGATTGCAACACGTATTGGCTATGTATGCAGGGGCGGTAGCTGTTCCTATCATTCTAGCAAATGCATTAGGCTTACCTACGCAGGATTTAATTCGCCTCATTAATGCTGATTTATTTGCCTGTGGTATTGCCACACTGATTCAAACCTTGGGAGTAGGATCTGTGGGTGCACGCATTCCTATGATTCAAGGGGTTACCTTTGCATCAGTAGCACCTATGATTATTATCGGAACAGAACATGGTTTACCAGCTGTGTATGGCGCTATTATAGTGGCAGGAATATTTACTTTTTTCATCGCCCCTTATTTTAGTCGTCTTATTCGATTATTTCCGCCGGTGGTAACGGGGACTATCGTTACGATTATTGGCATTAGTTTAATGCCCGTAGCGATTATGTGGATCGCTGGTGTCAATCCAGAAGATCCGAACTATGCGAGCGCTACTAACTTGTGGCTATCCGGGTTAACCTTACTCATCGTAGTGTTAGTGAATCGATTTGCTAAAGGATTTGTAAGTAATTTGTCAGTTCTTATTGGGTTATTAGGTGGAACTATGATTGCCTATGCCTTAGGGGAAGTGAATTTTATTGAGGTGAGCCAGTCCGACTGGTTAGGCTTAGTGACACCACTTGCTTTCGGTATACCTACCTTTGATGTGAGTTCTATCATCGCCATGCTTGTGGTAATGTCTGTTTGTATGGTAGAGACCACAGGAGACGCCATTGCCATAGGTGAAATCGTAGATAAAAAAGTGGACAAGAAAACACTAAGTTCTTGTTTACAAGCGGATGGGTTGTCTACTTGTATTGGTGGCGTTTTAAATAGTTTTCCTTATACGGCATTTGCACAAAACATTGGCTTGATTGCAGTGACTAATGTGAAAAGCCGTTTCGTGGTAGCTACATCTGGTGTGATCTTAATGGTCTTAGGATTGTTCCCTAAATTGGCTGCCGTGGTAGCATCCATTCCTAGCCCAGTGCTTGGAGGTGCAGGGATTGCTATGTTTGGTATGATTATTGCTAGTGGTATCCGTTCATTAGGAAAGGTTGAGTATGAGGATAATCATAACTTAGTGATTGTGGCTTTAAGCATTGGTGTGGCTATGATTCCTATCGGAGCTCCTCAGTTTTATCATAATTTTCCACCTGCTGCGAAGATTATTTTTGAAAGCGGCATTACCTTTGGCAGCATCTTAGCTGTTGTATTAAACATGGTCTTTAACGGACTAGGTCATACAGATACAAAAGAATAATTGCTTTCACCTGTAAAGGGCTCTGAAAGAATGAGCACGTCTCTAAAGAAAATGCGTTGGCTATTTCTCAAGATGACGTGCTTTTTATTATAGATTTACTGCGTAAACGTGATATAATAAGAACTATATAGGTATTTTTAAATATAATAATCTAAGGAGATATAATGGACGCAAAAATTATTGCTATTTCAATTAGCAGAGCAAAAGGACAAAAGAAAACAAATATCCCTGAAGCGGAGTTAGTAGTCAATCATGGTATTGAAGGAGATGCTCATGCAGGCCCGTGGCATCGTCAATTGAGCTTGCTTGGTATTGAAAGTATCGAATTAATGCGTAGAAGTGGGGCTGATGTGAACCCTGGAGATTTTGCAGAAAATATTACTGTAGAAGGATTGACTTTATTCCAATTACCAGTGGGCACTAAATTAGCCTTAGGTAAAACGATTGTAGAAGTGACTCAAATCGGTAAAGAGTGCCATCAAGGTTGCGAAATTATGCAACAAGTAGGAAGTTGCATTATGCCTACACAAGGAATTTTTGGCCGAGTTCTAGAAGGCGGAAAGATTCAAGTAGGCGATGCAGTTCGTATTGTTGAGGAGCCAGTCAATGCGTGATAGCCAAGGGCGTGTTATTGAGTATGCACGTATCTCCTTAACGGAAGCGTGCAACTTTTGTTGTGCCTATTGTCGTCCTCAGGAGATTACAGAAGCTATGGCGCCTGTGTTGCCTCCAAGCTTTTGGTTGCCTTTGTTAGAGGCGTTGCACTTAGGAGGCGTCAAAGCTTTGCGCTTAACAGGGGGAGAGCCCTTATTGTATCCACATCTATATGACTTGTTAGAGCATATACAGGAACGCCAATGGTTTACCGATATTTCTATGACTACAAATGGTAGTCTATTAGAAACTCAGGCGAAACGTTTATTTATAGCAGGGGTACAGCGATTAAATATTAGTTTAGATTCTGTGGAAGAAGAGGGTTTTGCCAAAGCTGTAGGTCGTAATGGACAATTAGCTGGCGTGCTTCGTGGTATAGATGCTGCAAAGACGGCGGGTTTTCAAAATATAAAAATCAATACTGTAGTGCAAGCACCATTTTCTGACAAGGAAGTGGAAACCTTGTTGCATTATGGAAAAGAATGGGATGTGGTGTGGCGATTTATTGAATATATGCCATTCCAAGGGAAACAAAGTCATGTGCCTACCTTTGGAGAGTGGAAGGCACAGATTGAACGTATTGTGGGATCTGAGTTAATGCCGGTTACAGATAGATTGGGATTTGGACCAGCTCAATACTTCCAATTGCCAGATGGACAACGAATTGGCTTTATTTTTCCTTTGTCCAATCAATATTGCTCCTCGTGCAATCGCATTCGTTTCACTGCTGATGGCTCACTACGCTTATGTTTGTTACGTGATGACGATCTAGACTTGCGTGGACTTATACAAAATGGCGGAACGCCACACACTATATTGCATTGCATTGAAGAGGCATTACAAGGTCGATATGCGAGTCATGATGGAAATTCCATTGAAAAAGTGGAACGTCCTATGTGGCGTATCGGCGGTTAGGAGTTATGATGAAAGTAGAATCTTTTGGACAACTACAAACAGGCCAAGAGGCTCATGTCTATACAATAGAAAATGATGTACTGCAAGTACAAATTAGCAATTATGGTGCTACCATTGTCGCTGTCTATGATAAAGTGTTGCAGCGCCATTTAGCATTGGGCTATGATTCTGTACAAGAGTATGAAACAAAGCATGGACAACTAGGTGCTACTGTAGGGCGTGTGGCGAATCGTATTGCCAATGCTGCCTATACGTGGAATGGTACAGTTCATCAGCTAACAGCTAATAATGGCCCCAACTTATTACATAGTGGCAAAGGCAATATTGGACATCGTCTATGGGATGTAGTGGAGGAAAATTGTACTGATACAGTGGTACATCTATCGCATTCTATTACATCTGAAGAAGATGGATTCCCAGGTGATCTCTATGTAGAAGCGGTGTTTAAATTAGTAGAACAGACGTTAGTAGTCACGTATGCCTACACAACTTCAGAAGATTCCTTTGTGAATTTGACGAATCATGTATACTTCAATTTACATGGAGAAGGTGACTTATCGAACCATGTATTAGAATTAGGTGCTCAGCAGTATATGCCATTTGGAGACCACCAAATCCCGCGATTGGAACCGGCGTCTGTGGATGGAACACCATTTGACTTTAGAAAAGGAATGGATCTTCAAAAAGCGTTGGAGTATTATGCTGATGATTTAAGTCAATATAAAGGATATGATCATGATTTTCTAACGGCTCCAGTAGAAGGACATAGTACAGAAGATTCTGTTGTGCCTTTTGCAGTGTTGCAAGGTAAGGATGTGACAGCGGTATTCCATACAGATGCGCCACACTTTCAGGTATATACAGGGAATTGGTTAAACGAAGATGGCCGAGAACGCCATTATGGCAGTCATGCAGGCATTGCCATTGAGCCACAATTTGTGCCGAATGATATTAATATGAATGGTGAAAGCAAGACTAAAGCAGATGCAGTCTATGAAAGAACAATTGCCTATTCATTCTATCATCGATAGGCGTATTTACTAGTAAGGAGACAAGGGTCGAATGAAATCATTTATTTACCATAATCCAACCAAAATAGTGTTTGGCAAAGACTGCGTGAAGGAATCACTAACAGCTGAATTAAGTCACTATGGAACACGAGTGCTACTTACCTATGGTGGAGGTAGTATTAAAAAGAATGGTATTTATCATACGGTAAAAGAAGCCTTACAACAAGCAGGTAAGGAAGTGTTTGAGTTAAGTGGTATTATGTCAAATCCACGAACTACGAAAGTGCGTGAAGGTATTGCCTTATGCAAAGAACATACTATTGATTTTATTCTAGCCGTCGGTGGTGGTTCTGTTATTGATTGCACTAAATTCATTGCAGGTGGTGCTACCTTACCAGATACGGTTGACTTTTGGCAAACTTTCTTTTTAGACCATCAGCCTGTGATGGAGGCATTGCCATTTGGTGTAGTATTAACTATGGCAGCTACTGGCAGTGAAATGAATAATGGTGGTGTTATTACAGATTGGGAAACACAGAAAAAATTAAGCGGTTATGGACCGGCTTTGTTTCCACAATTTTCTATGTTAGACCCTACCTATACCTACACGTTACCGAGAGAGCAAGTTGCCTATGGCATCGTAGATATGTTGTCCCATTTATTGGAACAATATGTATCTACACCTGATGATGATAATTTGACAGATTCTGCCATCGAGGGAATTTTTAAAAATATCGTGCGCAATGGCAGAAAATCCATGGAACACTTAGAAGATTATGAAGCTCGTTCTAACATTATGTGGGGGGCTACCTTAGCCTTGAATCGTTCCTTAGGATTAGGCAAAGATCAAGACTGGATGACGCATGCCTTAGAGCATGCCCTGTCAGCTTTTTATGATATTCCTCATGGCGCAGGTCTGGCGATTATGCATCCAGCGTATTTGCGTTGGATTTTGCCCAATGCTACAGCGCGGTTGATGCGTTTTGCTAAGGAAGTGTGGGGCATTGAACAAGGCACTATGAGTGATACAGACTATGCATTAGCTGGTATCGAAGCCTTAGAAGCATATTTCAAAGAAATAGGGGTGCCATCTACTTTGGAAGAAGTAGGGATTCCAAAAGAATCCTTATCGGATATTGCTAATAGTTGTGTTCGTTATCCTACAGCATATAGTAATCTTACACCTAAGGATGCGTTAGCTATCTATGAAAGTGTCTATAAAAAATAGGGTAAACTCCATGTGTGTCGTACAAGTATAGGCTTTCACATTGACATTTACAAGAGAAGTCAGTATAATTATAGCTATTGTTAATAAGAAATTTAAGTAACTTTTTCATAAGGGAGGCAGTGTCATGTGGCACTGTTTTCTGTATATGAGGAATAGAAATGGAGAGACATACATGGCAGAGGTAAAAGAAACCTTACTTACAGCCGAAGGGTTGAAGAAGCTGGAAGAAGAATTAAATTATTATAAATCTGTACGTCGAATCGAAGTGGCAGAGCGTATTAAAATTGCTATTTCCTACGGTGATATTTCAGAGAACTCTGAATATGATGATGCGAAAAATGAACAAGCTTTCATCGAAGGTCACATTATTGAATTGGAAAATAAAATTAATACGGCTAAAATCATTGATGAAAATGTAAAAGGCGATACAGTGACAGTAGGTAGTAAAGTAACTTTGTTAGACGAAGAGTTTAATGAAGAATTAGACTACACTATTGTAGGTTCTTCTGAAGCAGATCCTTTCAACAATCGTATTTCTAATGAATCCCCTGTAGGCGTGGCGATTTTAGGAAAAGCGAAAGGTGACAAAGTAGAAGTGAATACACCAGATGGTATGGTGAGTTTCAAAATATTAAGCATTCAATAAGGGTAAAGAAGTATAAGGAGGCCCCTCATGAGCGAAGAAAAACATGTGCCAGAACAATTGGATTTAAACGATCAAATGTTGGTACGCCGCGAAAAGTTGGCGCAATATGAAGAGGATAATATCTATCCATTTGGACAACGATTTGTTGTTCAACATAAGGCACTCCAAATTAAGGATGAATTCCGTGATTTTGATGGTCAACCAGTAGTGATTGCTGGTCGATTGATGACAATTCGTTCTCATGGTAAAACAGCCTTCGCTAATTTGCGCGATTTATCTGGCGATATTCAAGTATACTTCCGTAAAGATGTTATGGGAGAAGAGGATTACAAATATGTAAAAATGCTTGATATGGGAGATATTGTAGGTATCGAGGGCCATGTGTTTAAAACACAAAAAGGCGAAATTACAGTGAAAGTCAACAAATTGACTTTATTGTCTAAATCCCTTCGTCCATTACCAGAAAAATGGCATGGGTTGAAAGATACAGAACTTCGCTATCGCCAACGCTATGTGGATTTAATTGTAAATCCAAGCGTTCGTGATACATTTGTAAAACGTACGAAAATCGTAGCGAAAATTAGAGAGTATTTAAACAGCAAGCAATTCATGGAAGTAGAAACTCCTATGATGCATGCTATTCCGGGCGGTGCGGCAGCACGCCCATTCATTACGCATCATAATGCCTTAGACATTGATATCTATATGCGTATTTCCCCTGAATTATACTTAAAACGTTTGATCGTTGGCGGTTTAGAGCGCGTATATGAAATTAACCGTTCTTTCCGTAATGAAGGCGTATCTATTCGTCATAACCCAGAATTTACTATGATGGAATCCTACCAGGCCTATGGTAACTTTGAAGATGCTATTGCATTGACAGAAGGGGTTGTTTCCTACTGTGCACAAGAAGTACTTGGTACAACAAAAATTAACTACCAAGGCATGGATATTGATTTGACTCCACCATGGAATCGCATCACTATGCAAGAAGGTATTAAACAATACACTGGGGAAGACTTTGATGCTATTGAAACCTTGAGTGAAGCACGTGCAATTGCAGATCGCTTAAATGTAGAATATGGTGAAGCCGATGGTATTGGTAAAATCATGAATTTGTGTTTTGAAGAATATGTAGAAGAAAACTTGATGCAACCAACTGTAGTATATGGACATCCAGTTGAAATTTCCCCACTAGCAAAACAAAATCGTGAGAAACCATTGACTACAGAACGTTTTGAAATCTTTATTTATGGTCGTGAATTGGCAAATGGCTATTCCGAGTTAAATGACCCAATCGATCAAAAACAACGTTTTGAAAATCAATTAAAAGAACGTGAAGCGGGTGATGATGAAGCCCATCGTATGGATGAAGACTTTGTCACAGCTTTGGAATACGGTTTGCCGCCAACTGCAGGTTTGGGTATCGGTATCGACCGTCTAGTCATGTTCTTAACGGACTCTGCATCCATTCGTGATGTATTGTTATTCCCTCTCATGAAACCAGAAGCGGTGAAAGTAGAAGAGGAAGAAACAGCAGAAGAATAATATATGTATACGCACAGGATGTTGTGAGGTGCGTAGATGGACAGCGACTAAACAGAAATGAGTTTGGTCGCTGTTTTGTTATCCTTTCAGAGATGGAGAAAGGGTAAGGGGAAATTGCCCAAGTAAATGCCTATTAAGGTAGAAAAGTAATAGCAAATGTGCTAATATTAAAGGTAGATTAATTAAGTACTTAAATGAATTCTATGAGGTCATGATTATGTTGGATTTAAAATTTGTCCGTGAGAATATTGAAACGGTACAAGAAAACTTAGATCGTCGTCATACAACAGGCGACCTAGCTAGCTTTGTGAAGTTCTACGATGAAAGACGCGCTATCATCCAAGAAGTAGAACAATTGAAAGCAGTGCGTAATGCAGTAACGGCAGAAATCAGCCAATTAAAACGCAATAAAGAAAATGCAGATGATAAAATTGCAGAAATGCAACGTGTAGGTGATGAAATCGGTGCATTGGATACTAAATTGCGTGACGTGGAAACAGAATTACAACAAGTGGCTTTGATGTTACCTAATATGTGTGATGCTTCTGTACCAGTAGGGGCTGATGAAAACGAAAATATCGAACAACGCCGTTGGGGTACGCCTCGCTCTTTTGACTTTGACGTAAAAGCGCATTGGGACCTAGGAGAATCCTTAGGAATTTTAGATTTTGAAAGAGCTGCTAAAGAAAGTGGTGCTCGTTTCACTATTTACAAAGGGATTGGTGCACGATTAGAACGTGCATTGATTAACTTTATGTTAGATATGCATGGTAGTGCTGGCTTCACAGAGATGATGACGCCTTACATTGTCACTCGTGAAACTTTGACGAATACAGGTCAGTTGCCAAAATTTGCTGAAGATATGTATAAAGTGGAAGGGGAAAATTACTTCCTCATTCCGACCGCAGAAGTTACATTGACAAACTATCATGCCAATGAAATTTTGTCAGCTGATGAATTGCCTAAATATTATACAGCATTTACAGCTTGTTTCCGTGCCGAAGCAGGGTCTGCTGGCCGTGATACACGTGGCTTAATCCGCCAGCATCAATTTAATAAAGTAGAATTAGTGAAATTTGCAAAACCAGAAGAATCTTTTGCAGAATTAGAAACGTTAACAGCGCAAGCAGAAAGTATTTTGCAAGTGTTAGAATTACCACATCGTGTTATTACATTGTGCACAGGTGATATGGGATTTGGTTCTGCTAAAACGTACGATATCGAAGTTTGGATGCCAAGCCAAGGGGTATATCGTGAAATTTCTTCTTGCTCAAACATGACGGATTTTCAAGCACGTCGTGGTAATATTAAATTCCGTCGTGAACAAAAAGGTAAACCAGAATTTGTACATACATTAAATGGATCTGGTTTAGCTGTAGGTCGTACAGTGGCTGCGATTTTGGAAAATAATCAAGAAGCAGATGGCTCTGTACGCATTCCAACAGCGCTTCAACCATATATGGGTGGTTTAACTCATATTCATCCAGAGGCTTAGAAAGGAGTCCGCTATGAAATTCTTCATTGATACAGCTAATTTTGATGATATTAAAGCAGCCTATGAAATGGGCTTTATTGCAGGGGTAACAACAAACCCGTCTTTAATCGTGAAAGAAAAACGTGACTTACACGAAGTGATTCAACAAATTGCTGATCTTGTAGAGGGACCAGTGAGCGCAGAGGTCATTGCTACAACAGCACCAGAAATGGTGAAAGAAGCCCATGAATTAATTAAGTTGGGTGATAATGTAGTGATTAAAGTGCCAATGACAGCAGAGGGGTTAAAAGCAGTAGCTGTGCTTTCTAAAGAGGGAATTAAAACGAATGTAACATTAATTTTCTCCGCTAACCAAGCTTTGTTGGCAGCCCGTGCAGGTGCTACCTATGTAAGCCCTTTCGTTGGTCGAGTAGATGATATTTCTATGGACGGAATCCAATTAATCGAAGATATTGCTGAAATTTTTATGATTCATAATATTTCAACAGAAATCATTGCGGCTAGCGTTCGTACGCCTATGCATATGACACAATGTGCCAAAGCAGGTGCACATATTGCTACAGTACCGTTTAATGTGTTACAACAATCTTTAAAACATCCATTAACAGATGCAGGATTAGAACGTTTTCTAGCGGACTGGGAAGCAGCCAATAAATAGTAGACACAAGTGGGAGGGTCAAAATGGATCGCACATTAGCCTTAGAGTTTGTTCGTGTTACAGAAGCAGCGGCATTAAAAAGTGGTCGTTTATGTGGTCGTGGAGCCAAAGATGCAGCGGATCAATTAGCTGTTGATGGCATGCGACAAACCTTCGATACAGTGCCAATTTCTGGTACTGTTGTGATTGGAGAAGGTGAAATTGATGAAGCACCAATGTTATATATTGGTGAACGTGTTGGGGCAGGCGGAGAAGAAGTAGATATCGCCGTAGACCCTATTGAAGGCACGAATCTAATTGCAAAAGGTCAAAATGGTGCCATTGCTGTATTGGCCATTGCACCAAAAGGCGGTTTATTGCATGCTCCAGATATGTATATGGAAAAATTGTGTGTAGGACCACGCGCCAAAGGTGTAATCGACTTGAATGAATCCATGACTGAAAACTTGCGCCGTGTTGCCGCAAAAATGGAACGTGCTATCGATGATTTAACAGTCGTTATGTTGGATCGTGAACGTCACCAAGGGTTGATGGATGAATGTCGTGCTGTCGGAGCTCGTATTCGTTTAATTACAGACGGTGATGTAAACCCAGCTATGGAATGTGGTTTAGAAGGCTCTGGTATTCACATGGTTGTAGGTACTGGTGGAGCTCCAGAAGGGGTACTGGCAGCGGCTGCTTTAAAATGTACAGGTGGGGACATGCAAGCTCGTTTAAAACCAGCTACAGATGAAGAAATTCGTCGTTGTCATGAAATGGGTATTACTGACCTTAACAAAGTATTGACCATCGATGATTTAGTAAGTGGTGATGATGTTATCTTCTCTGCCACAGCCATTACAGAAGGCAATGTATTATCTTCTATTAAATACTTCCCTGGTGGTGCTCGTACTCACTCCGTAGTGATGCGGTATAAAACGGGAACCGTTCGTTTTGTAGATACTATCCATCGATTGGATAAAAAATTATCTATGAAAGTAAAATAAATAGAATACACATAACTGTTATAGAAAGGACCGTCTAAAGGCGGTCTTTTTCTTGCGTATAGAGGAAAGATTTAGTATACTAGAGTATGAATGTTTGTCAGTCAAAACATGTTTGAAAGGTGATAGGGTATCACCGTTAAACGATAACTATAAATAAGATTAGGAGGAATTCAGTTGGAAAAGCTTATTATTCAAGGAGGTACACCTTTAGAAGGTCGTATTCGAGTAAGTAGTGCAAAAAATGCGGTACTACCAATTATTGCAGCGACTTTATTGGCGTCTACTCCAAGCACCCTGCTTGAAATTCCAGATTTGGAAGATGTTCATACTATTTGCGATGTGATTGCATCCCTTGGTGTGAAAGTAACAAAAGATGGAGAAAATATTACTTTTGATGCGTCTACAATTTCTGCTACTGAGGCGCCTTATGATCTAGTGCGTCGTATGCGTGCTTCCTTTTTAGTGATGGGACCTTTATTGGCGCGCAAAGGAGAAGCTCGTATTGCCTTACCAGGTGGTTGTGCGATTGGTAGTCGTCCAATCGATTTGCATTTAAAAGCTTTTGAAGCACTAGGTGCGACTATCACTATGGGAGAAGGTTTTGTAGAAGCAAAGGCTCCAGAAGGATTAAAAGGTAATTTAATTTATTTAGACTTCCCAAGTGTAGGGGCCACTGAAAATGTAATTATGGCAGCGACTTTTGCAGAAGGCAAAACAATCATTGAAAATGCTGCAGAAGAACCAGAAATTGTTGATTTAGCTACCTTCTTAAATAGTATGGGTGCTAATATTCGCGGTGCTGGTACAGATGTGATTCGTATTGAAGGCGTCAAAGAATTAAAAGGTGCTGTGCATACAGTGATTCCAGACCGCATTGAAGCGGGTACTTATTTAATTGCTGCAGCTATGGCTGGTGGCGATGTATATGTAGAAAATGCCCTTTCGGAGCATTTAAAGCCAGTGGTAGCTAAGTTAAAAGAAGCTGGTGTTACGGTAGAAGAAGATATTGATGGTATTCGTGTTATCAGTAATGGACAGTTGAAAGCAACATCTATTAAAACCTTGCCATACCCTGGATTCCCTACAGATATGCAGGCTCAATTTATGGCTATGACGACGATTGCCAAAGGTACAAGTACTGTGATGGAAACAGTCTTTGAAAATCGTTTTATGCATGTGGATGAGTTGAAAAAAATGGGTGCTTCCATTGAGGTAGATGATCGTAAAGCTATCGTAACCGGTGTTGAACAATTGGTAGGTGCTGAAGTAGAAGCGACTGATTTACGTTGTGGTGCGGCTCTTGTGTGCGCAGGCTTAGCTGCTTCTGGGGTGACCAAAGTGGGGCAATTGACGCATATTGATCGTGGCTATGATAATTTAGTTACAAAATTAAAAGGAATAGGTGCTAACATTGTTCGGGTGGACGAGTAAGCCAAAACAGCCTCAAACTAGAGAGGATAGACGGAAACAACGTCGTGTACGTAGAAAACCAATAGGAACGACTACCAAGCAAACGTCCTTTAAGCGCGAAAGTCGCTCTCTATCATTTCTTGAAAAAATGAGCCTTCTATGGACTACTGATATTGGTATCGATTTGGGTACCACTAACGTAGTGATGTATGTCAAAGGCCGAGGTATAGTTTTAGATGAGCCAGGGTTTGTGGCTTGTGATACAAAGACTAGAGAAGTGATTGCCGTAGGTCATGAAGCGCGAGCCATTTTAGGTAGGACGCCAGAGGGCATTGAAGTGATTCAGCCCTTAAAAGGGGGCGTCATTGCCGATTATGATACAACGGCTTATATGTTGCGTTACTTTATTCGTCGTGTAGTGCCTGTATCTGGGCTAATTCGATCCCGTATGATTGCTTGTGTTCCCTCCAGTATTACACCCGTGGAAAAGCGGGCTGTTTTAGAAGTGCTCTTACAAGCAGGAGCTCGTAAAATAGTGCTTATGGAAGAACCCTTAGCAGCGGCTATTGGCACTGGCTTAGATAAGGCTGAACAAGTGGGCGCTATGGTGGTCGATATAGGCGGTGGTACCACAGATATTGCTGTCATTTGTGATTCTGGCGTGGTAGTCAGTGAAAGTTTACGCATCGGTAGCGATACCTTTGATGAAGCGTTACTACAATACATGAAGCGGAAGAAAAAGCTTCTTATAGGTCCCTTGACGGCAGAAGATCTAAAAATTGAAGTGGGTACCGTAGATCCAAGATCTGGAGAGGAACGTGCTATCGTTAGAGGTCGGCACAGTGTGACAGGATTACCGCGTGCTGTGGAAATTACCTCAAAAGATATGAAGTTTGCTTTGGATAGACCTGTGCAAGATATTATTGAAGGGATTATTGGTATTTTAGAAAAAACACCGCCAGAGTTATTAGCGCAAATTAATGATCATGGTATTATCTTGACCGGAGGAGGCTCTTTGCTTCGTGGCTTAGATCGTATGATTACAGAAAAAACGGGGCGTCCTGCTTATGTGGTGGAGCATCCTAGATATTCTGTCATTTTAGGTACAGGAAAAGCTTTATCAGAGTTGAATCAGTTGCGAGATACCTTGGAAGAATTGCGATAGTATATGCTTGTATTCATGATTCTTTCATATAAGGGGTATATACTATAGCTAGTAAAAGTGATAATGTGCAAAGTGCACTGTTTTACTAGGAATTAATTGTTCGAACTCTTGAAAATATGATATACTATACATGGAAGAAAAATGTAGGAGGTGTATATATATGAAAAAAGTTTTTCTATATAGTTTGGGGGTATTGTTAGCAGCATTATTTGTGACAGCTACGGCAGAAGCAGCACCAGTGAATCATGAAACAGTGTTATCTGGTGAAGTAGTGTCTGTGGTCAGTGTAGGAACTTCTGTGAAAGAAGGAGATCCTTTGCTTACAGTGCAAACATTAGGGGGACCTATGGTAGCATCCCGTGCCACTGTGAATGGTGTGGTACAAACAGTCTCTGTGGAGCCAGGTGCTACAGTGGAACGTGGTCAAATTATAACAGTGATCAATAACTAATCATTAATAATCAATAAGAAGAGGCGATATAGATGCAATTACATCGTTTTTGGCGTCGGTACACGAAGGGTGTGCTGGCGCTCTTATTGTGTGGGGCTACTTTTACAAGTGCTCATGCAATAGAATTTATGAAAGTAGAAGATTTACATCGTGGCATGGTAGGACATGCGGATACAGTAGTACAAGGTGACAAGATTGATTCCTTCCAAGTTGAAGTTCTAGGGGTGATGAAACAACGTGGTCCTTCAGGAGATTTAATCTTGGTAAAAGTATCAGGTCCTATCATTGATGCATCTGGTGGTATTGTTCATGGTATGAGCGGTAGCCCTGTATACATTGATGGAAAATTGGTAGGTGCCGTTGCTTATGGCTGGGGATTTACAGATGGTACTTTGGGAATGGTCACACCGATCGATCAAATGGTAAAACTATGGGATGAGAAGTACCAAAAAGATTTACCAAATCCTTGGAAAGATACACAGTTGATTCCATTGGGAACACCATTGATGGCGGATGGCTATGATGAAGCCTCCCTATCGTATCTAGGTACAAAATTTAAGGATTTTGGTTATAAAGGATATGCTACGGCTAGTGATAGTACAGATGACATTGTGAAACCAATGGTGCCTGGTGGCTCCATAGCAGCGTTGCTTGTAAAAGGTGATTTGAAGATGGGTGCAGTAGGCACCGTTACTTATGTAGATAAGGATAAAGTGGTTGCCTTTGGTCATCCATTTGACAAACGGGGCTCTACTGGATACTTCATGAATAATTCTAGTATCTTTACTGTCGTAAAAAGTATGGACTCTGGTTTTAAATTGGGGTCCTTAGGTCGAGAAGTAGGTGTCATTACAGAAGACCGTGGGGCAGGTATTGCGGGTACTGTTGGGGTATTTGGGAAAGGTGTTCCTGTGCGCATGCAGCTTCGGGATTTAGATCGTGGAGTAGAGCGAAATGCAGCTGTGACTGTGGTGGAATCTTCTAAATTGACACCAACCTTAGTGGCTACCTCTGTGTATAGTTTACTGAATAAAACATTAGACCGTGTCGGTGGTGGTACGGCTAAGATCAATATTAAGATCACACCAGTAGATCCAAAGTTACCTACTTTAGAACGCCGCAATATGGTGTATTCTAGTAATTCCGTGTCTGAAAAATCCATCGATGAATTATTCGATATTGTAGAAAGCTTAATGAACAATGCTTTCAAAGACTATGAAATCCGTGATATTCAAGTGGATGTACAAGTGGAAGAAGCAAAACGTACAGCTACGATTATCGATGCTAGTGCAGACCAAGTTATTGTATCTCCTGGTGATAATATTGTAATTACTGCAAACTTACAAGCTTACCGTGAAGGAAAGATTCAACGAGAAATTATCTTTAAAGTGCCAGACGATCAAAAGCTAGGAAGCTATACGCTTGAAGTGCGTGGCGGTGGCGTTATTCCTTTGCCATATTTGTTTGAAAAACAAAAATATAATTTGACTGATGAAATTGTAGAGCGATTGAAAGTGCATAAAAACTTTGATGAATACTTCAAAGATCTCAGTGAAGATGATCAGAATAACCAAATTGTGGTAGAGTTTTTAGCCGACGATATCAGTATGGTGGAAGAGTCTGGGGACAAGGCGAAAAAGCAACGCTTAGAAGCAGATGAGGAAGATGTGGACGATGATGAGTTGCCAAATGGGGGAAAACATAAAAAAGGGTTGAAAGCATCTGATGACGACGAAAAAGAAAATAATGAAGCTACAAGAGTAGTAGTGGATTATGTTGTCTTAGGTGATGGACAGTTTACGGTACAAGTGGTAGATAAAAAAGATCGAGATCATTTACGTAAACAACGTATCAAAGAAAAACTTTCAAAGTTAAAAGAAAAAGTAAAAGCAGAAGAGTCAGACAAAAAGAAAACTAAATAGTCTCATCTGAAGAGAGCAGGAAGTGATACCTCATCATTTCCTGCTCTTATTTTTGAAAACTCTTATGGTACTACTGCACATTCAAAGAGTTTTGTGATATACTGAAAGTTGATACAAATACTCAGGAGGAATTATGATTTGGTTAACATGGATTGGTAAGCAAATAATCTTTTTCCTATCGCAAATAGGAGAGGCCATGCTGTTACTATGGAGGACCATAGGACAATTACCAAAAATAAATTGGAAGCTGACAATTGAACAAATGGCGCACTTAGGAGTGCATTCCTTGCCGATTTTATCACTGACTATGTTTTTTGCAGGCGCTGTTATGACATTACAAGTAGCGGATGTACTGATTCGTTATGGAGCACAGGGAACCGTAGGCGGTATTATGGCCATTGCCATGGGGCGTGAATTGGGTCCCGTTTTAGTGGGCGTTGTCTTAGCAGGTCGTGTGGGTGCAGCTATAACGGCAGAGCTAGGAACGATGAAAGTGACAGAACAAATTGATGCGCTTAAGGTGATGGCAGTGAACCCTATCGGATATCTTGTAGTGCCTCGTGTCGTGGCTTGTATGATTATGGTACCAATCCTGACATTTTATGGAGTTCTCATTGGAACTGGCGGAGGTTACTTAGTAGCTACCATGGTGAAAGGACTAGCCGGTTCTACCTACTTAGATTCCATACAAATTTTTGCTATCCTATCTGATTTGACGTACGGATTAATTAAATCCTGTGTGTTCGGAGCGGTGATTGCCTTAGTGGGATCCTATAAAGGAATGTACACAGATATGGGGGCGACTGCTGTTGGGTATGCTACTACTAGTTCTGTCGTAACTAGTATTATCTTAGTGTTTATATTAAATTACTTTTTATCAGTCTTATTATTCTAGGAGGACCTATGATTGAATTACAAAATGTGGTCCTAGCCTATGAGAATAGAACGATTTTAGACCATGTAGATTTAACCATCCATGATGGAGAAACCCTTGCTATTTTAGGGGGCTCTGGAGCGGGTAAAAGTACATTGCTCAAGTTGATTATCGGTTTGTTACGTCCTACTAGTGGCACCATTTTGGTCAATGGCGTAGATATTACGCAAATTGATGAAAATGAGTTCGACAAATTACGGCAAACTATGGGAATGGTCTTTCAATACTCTGCCTTATTCGATTCTATGAATGTAGGAGAGAATGTAGCATTTGGATTACGTCAACATACTACTATGAGTGAAGAGGAAATTCAGCGTACCGTAGCTAGAAAACTACGCATGGTAGGATTACCAAAAACGGAGCATTATATGCCTAGCGAACTGTCGGGAGGTATGAAAAAACGGATTAGTCTGGCTCGTGCTATTGCATTAGATCCAAATATCATTCTCTATGATGAACCGACTTCAGGATTGGATCCTATTACATCGGGAACTATTAGTCGTTTAATACGAAGTATGCAATCTCATTTGCAATGTAGCTCTATCGTGGTCACTCACGATATGAATTCAGCCTTTTTTGTGGCGGATCGCATTGCTTTATTAGATAAAGGAAAATTTATTGAAGTGTCACCAACGGAAGAATTTAGACATTCAAAGAATCCGAAGGTGCAGCAATTTATAGAGGGACGTAAATCTGTAAAAACAGAGATACAAGAAGAAGGAGATATGCCATGAAGTGGACAACAGAAGCGAAAGTAGGTCTATTTACTGTGGTGGGAGTAGTCCTATTTGCTGTTTGCATTGTGTTCTTAGGACGATTTGATATATTTGCAGCTCCTACCATGCATATTGCAGGAAACTTTCAATCTGTGACTGGTTTGAAAGAAGGAAATACAGTACGATTTTCAGGAGTGAAAGTTGGAAAAGTTAAATCCATGCAAGTGACTGATAAAGGGATTACAGTGTCTATGGACATTGACAAAGATGTAAAAATTCCTACAGATTCTGCGTTTACCATGGAAAGTGATGGTATTTTAGGGGATAAATTCATACAAATTACACCGGGTCGTAGTACTTTGTATTTAGATGACGGGGCTTTCATTACAGGGGATGGAAAAAGTGAAATTGATAAAACGATGGCACAAGCCACGAAATTAATGGAAGCGGCCACTACTACGTTACAATCTATGAACGGTATCATTGGAGATGAAAAAACACAAAGCGCCTTGCGGAATGCTTTGCAATCTACAGAACTGATTGCTCAAAATACAGCGAATTTAACGGCCCAAATGAATGCTATGTTAGCGAATAATAGTGATAATATTTCTGCCTTAACAGCAAATATGGTGGGTATTACGCGAAATATGGAATCCTTGACGAACCAAATGGATACGAATATGAAGCAATTTAATGCAGATGGTCAAGCTGGAACAGAGATGCGCCAAATTGTAAATAATTTAAAAACGACTACAGATAGCATTTCGAAAATGGCAGGTGCTATGGAAGGGGTTGTGACAGACCCTAAGAGTGCCGCCGATATTAAGGAAACCTTACATAATACAGCACAATTGACGACTAAGTTAAATCGTCTCACAGGAGGAGATGTGAAAGCAGGTTCTGATGGAAAAAAGTCGGATCTTAAGACGCAAATAGGAGCAGAGGTACTATATAATCCAGACGATAAAAAGGTTCGTACCGATGCGGATGTGCGCCTTATGCATAATGATGCCATGTATACTTTGGGGATTTCCAATCTAGGAAATGGATCAAATTTGGATCTCACCTATGGGAAACAAGTGTTAGATCAAGTATACTTACGAGGTGGACTATTTGATGGAAAATTAGGTGTAGGAGCCAATGTGGGCTTTGGAAAATCACTTTCACTATCAGGTGCGCTATTTGATATCCACCATGGTTCCTATCGGATTCGTTCGGACATTCAATTATGGAAAGATACTTATGCGGTAGGTCAATGGACTTGGTATGGTCGTGATCATCATCGTGTGAATTATTTTGGGTTAAGAAAGACATTTTAGGAGGACCTAATGAATACAAAAATAATGACAGTAGCAGCGATGTTAGCAGCCTATGCATGCACAGTAGGAGCGGCAGCGCCACAAACAGATACAGTGAAATTAGTGGAGTATCAACAAAAAGCGACGGCTCAAGCAGCAATGATGACGAAGGATTATAAAAATCAAGTGCAAACAAAAGGTCAATCAGTGTCGGTTACATTGCCACAATCCATCGCATTAGCATTGCAAAATAATAGAACCTTACATCAATCCCAATGGGATTATGAAGTGGCAGTAGCACAAGTAGGGGTTGCAAGAAGCGGCAAAAATCCAGCAGTAACCTATCAATATAGAGCTAACCATACAGGAAGTGAAACGAATGGTGTTAGCAAAACTGGCAATGCTTTTTATCATCAATTAGGGGTAGGATTATCCCTATTTAATCGCGCCTTGGATGCACAAATTGAAGCGGCTAAATATAGCCGTGATGGTAGTGGTGCTGCTTTGACCGAAGCGGCACAAACGGCAAAGTTAACAGCCACAACGAATTATTTATCCTTAATTATGTCTCGTAATAAAGTAAGTGTAGCGGAACAAACCGTTCGTGATTATGAAGAACATTTGAAAAATGCAAACTTACAATATGAAGTAGGTATTGTCTCTAAATCAGATGTATTAGCAACGAATACGAGATTAGCCAATGCCAAAACAGCCTTAGTAGAAGCGAAAAATGCGGCTAGTTTGGCAGAGGCAAAGTTTAATAACCATGTAAGCCTACCTGTATCTACACCAATTGTAACGGCAGATAAAGAATTAACCTATGCACCATATGGTATTTCATTGAAATCAGCTAAATCCTATGGAGTAGCACATCGTGGTAGTATTGTACAAGCCGCAATGGTAGTGAAATCAGCAGAAGAAAATGTGAGCCGTGCGGATGCATCAGATATTCCTACAGTGAATGCAAGCGCTAGCCGTGGAATGAAAGGAGCTCAATGGTCTGGAAACGATAGCAAAGACTGGTCTGTAGGCGCTACCTTATCTTGGAATCTATGGGATGGTGGACAATCTAAAGCCAATGTGAACGCTGCCAAAGCAAACTTAGAGAAGGCAAAAGAAGCCTACGCACAAACGATTGATACGGTGGAGTTACAAGTGCAAGAGGCATATTTAAATTTAAAAGCAGCAGAACAAAAAATTCAAAGTACGCATGCAGCAGTAGAAGCAGGACAAGAGGACTTCCGCATTAAAACATTGCGTTATCGTTCTGGAGTAGGCACTAATGTGGATGTGCTTGACGCAGAAACGGCCTTAGCTACAGCGCGTAATAATTATGTAGATGCTCTATATAACTATAACTTAAGCATGGCTACTTTAGAAAAAGCAATGGGAATTCCTGTAGAAGCCACAGTGGGAAGTGGCGCAACTATTGTGAATCAAGGATAGTGATCATACCGATATGAGGTGAATCATGAAGAGGAAACACTGGCTACTAGGTGTTGTACTGAGTGGATGTGTAGCAGGCATTGGATTTGGCTTACAACCACTGAGTGAAACCTATGTAGGACCCTATGTGCAAGAACAATTACATACAGCACTGAATGGAACTGTTTCCTATTCATCATTTCACATTGGTTGGGATGGGTCCGTTCAAATGAAAGACCTTGTCGTAAATGATGCGAAGGGGCAACCTGTGCTTACTGCAGATGCGTTGACGGTATCCATTCAATGGCTAAAAGTATTACAATATCCTTTTGGGCAGGTATCACCAGATGCACTGCTAGGTACCATTACTGTTATCTCACCACATGTGAATGTGGTGCAAGATGAGCAGGGACAATGGAATGTACTACAGTTAGTAAAGGAGCGAGAGTCAGATAGTCCTAGTCAATTTAGTGGACTGTTGCGATTAGAAAAAGGATCTCTATCCTTATTCTTGCCGCAGGCAGAACCATTGCAACTATCAGATGTGAATGTCACTGTCTTAGGGGATGGTGGACATATGCTAGATGGAGTTGTAGATGCCCAATTAGGAAAGGATCACATCCATTCCAAGATACAATGGGCGTTGGATGACAGCGGTAATCGTTTGTTTTATGTGGAAACACCACATTTAGATATAGCTCCTATAGTAAGTCGCATTTCTCTGCCAAATGCAGTAAGCTCTATGACGGGTGAGCTGACAGATATGGCGTTGACAGTAACACAACGTGGCGGCTTCTGGTATGGTGAAGGGGGTCTTTCCTTCCAAAACGTAGGAACAACGCTTCAAGACTATCGGTTAACATCTGGGAAAGGAACACTTCAAATCCATGGAGATGTGTTGTTCTTGGACGGAATCGAGGCAAATGTGAATGACGAACACCTCCGTATGAATGGTACTGTACACCATGTCTTTGATGAGGATCCTACATTACATGTCAACGTAGGATTAAAAGGATGGAATCTAGCCTCCTTTAGTCAACTGCCACTCACAGGAACTATTACGGCAGATGCACTCCTAACAGGTCCTGTGTCGAATGTAAAAGCCAGTGCCGATGTAGAGTTGCGAGATGTGACCTATGAAGGAATCACAGTGAATCGAGGGAAAGGACATCTTTCCTATGGAGACCAAGTGATTCATGTGGAAGATGCAGAACTGAGTACCCAAGGGGGAGCCGTGAGGGGTGCTGGCTCTTATCATATGGATACAGAAGATTTCTCAGCACAATTGGAAGTACAAGATGTATCCTTGTATGGAATGCCTCTTGAGGGACTACCTTCTGTACATGGCACAGTGAGTGGGTCCTTAACCATTGAAGGGAAACAAGGGGCGATTTCCAATATAAACGGATCTGTACATGGACACCATATTGAGTATCAATCTATCTTAGTAGAGGCCTTGGATGCTAGTGTATCTTGGGATGGTACACAGCTAGTGGTGCCGTATATGAATGGTACTTGGGGTCGAGGTACTTTCACGGGTAGTGGTCGATTCGGCAATGGTATATTTGGTATTAATTTGCATGGCATTAATATTGGATTAGAACAATTCAATGAGTGGAGCTCTAAACCGTTGGGCGGCACTGTTTCTTTAGAGGCTAACTTACAAGGGTCCCTAGAAAATCCGACGGGAACGGTTATGATTGCTGGTGAAACGCTTTCCTATGGAACAACCAAGTTTGACCGTGCTTTTGTTAAGACTAAGTTAGAGGATACTATCCTCCATATTCTTGAAGGTGATTTGGAATATAGAAAAAGCACCTATGATCTAGACGGATTTATCCGATTAGACGGTGAACAAACGATAGATATCAAAGGTTCTGCAAAGGATGTGCGTATCGAAGATGTGTTGCCAAACTTTACAGATATTCCTATGACAGGATGGCTTAATACGGATGTTCATGTACAAGGAACAGTACAACGCCCGCAAATAGAAGGGCATCTGAAAGCTTGGGATGGTTCCGCATACGGTAAACTCTTTTCATCCATTGAAGGGGCCTATACATATCATAATGGTCATCTCCATTTGCCAAGGTTAGATATCAGTACCTATGGCTCCTCTATCATTGTAGATGGAGATATACAAGATAAGCAGCTAGATATTAATTTTGTAGGCGATGCGGTACCCATTGAACCATTCGTTCGTGATGCGGGTCTTGACATAGTTGGCTATGTTGGTGCAGAAGGTCATCTCGGTGGTACTGTAGATGCCCCAATCTTTGAAGGAAATGTGCAGTCCGATACGATGCAGGTGAAAGATACTACCTTGCATGATATAACAGGTTCTGTGTACATTACACCACAGGTAGTGCATCTACAAGGGTTGACTTTCACAGGCAGTGGCACTAGTCGCTATGAAGTGAAAGGTGGAGTTCAATTAGAGAATCCAAAACGCTTATTTGGGTATGTGCATGTCAAAGATGGAGATTTACATCAATTATTGGCGTTAACCAACGCACAAGTACCAGATGTGAATGGAAAGTTGCAGGCTACCATTGAGTTAGGTGGTACTAGTGACAGTCCGAGACTGGACGTAAAAGGAACTCTTGAGGATACGACTATTCGCGATGAAGTGGTAGGGACGGCTACGCTAGACCTAGGTTATGGTGGGCGGACGATTGATATTCGGACCTTCAAATTACCTATTAAAGAAGGCCTTATTGTGGGCAAAGGGAAAGCCGATTTGGATGGCTCTACGGATATTCAGTTGGTGGCATCGAAAGTGCCGGTACAAACCGTACTGCCTCTAGTAACCAAAAATGTAAATGCACAGGGAAATTGGAATTTTATCATCAATGTGCATGGACTTACGAAATCACCAAAGGTAGAATTTTCCAGTGAAGTGGAACAAGCAGTCATCAATGGTATTAGCCTAGATCAGTTGAGTATCTTAGGAACCATGGAAGACCAAGTAGTGAATATCCAACAAGGAATGATTAAAAAATCAGACTCTTCTATTAAAGTTCGCGGCAAGATACCATTGGGGGCTTTTGTAACCAATGAATACGTAACCGATGATATGACGAAACAGTTTGATGTGTACGTGGACATGAATGAGGCAAACTTGTCTGTTCTACCACTGATGTTTAAAGAAGTGCAGTCTGCTGACGGCGCTATTCATGGTGTTGTTCATGTGACAGGTAATTCGTCGAATATTTTAGCCAATGGTACTGTAGAGCTCGCTAATGGATCTATGCAATTACAATCTTTGAAAAAGCCGGTGACCCAATTAAAAGGACAGCTGTTGTTCCGAGGCAATCATGTAGATATTACAGGTAGCACCACAATGGGTAAGGGTAATGCAGGTCTATCTGGGAATATTGGTTGGATGGGCTCTGGCATTACGTCCTACTACGGTGCGTTGCAGATGAAAGGCATCGAAATTGGTCATGCCTTCTATACAGGCCCGTTAGATGGAGAACTGTACATCGTCGACAAACAGGATATGCCGACATTGGTGGGGGGTATTACACTGCATGATGTGGTAGCTTCGATTCCATTGAGCTTTGAAAGTTCAGATACATCCATTCCATTAGGCTTAGACTTAACCATTGATGCGAAAGATAATGTACGTCTTTATAATCCATTGCTCTACGATATGTTCTTGCAAGGTAAGGTTAAATTTGAAGGAACGGTAGGAGAACCGAAGGCGAGTGGTAAGTTATCCGTCAACAAAGGGCATGTGAAATATTTAAAAAATCGTTTTAAAATCACAGAAGGACAGGCAAAGTTTGTTACAGGTAGTATCATTCCTGAACTCAATGTACGGAGTATGGCAAATGTGAAAAATTATCGCATATCTCTACAAGCGGAAGGACCTGCTACGCAGATGAAATTAAAATTAACGTCTGAACCTAATTTGTCGGAACGTCAAATTATTTCACTGTTGACATTTGGTCGGAATGTGGGCAATGCTAGTGGAGTTACATCAGAAGATGCCAATGCTTTACTGACATCTAGTTTACAGTCTTTGGCATTTGGCTATATCGAAGATGTGTTGCAAGATACACTGGGATTAGATTTGGTGAATTTTACCACAGGTTCTTTAGACGGAAAAGACTCTCGTGATTTGCAGGAAAAAAATAATTTTAACGTTACCATCGGTAAATATGTAGTACCGGATTTGATGATCACCTTAACTAGAGGTCTTAAGAACGACCATGTGTCGTATGGCTTTCAGTATGATATCAATCGTAGTATTAGTGCTACAGGGTGGATTAATAATGAAAATAAACACTATTTAGGGGCGCAGTGGCGCTATCGATTCTAAAGGAGGTGAAAGTATGCTCAATGATTATATCGCCAGTGTGGATACAATTGATTTATTGACCTGGGAAGAAGAACAGAGGCTCTGGAAGGCTTATGAAGAAGAAGGAGACTTGGAGGCTCGTATGACGATCATTGAGCATTACCAACCTTTAGTATTGAAAGAAGCTAATGTGTACCAATCTTCTAAGGTAGATAGGATGGATTGCATTCAAGAGGGGACCATTGGGCTCATTGAAGCGGTAGAGCGATATGATTCTAAGAAAGGTGTAGCCTTCTCCCTCTATGCAGTACATCGTATTCGAGGACGTATCTTGGACTATCTTCGTAAGGAAGGTAAGGAAGGGATTGTGCTACAATCGGAAACGGAAGATGGTGAAACTTGGTGGGAACAATTACCTGCTGAGGGCCCTTCTACAGAAAGCGTTTGTGAGGAACGCATGTATGGTGATATGGTCACATCAGCTATGAAACAGTTGCCCTTGGCGGAGCAGCACGTAGTGGAAGAAGTGTATTACAAGGACCATAGTGTAGCCTCTATTGCAGATACCTTGGAATGCAGTCATAGTTATATCCATCGATTGCGAAGAAAAGGATTAGCCCGGCTCAAAGGTTTATTAGAAACAGCTAAAGAGACATGGGATAAAAGTTAATTTTGGTGAATAGAGACTATCTGACTATAAAGCACTACCTAAGTGTCAACTGATTCGTTGATGACAAGGGCAGTGCTTTTTGTCTACAAGGATATATCGAAAAAACTCCCTTGACATAGATAGGGTTTTTGTTTATTATAATTATATTATTATATAAGCAACAGTGATGCGAAGGACATGACCCTAACCATCTATACTTTCAGAGAAAGATACCTTGGCTGTGAGTATCTAGTGTAGACTTAGACGTTACCACCTTCAAACTGGTTTGGTGAAGGCTTAGCTTGTAATCAAATCCGTGTGGACCCGTTATCGTCCGTAAGAGTGAGTCCTATCAATAGGGGCTAACTAGGGTGGAACCGCGAAGATCTTCGTCCCTTGTGTGGGAGAAGGTCTTTTTTTGTTGGTAAAAAGTATTGCCATCCCCAATGGCATAGTAGTATTAGACCTAGGGAGGTAACCTATGAGTGAAGTAAATATCATTTTACCTGATGGAAGTTCTAAAGCCTTTGCAGCGGGAACTACATTGGGTGAAGCAGTAAAACAACTATCAAACAGCTTAGCAAAAAAAGTATTAGCCGCTGATGTAAATGGAGAATTAACAGACCTTCGTGAAGTATTGGTGGAAGGTTCTAAGGTAAGCTTTTTAACATTTGCAGAAGATGGTGGTAAACATGCATTCCGTCATACAGCATCTCATGTGATGGCGCAAGCAGTAAAACGTTTGTGGCCTGATGCGCAATTGGCCATTGGACCAGCTATCGAGAACGGTTTCTACTATGACATCGATATGGAACATAAATTAGTGCCAGAAGATTTACCGAAAATCGAAGCGGAAATGAGCCGTATTGTAAAAGAAAACTTACCTATCGAAAAAGTATTGATGGAACGCCAAGAGGCACTAGATTTCTTCGCAGCTAAACATGAAAATTATAAAGTAGAGTTAATCAATGATTTGCCTGCTGATGCAGTGATTTCTGCGTACAAACAAGGTGAGTTCACTGACCTTTGCGCAGGTCCACACTTAGCAAGCACTGGTAAAGTAAAGGCTTTCAAATTACAAAGTATTGCAGGTGCATACTGGCGTGGCGATGAAAAAAATAAAATGTTGCAACGTATTTATGGTACTGCTTTTGAAAAGAAAGAAGAACTAGAGGAATACTTACACTTATTAGAAGAAGCAGCTCGTCGTGATCATCGTAAATTAGGCAAAGAGCTTGGCTTATTCGTTATCAAAGAAGAAGGACCAGGATTCCCATTCTTCTTGCCAAAAGGTATGGCAGTACGAAATGCCTTAGAAGATTTCTGGCGTGAAGTACATCATGACTATGATTATGAAGAGGTTCGTACTCCAATCATCTTAAGCCAACATTTGTGGGAAACATCTGGTCACTGGTTCCATTACCGTGAAAATATGTACACAACACAAATCGACGGAGCAGAATATGCCATAAAACCAATGAACTGCCCAGGCGGTATCTTGGTGTATGCAAACGATATGCATTCCTATCGTGATTTGCCGATTCGTATGGCAGAACTTGGTTTAGTGCATCGCCATGAATTGAGCGGTGCTTTACATGGTTTATTCCGTGTACGTAGCTTTACACAAGATGATGCCCATGTATTCATGACTCCATCTCAAATTAAAGAAGAGTTAATGAGCGTTATCGACTTATTCGGTCGTATCTACTCTCAATTTGGCTTGTCCTATCATGTAGAGTTAAGTACAAAACCAGAAGGCGCTATTGGCGACGATGCAATCTGGGAATTAGCAACAGAAGCATTGCGTGAAGCGATTGAAGCAAAAGGTATTCCATATCGTATCAACGAAGGTGATGGTGCGTTCTATGGCCCTAAACTAGATTTCCATATTCGCGATTCTATCGGCCGTACATGGCAATGTGGTACTATCCAATTGGATATGAACTTGCCAGAACGTTTTAACTTGGAATATATCGCAGAAGATGGTCAAAAACATCGTCCAATCATGATTCACCGTGCATGCTTTGGTTCTATGGAACGTTTCATTGGTATCTTGATTGAACACTTTGCAGGGGCGTTCCCAACTTGGATGGCACCAGTACAAGTGAAAATCCTTCCAATCAGTGAAAAACATGTCGAATATGCTGAAAAATTACGCAAAGCATTTAAAGATGCCTATGTGCGTGTGGAACTAGATGATCGCAGCGAAAAGATCGGTTACAAAATCCGTCAAGCACAAATGGAAAAAGTATCCTACATGCTTGTGGTAGGTGACAAAGAAGTGGAAGAAGGAAAAGTAGCTGTTCGTAAACGTGGTGTTGGTGAACAAGGGGCGATTCCTTGGGAAGAATTCTTGGCAAATATCCAACAAGAAATTAAAGATCGTGCATAATCACTAAAATAAACAGGATAGTATGGAGGCACTTTGCGTGAATCTGATACATGGATCCTAGTGGATTTTTGATGATATAAGTATTGTGTATACATATGAAAAGCATCTTCACAAGAAGGTGCTTTTCATCATATAATACAATTAGAAAGAAATTGGTCTTTCCTTTTCTAGTATTCCAAGTAGAGGTGATGGAATCATGATTACATTTGACGATGCAGAAAAGCAAAAATTAAGTCCTGAGGATTTAAAAAAATTAAAGAAGCATAATGATATCAATGAATGGCCGTGTCCATTATCAGATGATATGAAAAAGCAAATGCATGATAGCTTTAAAGTTGTGCCTAAGAAAAAGCCGTAGCGACCGATGATTAGGTTCGCTACAGCTTTTTTTAGAAAAATGAAGAAACGCCATACATAGGATGACGTTTCTTGTGGGGGCTATATTTATATAGTAAGTGATATGTACAACTGCATCATTAGAGGTGTATGTGAATGCACATATTTTGGCAATCAGATAGTTGTATCAAGAGATATAGATTCTATTGCAGATAGAATACTACATTTGCTGTTTTGTTAGCGGACATATCTCCCTTCTCTATAGGTGTAGAGCTAGATAAATCCATAGATTTTACTGCAAGCATAGCATATCTAGGGTTTACCTCCATAGTCTGTGTGCGTGTAGTTCCTAAGCTTGCGGATTTAACAGGACCTAGTTCGCGGCCAAGAGATTTTGCAATCACTTCCGCTTGGTGGCGTGCATCACTAATGGCAGATGCAGATAATTGATCTTCTATCTCTTGGGATACATCGGTTTGGAAGGTAAGGGAATTGATATCAGAAGCGCCACTAGCAATAGCTGCGTCGATGGCTTTTCCAATAGAGGATGTGTCATAGACCCTTACAACAACAGTGTTGTTTACATTATAACCATTTAATTTTGAGTTCCCATCAATGTAATCGTAATTAGGGTTGATAGTAATGTTAGATGTTTGGATATTATTTCTAGATACGCCTAAATGTTGTAGGGATGAGATAAGTTTAGACATAATCGCATCATTTTGAGATTTTGCAGATTGAACAGACGTATTTTTGCTAGATACCCCAAGGTTAAGTAATGCATAGGATGGTGCCACTTGGCGAACAGCTTGGCCTGTGACGGATATTTCTCCAGCGGACATATTTGCAGTCATATCTGCAGCCATAGTGCCCACTGTGGCAGATGTCATCAGTGCGCCGATAGTGAAAGCTTTCAAAAGCAATGAATGTTTCATAAAATCGTCCTTTCTATATGATGTACCTGTTGACAAAGAAAAAATAAGTACCCTACAATGGTATATATACAGTACATCTAGTATTTGTTATTATACTACATAAACTATGTGAAAGTATGATGAAGGTTAGGAGTAAAACTATGAACCCTATTGATATTATGTTAGATCATAAAAGTATTCGACAATATAAACCGATGCGAGTATCTCCGCAACATTTAAGTATTTTGTTAGATGTAGCGAAACGGACTGCTACAAGCATGGGGATGCAAACATTCAGTATCATCCGTATTGTGAACCCAGAAATTAAAGCAGCCATTGCAGAAGTATGTAAACAAGACTATGTGAAAGATATGCCTGAATTGTTTGTATTTGTGGTGGATGCCTATCGCAATGCACAAATTATGAAAGAAAAAGGGCTAAACCTTGATACGGCAAGTGATGCGGATCGATTCTTTCAAGGGTGGACTGATGCTTGCCTAGCGGCACAAAATATGGTGACCGCAGCAGAATTGGCAGGATATGGTACAGTATATTTAGGTAGTGTGTTAAATGATGCAGAGAAGATGATTGAAATTTTGAAATTACCTGAATTAACATTCCCTGTGGTAGGACTTGGCTTAGGTATGGCAGATCAAAAACCAGCGTTGAAACCGCGTATGCCAAGAGAAGCAAATGTGTTTGACGATGCGTATAGCACATTTGATAATTATCATGAACTACTAGAAGATTATGATGAAGAAATGAACCAATATTATGATCTTCGTAGCCCGAATTACCCATTGCCAAAATTTACAGATCAAGTAGTGGGACGATTACAGATGAAAGATGAGAAACGCAGTGCTTTGGTGGAAATGGCAAAAACTCAAGGGTTTCATTTGTAATGCTATGTAGTCTTTGACGGTTTCATCTGTATATAGCAAAAGAAAACGAGCAACACATTCCTTCACAAACGGCACTACGTAATGTTTGTTCAGGAACATGTTGCTCGTTTCTATATTTTTGTTTATATGACTGATATAAGACCGTCATAAGACTACTACGCATGACTGCATTCTAGTGTGGGGGATGCTGTGCTCTTATGATGTTTGGGGAATTTAGGTAGTAAGGAGCCAAACAAACTGTTCTGTGTATAACTACGTTAATCAGAAGAAACATAAGTAGTCCCGTCACATGAGGGTATAAAAAAACGATTATAATTACAAGCAAGAGGTGTACATTGTGCTTTAGATTAGGTGTACTTAATTTAGTTGTTTTAAGAAGGGCTAGATTATATAGGAGAATTCTATAGAAAAAATATATATAAATACAAAAAAGTGGGGTTGCAAATTATTGGTAAATAGCATATAATACTTTTAGTGCTTGAGACACAAGCACTTTTAATTTTCTCAAAAGTTATTAACTAAGAAAATTAAAAAAGATTAAAATAACTGTTGACACGAAATTGTGAATCTGTTATTATAATCTAGTCGCCACAACACAGTGTTG
>NZ_RQVK01000009.1 GCF_003992015.1 Veillonella sp. VA137
ATGTCTATTTTATTACAAAAAAAGAATGTTGGCGGCTACTCTTATATGAGTAGCCCCAACATTTAGTATAGAGCCCTTTGTTTTAAGTAAATTTAACATTCATATGCCTAGTGTTATATTACTATGTAATTAGCCAAAGAATACATATTTAGCCAATACAATGGCACTCATAACATACACAAACCAGTGTACTTCTTTATGCTTACCAGTGATGACTTTAATAATTGGATAGATGATTAAACCGGCAGCTACACCGTTTGCAATGCTGTATGTGAAAGGCATTAAAACGATAACTAAGTAGGCAGGGAAACCTTCTGTCCAATCGGAAAAATCAATTTCACGAATGGACTCCATCATCAAAGCACCTACAAGAATTAATACAGGAGCAGTGGCTGCATTCGGTACTAAGGCGATTAATGGAGCAAAGAATAAGGAAAGAATGAACATAAATCCGCAAGTGACAGCAGTTAAACCAGTACGGCCACCAGCACCAACCCCCGCGGCACTTTCAACGAAAGCTGTAATTGTACTAGAACCAAGCAGAGCCCCAAAGCTAACGCCGAGAGAGTCCACAATCATCGCTTTTCCCAAGCCCGGAAACTTGCCAGCTTTTGGATCGGAAATACCAGCTTTGGCTGTGGTAGCAATCAATGTGCCCATGGAGTCAAATAATTCCACAAAGGTGAACGAGAAAATGATAGTTATAAGCCCAATTTGAAAAGCGGAGCCGATATCTAGCTGCATAAATGCGACTTTGCTGAAATCAGGTATGGCCATAAATGTTAATGTTTCAGGTAGCGTAGCAATACCTGTTACATAGGCGATAATCGATGTGGTAATGACACCTATGAGTAAGGCACCTGTGATGCGGCGCGCCATCAAAGCAGCGGAGAAAAACAATCCGAATAAAGATAAGAGAACTTCTGGATTTTTAAGATTTCCCAAGCTTAGTAATGTTTCAGAAGCTCCAGGAGCGCCATGACCTTTAGCAGCAATAATATCATGCAAGGTGCCTGGTTGTAAGGATAGAGAAATGGTCATTAATCCGGATAGTTTTAAACCGATAATACAGATAAATAAGCCAATACCTACGGTGATAGCGAACTTTAACGATGCAGGGATCACCTTGATGATAAGTAAACGTATATTTGTTACAGTTAATACAAAGAAGACGAGACCAGATATGAAGACGGCACCTAACGCTGTTTGCCATGTTAGTCCCATACCAATAACTACTGTAAAGGAGTAGAATGCTAAGAGCCCTACACCTGGTGCATAGGCTAATGGATAGTTAACAAATAGTCCCATAATCATAGTAACCAAACCACCACCTAAAGCAGTAGCGATTAATACGGCATCTCTGTCCATTCCAGCCAATCCTAATAAGTTAGGCGCTAGTAGCAAAATATATGCCATGGTAATAAATGTGGTGAGACCAGCGAGGATCTCTGTGCGAACTGAGGTGTTCCGCTCTTTCAGTGCGAATAACCTTTCTAACATAGTAAAACCTCCTCCTCTATAACAAATTATGTTTACATTATAGCATAGCAACCATGAGAAAAAAAGATAGTTGATAAAAATTTGTGACAAAAATCACATAATTGAGAGTTGATATACATAGGATAGAAAGGGACGGAATAAAATAGGCATATATGGGTAGAATATAATGTAATTCATACCATATATGCCTATACTTATTTAGTTGAGTGTTAATGAGAATCGATTAATCAAAGAATACATATTTTGCTAATACGATAGTCCCTAATACGTACATGAACCAATGCACATCTTTATGACGGCCAGTGATACATTTCATCAACGGATATACGATGAGACCTGCTGCTACACCATTGGCGATGCTGTATGTGAAAGGCATCAACACAATAACTAAATAGGCAGGGAAACCTTCTGTCCAGTCAGAGAAATCAATTTCACGGATAGCCTCCATCATCAAGGCGCCTACCAAAATCAGTACAGGAGCTGTAGCTGCATTGGGAACTAATGCGATTAATGGAGCAAAGAATAAACAAAGGATGAACATGATACCACAAGTGACAGCTGTCAATCCTGTACGACCACCAGCGCCAACGCCGGCAGCACTTTCAACGAAAGCCGTAATCGTACTAGAACCAAGCATAGCACCAAAACTTACACCTAGTGAATCCACAATCATCGCTTTACCAAGACCAGGGAACTCCCCTTTTTTAGGATCCGCAATGCCAGCTTTGGAGGCGGTAGCAATTAAGGTACCCATGGAGTCGAATAGTTCAACGAAAGTAAAAGAGAAGATAATGGTTACAAGACCTACTTGGAAAGCAGAGGGAATGTCTAGTTCCATAAACGCAATCTTACTGAAGTCTGGAATCGCCATAATGCTTAGAGAATCTGGTAAGCTAGCGATACCGGTAGCATAGGCAATGATGGATGTGACGATGACACCAATCAATAGAGCTCCTGTTACTCGACGAGCCATCAAAGCGGCGGAGAAAAATAAAGAGAATAGGGATAAGAGAACTTCTGGATTGCCTAAGTTACCTAATGTTAATAAGGTTTCTGATGCGGCAGGTGCTCCATGACCTTTGGCAGTCACAATATCGTTCAATGTGCCGGGCTGCAAAGATAAGGCGATGGTCATAAGACCAGATAGTTTTAAACCAATGATACAAATGAATAAGCCGATACCTACGGTAATGGCAATTTTTAAAGAAGACGGAATAGCCTCAATGATAAGTTGACGAATTTTAGTTAACGTCAGTACAAGAAAGACGAGTCCAGAAATAAATACAGCACCTAATGCTGTTTGCCAGGTTAATCCCATGCCAAGGACCACGGTAAAAGAATAGAAGGCCAATAGACCAACACCAGGCGCCAAAGCGATAGGATAATTAACAAACAGTCCCATGGCGATAGTGACTAAACCGCCCCCTAAGGCTGTAGCAATTAATACAGCATCTTTGTCCATACCCGCTAAGCTTAGCAAGTTGGGTGCCAATAGCAAAATATATGCCATGGTAATGAAAGTAGTCAGTCCTGCAAGGACTTCTGTACGGATCGTAGTATTTCGCTCTTTTAGGGCGAATACGCGTTCTAACATGAGAAACCTCCTAAATAATTAAATAAAAATGCTCTTTTATTGTAGCATAGAGGAAGTTATAAGGATAGGTTTTCTGATAGAATATATTCAAAAAAATTATAAAAGCAAGATAATTATATAAAAATAACTAATAAATAAATGAGAAGTACACTGAGAGGTGACATTGGTTTTCAGTGTGTGTAAATATACAGCGAGATATTGTATATATGAGTATAATGCGTGGTAGTTATGCATTTTGCATACTAAATATGTACACAATCTATATAGACAAACTTCGTTGTTATAGATATAATAGAGACTAGGAATAAATCCTACTTTTGAAGAGGTATTATCTATGAAAATTTCTACTAAAGGTCGATATGCATTACGTGTTCTAGTGGACTTAGCAGAACATAGCGTAGATCGGAATGTATCTATTCGCGAAATGGCGGAGCGCCAAAGAATTTCTGATAAATATTTAGAAGGAATTGTAGCACGATTGAGTGCGGCAGGATATGTAAAAAGTGTGCGTGGTAAATACGGTGGCTATCAATTAACCAAAGAACCAAAAGAGTATACAGTGTATGATATTCTTGCGGCTACAGAAGATTCCATTGCCGTTGTGGCTTGTTTAGAGGAAGAAGTGAACACATGTCCAATGAGCGATGGATGCCGTACATTACCATTATGGGAGCATTTACAAAATCATTTACGCGAGTACATGCAAAGTTTAACATTACAGGATGTCATCGACCGACATTTCTCAGTGTAAGCATTGAAAAGGGTAAGGGAAGTTGAAAGTGAAAAAAGAGAAAGAAAGATTAGACGTAGAAACCCATGTGGGGTTTCCTTTGTATGCAGCAGCTAAAGAAGTGTTTCGGGCATGCCAACCAGAATTGACTAAGGTTGGGTTGACCTATACGCAATATTTAGTGATGTCTGTTATTTGGGAATTGAAAAGCGTGAATTTAAAAGCTATTGGAACTCGATTGTTCCTAGATTCCGGAACATTAACACCATTGTTAAGGAAACTAGAATTAAAAGGATTCATTGTACGTGAGCGGGTAAAAGAGGATGAGCGTTCCATGGAGATTACTTTAACAGCAAAGGGACAATCATTGCAGAAAAAGGTTCGCCACATTCCTGAGTTAATTGAGGTAAACATTGGCTTATCACCTGATGACCTACAAGTATTGCAAAGCTTATTGTACAAAGTACTACATAATGTAAAAGGCTATAAAATCTAATTAAACTTACTTGTAAGGTGAGTAGAGGATTGTTGATACCACATCAACTATCCTCTATTTTTATTTCTTCAAATCCAGAGGGGTTTGTTGGACCAAGTAGTAGATATGTTACAATAAGGTTAAAATTTGAAGTTAGTAGAGGATGTGAAATATGAAACGATTACAACAAACAGGGATGGTAGCAGTGTGGATTCTCACGATAGGAATGTCGCTGCTAGCCATTTGCTATACAATGATTATTCCTTTTCTTCCCGTATACCTGTTAGAACTGGGAGTGGAACAGGAACACTTAGCCCTTTGGTCGGGCTTGTCATTTTCTATTTCTTTTTTTATTGCAGCGATTATGGCTCCCGTATGGGGGCGATTGGCAGATCAGCATGGAAAGAAGCTCATGGCAGTCCGGGCAGGGATTTTAATTGGCGTTTCCTATTTATGGAGCGCCTTTGTACAAGATGAATATCAATTTTTATTAGTGCGTGCGTTTCAAGGCTTTGCCAATGGATTTATGCCAGCCGCCATGACCATGGTATCGTTGTCGGTGCCGAAGGAACGAGTGGGCACCGCGATGGGTATCTTTCAGATGGGATTAGTTCTAGGGAATACAGTGGGCCCCTTAACCGGTGGATTAACAGAATTAGCGGTAGGGATGCGTCCTGTGTTTATAGTGGCGGGCATTACCTTATTTATCGTTACCGCCGCCATCGCCATCTTTGTGAAAGAACCACAGGTTGAAAGTGTAGCCCCAGTGAAAGTTACTTCTTTTAAAGAAGATTTACAAGAGGCGAAACGAAATAAGGTATTGCTCCATATTTTAGGGTTATATTTTCTAGTGCAATCTGTCATGCTCATGCTACAACCTATCGTGGCCATTTATGTGGGCGAATTAAAAGGTTCCATGGAAGGGGCTGCCATGTTAGCAGGGTCTATTCTCAGTGGTGGCGGTGTGATGGGTATGATTATGACTAATGTGTGGGCGGCTTATGGACAACGACGAGGATACTTTAAGGTTATCTCGTATGGGTTGTTGGGTACGGGAACCGTATTATTATTGCAAAGTTTACCATTTGGCCTATGGTGGTTTGGGGCATTGCAACTACTCATAGGAGTGTTCATTGTGGGTATCTTTCCATCCCTTGGATCTGCTATGACAGTGAATACCGATCCGTCAGTGCGTGGTCGAGTATTTGGGCTAGCCACGACATCGCAGCAATTGGGAAATATGATGGGCCCTTTATTTGCTAGCATAGTGGCGACCTATTGGGGTACCTCATATGTATTCCTCGTAGCAGGTATAGGGATGATGATCATTGGCTCTTTAGTATTGAAAGTCCATGGAAATCGCCCGAACATTCTATAAGTTGATAGACGGTATACACTAAGTGTGATATAATTCACTCATACAAAGCATGCTACATGCGCATACTATTGTGAACTTCATACGGTAATTGTATAAGGTTATACACGGAGGTGGTTCTATGCAAGACACATTGATTTTGAAAGGACATATTCTGCACACACCGAGTCCAACACAGTTGGTAGCTATATCACATGGATATATTGTAGCTGTAGATGGTGTGGTTGTGTACTGTGGTAAAACTTTGCCAAGTTCTTATGAGGGATTGCCTGTAGTTGACTATGGAGACCAACTTATCATTCCGGGTTTTGTAGATACCCATGCCCATGCACCACAATATTGTAATCGTGGTCTTGGTATGGATAAAGAGTTATTACCTTGGCTTGAGACGTATACATTTCCAGAGGAAACGAAGTTTAACGATCCAGAGTATGCCCGTCTAGTATATAGTGCTTTTGTGCGTGATCTATGGCGACATGGTACTACCCGTAGTATTCTCTTTGGTACGATCCACAAGGACAGCACAGTAGTGTTGATGAAACTATTGGAAGAAGCGGGGTTATCTGCGTTAGTAGGCAAGGTGAATATGGATCGAAATAGCCCAGACTTCCTGATTGAGACTACGGAACAGTCGTTAGCAGATACGAAAGCTTGGTTGGAAGCATCGAAATCATTTGGACCCCTTGTGAAACCGATTATTACACCGCGTTTCGTGCCGTCCTGTACAAGTGAACTGATGCGAGGATTAGGGGAACTGGCCAAGGAATACGATGTGCCGGTACAATCGCATTTGTCTGAAAATTATGGGGAAATTGAATGGGTATCAGCGTTGCATCCTGAATCAGATAGTTATACCGATGTGTATTATGAACATCAACTGATGGGACAGACTCCAACGGTAATGGCCCATTGCATTCATTTGAGTGATGAAGAGATGGATCGCATGGAAGAAACGCAGACGATGGTGTCTCATTGTCCTTACTCTAACGTCAATTTATCCAGCGGTATTGCACCGATTCGTAAACTCTTAGAACATCATATCCCAGTGGGATTAGGATCAGACATTTCAGGGGGACATGCAGTGTCCATGGCGAAAGTGTTGATGGAAGCCATTGGCTTATCTAAAATGAAATGGGTAGAAGTAGACAATCAATATGCACCATTGACCTTAAGAGAAGCTTTCTACTTAGCCACTAAGGGTGGAGGAACATTCTTTGGTAAGGTAGGTAGCTTTGAAGAAGGCTATGAGTTAGATGCTCTTATCATCGACGATACGTCTATGTTTGATGCCAATGAACGGTCTTTAGAAGAGCGATTGGAGCGATGGATATATATCGGTGATGATCGTCATATTATGAAACGCTATGTGGCGGGTCGCTTAGTAGAAGAACCAAAATAATTTACATATACAAATAGAGGAACGTTGATCATGTTGGTCAACGTTCCTCTATTGTATATACAGTATTTTGTTACAGTGCCTTACTGACTATGTATGTGTTGTTAGATATATCTCTGTATTAGGGGGAATACGGGTCAGAGATTCTATACCTTCGTTTCCGGATCTGTATCCATCTCGGATTGTATAGGTAAATGGAATCCAAAGACGGTGCGTACGTCTGGTGCGCTTTCTACTTCTAACGTACCTTCATGGAGTTGTACAACATTTTGTACAAAGAAGAGTCCAAGTCCGAGACCTTTGTTTTCTTTTGACGTACGAGAGGGGTCTACTTGGTACAAGCGGTCCCAAATCATAGGAATGCTTTCAGGAGGGATGCCGATACCATCATCTTGGACGAAGATACGAATCGTATCACCTAAGGAAACTTCAAAATGGATGGAATGATGAGCAAATTTGAAGGCATTATCCAACAGATTGGCCATCGCTTGTTGTAATAAGATTTGATTACCATGTACAACGATGGAGGGATCAATATGGCTAGTGAAGGTCAGTCCCTTATCCTGACTCAAGCGAGCATAGGTAGAGGCTAGTTGTTGTGCTACCTCTGAAAGGGGAACTGGTACCTTATCGATATTGGTTAAACTATCTAGGCGTGCTATTTCTAGTAATTGGGATACCATATCAGCCATGCCCTTACTTTGGACGAAAATATTTTGAAAGCTTTCCTTAGCTTCTTCTAAAGAAGACACATATTGGCGGGCGTAATCACTTTCTGCTTGGATGACAGCGATAGGAGTGCGCAACTCATGGGATATATCGGAATTAAATCGTTTCTCTCGATTCGATGCCTCTTCCAAGCTACTGAGCATATGGTTGAAAGTAGATGCCAACTGATACATGGTATCTCCCGATTGAGGGATATTTTCAATCCGTTCCGACAAATCTCGTTTCAATGAAATTTGTTCTGCTAAGCTTGTTACGGTGCGCACTGGTTTTAAACCACGCTGGATAATCCAATATCCACCAATGGTGGCAACAGTGACGAATAAGATGCCTCCTAGCAATAAAGCTAGGAACATATTGTTTGATTTTCTATCTAGAAAACTCATGGGCACAACGCCACGAATGTAGCCTTGTACACCAATTTGATGATGGATAGGAGCATCATAATACAAGAAAGAGTGAGCATCTTGGTTGACTTCGGTGATACCATCAAAAGAAGGTGGCGTATTTTTAGGGAATCGGTCTGGTGGATTACCTCGTAAGATGATGCCGTCATGGGAGTAGACCAACAGAAAGATACCCTCATCAAAAGGTTTGTATTTTTTTGGATGATTAGCAGCCTCAATGACTTTTTGTTGCAAGTCTGTACGCATTTCGTTTTGATCCCAAATGTGGGTAAATTGCATTACGAATGTAGCAAGGAGCCCAATCATCAGCAAGAGAAAGATAGAATACCAACTAGTGATCTTATACACCAAAGGAACACGTAATAGAACGGCCTCTATAGGATGCCATATAGGCTGTATGATATCATGGTACATACGATTGACGATAGAGCGCATAGATTATTCCTCGGTGCGGAATACATAGCCGACGCCACGAACCGTTTGAATTAATTTTTTATTTTCATCGATGTCGACTTTTTTGCGCAAGTCTTTGATGTATACGTCGATGAGGTTGGAGTAACTTTCATAGTCGTATTCCCACACATGGTCGAGAATTTGTTGGCGAGACAAGACGATATTGGGGTTGCTTGCTAAATAGAATAACAAGTCAAATTCTTTGGCAGTTAACGTTAAGGGCTCGTCATTAAGAAAGACAGATCGACTTTTATGGTTGATACGCAAAGGACCAGCAGTGATATCTTCTACCGCTTGGTTGCGACCACGGCGAGCTAAGGCATAGATGCGAGCGATGAGTTCGTCAAACTCAAAGGGCTTCACTAAGTAGTCATCGGCCCCTAGGTTTAAGCCAGACACTTTATCTTCTAGGGCATCCTTGGCAGTTAAGAAGAGGACTGGTGTTTTGTTGCCTTCAGCGCGCATTTGTTTCACCACTTCATGACCATCCATTTTTGGCATCATAATGTCCATGACAATCACATCATAACTGGACGTAGAGATATAATCTAATCCATCTTCGCCGTTATAGCATTGGTCTACAATCATAGACTCTACCTTTAAACGTTTGGCGATAATATTATTCAGCATTTCTTCATCTTCAACAATTAAGACTTTCATAAGAGCTCCTTTCATAGGTTAGTATATAGTTGTATTGTATCGTATTTTTAATATACTTTAAAGAGATATATGGAAGTAGTATAGCCGTTGTACATGAAAAGACCATGAATGATTGCTTTATGCGGTAGGGTCACCTATAATAAAGGTAGAAATTATGATTTGTTCTTCCCTAGGAGTGGTTATTATGAATATTAGAACAATGACGGCCTATGCCTTATTGATTGCTCTTTGCGCTATTGGCGGACAGATCCATTTTGGAGTGTATTCCATTGGATTTGATTCATCACCAGCCTTTGTGGGAGCCTTACTGTTAGGTCCTGTAGCGGGGGCTGTGCTAGGTGCTTTAGGACATATAGCAACAGCTGCCTCCACGGGTTTTCCTCTCAGTGTACCCATTCATGTAGCGGTCGCTATTATTATGGCAGGGACTGGGGCTAGTATTGGATATATAATGAAACGAATGACTTCATCTTTCTCTTATGTAGTGAGTGGTATACTGGGGTATATTGTTAATGTTGGTATTGGGATCGCCGTGATTGCATGGATGACACAGAGTACAGGGGTTGTTGCCATTTTATTTGTGCCTCTGTCCTTAGCCTATGTGTTGAACTATGTAGGGGCGGCTCTTGTAGTGAGTCAGTTGAATCGAGTGTTTGGTGGTAAACGACATGCGTGATATAACAAGACTTTCCTTGAAAGAGAATGAAGATTGGATCATTGCCAGTGATATTAGCAGTGGTATTGGGTTACAGGAGCATGATGTGCTAGCTGTACCCTATGCCATGGTGGGTGCCTTCGCAGCTCGTGTGGCAATGCTCGAAATTCTATGCGCTAGAGGTACTGTGAAAGCCATACAATACCTCATTGGCGGCGACTACGATACGGTGGTGATCTCTGTGGTACAGGGGATTCAAGAAGAACTGGATACACTAGGTATTACTGTGCCCATTAATGGTAGCCATGAAAGTAATATGAAAGTAAGCACTACCTCTGTAGGGATTACTGCCTTAGGAATCGGGGAGCCAGAAATGCTTGGCACAGGAGAACCCTATGCTGTGTACGTATTAGGGAAACCCTTAGTAGGTCATGAGGTGCTAGAACAACCAGAGTGGATTGTTACCTATGATGAGGTGAAACGAGCCTTGGCACATCCTAGCACATCTCGTGTGGTGCCCATTGGTTCTAGAGGTATCCGCCAAGAGTTGACGGTGGTCAGCTATTTAGAAGGGGCATCCATGGAGTCCATAGAACTGACTGATGATGAGTTAGATCATAGTGGCGGACCTGCTACGGCGGTGGTCGTCGCTGTTCGTACTAGTGGCGAAGACGCTTGGCTAGCAGACTTTCCAAAGGCGCAGTATGTAGGACGGCATAGGTAATAGAAAGGATATAGATATGAAACAATTACGATATTATATAGTATTGGCATTGGTAGCTGGCGGATTGACAGTGGCGCAAGCAGAAGCAAACCCATATGGTGTAGTGAGTCCTCCTGATTGGGAATACCAAGCGCTCATGACCTTGGTAAAACATGGAGCGATTACGGATACTAAAGGGATAGACTTAGGGTCACGAGCATTCACTAGAAAAGAACTCATCCCTATGATGGCAGATGTGGTATCACGTCGTGAAACCATGAATGAAAGTGACCGAATGTTGGCATTGCGACTGTACAATGAAAATCGTCGGTCCATTATGAACTATGAAATAGAACAAGAAGAAGCAAAATTAGGTAAAGCACAGGGGGATAGTACGGATGAGGGTACCCCAATCGCAGTGGAACCAGCTTTGACGAAAGAAGAAATCCAAAAGAAAATGGAGGCCTTCCAGATTGATACATCTGCTTTGCCAAATCGCAGCGGTGTACAGGTGCGCACCTCTCAACAAGGATCTTCTCAACGAAGTCATTTAGAGTTAGTAGTGCCTTCGGTGAAGAATCAAGGAAATGTAGCCTTACAACCAATTGATGGAGAAGTACAAGAGGCTATGGCTAGCGGTCAATGGGATGCGTCCAAAAAGGAACAACGACCGCTTATGAAAGTGGCTAAACAAGAATGGGTTCTATTGCAAAAAGCAGAACGCAAACAAGAACGGTTAGATGCTCAATCCCAACGCCAATTAGAGAAAGCTCAACGAAAACAAGAGGCATTGGCAAAGAAAGAGCAACAACGATTGGCAAAAGCGGAGCGCGCTAAGTTACAAGCAGAACAAAAATTGGCGAAACAGCAAGCGAAGGAACAAGAGCGATTAGCAAAACAACAGGCTAAGAAGGAAACTCAATTGGCAAAACAGCAAGCTAAGGAACAAGAAAAATTGGCAAAACAAGACCAAAAAGAACGAGATAGACTGGCGAAGAAAACTAAGAAATAAGGGAAATACATTTGCTATTATCGAAAAAGTTCGGTATACTAAAGGTTAGCAATCCATTTGGTGTACTTTCATCATGAACCGGAGGAACTATGATTATACGAGAAGAGAAAAAGCGTGAATTTTATACGGTCACAGCTCTCGTGCGTGAAGCCTATATCAATGCAGATCGCAGTACAGGGCGAGAATATAAACTAGTGGAATTATTGCGCGAGTCTGATGCGTATATTCCTAAGTTATCCTTAGTGGCTGTTATCGATAACGCCATTGCAGGGTATGGTATGTTCTTGCGTGGTAAAGTAGGCAATCAGGACGTACTCATCTTGGGCTTACTGGCAGTAGCGCAATCTATGCGTGGACATGGTGTAGGAGGTGCGCTCATTTTAGAAGGTCAACGGTTGGCGCGTAAAATGGGATACTCTTACTTATTTGTACATGGTAGTAATGTATACTATCCACGGTTAGGTTATGATTTTGCACACAAATTTGGCGTAGAACCGCCAGCAGGATTGGACCGGGATCATATGATGGGGATTCAACTTGATGCCCAAGCAGAGCCTTTACAAGGTGTATTGGAATATCCGGAACCATTCAAAATCCTAGAAATGTTCTAGGTGACTACGACCTATGTCGTGGTAGGTATTAGATAGACAGTTCGAGATCCTCCTGTCTGTAAACAAAACTAAGGAGTTATAATGAAACAATTTAACAACACACAACGATTGACGATTTCTGCCATTTCCATCGCTATGTATTTGGCGCTTATGATCGGTACACAAGGCTTTGCCTTTGGTCAGTATCAAGTGCGTATTGCCACAGCGCTGTATGGATTGTCAGCGATCTTCCCATTCACCATTCCAGCCTTTGGTATTGCAAACTTTGTGAGCAATACAGTGATGGGCGGCTTTGGTTTAGTGGATGCTATCGGTGGAGCCATCGTAGGATTATTGACAACAGGTTTGATTGTCCTTGCGAAGCGTCAAGGCTTAGGCAACTGGGTATTGATTCCTATCATTACTTTTGTACCAGGATTGATTGTACCAATTTGGTTGACCTATTTCTTGCCAGTTCCGTACTGGGTATTAGTGAGCTCCCTCGTAGTAGGTCAGTTCGTGTGTGGTGTGGTGAGCTACTTCCTCATCAATGCATTAGAGAGAGTAGTGTATAAAAATAAGGAGGCTTTAGTTCGTGAGTAGTGGTCGTAATGCAGCAGAATTACAAGGTGTTCATGCTTTAGGTAGCCATACGGACTATCCTACAGATTATGCGCCGCAAGTGCTAGAAGCATTTCCGAATAAACATCCAGGGAATGACTATTTTGTGAAATTCAATTGTCCAGAGTTTACGAGCCTTTGTCCCATGACGGGGCAACCGGACTTTGCAACGATTTACATTTCCTATGTACCAGATGAAAAATTGGTGGAAAGTAAATCTTTAAAATTATATTTATTTAGTTTCCGCAACCATGGAGACTTTCACGAAGATTGTATCAATATCATCATGAAAGATTTAGTGGCATTGATGGAGCCTAAATATATTGAAGTATGGGGCGAATTTACACCACGTGGGGGCTTGTCCATTGATCCGTACGCCAATTATGGCAAACCGGGCACCGATTGGGAAGCCACAGCGAAGGAGCGCTTGCACTTTCACGATATGCAACCAAAACGGGTAGCGTACCGTTAATTACATACATACTATTGCCAGGTCAATCGGTTGAGGGACCTGGCAATTTTACTAAGTGCCCTAGACATGATAGGATAGAGATAGATACAACGTATTGAGAGGAAAAGGAGTTGGACATGCAACCACAGTTATATATTGGCGGAGCGGGTACGGGAAAGACCACGGCTTGTTTCGCAGAGATAGAGCGAATTTTACAAGACCATCCAGACCACCAGATTATCGTCCTTGTGCCAGACCCTGCGACGTATATGATGGAGCGCAAGTTAGCGGAGTATCGTCAGGAAAAAGGGTTCACCACGGTGCGTGTGGTGGGTATGACACGGCTAGCCTACCAAGTGTATCAATCCTTAGGAAAAGTGAAAGAAGGAGGCCTGTCGGAGATTGGCAAGAAATTAGTCCTTCGAGTGCTCTTAAAGCAATCCGCAGGGGAATTGGACTTGTTTAAACAGGCAGCGAAACAACCTCATTTTGGAGATGTCATACAAGGTCTCTTGACGGAGTGTAAAGCCTTTGGTGTAACGCCAGAGGACTTGTCGGGGGCGGTACAACAGGTAGACTCTATGGTGTTGGGCAGAAAATTACAAGAATTATCCTTGTTATTAGAACGCTACGATACAGCGCTGGAAGAGTTAGGCGTCCAAGATTCTATGGAAACATTGATCGAAATCTTACCACAGTCGCCACTGATGGAACGGTGTCATGTCTTTGTGGATGGATTTCATTGGTTTACGCCACTACAATATCGATTGATTCAACGGCTGTTTTCCCTTAGTGAATCCTGTCATATGACGATCAGTTTGCCATCCTTGGAGGAAGAGGTGCATAGTCGCAAGGGATCTATGTATTTCCGTGTTTGGGAGACGTACCGAGATATGATGACTTGGTATCCAGAGGCAGTAGTGCATGATATGAACACCGTCTATCGAGGGACACCTGTACTGCAACAATTGAACACACAATTTTTTAAAACACCTATGAAAGCAAATACCACCGAAGATTCGTTGACCATGGTAAGTGCCTACAATCGAGAACGGGAAGCTGATGCGGTATGTCGTAAGATTTTAGCATATCGTCAAGAAGAGGAACATCGCTGGAAAGACTGTACCATTATATTGAGGGACATGGAGTCTTATGGTGATGTACTGGAAAAAGCTTGCATGAATTATGGCATTCCTTTCTTCTCGGATCAACGGAAGATGATGACTAGCCATCCCTTGGCGGAGTTTTTGCAAGGTATCTTCCATGTACATCGCACCTTTTTTGATCATGATGCGGTATTCCGCTTACTGAAAACGGATTTTGCGCCTTTCACACGGGAAGAAGTAGACCGATTAGAAAACTATTGTTTAGAATATGGCATTCAAGGGGCGGCGTGGTTACGAGATGTGTGGACCTATGGTGGCGAGGACGATGAAGAGCGACGAGCTGTGATGCAGGCTTTACATATGCGCGTCCTAGAATATTTGCGTCCAATCTATGATTTCTGTAAATTGTCACATACGGGACAGGAATGGAGTGAGTTCCTATTCCAAATCATGCAAGACTGGCGCATTCCAGAGCAATTGAAACATTGGTATGACGAAGCAGAAGGCCGTGGGGATGTACAAGAAAGTGCCAGCCATGTACAGATCTATAAACATGCTATTCAATTGCTAGAGGAATGTGCATCCGTTACAGGATCAGAAATGTTAAATGCTGAAGAGATGGGACTTATCATCGAGGAAGGACTTAGTGAAGTGACCTACTCCTTGGTACCGCCATCGTTGGATCATGTGACGATTACCACCATCGACCGTAGCTATATGACAGATGCGAAGGAAGTCTATGTGCTAGGCCTCAATGAAGGCGTATTTCCTCGTAAAATGGGGGACGAAGGTATTCTGCGTGACCAAGAGCGGACGGCGTTGGCTAAGGTAGGTGTGCAACTAGCGGCGGGTGCCTTAGGGCAAATGTTCAATGAAAATTTCTTATTCTATTTAGCCTGCACCCGTGCTAGCCAAGGACTGCACCTGTCCTATGTCACATCCGATGAAGAAGGGTCTAAAATGGAACCATCTTTGGTAGTGCGCCGTTTACAGCAATATGGGTATGTGAAAACTATGGAAGAAGCGCCACTATCTATGCCAGAGGGGCGAGAACAGGACTACCTGTGGCGACCATCCCAGAGCTTAGGTCTTTTTTCTAGCCGCATGAGTGCCCTCATGAAAGGAGAACCTATCTCCTCTACATGGTGGAGTCTCTATAATTGGGGATTGGAATCGGGCTATGGAGGTGAAGTATTCTTTGCCACACGAGGTATGTTTGATTCCAATACGGTGCCACGCATTGAGCAGAGTATTGTGCGAGGGTTGTTGCTACGCAGTGATGCCTTAACGGGATCCGTTACACGATTAGAACGATATCATCGTTGCCCATACAGTTTCTATGCCCAATATGCATTGCGCTTAGCCCCACGAAAGGTGAAATCCTTTGGAGCCCCTGAAATCGGTACTTTTCTGCACGAGACATTGCGATATTTAGGGGAATATTTATTAAAACAAGGTCGGCAATGGCGTGATGTAACAGAGGAAGAACAAGAATCCTTATGCCGTGAAGCGGCAGATGCGGTGATGGGCACAGAGGAGCGAGATGCGTACGAAGCGCAATTGTATACTCGATTAACATCCACCTTATCGGCTACGGTAACACGCCTCGTAGATTGGTCCAAGAAAAGCGAGTTTTCCACTACAGAAGTTGAGCAAAGCTTTGGGATGGGCGAATCTGGTTGGTACCCAGTACGCATTCCCTTGGGTAAGAACTATGGTGAAAGTATCGTACTGCGTGGTCAAATCGACCGTGTCGATGAATATCGTGGTCCTCTTGGCCATTATGCGGCGGTCATCGACTATAAATCAGGGGGCACAACGGTGCGAGCTGATGAAATTTACTATGGTTTGAAATTACAGTTAATGACCTATTTATTGGCATTGGAGAAGAATACACAGGATAGAATTGGCACGGCAGCTGCTCTCTACACCTATGTGCGGAATCCGCAAGTGAAATTGTCTGAAGTCGTGAATCACAGACGGGCGGAGGAAGAAAAATCGGAAGGCCAACAATTGAAAAACAGTGGATACTTTGTAGATGGTGATGTGTTACAATTCTTAGATGTGACAAGGGCTTACCAAAGTAATTCCCCTTATGTACCGATTGTTCTGAAAAAGGATGGCACTCCGGATAGTCGCACATCCAAGAGTTTAAAGACAATGGAACAATTTGTCCTCATGAAGGAATACACAAAACAAATTATTTCCAATAGTGGTACACAGATGATGGATGGAGAATTTCCTATTAGTCCGTACCAAAAGGATAAGCGACGACCTTGTGAATATTGTGAGTTCCAAGCCTTATGCCGCTTTGATGGAACCCGCAATAGATATCGCTATATTAAGACCATGACCGAAGAGGAAGCATTGGAGAAGATGGAAGCATTACAAACAGGAGGGGCTACCTATGAAATGGACTGATGCGCAACAGAGCGCTATTGATGCACCTAGACCAGGGCAGTTACCATCCCAAACTATTTTGGTGTCCGCTGCGGCGGGATCTGGTAAAACGGCAGTCCTCGTAGAGCGTATGATACAACGCCTGAAACGGCGAGAGCTAAGTATTCAAGAACTGATGGTGGTGACTTTCACAAAGGCGGCAGCAGCGGAGATGAAAGCTCGTATCGGCGTGAAACTAGCGGAAGAGTTTCAAGCTACAGGGGATACTTATTTAGAAGAACAATTGAATATGTTGCCGTCCGCACATATTTCCACCTTGCACTCCTTTTGCCAATGGGTCATCCGTAGTTATTTCTATAAACTAGACATTGATCCGTCTTTCACCATCGGCAATGAAGGGGAATTGGCTCTTATGCGCTACGATGTGCTAGATGCCATTTTGCTAGAAGCCTACGAACAAGGTTTGTATAATATTTACGATGTGAGCGATATGTTTAGCACGGAACGGTCCGACCAGGTTTTGAGGGAGACCGTGTTTCAAATTTACAACTTTGCCTTGGCGCAAAGTCAGCCTATGCGTTGGTTAGATCAGGTCTGTACTACCTATGAAAGTGCTTTACACCAAACCTTGTTAGAAACTACTTGGGGCACATTATTTTGGAAAGAACAACAACGGCAAATTGAGTATCTGTTAGAACGCTATGAAGAGGCACAGCGCTTGGCAACGTTAGGTAATGGGTTCGATAAATGGATGGAAAAGGTCAGCGAATTGCAAACACTGTTACAAGCCATGCAAAAAGCAGACACCTGGGATGCTATGCATGTCGGTGTAGTTGGCATTGGGGGATTTAGTTTCCCTATACTCCGTGCCACTAAGTCTATGAATGAAAGTGACCCAGCTATCTTGAGCGAAATTAAAGCTATTTTGGCTGAAGGAAAAGAGATATTGCAAGCCATGCCGAAAGGTGTCTTTGCTATTACGGAAGAAGATTGGCGAGAGCAAATGGAGTACTTAGTGCCGTTGGTACGAGGTATTATCGGGCTGGTGAAACGATTCCATGAGGACTTTCAACAGGCAAAACAAGAAGCGGGCATGATCGATTTCTCTGACTTGGAACATCTATGCCTAGCCTTATTAGTAGATCCTGAGTCGGAAGAGTCGTTGCAACCCTCGGAGGTGGCGCTAGAGTTACAGGACACATTCAAAGAAGTGATGGTCGATGAATACCAAGATACGAATGGCGTCCAAGAGGCCATCGTGAATTTAGTATCTCGTGGGGACAATCGTTTTTATGTGGGCGATGTGAAACAGTCGATTTATGGATTTCGCATGGCAGATCCTCAGCTATTCATGGAGAAGTACCATCGCTTTGACCACGATGTAAATGGCGTGGAACGGCGCATCGATTTGTCACAAAATTTCCGTTCCCATGAAGCGATTCTAAATGTAACGAACTTTATATTTTCGCAAATTATGACCGATGAAGGGGCAGGCCTTACCTATGGTGAGGCAGAAGCTCTCCACACAGGTCGCATCGTAGAAGAGGCGCCACCAGAATGGGTAGGTGGAGACGTAGAAGTGCACGTTCTTTGCTGTGATGAAGACAAGGCACAGACAGATCCTGAAGACGGAGAAGACCTAGAGAACGATGAAAAAGAAATGCTCTTTGTAATCCGCAAAATTCAAGAGTTAAAGAACAACGGAGCTTTGGTACAAGATAAAGATGGCACTTTCCGTCTCATGGAATGGCGAGACATTGTACTCTTGAAACGATCTATCTCCGGGTCCGCGAGCCGAATGATCGACCTACTACGGCGAGAGGGCATCCCTGCCTATGCAGAGGAGAAATCGGGCTATTTTAGCGCTATGGAAGTGCAGTTTATGCTGTCCTTGTTGCAAATCATCGATAATCCAGAGCAGGACTTGCCTATGGCCATCGTTTTGCAATCGCCTCTTATCGGGATGGATGCCAACGATTTAGGGCGCCTTCGTCTGTCTGTAGGGGAGAACAGCTTGTGGAGCGGATTGCGCCCATTTGTAGAAGCATCCCAGAATGCAGGGTGGATTCGTTTTGTGGACTTCATGGATACTTGGCGGACCATGTCTCGTCGTCAAGGTATTACGGACTTAATTTGGCACATCTACGATACCTTGCATGTGGTAGAATACGTGAGCGCCATGCCGAATGGTTTGGTGCGCCGTGGCAATGTGCTAGCTTTGTATGAGCGAGCGAAACAATATGAAAGTGGCAATTACCGTGGTTTATTCCGGTTCTTGCGCTTTATTGAAAGCTTGCAGGCATCCGGAGAAGATTTGAGCGTTGCCAAAACAGTGAGTGAAGCGGACAATGTGGTGCGCATTATGACCATCCACAAAAGTAAAGGCTTAGAGTTCCCTGTAGTATTCCTCATGGGCACCCAAAAGGGCTTTAATAAAATGGATTTGAATCGCTCCTTGCTATTGCACAAGGAATATGGTGTGGGCTTAAAAGGATACTTCCCAGACTTGCGTGTTATGTATAACTCCGTGCCTTGGATTTTCGTGCGCCAAGCTTTGGAAGAAAATTTGAAAGCTGAAGAGGAACGTATCCTCTATGTGGCGTTGACTCGTCCTAAAGATAAACTGTATATTACAGGCTATCTGAAGGGGTCCATCAATGGCTCTACAGATCGACCAGCCACGAAGAAAATGGGCGAATGGGTGGCGCCTGTCTTGCAGTGGGGTGAAAGTGCTTTCACGAAAGAGCAGATTCTAGGATGTAATTCCTATTTAGATTGGATTTTGCGGAGTTTAGCTCGCCACGTCGCAGGGGGCACGCAGTTGCGTCAATTTGCGGAGGTAGAAAGTCCGCAATTCCCAGATATACCGTACAAAGATTGTCCTGTATCCTTCCACGTTCATGATGGGAATGACTACAGTGTTTCACAGGAAACACCGTCCGTGGATGTAGATATGTTAGAACAAGTACGTGCCCAATTACCGGTGGAAGCGCCACCATTGGATCCGATCGTGGTGGATCGCTTGACCTCTGTCTATCCTTATGAAAGTTCTACAGAACGAGCGGGGAAAATCTCTGTATCTGAAATTAAACGGCGCTTTGTGGAGTTGGAAGAACTGGCGAAGCAGATGATTGAGCCGGACTATCGAACAGAGCAACATAACAGCAATATAGAAGGAGAATCTGGGACACCAGATAGGTCTGAACTGCTCGTAGTAGACTCTAGTAAGGACTCAGATAGTTCCGTAGAAGGTATGTTAATAGGCGATAGTATGCTCGATAGTATACCGGATGCATGTACTGACGATACTGAGCCAACTGGCGAGCAGGGCATGGAAAACGGTGCTGAGAAAGGCAAAGAAAAGGGTGCAGAGGATATATCAGAAGAAGCTCCTGTAGACCTAGGACCCTTCGACGTAGCCTTGTCTTCCATGAATGAGTCCACGCCGATTCGCAGTGGCGCCCGTTGGGGTACCCTCATGCATGAAGTGATGCAGTGGTTGCCGTTGGAAAACTACACACGACTATCTTTGCAGAAAGCCTTAGATAACTTGGCGTTACAAGGATACTTAACGGATGAAGAACGGAAAGCGATCAGTGAAAAACGGATTTATGATTTCTTTCAGTCTGACCTAGGGCAACGATTGCTAACAGCACAGCGAGTGGAACGAGAACTACCATTCAGCATGCTATTTCCGGCGAATCGTGTGTACCCAGAGATGCTAGACGGGGAAGATCTGTTCCTACAAGGTATCATCGATACGGCATTCCTAGAAGACGGCGCTTGGGTCCTAGTGGATTATAAGACCGACCGTCTAGACGAAGAGGCTCTAGTAGATCGATATCGCATTCAGCTGATGCTGTATAAAGAAGCTTTGGAACGATTAACACCATACCCTGTAAAAGAGGTATACATCTATTCCTTCCGACTGGAGCGGGCTATACCAGTATAAAGTGCGATTGCAACATTAGTAATAATCTCATAGATATGTTAGGTATATTATTCTACATGCGTTGTAATGCTACTAACAAATGTGATTGAATACAGGCATGTAAACTAATACAATCAAAATACAAAACAGAACAAAAAAGAGGAACGTTGTGCACACTGTGCCAACGTTCCTCTTCTTATTCTAAATAATGCGGATTATGTAATGTATGGGGGCACAGTGCCCCCCCAAAATATAAGGGGAGAGCATATTATATACTAGGGTACGAAAAAGGGCCCCGAAGGACCCTTTCAGTATAGTATTATTCGTTTTCGTGACCTTTATGCCACCAAGTGATACCTTTTTGTGTTGGTAAAACAGTGCGGTCGAAGATTGGATCTTCAATACCTTTAGATTTTTGACTCATGTAATCTTTGAGTGCAATGGTTACTAATTTGCCTAAACGCAAGATAGAAGTAATATTGCAAAGCACCAAGAATGCCATGAACAAGTCAGCTAAGTTCCATACAAGGTTCAATTCAGCAATACAGCCAACATAGACCATGATGATAACAAGAGCACGGAATAGGTTGATAGCGAATTTGTTATTTTTCGTCATGTGCGCAATATTCACTTCGCCGTAGAAATAGTTGCCGATAATGGAACTATAAGCAAACATGAATACAAATAATGCGATAACTGCAGGCGCCCAAGAGCCTAATTGGTGGCCAATACTGTGTTGAACAAGGGCGATACCTGTTAGATCTGAGTGCACATATTCGCCAGATACAAGAACGATGAAGGCAGATGCAGTACATACAAACATGGTATCTACGAATACCCCAAGGGACATGATTAAACCTTGTTTTACAGGGTGATTGACATCAGCAGAAGCGGACGCATTTGGAACGGAACCTTCGCCGGCTTCGTTCGAGAACAAACCACGTTTGATGCCTTGCATTACAGCAGCACCGATGAAACCGCCTGTGGCAGAATCAATCGTGAAAGCCTGTGTAAAGATAGCAGAAATCACATCTGGTAATACAGAAATATTAGCAATGACAATATACAAAGCAATTAAGAAGTACAAACCAGCCATGAAAGGTACTAAAAATTCAGCTGTTTGAGCGATACGTTTGGCACCACCGAAGATAACGAGTGCAGATAGAGCGGCTACAATAAGACCTGTTGTAGAGGCGTCGATATTCCAAGGTTGTACTGCAATAGCGATGGTGTTTGCTTGTACAGAGTTGTAGATTAAGCCGTATGTAACGCTGATTAAGATAGCGAATAAAACGGATAAGAACGGACTGTTCAAGCCATGACGAATGTAATAGGATGGACCGCCACGGAAGGAGCCATCAGGTAAGCGCTCTTTGTAGATTTGGCCTAATGTGTTTTCGATGAAACTAGTAGCTGCACCAAGTAGAGCGATAAACCACATCCAGAACACAGCACCAGGACCACCTAAGGCGATGGCGATAGCGATACCAGCGATGTTACCAACACCCACGTGAGAGGCAACGCTGATACAGAAGGCTTGGAATGGAGAAATGTGATGATCACCTTTACTTTTCTCTCCCGCGCCAGATTTTAGAATACGAAACATTTCTGGTAGTTGTCGTAATTGCACGAATCGTGTGGTTGCTGTAAACCAGACACCGGCAATGATGAGGAGAGCGATGATGATGTTATTCCAGAGGAATCCGTTTACATCGCCCAAGAGTTGAATGATTTGTTCTTGCATAAGGACATCCTTTCTTTTATATGGACATAGCATATTTTCTATAGTATATCATAGGAAGATAGGGAAATGATAGAAAGTTATAACAATCCTAGAAAAATTGTAAAAAAACATCTATCCATGAGGGGTAAAAGGTGTTACAATGAATCGATAAATAAATGAAGATGCGTCACTACATCTGAACCCATTCCGTACGGACTAGTGGCGCTAGCGGTTTTTGAAGACACGGATACTTGAAATGCTCAAGTGATGTATGGAAAGGGGCTTGATACATGAAAACCACCGCTAAAAAAATGTCTGTATTCCAACTGACATCCATCGTGGCAGCCAATATGTTGGGTGCTGGAATTATTATGCTACCGTCTCAATTAGCACAGGTAGGCACCATTTCTATCCTATCATGGATTATTACGGTACTAGGGTCCTTGACCTTAGCCTATATTTTCGCCCAATGCGGTTTATTTACAAAGAAATCTGGCGGCCTAGGGGGGTATGTAGAATATGCCTTCGGTAGGACGGGCCATTTTATGGCGAACTACTCTTATGCAGTATCCTTGGTCATTGCCAATGTAGCCATCGCCATATCTATCGTAGGCTATGGGGCCGTGTTATTTGATGTAGACCTCTCACCATTAGAAGTAAGTTTAGCAACCATCGTGTTGCTCATGGTGGCAGCTCTGGTCAATGTGCGTGGCAATAAGAGCACAGGGCGCATTAGTAACATTACCATTTGGGGAACGATGTTGCCAGTCTTGTTTATTGGCGTGTTTGGTTGGTTTTGGTTCGATCCAGAGATGTTTGTGTCTGTTTGGAATCCACAAGAACTGCCCGTATTTGATGCGGTCAGTCAGTCCATTTCCCTCACATTGTGGGGCTTCTTAGGCTTTGAATCGGCGGCAGCCAATGCAGATGCCGTAGAAAACCCTAAGAAGAATGTACCTATAGCGACATTTTTTGGCACTTTGGCAGTAGCCGTGGTTTATATTGTATCCACGAATATTATGGCGGGTATCATTCCTAACATCGAGTTAGTGAACTCCACCGCTCCATTTGGTTTAGTGTTTGCTTACATGTTTAATGGTACAGTAGGCAAAATCGTGATGGCGCTCATGGCAGTATCCTGTTTCGGGGCTATCATGGGATGGCAATTCACCTTGAGCCGTGTGTTTAAAAGTTGTGCAGAAGCAGGATTCTTTCCCAAGGTATTTGCTCGTGTGAATCGTGTAGATTCTCCAGTGCGCGGTATTATCATTCTCTTGGCATTGCAAGGTATCTTAGCGTTGATGACTACCGATGAAAGTTTGAATGAACAATTTGCGCAGCTCGTTAACTTAGCAGTAGTGACAAATGTATTCCCTTACATTCTTTGCTGCGTGGCAGTGAATAAGATGTTATCTATTGAGGGCGCTACTATGGGATTGCGCCGCCTCATCTATGCGATGAGCGCCGTAGCTATCACCTATGATAGCTATGCGATCTATGCCTGTGGCGAAGTTCCTATCCAAGGTGGCTTGGCGGTAATCATCTTTGGCTATGCGGCGTACCAAGCCGCATTCCATTGGAGACCACGCCTTGTGAAAGCTGTGGGTAAACATCCGGCATATAAAAAAATAAAATCAGAGTATACATTATGAAAATATGAACATATTTTACGAAATTTCGTGAAATATTCATAAATATAGTGTATGCTACTCATATAGAAAGTAAAAATACTGTATCAGATGTAGGTTTGGTGCAGTATTTCTTTTTTCTTTCATAATGGTCTTGTGAGTAGGGCCGAAAAAAATTTGCACTTAAATCCTACTTTCACCGTCTTTATTATGAAAGGATATATAGCAAATGATATTGAGTAAGAAATCATTAGAGTATTGTAAATGTATAGTGGGCATATACATGGTAGTGTCACGTATGTAATGGGAAGATACACATACGTATTGAGTGATAGAAAGGTGAATAGAAATGAATCAAATGTATCGAGTTGTATGGAACAAAACAAAAAATATGTATGTAGTGGTGTCTGAGTTGGCAAGTACTGTCAACGGCAAAGCAATGAAAGCGGGTGTACTAGGCGCTGTTTTAGCTGTTACGGCTTTTGCAGGACCTGTACATGCTGCATTGAATGAAGCGGGTACTGGTGGAGATTCAAATGTTGCTTTTGGAGAAGCCTCCTCAGCACAAGGAGCTAATAGCGTAGCTATCGGTAATAACGCTAGTACCGAAGGGGCTAATACAGTGGCACAAGGCGTAGGGGCTCTAGCAAAAGAAGCGAATAGTGTTGCTATTGGTGCGAATGCTAGTACTACAGGTGAAAATGCAGTAGCTATTGGCACAGGTAGTAAATCTGGTAGTGCTGGTAATAGTGGGCAGTCTACCGTAGCCATTGGTGGCAGTGCGCAAGCTACAAGCAATCGTGCAATTGCTATTGGGGATAGTGCCAAATCTTCTTGGTATGGTATTGCTATTGGTGCTCGTGTAGAAGCAAATCCTACAAGTGTCGCAATTGGTGGCGGTTATAATGCAGCAGAAGCAGCTAGAACAACGATGCCACATTCTGTCGCATTGGGTACCTATGCAAAAACAACAAAGGCAGTAGATACAGCAGAAGCTACAGTGACAGCAAATGGTACATCCTTAAAATTCACTGGCTTTGCAGGTGATGGAAAAGCGAATGGAGAAGGATTTGTTGTCTCTATTGGTACTGCTGGTAAAGAAAAGCAAATCCAAAATGTAGCAGCAGGTCAAATTACGGCTACATCTACAGATGCGGTGAATGGTAGCCAATTACATGCTGTAGCAGGCACTATGAGCACTATCGCAGGTTCTGTAAAAACCATCTTAGGTGGCAATGCAGCCGTAGCAGACACAGGTGCTATTACTATGACAAATATCGGTGGTACAGGTAAAGATACTGTGGAAGAAGCTATCAAAGTAGCGAAAACAGAAGTAGTAGCTGGGAAAAATGTAACCGTAACTCCATCTACTGGTGCAAATGGCCAATCCATATATACAGTGGCAGTGAAAGACGATATTACATTGAATAGTGTTACAACAGGTACTACAAAAGTAGATGCTAATGGTGTTACTATTGGTGGTAAAAATTATGTATCTTCTAATGGATTAAATGCAAATGGACAAGCTGTTACTAATGTGGGCAATGGAAATATTGCAGCTAATTCTACAGATGCGGTGAATGGCGGACAATTACATAGTGAGCTTGAGAAAAAGGCTGATAAATCTGAGCTAAATACAGTGAAACAAGATGTGAATACTGTTAAAGAGACTGTAAACACTATCAAAAAAGATGTATCCACAACTAAAGAGACTGTTGGAAAAAATACAACTGATATTTCTAATATCAAACAAGATGTTTCTAAGGTGAAACAAGACGTGAATACAGTGAAAAATGATGTATCTACCATGAAAGACAGCATTGAAGATACAATTAACGAAAAAATAAAAGAGATTAATGCTAATACATCTAATATCAGTCAAAATATGAACGCTTTAGAAAACCGTGTAAACTCTCGTATGGATAAAGCGGTAGCTGGTTCTGCAGCATTGGCAGCATTACATCCATTGGATTTTGATGAAAATGATAAATGGAATGTAGCTGCTGGTTATGGTAATTACCGCAGTGGCAGTGCGTTGGCATTAGGTGCATTCTACCGTCCTAATGAAGACACTATGTTTAGCATTGGTGGTGCCATGGGTAATGGTCAAAATATGATCAATGTAGGTGTCAGTCTTAAACTAGGTCAACATAATGGCGTATCTAAGTCTAGAAAAGCTATGACGCAAGAGATTGATGACTTAAAAGCTCAATTGCAAGCACAAGATCAAAAAATTGCTATGTTGATGAATGCTATGACAAATATGCAACAAGGTAAATAATACATGCACTCTCGTATATGATGTTAGAGGTAGTGTATACAATGCTATCTAGATATCAAATACATTGAAACTATAATAGTATAATTAAAAAAATAGAGGAAAGTTGATGTTGTAATCAGCTTTCCTCTATTGTAGTTAGGGATGTTTTGCTATAGATTTTTATAATTAGAATGGGTGATAAGGTGTTCCTACTCGAGGTAGAATCAAGATGATAACTGTTTTACATATTGCCTAAATTCTATGTGTATATAGCACTGGTAGCAACCGTTTTAATGAGGCGGAGAACCCTTTATATTAAAGGATTTATCGGCATTTGCGAAATGAATATTTTAATACTTAATTTTAAATATCTAGTTATGCTATATTTGAAAAGCAATATACATAATAAAAGTATATGCTAGGTTTGTTGTGATCATGCATTATGCATTTCACATAATACTAATTATAGGTAAAGGACTGATACTCGTATCAGTCCTTTCCTATTAGCATAATATAAAGTTAAAATTCAAAAAGATAGAGGCTGGTATTTGTTACATCTATCATTATTTGATAGCCAACTCGGCTGTGCAGTGTGGACAACGTGTAGCATCATCAGCAATCGCTTCACGGCAATAATCACATTTACGAACTTCCACCGGTGCTTCTGCAGGTGTAAATCGTTTGATTTGGCTGATGACAGTGAAAATACAAAGAGCAATGATAAGGAACTCAAACACTGTATTCAAGAAAAGACCATAGGCTATCATAGGGATACCAGCTGCTTTTGCTTCTGCAAAAGTAGTAGGAGCAGCACCCGAAGTTAAAGGGATAAATAAATTTGAAAAGTCCACTCCACCTAATAATAAACCGATAGGAGGCATAACCACATCGTTTACCAAAGAGGTAACAATTTTACCAAAAGCCGCACCAATGATAACGCCGACTGCTAAATCTACTACATTTCCGCGCATAGCAAAGTCTTTAAAATCTTTAAAAAAGGTCATATTAATCTCCGTTTCAAAACTTACAAAATAAAAAACATAATCTATATTATAATACAAATATATCGAAAAAGATAGATATACAGTGTAAATAAAATGATTGAATACACAACGTTTTATAGATTGAAAAAAGCTGTCATACCGTTAGACTCATAGGTCTAGGGATGACAGCTTTTTATAATTAACGATGATGATCAACTTCTTGAATATTTGCATAGTTCCGATATAATTCATTAGGTAATTTCGTAGTAATAATAGACGCTTTATCAATGGTGGCAAAGGTAACAGATGAAATGCGATCAAACTTGGATGGATCTGCTAATACGAAGGCATTGTGACATTTTTGCAATGCTTTTTCTTTCACAGATGCATCAAGAGGATCTTCTGTAGTAAAGCCAGATTTAAAACTAATACCATGGGTACTAAAGAACCCCTGGGTAAAGTTGTACGATTCCAATTGATTAAGGGCTACACTACCGACGATAGAAGACGAAATGGGATTGACAGTGCCACCTAATAAGATGACTTTCAAATGGCGTGATGCCAAATGGGTAGCATGATGAATACCGTTAGTCACAAAGGTTGCATTCGTGTGCTGTAAATAATGTAATACCATTTCAGTGGTACTGCCCGCATCAATGAAGATAAAACCAGAGGGACTGATTAATTCAGAGGCCGCTAAGGCAATAGATTCTTTCGCATCACGATACATGACAGATTTAGGGAGCATATCTATATCCGTTGTGGTATGATCAATGGTGAGGCTCGCTGCACCACCATGAACCTTTTGCAAGAGACCTTTGTTGTGGAGATAGGCTAAATCTCTGCGTATTGTAGGCGCTGAAGAAGACAAGGCAGTGACCAGTTCGTGTACGGTCACCACACGATTTTGTTTCAAGCGTCGTAAAATAGCAGAATAACGTTCTTCAGGAAGCATAGTAAAATCACCTCCAATATATGATTAACCTAATACTGCTTAGGAAAACGTACCTATTATTTTTCCTATATTCATGGTAATATAAATGGCAAATAAATTATAGTAGTCTACGGTGGTTTTCATCAAAATGTATAAAAGTAAAGACTATATTTTGCGATAAATTTAATATCCGCTCTGTGCGGATAGGAATTATATACTATAAATGAGGAGATACGTATGAAAATAACAAAAATGCATGGTTTAGGGAATGATTTTATCGTCTTCTTCGATGATGGTGCAAGTCAGTTTGATGTGACAGATATGGCGCAACGCCTCTGCGATCGTCATACCGGTATTGGCGCAGATGGTCTTGTCATTGTCATGCCTTCTAAGGTAGCGGATGTGCGCATGCGCATTATTAATTCTGACGGCAGTGAAGCGGAAATGTGTGGTAATGGCATTCGATGCTTTGCGAAGTATGCCTACGACCGCAAGATTATCGATAAAGAAGTGTTTACGGTAGAAACGCTAGCAGGTATTATGACGCCAACGATTATTGCCGAAAATGGTGTGGCTAAACTGGTGAAAGTCAACATGGGGAAACCAACATTTCCTGCGAAGGATATTCCTATGGACGTAGAAACAGACAAAGTTATAGACTATACCATCGATGTAGATGGCACATCCTATGTGGTGAGTTCTGTACTGTTAGGAGTACCGCATACTGAAGTCTTTGTAGAGGATGTAACAACAGTTCCATTGACAGTGTTAGGGCCGAAGATTGAAAAGCATCCTTTGTTCCCCAAAGGGACAAATGTGAACTTTGTGCAAGTGATGGATAAAAACACTGTGAAAGTCCGCACGTGGGAACGAGGTGCAGGAGCGACCTTAGCTTGTGGTACAGGCTCTTGTTCTAGTGCTGTGATGGCTCATGAAAAAGGACTTACTGGACGTTCTGTAGATGTGGAGTTATACCTTGGTACCTTACATATCGATTATGATGAGGATGGAGCGGTGTATATGACAGGACCTGCTACAGAAGTGTTTAGCTTGGAATTAGAGGATGTAACTTGTTAGATAAATGCTAACATGTAGGAATGCCGAAGACGTATAAGCCCCTAAAATATAAATACTTAAGATATATCTGCATTTAAATGTAGGGGTAGCAATACACTGAGTTTCAAATGTAAAGAAAGTGGTAACAAAATAACTTCCAATATAAAAGAGGAACGTTGATCACATCGTATCAACGTTCCTCTTTCTTTATATACAATCATGAAAATATAAAAATAAAAAATAATAGTATGGTTTTACATCAGATAAACTTTGTTGTAGTTAGCATTGACTGCTCTCGTGCATTACCAATTAACGTATACCTATGAATTAGTTTTAAGCTGTATTTTTTTACCAAACTTTTTCACAAATGCTGTTTGTGCCGTAGCATGTAACTTGTCTACAGTTAGAATCAATCCATCTACATTTGGTGTTGGTGTGACAGCTAGGATGGTTCCTTGCGGTTCTAATTGGCGATACAAGTAAGCGGCATCGGTTTGTAAATTGTCAAAGTCACCTAAGCTATATGATCCAGTTGTAATGATGTGGTTATCTAAGAAGTATTTATCTTTAATGTAAGCCGTTTCGGCAGTAATGGCTTTCACATCACTGGAAGATGTAAAGGAAATAACTAATTTACCATCACGCCAGAACATAGCACCACGGTTGTGGAAATCGTAATTCTCGCCAAATGTTTTCTTGATCAGAGCGCGTGCCGTTTCTTCCATTTGTTGTTGCTGAATTGTGTGCTGAATGGTAGTAGCTTCTTTAGAGAAGAGTAAACGATAGGTAATTTCAGCAGCTTCAGCACGTGTTACATACTTTTCAGGGTTAAACAAACCTGTTGTGCTGTAGTTAATAAATCCCAGTAAAGCTAATTCTCGTACAGATGACTGGGCCCAAGGGGCAATGAATTTTTGATCGCTAAAGTGAATTGTATCTAATGCAGTGGGATCTTCCGTGTGGTACCCTTGGTAGTGTAAAAATTTATTGGCAACGACAGCAAACTCTTGGCGAGACATGTATTGCTCTGGCCGATAGGTAGAGTCTCCATAGCCACTGATGATATTGGCCCTTGCTACACTTTCAATAGCCAAGGAAGACCAACGGTCAGAGGTGATGTCTGAGAAGGAGCTGGCTAGCATGATGGACGGAGTGTCACCAAGCATATTGCTAAATAAGGAGGCCGCTTCTTCACGAGAGAGTGGATCATTTGGTTTGAAAGCACCGTTACGATAGCCACTCATGAGCCCTTCTTTTGTCATTTTAGTAATTGATTCATAGGCCCAAAAGTGAGTGGGTACATCGGTAAAACGATATTTCTGTACACGATCAAAGGTAGAGGTGCTATTTGGCTGTGAATAGGTGTAGGCGCTAGGCCCCAGTGTTGTCGATGAGGGGAGCAAATTGATGGCCTCAGCATGTACGAATAATGCGGGCACGATAGTAAGTAATAGTGCTGTCGATATACGTTTCATAATATGCCTCCAAAAACAGAGAAGTGAGTTGTGTTTTGTTATGTTTATCATACCATATTTGAAAGATTGACTCCATGTGAAAAGAGTGATATTTATCAATGAATTTGCTGTAGAGAAAATTGAATTATAGAGCAATAGTTATCTCTTTCATGAGTTTTGGTTATAACACTAATTTTAAGTAGGAATTAGAGATTGAAAAGACATGTGTGTTTTAATAGAAGATTTGATATGTATTAAAATACATAAAAATTATACAAGCCTTGATGCTATAAGGCTTGATAAGACTAGGGAAAACATGTGATTTTTGGTACAAATCGACTGATTGATAATGACTAGCAAAATGGTATAAAAATGGGGTCTTGCTAATATTGCAAGTCTTTTGTAATTACAGAAAAATTACTATATAATAAAATCATCAAAAAAACTATTTAGAATCTACCGTTCTAATAGTACATAGATGGAAAACGATTGTTGCATTTTGCCAATCAAGTGATAGTAGTTTACTTTAAAGTTGAGGATGTGAAAAAATGAAAATTCATTTATTCCAACAATGTTTGATTGATATGTTCTACCCTCATGTAGGCATGGCAGGCGTAAAGGTTCTTGAAAACCTTGGCTGCGAATTAACAGTTCCTAAAAAGCAAGTGTGCTGTGGTCAGATGTTTGTTAACTCTGGTTACAACGAAGCTGCTAAAGGAGCTATCAAAAATACAATTGAACAATTTGAGAATGCTGACTATGTAGTGAGCATGTCTGGCTCTTGTGCGTTCGCGATTCGCGACGAATATCATCATATTTTAAAAGATGAACCAGAATGGTTAGCACGAGCTGAAAGATTGAGCTCAAAAATTTATGAGTTCACACAATTCATCGTTGACGTGTTGGGAGTAACTGATGTGGGTGCTCGCTTTAATGATAAAGTGACATACCATAAATCTTGTCACGTAACACGTTTGATGGGAATCAAAGAACAACCTATGAAACTGTTAGCAGGCATTCAAGGTTTAGAATACTTACCATTGCATCGTGCAGAACGTTGCTGTGGATTTGGTGGTACTTTCACAGTAAAAAATCCTGAAATTTCCGCTGTTATGACACGAGAAAAAGCGTTGAATATCGCTGATTCTGGTGCTAACATTGTAGCAGGTTCTGATATGGCTTGCTTGATGAATATTGAAGGTATGTTAGATCGACTTTACAAAGAAGGCGAAATTGATCGCCATATCCGTGTAATGCACATAGCGGAATTGTTGAATAGTCGATAGGAGGAGTCACCATGAGTAATATTGTGTACGATAAACGCCCGTTTAAGACACGCGTTAATGATGTGCTTGCTAATGACTTCAAAGTAAAAGCCATTCAAACAGCACAGGATGTATTCTATGAAAAACGTAAAGCTGTAGTAGATCAAGTAGCAGAATGGGAAGATTTCCGTGATGAAGCCGCTGATTTGCGTGACCATGTATTGGCTAATTTGGATTACTATTTGAATCAATTTGCTGAAAATGCTGAAAAAGCTGGTGCTCATGTACACTTTGCAGCAGATGATAAAGAAGCAACGGCCATTTGCATGGAAGTACTTCGTGCAAAAGAAGCAAAAATGGTTGTTAAATCCAAAACCATGGTATCTGAAGAAATCGGATTGAACCACGAATTAATTGAAGCGGGTATCGAAGTAAACGAAACTGACTTGGCAGAATTTATTTTGCAAACAGCTGACTTTGATCCTCCATCCCATATCGTAGTACCTGCATTGCATTTTGAACGTAACCGTATTCGTGATACATTTGCGAAAAAATTAGGTTATGAAGGCACTGAAAATCCAGAAGAAATGACTCGTTTCGTACGTCGCTATATTCGCGATCGTTTCTTACGTGCAGACGTAGGTTTCACTGGTTGTAACTTCGGTGTAGCTGAAACTGGTACTATTACTATCGTATCTAATGAAGGTAATGGTCGTATGGCAAGCTCCATGCCTAAAACGCAAATTGCATTGATGGGTATGGAACGTTTGGTGCCTAACTTCGCATCTTTAGATGTGATGATGGAAATGTTGATTCGTTCCTCTGTAGGCGCTAAAATTTCCAACTACTTCTCCATGATTACAGGTCCTGCTCGTGAAGGGGAAGCAGACGGTCCAGAAGAATTACACATCATCATCATTGATAACCGTCGTTCTGGTATTTTAGGTGGCGATTTTGAAGAAATGTTACGTTGTATCCGTTGTGGTGCATGTATGAACATTTGCCCTGTATATCGTCACATTACAGGTCATGGTTATGGCTCTATCTATCCAGGTCCAATGGGTGCTGTATTAACTCCGCTATTGGTTGGTTATGAAGAAGCTGGCGATCTTCCTTACGCGTCCACATTGTGCGGCGAATGTTGGGAGCACTGCCCAGTTAAGATTCCATTGCATGAATTATTATTGAAACATCGTCAAGTGATTGCAGATAAATTACAAATGCGTCCAGCTATTGAACGCAGCATCTTCCATACAGTGGCAGGTGTATTTGCGAACTCCTTCTTGTTCGATATGGGTACTAAAATGGGTGCTATCGGCATGAAATTAATGAGTAACAATGGCCATATGGCAGATTGGACAAAAGTATTACCAGTAGTTGGTGGCTGGGTGAAAGCAAAAGACATGGGCTTGCTCAAAATGAGTAAATTCCGTGATGAATATGCAAAACACGTAGCACAAAAGGGAAAGGAGAAATAAAATGGATCAAGCAAAAAAACAAGCCTTTTTAGGTCGCCTATCTCGTGCGTTAGGCCGTGACTCAATTCCTACATCTGTAACACCTTTTGATTTTTCAAAAGGACCTCAAGAAACTATGTATTCTGACCTTAGTCATGAGCAAGTAGTAGAGATGTTTAAAACAGAAGCAGAACGTTTAGGTACTAAACTTATCGAAGTAGAAGAGTCTCAACTAGCTCAAGCATTAGTGGATGAAATTATTGTTCGTGGTGGCGGCAGCGTTGTGTACCCTAAATCTGCAGAAGTAGAAAACTATGGATTAGAAGCAGCTTTCAAACAATTGGGTGAAGACCAAGCAACATTCTATCAATGGGATGCTACGAAAGGTCGTGAAGCGAATATCAATGTGGCGAAGGATTCTAACATTGGTATTACATTCCCAATTTTGGGTATTGCGGAAACAGCAACAGTAATCCAACCAAGTACAGAAGAATCTGGTCGTTCCCTAGGGTTATTGCCATTGACTCATATCTCTGTATTACGTACTGAAAATATTCATCCACGTATGACACAAACGATGGCAGAATTAGCGAAGATCTATCGCAATGATCCAGCTAAGTTCCCTACCAATGTAGTTCACATCTCTGGTCCATCTAACACAGCGGATATCGAATTAGTTCGTGTCGTAGGTGTTCATGGTCCAATCAATGTAACATTCATCTTAGTTAAATAAGAGATATAGTTCATAAACAATTAGGATATAGGGTAGTTGATAGGTATATCAACTATCCTATATTTTTGGTTCTAGAAGTTTTTTGTTACGTGTTGGTGACAGCAAGTGTTTCTATACTAAATATGGAGTGTCCGTGTCATAACAGATAGTATATTTGACAAAAGACCTTTTTTTCGTATACTTAAAGATAATATATTGACAAGTTTAGTTTTATAGCTATCATAGAATGTAATTGTATGTGGATTAGCTATTATATACTGTACGTTAGTTATAGCAACATAGTTATAGGAAAGGAATAATGTATGTTATTAGCAGAAGAAAAAGTTGCTACAGCCACAGCGGCAGGCGCTGAAAAGGTAGCAGAGCATGTAGAGGAAAGTATTTCCTTTGTCAATCATGTGCAATCCTTATTACTGGAATATTTACCTAGTATTATTTTGGCCATCATCGTGTTGATTATAGGCCGCTATATCGCTCTATTTGTAAGACGTCTATCAGTACAATTGATGAGTCGCACCGGTTATGATCAAACGGTGCGCAGCTTTGCGTCTCAAATTATTTACTACACTATTTTGTCTGTAGTCGTGCTGTCAGCTTTGTCCTTAGTGGGGTTTCCGACAAATAACTTCTTGGCGGCTTTTGGTGCCTTCGGTATCGCCATTGGCTTGGCATTACAAAATAACATGTCCAACTTAGCATCGGGATTGATTATCTTGGCGTTTAAACCGTTTAAAGCTGGGGATTGGATTTCTGTGAATGGTGTGGAAGGCTCTGTGAAATCCATCCATCTTATTAATACCGCCATTGCGACGAAAGAAAATCGTATTGTCTTCATCCCGAATTCGGCCATTACGTCCAATAACTTAATGAATAGTAACTATGAAGAAACAAGATATATTACATTTGTGTTTGGTATTAACTATAATGCAGACCATCATCGTGCTATTGAGATTATCAAAGAAATTTTACTGAGCACAGGTAAGGTTCATAATATGGATACTTTAGAAATTGGTATCAAAGAGTTTGGTGATAGCTCTGTGAACATTGTGGCCTATCCTTTAATTAATGCTAGTGATTTTAGAGAAGTCTATTATGGTGTTATGTCCGATGTGAAAGATCGTTTTGATGCAGAAGGTATCGATATTCCCTATCCACAACGTGTGGTACATATGGCTAACTAATAGCCTAAGAGAATCCTATTTCGTACCCGCAAGATATAGGTGGGTAAGGAATATCCAGGGGCAATGCTATTCCATGCCTATCATGTATGGTACATATGGTAAATAATACTCTAAGACGATGGCATACTTGTTTGCGTCGATTCATACTCAATGAAGAGGAGGTAATCCTATGAATGAAAATATATATGAGTCTATGAAAGCTGCTGTAGCAGAATTGGCTACGACAGCAAAACTGCAAGAGGGTAAACTATTTGTAGTAGGATGTTCCACCAGTGAAGTGAGAGGTCGTCATATTGGCAAGGATTCCTCTCTCACTGTGGCATCGGATTTATTTACAGCGCTGTCTGAAATACAAAGTGAATATGGCTTTGATGTGGCTATTCAATGTTGTGAACATCTTAATCGGGCCTTGGTCATGGAACGTCACGCCGCAGAGGCTAGAGGCTATGAAGAAGTGAATGTAGTGCCTGTACAACATGCAGGCGGTTCCATGGCGACTACGGCCTATGCAACATGGTCAGATCCTGTATTAGTAGAGTATGTACAGGCTGATGCAGGCATCGACATTGGAGATACTTTCATTGGTATGCATCTAAAACATGTGGCAGTGCCTGTGCGATTAAGTATAAAAGAAATTGGAGCAGCTCATGTAACAGCAGTTCGTGTACGTCCTAAATTTGTAGGGGGAGAACGAGCGCAGTATAATGAAGCGTTAAAGTAAGAAATGTGAGGTAATTATGGAATTTTATACCTATGCCTATGTGGTGCAACGAGGAGAGTTTACATCCCTGCTGCAATACATTATGACATCTATTTTACTAGTAGCATTGCTAGTAGTAGGTGTAAAAGTTATGTATAATCGTTTTGATACTAAGTTCCGTGACTTGGGAATTATCATTGTACTGGGGCTTGTGTTTTTATTGGGATTGCAAGTTAATGATTACACTCGTGATATTAATAGTGCAGAAGAATCGAGCTATATGGTGCAATTCTTAAATAATTTAAGTGAACGTGCCGATGTACCTAAAGATAAGATTCGCGTTAATACATTGCGCGTGCAAGATCGGATGATTGTCAATATCGAAGAAGCTTATTTTGAGGTGAATTTCACTATGAATAAAGATGGTTATTCCTTGCGGCCTGTGGAGATGATTAATAGCAATCCTAAGGTGGTAGATGTGAAGAAGGATGGGCGATAATATGTTGACAGGATATACATTAGTATTTATTAAGCTAGCCCTTGGTATTCTAGCTCTCATTTTGCAAATGAACTTGATGGGTAAGGGAAACTTAGCGCCGAACTCGGCCTTAGACCAGGTACAAAACTATGTGCTAGGTGGTATTATTGGTGCTGTTATCTACAGTGAAAGTATTGGCATCTTACAATTCTTTCTAGTCTTGATTGCCTGGACTATTGTAGTTATGGGCTTGCGTTTTCTCAGCGCTCATGTGCGATGGATTAAAACACTGATCGATGGACGTCCTAGCATTGTTATTGACCGGGGTAAAATCCGTGTCGGTGAATGTTTGAAACGTGGTCTTCGTGGCAGTGATTTGCAGCTGAAACTTCGCAGCGCAGGGGTAACCCTTGTGAGCGATGTACGCCGTGCTGTACTCGAGCAAAATGGTCAATTAACATTAGTTATGAATGGCGATGATATCATTCGCTACCCAGTTATTGTGGATGGAGTGATAGATCCAGATATACTAGAACTGGCAGATAAAGACATGGCTTGGTTGGAAGAAGAAGTGCGAGACCAAGGATATTCCATCAGAGATATCTATGTAGGAGAATACTCCAAAGGGCATCTTATTTTGCACCCTTATGAAGGACGCAGAGGGTAACACCATTGTATTTTAGAATAGAATGGTGTATACTTGGAGTAGAAAGATATAAGAAGTTAGAGCATTCTTTCATAAACTCAAAAAAGGACGGCGGCCACCGTCCTTTTTTCTTTCTATTTTCTATCCTTGTAATACTTCAGAATTGCATATGTTAAAACATTAACAATCAATCCTTGTAGAATAGGGGTCAGAAAGGAACCAGATAATAATGAAGTTAGAGCCTCGTACATAAACTCACCTCCTTTCCGCAAAAGAGGATACCTAAAGTATAGCACATTTTGTGATAGAAAGGGGTACAAAGTCTTGAATAGGGATAAAAAAACATGTATAATGATAGGGTAATAGCATTGGAATATGACAGTTCTATGGGGCTTGTGCAAGGAGAGCCTGTGAACCATGTCAGGCCTTGATTGGAGCAGCATTAAGCGGTAACTCTCTTGTGCCACGAGGAAACCTATAGGGCTGTCAGATTCGAGTGCTATGGTAAAGCAGCTAGCTTAGCTGCTTTTTTTCATATCTTAAGGGAAAGGAGGGGCTATGAGTTATTTAGCATTATATAGACGATGGAGACCGAAACAGTTTACAGATGTTGTGGGTCAACATCATGTGTCGGATACATTACAACGAGCTATTCGTGAAGATAAAGTGGCACATGCCTATTTATTTGCTGGTCCTAGAGGTACGGGCAAAACGAGTATGGCAAAAATATTTGCGCGCGCCATTAACTGTGAACAGGGTCCTACAGATACACCTTGTGGTCAGTGTGAATCGTGCCAGCAAATGTTACAAGGACAAGCCTTGGATGTGATCGAAATTGATGCGGCTTCCAATCGTGGTATTGATGAAGTGCGTGCCTTGCGGGAACAGGTGAACTTCTTGCCTGTAGTAGGTCATAAAAAAGTATTTATCATTGATGAAGCCCACATGCTCACCAATGAAGCTTGGAATGCCTTGTTAAAAACGATCGAGGAACCGCCAAGCCATGTGATGTTCATTTTTGCCACAACAGAATCGGAGAAATTACCGGTTACGATTTTATCTCGTTGTCAGCGGTATACATTCCGCCGTATCACAGCAAAAGATATTACAGCCCACTTATTGCATGTGGCGAAGGAAAGCAATATTTCTCTTGACCCTGCAGCGGCACAAGTGATTGCAGTCCATGCCGATGGTGGGTTACGGGATGCCTTGAGTATTCTGGATCAATGTTCTGGTATGACCTCGGATATGATTACAGCACCCTTAGTAGAGTCTATGATTGGCTTAGTGAGCAAATCCTGGGTGCTAACTATGGTAGATATATTGAAGTCCGGTAATGGAGCGGCTTTATTGCAAGCTGTAGATGAAGCATTGCAAATGGGGCGTGATGCTCGCCAAATTGTGACGGCCTTAGTGGAACATTTGCGCGCCATGATTGTGGCAAAAGTATTACCTGAGGCAGAAGAGTTATTGGCTTATGATACGCATAAAGAGCGATTATTGACGCAGACCAATGCGTTATCTATGGAGGAAATTGGGCGCTATATCAATGTGCTCCAAATGGTGCAAAATAATGCAAAGCAAGTAGATAATCCTAGGGTCATTGTAGAAATGGGATTGCTTTCACTATTACAATTGGGAGGAGGCACTTACCAAACCTTAGAGGGACGTATGACGACGATGGAACAATTTGTGAATCGTCAAGAAGATGCATTGCTCCAAAAACTGAATGAGTGGGGAGAACAACGTCCAGCAATAACTATGAGCGCTTCAGTAGATACCGCAGCTAGTGTTGGCAGCGGTGTAGCTCATAATACAATGATAGATACAGTATCTAAGGCGGAGGTGCCACAGGTTCCAGAACAAGATATGTATGAAGGTATTATGGAAGAAGTACCACCACCCCTTGAGGACGATGAATTTCCTCCGTCAGTGCCACCTTCAGGGACTGTGAAGAGGACAGTACTGCCACCACCGCGTATAGCGAATGGAACGGGAACAACACGAACTAAAGGGGTAGGTATGGCTTCTACTATAAAAAGCTCCTTGCCACCACCATTACCGAAGAAAGCATCTCCATCGGTAACACCTAAAACAGCGACATTTGACAGGGCGCAAGAGCTAACTGTAGGACAGGGGATGGTCAGTCCTCATGAATATAGCACGATTTTAGCAAACGTGATAAAATGGTTGAGAGGCAAGAACTATGGATTGCTAAATACGATCTATCAGCAAGGAACCTTGGTGTACTTAGATCAAGAGCAAGCCATATTGGCATTCCCTACGCCTATTGCGGGACCTATTCTGGTGCAGCAACAACATGTAGAATGTGGAAAGAAAGCGTTCCAACAAGTGATAGGACGACCGATTGTGGTGAAAGCTATCGATAAGAAGGACCCTAAACTGCAGGTGTACTTAGAGGCAGCAAAATCCTTTGGAGGGGCATCACAGCAAAGTGGACAGTCGCAAACGGTACCGACTCCTGTGGTGAAAGGTACTAAAGAAACTGAAGGGATAGGACAACCAATTGTTGCGGCGCAAGGAACGCCCCGGGTGACAGCTGATGAGGAGATGCCAACTGTATCTGTAGAAACGTCGAAGCCTGACAGTGGGAAACCCACTTATGTAGGGACAAACACCACTTCAAAGGTAGGTGCTGGTAGTGATCCGACCAATGTAGAGGGTATTATTGATGACTTTCTCACAGTTTATGAGAATCCAGAGGAAGTATTAAATCCCTACTATCAAGAAACAGGGAATGGCATGCTTTCAGAAGAAGGTATAGACGAGATACGGAAGTTGCCGAAGTGGTCCTCAGCCGAGGCCAGTGATGAAGAAAAACAAGAAACTCTACTCTATGATGCTTTACAACACATGGAGGCTAGTGGGTATGATATTTATGTGAAAGAAGTAGACGACACGTCTAAGTAATGAAGGAGGTTCACTATGTTTGGTGGCGGTAATATGCAAGGTATGTTGAAAAAAGTTCAAAAAATGCAAAAGGACATGGAAAAAGCACAAGAAGAAATTAAAAACACCGTGGTAGAAGCATCTATCGGTGGTGGTGCCGTATCTGTAACAATGAACGGAGAACAAGAAGTGTTGTCCATTAAAATTGCTCCTGCTGCAGTGGATCCAGAAGATGTGGAAGCATTGGAAGATTTAATCCTAGCGGCTGTCAATGAAGCAAACCGTAAAGCAAAAGAAGTGGCAGAGAAAAAATTAGGTGCTGTCACAGGAAACTTGAAACTTCCTGGAATGCCAGGTATGTTCTAATATGACAAATCCCTTAGAACGATTAGTAGAAGAATTGCGTCGCCTACCAGGTGTGGGGGCTAAATCGGCTAGACGATTAGCATACCATCTCATTGAGGCGGATGCAGAAGATGTACAACGCTTGGTAGAAACCATCCTTGCAGCGAAAGAAGCCACACATAGATGTTCCCAATGCTTTAATTTATCTGCTCAAGATCCTTGTGAGTTTTGTGCTAGCTCTAAACGGGACAGATCGATGGTTTGTGTGGTGGAAACATCCCGTGATGTCATCGCTATCGAACGCAGTGGTGACTATAAAGGGTTATACCATGTGTTGGAAGGGGCTTTGTCCCCTATTGATGGGGTTGGCGTAGAAGACATCCGCTTGAAAGAGCTCATGTTGCGCCTTCAAGATAATACAGTGCAAGAGGTCATCATCGCCACAGATCCTGATGTAGAAGGGGAAGCAACGGCCCTATACATTGCTCGATTATTGCAACCTACGGGGATTAAGGTCACTCGTATTGCCCGTGGTATTCCAGTAGGTGGTGATATTGAATACGCCGATGAGGTGACCTTGAGTGGCGCTGTATTACATCGTCAAGAAATGAGGTAATGATGGATTACATATTACAAGCTGTAGTAGCTATTGTTGTAGCTTGGGTGATTATCAAAGTAGCTTGGTTCACCATCAAACGAGTGGCGATAAATGTCTTTTTAGGCATGATTACCTATGCAGTAGCTACAGAAGTATTCCATATTCCTATGGATATGAATATTATGTTGTGGGCACTAACAGCCGTGTTAGGGCCTATACCAGTGCTAGGCTTAGCGTACTTTCATTGGTAAAATAAGGAGCAACTATGCAATCAAATACTGTGGTACTTAATGACATTCAACAACAAGTTGTACAGGAATTAGATAGAAATATTGTATTGCTAGCTTCTGCAGGAACGGGAAAAACAAATACATTGTCCTATCGAGTGGCACATATCTTGGAAACAGGTCGTGCTACTGGGGATCAAATCTTGTGTCTTACATTTACGAACAAGGCGTGTCGTGAAATGAAAGAACGCATGATTACGATTGTAGGGCAAGAGGCACAAGCTGTGAAAGTATCTACATTTCACAGCTTTTGTTATACCATTTTGCAAGAAGAAGCAAAATTACAAGAAGATTTGTTTAAAGAATTTCTTATCTTTGATGAAGAAGATGTAGAGGAATTATTGAGTGAATGTTTGCCGAATCTTGTGAAAGCCTATAGCGAAGAGCAAGGTCTTATGGCACTCAAAATACATGCAAATACGATTCGTCAGGTTATCAGCGAAGTGAAAGAGCATCGATCGAAGTATCAATATTATTCTTCTGATATAAGCAATGATTACAGGCGTACAATGGAGCAAATGAAACGGGAGGAATCTGTTTGGTATAGCATTATGTCAGAAGAGACAGCAGCATTTTTAGATGAAACAGGGCTACAAGTCTTGATGGAATACGAGTGCCGTTTGCGAAACCTCAATGGGTTAGATTTTGCCGATTTGATTACGAGGGTACATCAAATCTTTCAGCGTCCTGAGGTAGCTAATCGTTGGCGCCAACGCTATTCCTATATTGCAGTAGATGAAATGCAGGACACGAGTGAGTTAGAATATGAAGTGATGAATACCATGTGGGAGGGGAACCATATTTTGCTCTGTGGGGATTACTTTCAAACCATTTATGAATGGCGTGGGTCTAATCCGATTATATTAATCGATCGGTATCGCAGAGAGTATAACCCCATAGAATTAGTGTTTGATACAAACTATCGGTCTAATCAGATGTTGTTTAAGGGAGCTTTTTCCATGCTGAAAGATATGTTCCCTCAACGGGTGCGAGAGTTGTATCGAAAAGAACCGAAAGCGATAGCCACACAGCAAGGTGAGCCCATTTCGATATATGCGGCTGCAGATGCTCAGGATGAGGCTAGGTATATATTTCAATCTATTCAACAGTTGAGAACTGGAGAAGAGATGCCTCCTGTAGGAATTTTGGTGCGCACCAATAAACAGGCTATACAATTGAGTGAGCATTTTAAACGATGTAATCGATCTTTGCCAGAAGAGAAACAATTGAAGTTTATTTTGGCAGATGAATTAAAATTTTTCCGACGTTTGGAAATCAAGGATGTGTTGGCATTTTTTAAATGCTTAGTGAACCCTTGGGACTTAATGAGTACAAAACGAATCATTCGCACCTTTGTAAAAGGGGTTGGTGATAAGCGTATGGAGGAATTAGAAAGCACAGCAGTGAGAAAAACTGGGTTGCGGATTACCGATTTTATGAGTACGAAAATCTTTACTCGAGAGCCCTATGAACAGTTAGAAAAAGGGCTCATCGCCAAAGATATCGTAGTGTTTGATGTGGAAACGACAGGCGTAAATATCATGGAAGACCGTATTGTGCAGATGGCGGCCATCCGCATTGATGAAGAGGGCAATCAAATTGATAAGTTTGAACGATTTATCAACCCTGGCGTACCGGTAGGGGATTCAGAATTAGTCCATGGTTTTAGTGATGCGCACTTACAAAAGGTCGGTGGCGATGCACGAACTGTACTGGAAGCATTCAGACAGTTTGCTGATGGGTCCATGGTTGTCGGTCATAATGTGCAGTACGATATGGGAATATTAGAGCAAGAGTGTAGCCGACATGGTGTAGCTATGCCAAGGGTACAAGCCATCTATGATACCCTAGACATATATCGTCGGTTCTATCCGAATTTGCCGAACCACAAACTAGAGTTTTTAAGTGGGCATTTCCCGATTGATCATCAGTCTACTCATAATGCGATGGACGATATTATAGCGACGGGTAAATTATTGGTCTATGCTATGAAGGAAAATATCCTGCCCACGAAAGCACAGCGTATGGCATTTGTCAATAAATATAGAGATATATTTGCCAATATTGCCGCCTCTATGGATACTTTACGAAGCAAGTGGACTACGAGCAAGCCTACAGAAATTCTTACCTATATTATGAAAGATATGGGGGTAGTGGAACATTATCAAAAGAAGGTAAAAGAAGATCCCACCGGAGAACGTAGATTGACTAGTATTCGTGAACTATACCGCATCATGAAAGAGTTAGAAGCGGAACATCCACACTATGTAGGCCGTGATGGTGTGAAAGAGATATTAGAAATGTCTGCTCTTCACTCGGGAGAGGGCATGTTCCGACGAAAAGGAGACAGCCGTATCCCCATCATTACGGTCCATCAAGCCAAAGGCAGTGAATTTGAGTATGTCTTTATTGCTAGTGCACATGATGGGGGACTTCCTTTCTACTTTGCGGTTAAAGATGGTAAATTAGAAGAAGAAAAACGTATTTTTTATGTAGCATTAACTCGTGCTAAGAAACACTTGACCATTACCTATGCAAAGGTGAATGCAAATGGGTATTGGCAACAACCAAGTCGATTCTTATCGTCCATTCCAGAAGAATTTATAAAGCGGTTGGGCTCATTATAAAGATATGGGAATTTGTAGGGAATAACTACCCCAATGTTTTCAATCTATGCTATAATAGAGTGTAAATAGTGTACGTTAGACGCCTATTTACGAGGGTAATACTAATAATGGAAGAACTTTCAGAATGAGGGCTTTCAAACTAGAAAGCAATCGTTACGATAGAAAGTTCTATGATGTAATGGAGGCAATTCATATGGGAACCAATGTAGCAACAAGTATGGTAATTGGCACACAATGGGGCGATGAAGGTAAAGGCAAAATCGTTGATTATTTATCTGAACGCGCTGATGTGGTAGTACGTAGCCAAGGTGGTAATAATGCAGGTCATACTGTAGTAGTAGAGGGTAAATCTTTCGCATTGCGTTTATTGCCTAGCGGTATTCTTTACGATGATAAAATGAATATCATTGGTACGGGTGTCGTTGTGGACCCTAAAGTATTGTTGGAAGAAATTGCAAACCTTGAAAAAGAAGGTAAAAGTGCGAAGTCCTTATATATTTCTGACCGTGCTCACGTGATTTTACCGTATCATAATCGCTTAGATGAAGCGGAAGAATCTGTGAAAGGTGATGCTAAAATCGGTACTACAAAAAATGGTATCGGTCCATGCTATGCAGATAAAGTAAACCGTATTGGTATTCGTATCTGTGATTTAATGGATCCAGAAGTATTCGAGAAAAAATTAAAATTCAATGTAGAATTGAAAAATAAAATGTTAACAGCTGTATATGGTTTTGAACCAGTTAATTTTGAAGAAATTTTAAAAGATTACTTAGGCTATGCAGAACAATTACGTCCATTTGTAAAAGATACAAACTTTGCCGTGATTGATGCTATCAAATCTGGTAAAAAAGTATTGTTTGAAGGTGCCCAAGCAACGATGCTTGACCTTGATCACGGTACATATCCATTCGTAACAAGTTCCCACCCAGTAGCAGGTGGTGCGTCTGTGGGCGCTGGTGTAGGTCCTAACTACTTAAAAAATATCTTCGGCGTAGTAAAAGCGTACTCTACTCGTGTGGGTGAAGGTCCGTTCCCATCTGAACTATTAGATGAAACTGGCGAATACCTTCGTCAAACAGGTCATGAATTTGGTACTGTTACAGGTCGTTCCCGTCGTTGTGGATGGTTAGACTTATCTGTTGTGACTTATGGCGCAGCATTGAACAGCTTAGATTACTTGGCGATTACTCGTCTAGATATCTTGGATGGCTTAGATGAAGTTAAAATCTGCGTAGGTTACACACGCAATGGTGAGCCTGTACAAGGATTCCCTGCTAGCTTAGATGTATTAGCAGAATGTGAACCAGTATACGAAACATTCCCAGGTTGGAAAACAGATATTTCCGGTATCCGCAAGTATGAAGAATTGCCAGAAGCAGCACGTCGTTATGTAGAACGCATTGCAGAGGTAACTGGTGTACAAGTAGGTATTGTATCTGTAGGTCCTGGTCGTGATCAAACGATTGATTTAGTGAATGTATTTGCCTAATCGCAATAAACCATGTAGAGACCCGTTTCGGGTCTCTATTTTATTTGTTGCAAATTCTATGTGTATTTGAAAGTAAGGAGATTCCATGATTAAACGATTATCCCTAGCGCTCTCTCAGGATGTGGCAGAACTCCTGCAAGAGTATATAACATATCCCATGGTGGATGTAGTTACAGCAGACTTTACAGAAGTGTCGGCCATTGTGGTCAGTGATGCTTATGTGAAGGACATGGTTCATCATCCACAGGTACAAGCCTTTTCCATTCCGCTTTTTGTGATTACAAAGGATGGAGATGCTCTCCTTAAGGCTGGTGATTATTTGCCTAACATGAGGATATATACGGCACATACACTAGATGAACTTAGAATGGCAGAGGATGTTGAGAGTGCGGCCATACGCTATGAATATGCCGTGTTGCCACCATTCTTTAGAACCCTAGCTATGTACTCTACTAATGGCAATCTTCAATTTGATTGTCCCGGACATCAAGGGGGTGACTTCTTTAAGCAACATCCAGCAGGTCGTGCGTTCTATAATTTTTATGGGCAAAACGTATTTACCAGTGATTTATGTAATGCAGATGTGAAGTTAGGAGATTTGCTCATTCATGAAGGTCCTGCTTGTGATGCACAACAGCATGCAGCAGAGGTATTCAATGCAGACAAAACTTATTTTGTATTAAATGGTACTTCTTCCGCCAATAAAATGGTTCTCAATGCCTTGTTAGCACCAGGAGATGTGGTGCTCTATGATAGAAATAACCATAAGTCTATTTCTCATGGTGCTTTAGTGCAAGCGGGTGCAACACCAGTGTACTTGGAAACGGCACGAAATCCATTTGGATCCATCGGGGGGATTCTAGACCATTGCTTTGAAGAAAGCTATATCCGTCAGTTAGTGGCGCAAAGAGACCCAGAGAAAGCAAAGGAAGAACGGCCTATTCGGTTGGCTGTGATTCAGCTCGGCACCTATGATGGAACGATATATAATGCACGACAGGTGGTCAATCGGATTGGACATCTTTGTGATTATATTTTGTTTGATTCTGCTTGGGTAGGGTACGAACAATTTATTCCTATGATGAAAGATTGCAGTCCTTTATTATTAGAATTAGGACCTAATGATCCGGGTATTCTCGTGACGCAATCAGTACATAAGCAACAAGCTGGCTTTTCGCAAGCCTCTCAGGTGCATAAAAAAGACAGACACATTAAAGGACAAGCGCGGTATGTAAACCATAAACGGATGAACAATGCCTTTATGATGCATGCCTCTACATCTCCCTTTTATCCCTTGTTTGCATCCTTAGATGTGAATGCTAAAATGCATGAAGGATTAGGTGGTCAATTTCTGTGGAAAGAGTGTGTGAAAGTGGTCATTGAGGCTCGTAAATCAGTGCTAACACGATGTCAGTATATACGACCACTAGTGCCACCTATGGTGCATGGTCAATGTTGGGAAGATGGTGATACGGAACGCATGGCAGAGGACCTATCCTACTTCCGGTTTGAACCGAATGGAAAATGGCACTCCTTCCAAGGCTATGGAGAGAACCAATACTTCATTGACCCTTGTAAGTTTCAATTGATTACACCTGGTATTGATGTAGAAACAGGAGCCTATGAATCTTTTGGTATACCGGCTACGATTTTGGCGCATTACTTGCGAGATCGCCATATCATCCCAGAGAAATGCGATTTAAATACCATATTATTTTTAATGACACCAGCGGAAACAAAGGAAAAGATGGAGAAACTAGTATCCCACTTAGTAGAGTTTGAAGCTCTCATCGATAGAGATGCGCCATTGGAAGAGGTATTACCTTATGTGAGTCATCGACATTGGAAGGTCTACGATGGATATACAATTCGTCAACTTTGCCAAGAAATGCATGATTTTTATAAAGATCGTAATGTGAGTGATTTACAACGGAAATTATTTTTACAAGAGTGTTTTCCTGATTATGTAAAATCACCGCAAGAAGCGAACTTTGATTTTGTTCGAGGCCATGGCGAGTTAGTGCCTGTGTCTGAGGCAGTGGGGCGTATGGCGTTAGAAGGAGCCTTGCCATATCCACCAGGAGTGCTCTGTGTACAGCCAGGTGAGCGCTGGTCAGAGACGGCACGAGATTATTTCTTAGCCTTAGAAGAAGGGATTAATCGATTGCCTGGCTTTGCCCCAGAAATTCAAGGGGTGTACTTGCAAGAGCAAGAGGATGGCACTAAAAAAGCCTTTGCCTATGTGTTACAAGAGTCCTATGAATCGCGATAGTATAGAGGATTCTATATATAAATTTGTACTCACAATGAATAGAAATGGTGTATCGTACTTGTATGATACACCGTTTTTATATATACTTGTATATGAATGCATAAAACTATTTCATAGCGTGTAGACCGTACAGAATGCCTATAGGCTATAAAGTAGTTATAGATACAAATATTCTTACATAGGTATAGGAAACTTGAGCGAAAAGCTCACTAGATTAAATAGGAGTGTATATGTTAATACAAGATAAACATGCAGTAGAGCAACGGTTGTTAATTCAATCGGCCATACTCATGTCATTTGTGGCTATAGGGGGCACTATGATGGGGGTCTTTAGCGGATCTAGTGCCATCTTGTTAGATGGGGTCGTGTCCTTTATTGCCGTGATTATTAAAGTGATGATGATCATCACATCCCGATTAGTATCAAATGAAACGAGTAAGCGATTTCAGTTTGGCTATTGGCAGTTTGAACCCTTAGTGTTGATTGCAGAAGGTAGTTTTACCTTGCTGATCGTAAGTTACGCCTTTTTATCGGGACTGACGGATTTATTGGGTGGCGGTCGTGCTGTTCATGTGGGACCCGCTATCATCTATGCTACAATTTTTACCATTGCTGATACGTGCTATTATTTCTATGTGCACCAAATCAATAAAAAATTGCAATCTAATTTGGTGAAATTCGATAATATTAGTTGGTCCATCGATGCTATGTTAGAAGCTGGGATTTTAATTAGCTTTTTAGTGGCTTTTGGGTTAGAACATTTTGGCTATGCAGAATGGGCGGTCTACGTGGATCCTATTGTGCTCATTATTTTATCCTTACAAATGATGCCGTCTGCTTTAAAAATTATTATCCCATCGGTGAAACAAATTATGGGTGTGGCACCTTTGAAATTACATAATCGAATCCAATTTATTATGGATTCTTTCATGGAAAAGTATAAATTTAAAGATTATGTCACTAGTGTACAAGCCTATGGGAATGTGAAAATGATTGAAATTGATATTTTAATTCCTAAGAATTTCCCAAAACAAACCATTGTGGAATTAGATGAAATTCGCAATGAAATTGACCTTGCCATTGGTGGTGACCCAGCAGAGAAATGGGTGACGATTACATTTACAGCAACGAAAAAGTGGATGGCAAAAGATTATTTATTAGACGAAGAAGATGAAGATTGAGATTAATAACTATCTTCCGATGAGGAGACAACAGTGGATTATGTATTGACCATCATGGAGACCTATGGGTATGCAGCCATGTTTATTTGTATGGTGCTAGAAAATGCGAACATTCCAATTCCTAGTGAAATTATTTTAGGGTTCGCAGGGTATTTAGTATTTCAAGGCGTATTTGATTTGAATACGGCTATTATTGTAGGTGTTGTAGCGGGCATTGTGGGTTCTGTAGTATCCTATTGGCTAGGGGAATATGGTGGCAGACCTGTATTGATGAAATATGGGAAATATATCTTATTTAATGAAGATAAATTTGGTGCTGCAGAAAAATTGTTCAATCGCTATGGTGGTGCCGCTGTGTTTATTGGCCGTTTATTACCAGGGGTGCGTACATTTATTTCCTTCCCTGCAGGAGTGGCTAAATATCCGATGACCCCCTTTGTGATTTGGACTACTTTGGGCACAATCCCTTGGACTATCTTGCTAGTTTGGCTAGGTATGAAATTAGGAGAACATTGGAAAGACTTAATTGAGTATAATCATGAACTATTAATTGCTATGATTGTAGTATTTGTAGTGTTAGCTGTAGTATATGGTTTGAAATATTGGAAACATCGTAAACAATAGGGAGATGCTTATGAAATTACATCGTGTAACCTATGTAGTATTTCTCTTTTTCTTAGGAGTTTATGTACTAGGAAACCATCTATTACCAGTGTCGGACCCAGTAGAGTCGAATTACGCCTTAACTGCAAAAGAGATGGTCTTGTCTGGAGATTGGTTGTCTCCACAAATTTACGGGCACTATTGGTTCGATAAACCGATTATGATTTATTGGTTATTGAGTTTGTCCTATTCCGTATTCGGCATAACAGACTTTGCAGCGCGGTTTCCATCAGCTCTTTTTGGAGCTTTGTCAGTGGCTATGGTCTACCAAGGTGTGCGCACCTTAACAGGACAACGAGTGGGATCTTTGCTATCTGCATTTATACTAGGTACCTCTCTTATCGTGTGGACCATTGCTCATGGGATTATCACAGACATGGTACTCCTATTTGCTACGGTAGGCACATTCTATTATGCCTATCGTGGACTATTAGTTAAGAATCCTTGGCATATAGCAGTAGCTTATGGATTTGCAGGGATCGCAGTATTAACGAAGGGCCCTGTAGGTATCGTATTGCCGGGATTGTTATTCCTTGTGTATGCAGGTGTTAAACGTTCTTTACCATTGGTGAAAGCTTTATTTCCATGGCAAGGTATCCTCGTATTTTTAGCAATTATTTTGCCTTGGTATGGATATATGTACCATACTCACGGCATGGAATTTATCAATGGGTTTTTAGGGCTTCATAATGTCACGAGAGCAACTCAATCTGAACATCCAGAGGTGAATCATTGGTGGTACTATCTACCTATTTTTCTAGGAGGATCTCTCCCTTGGACGGGGGCCATTCTATATGGTATGTATCGGGGATGGAAAACTAGAGCTGATGCTTATTTATATACGATGATTATGGGCTGGGGAACGATTTTGTTTTATACGGTTATGGCCACAAAATATCCGACCTATGCCTTTATTTCCGTCATTCCTTTTAGTCTATTAGGGGCTTATGGGGTGATTTCTTTGAAAGATGCCAGTCACCGTGCTTGGTGGTGGCTATTAGGACCGACTTTAGTGTTATGGTGGGCTCTTGGGATTGGAACATTCTTTGCACCTTGGGGCTTTTGGTGGATTCTTCGAGCTGTTATCGTAGTCCTTACCTTATTCCTAGGTGGATGTTATTGGTATCGGAAACGATTGATGATGCCTTTCACAGCGGGGATGGGTACCTTGGTAGTACTCGGTATTGTGCTTATGGAAGGGTTGGTACCATTCTTGGGCTTGCGTTCTTCTGTGACCTATCATGAACAGATACGCAGCTTTCATGGACCAGTCTATTATTATGGAGAATATGCAGCATCTGTACCGTATTATTTAGATATTACCCCACTGCGTGTGGAGCCTAGTCCAGAACGATTGGCGAAGTATAATGTACAGCGCAGTGAAAAGTGGAACGGTAAGAATGTGATGCCTCAAATTGAGGAAGAAGAGTTATTTAAACGCTTGCAATCAGGAGAACGGATGCTCATAATTACCAATAAAAAATATGGTAAAGAATTAGAGGAATCTTCAGTAGGTCAATACTTAGAACGTGATAAAAGCAGTGATAAAGTAGTGCTATTGCATTCCAAATAGAGAGGTGTCTATGTCAGTAGAACGATTGATGCGACAATTAAAAGGATTTTCTAGTCCTCATGTGTATAATCCTTGGAATGATTTTGATGAACGCTATGATACGAATCAGCGGGCGAGCTCTATTCGGAGAAAACAGTTGCAAACTTATTTGGAGCAGCGATTAGAACGCGCCAAAATTCTTATCATTGCAGAAGCGGTGGGCTATCAAGGAGGACGGTTTACAGGGATTGCTATGACTTGTGAAAGAATGCTTTTAGGGCATCACCCTACAGTAGGACCCTCTATGGTGTTTACTGGATTGGAGCCGAAACGAACTAGTAATCCAAAGAGCGAGTATATTATAAAACCGACACAAAAAGAAAAGGGCTTCAATGAGCCCACTGATTCTGTGGTTTGGAATGCTATGCTAGAAGCTAATATCGATCCTTATGAAGTGGTGTTGTGGAATATCTTTCCTTTTCATCCCTATAAGGGCACAGATGGTTTGACAAATCGGACACCTACAAAGCAAGAATTAGACTTAGGGTGGACCTATACGAAACAGCTCTTAGATTTGTTCCCTAAGGCACAGATCCTTGGAGTGGGTCAAAAAGCAAGTCTTACACTCAGTGAGTATGGTATAGATGTACAAGCAACCTTGCGCCATCCAGCGAATGGAGGAGCGGGGTTGTATAAACAGCAATTCCGGGAGTTTTGTAAAACTTTATAGAGCGAAAAGGTGAAAAGCCGTAGCGTTTCTGAAAAGTGAAAAGCCGTGGCGCTTCTGAAAAAGCGAAAAGCCGTGGCACTTCTAAAAAGACGAAAAGCCGCAGCGCTTCTGAAAACTGCCCTACGCGAAAGTTTTCAGTAAGCACTACGGCTTTTCTTACGGTGTTTATGGGGATTGAAAATCTGACTGCTTTAAAAACGGTCTATGCTGATGGTTTTCAGTAAGCACTACGGCTTTTCTTGGCGGTGGTTTTTGTGGAAGTTAGTTATCAATGTGCATTTTCAATGAATATTTTTGGGTACTACGACTTTTGCGGTATTTATGGGAATTGAAAATCTGCCTATTTTAAAAACGGTCTATGCTGATGTTTTTAATGAGTCCCATGGCTATTTTCGGACAATTTGTGAAGTTAATAGGTAATACAAAAATCCTACTATCGATAATGATGGTAGGATTTTTATATAGGAATTTAGAGGAAGCTTTGTTATAAGGTCTTTTGTATTGGTAGTCTTTGCAATACTTGGATGACCTTTTGTAATTCTGCTTCTGTGTGCGAAGCGGTGACGGTTAAGCGTAATCGTCCTGTGTTGATAGGTACGGTAGGTGGACGAATGGCACTCAGGATAATGCCTTCTTGTTCACATAGGCGACTGGCTTCTAATGTGTCTTCGTTGGATCCAATGATGATGGGGAAAATCGGTGTTTCATCGCTGCTAGGGATTCCTAGTGATTGCAAGGCTTGGTGCATGTATTCTGTATTGCTCCGCAGGTTTTGATAGACCCTTGGTTCCTGTGCCAATACTTCTAGGGCGCCAAGGCTAGCACCAATGTCAGCTGGAGATAAGGCGGTAGCAAAGATGAAAGGGCGACTATGGTTGATGATATAGTCGATGATGGTTTGGCTACCGCAGACGTATCCACCGATGGACCCTAAGGCTTTACTCATAGTGCCAGTGGTGATGATACGTGGACTTTCACAGTGAAAGTGATGTGCTGTGCCACGTCCCTCACCAATGACGCCAGTAGCATGGGCATCATCCACAATGAGAAGAGCATCGTAGCGCTCAGCTAGCTCTAGTAGTTTTGGTAAGGGGGCTATATCCCCATCCATGCTGAACACCCCGTCGGTAATGATGAAGCGCATACCATAGTGCATAGACTCAGCTAGTAATGGCTCAAGGGCGTGTACATCTTTGTGGGGGTAGACTTGTATTTTTGCGCCACTGAGGCGACATCCATCGATCAGGCTAGCATGGTTAAGCTCATCGCTAAAAATGATGTCCCCTTTATTAACAAGAGCTGATATAGTTCCGAGATTTGCCATAAACCCAGCTGTGAAGGTGAGTGCTTTTTCACATTCTTTCCACTGTGCAAGACGGGCTTCTAATTCTTGAAATAAAGGAAAAGAACCAGACGTAAGACGAGCACCACCAGAGCCAGTACCATATTGTTGAATAGCTTGTAAGGAACGATCCTTCACGTGCGGATGGTGGGTTAAGCCTAAGTAATTATTCGATGCCATCATTAGATAGGTGGAATCTTCATACATAACATGAGTCGCATCGATAGGTGTATACGTACGAGGAGAACGAAATTGTGATTCCTCTTGACGTAGAGTTAAGGCTTTGGCATATCGATTAAACATGGTGAATCCCTTTCGTTGTGACCCAAGTAGGGGTGGATGTAAAATATTGTAGTAATGTTTCTATAGGTGCCTCTTCGGTGATGAAGAAGGCACGACCACCAATGGGACTACCATAGACTTTCATAGGGCTCAATCGATGGTAGGTAGTGCCGTAAGACACATAACCCGTTGTATAATCTGGATCGTCAGACCAACATAGTTCACCTAGCACAAAGGGAGACGCCAAGACCTTGCTAGCCAAGATGAGAGCCTCCCTAGAATGGACAGAGGAACATCCGAAGTGCTGTAAATGTCGATGTATATCAGCATCGCTTTCTGCATCCATACGGGACACGCGCACTGTTTGAGGATATACTTCACCAGTGATAGCGTTAACGAGCCACGCGCCGCTTACAGACTCTGTGTTTTGATTGAGTTTGGTAAAAGCCTTTTGAATCGCCTGTTCGTGAATCTGCGCTTGTTGTAATAGTTGGGTAGCTACCTGATGAGATTCCTCGATTGTTTCTGATTCTGTAGTAGCCACCATGAGAGCAGGGACTTTCATGATGGAGTCATCAGGAATCTCATCAATTTGTAAATTGATAAAATCTGGACGACCTTTGCTGTGTTGCAATGCTCGTTGTAAAAATTCTTCTGAAATGCGTGATAAGGATTCTAAAGAGACGAGACGTTCCGCTCCAGAAATATGAGAACCTCCTTGTTCATGAGGGCCTCCCTTAGCAGCGCGCATACGAATGCTGTAGACCATGAGTGACTAACCTTGTTTTACTTTCAAAGTCGTAGCCAAACGAGGTAGTCGGTGTAAGATGCTGTAGAAGATAGGACTTACAATGACTGTGAAAATCATTCCAGGGACTGCCATCACAAGCATAGGAATGACCATTTTGCCAAAGGACAAACCAATGGTGATACGGGCGATAGCAGACGCAATAGGGCCAGAGATAAGAATGGACCACATGCGATTTTTGCCAATCCATAAGATGAGCCCTACAATGAGGCGGAACTGCATGGCAATGGCAACGTTTAATAAGTTTTGGGTGCCCAATACAAGACCAATCAAGCTAGAAAGACAACCGCAGATGATGTATTTGCGGAACCCGAAGGCAGCACAAATGGCTACCGCCAAAGGGGCAGACAATTGGAATTCTACACCGGGAATTAAGTTGGGAATCTTGATACCTCCCAAAATTGTCATCATCGCTGTTAAGATACCGATCTCTGCAATTGTGTGAATACTTACATTTTTCATTTTGCGACCTCCTATTGTAAACTTTCAAAAACCTTACTTCGTTTACATTATAAGACGCAATTGCATTTAGTGCAATATTCAATTGCAAATTTTTGTGACACATCATGAGGGACCTCAGTTGCTTAGGTTGGATTTTCTATAGTATAATAAAAGTAATTATTTTGATCGGCTTATGAACCTTATGGGTTCCCAAATGTTTCACAGTAGAAGTATGTATAGAGGGTATATGCTTTGCTGTGTAGAAGAATGTGACATAGATAGTGAGAAAGGTTTCTCACAGTGTTTTACTGTATGAATACGAACAGAAATAGATACTTATTTGTGCTTACATGCCGATACATGCTTAACCATCTGAGGATGGGATTATATAGTCTTGGACTATGGTAGTATGTATAGACAGTACGACTATAGTCCTGTAGGAGGAAATTTTGAATATACAAGAAGAAAGAACAACGGTAGCTACACCAACAGGTGAAGCTGCGCAACAACGACCACGTCCGACGACACGCACACGTCGCACAACGGGTCAAAATCGTCGTGCTACTGTGAAAGCGGATGGAGAACGTCCAAACCGTCCACGTCCACAAGGTGACAATGGCGAACGTCGTCAATCCAATCGTGGCCCACGTAGACCACAACGAACAAATACAACAGTAGAAAAACATGAACAGACAGCACGTCCACATGTACGAAAAGATAAATTGCAAATCATTCCATTAGGTGGTCTAGGTGAGATCGGTAAAAATATGACCATCTTCCAATATGGCGATGATATTGTCGTGTTGGATGCGGGCTTAGCATTCCCAGAAAATGATATGTTAGGGGTGGATATTGTAATCCCTGACATGAGTTATTTAATCGAGCATAAAGATAAAGTACGTGCCGTAGTGATTACTCATGGTCACGAAGACCACATTGGGTCCTTGGCGTACTTATTAAAAGAAGTGAACGTACCTGTGTATGCTACAAACTTAGTATGTGGATTGATCGAAGGCAAATTAAAAGAACATCACGTAAAAGCTAAAAAATTACAAGTTGTAAAAGCTGGTGATGAATTTAAAATTGGATGCTTTAAAGTGGGCTTTATCCAAACGAACCATTCCATTCCAGATGCATGTGCCATTTTCTTAGAAACTCCAGTAGGTACTGTGGTACATACTGGGGACTTCAAAGTGGATCAAACTCCTGTAGATGGGAAATTGATGGACGTTCACAAATTTGCAGAACTTGGTAACAAAGGCGTATTGGCGCTTATGTCCGACTCCACAAATGTGGAAAAACCAGGGTTTACTCCATCTGAAAGTTCTGTAGGCCCCGCGATTATGCGTGCTGTCGCAGAAGCTACGGGTCGTGTTATTTTAGCTACTTTTGCATCTAATGTGTCTCGATTGCAACAAGCTATTGATGCAGCGGTAGCCACAAAACGTAAAGTAGTGGTATTAGGTCGTTCCATGGTAAATGTGACAGAAATCGCTCAAGAGCGTGGCTACTTAACAGTACCAGAAGGAACTATCATCGGTGATGATGAAATGAATCGCTATCGCGCTGATGAAATTATGATCTTAACAACGGGGTCTCAAGGGGAACCAATGGCAGGTCTATCTCGTATGTCTACGAACAATCATCGTACCGTAGAGATTACGCCAAATGATACTGTTATTATCTCTGCTACACCAATTCCAGGTAACGAAGCGGCTGTAGGACGTACCATCGATAACTTATTGCGCCAAGGTGCTCATGTAGTATACGGCAAGGATCGTGGTATCCATGTATCTGGTCATGGTAGCCAAGAAGATTTAAAAACTATGTTGAACCTAGTACGACCTAAATTCTTTATCCCAGTTCATGGGGAATACCGCATGTTGAAAAAACATGGTGAGCTGGCTGTGTCCATGGGGATTGTAAAACCTAGCAATGTCTTGGTAGGCGATAATGGACAAATTTTTGAGTTTACTACTCGTACAGGTCGTTTAGCAGGTCGTGTACCAGCTGGTAAAGTCTTTGTAGATGGTTTAGGTGTAGGCGATGTAGGCAATATCGTTATCCGTGATCGTCAACAATTAGCGCAAGAAGGTATGGTGGTCGTTGTGATGGCAATGGACCGTGCTTCTGGTACGATCGTAGCGGGACCAGATATGTTATCTCGTGGCTTTGTGTATGTTCGTGATGCAGAAGAATTGTTAAGCGAAGCACAACGTCGTGTGGACGCAGCAGTAGAAAAATGTGAAATGGACCACATCAAAGATTGGACAACTATCAAAACAGTGGTGCGTGACACATTAGGTAAATTCTTCTATGAAAAAACACGCCGTCGTCCAATGATTCTACCAATCATTCAAGACGTATAAGGATTGTGCTATAATAGGCATATGACGAAAGTCATATGTCTATTTATTGTATTGGCATAGAACGATGTCGACCCTTGAGGGAGACATAGTGTGGAGTTAGTATATGAATCAAACAAGTACAAAGTCTGTCGTAGAGTCTGGTATCTTAACGGCATTGATGATTGTCTTTGCCATGATAGGTCTCAGTGTACCTATGCTTGGATTTTTTGGATCTATTTTTGTGCCTATGACGATTGCTATCGTAGGTGTACGCCATGGCTTTCGGTGGAGTTTATTATCTGTTGTATCCGCAGTCATTGCCATTGCCTTTTTATTGGGACCATTGACGGCCATAGTCGAAGGTGGAGTCTTTGGTGTGATTGGTATTTTAATCGGCTATGGATTGCGCAAGCACTGGTCTATTTCTAAACTGTTGATGATTCCTGCTGTGGTATTAATGCTAGCAGTAGTGGTTCAGTTTTGGGCATCCGCTTTGGTGATGCAAGTAAGCCCTACAGATATGTGGTCCTCTTTGGAAGAACAAATTACAGTATCCATGCAAGATATGTATGTACAGCAAGGGCTTTCAGAGGAGCAAGTGACAACAGCGATGGCAGCCTTGCAAGATCAAATTGAAATCATGAAAAAAGTATTGATTGCAGGACTGTTTTGCTCTGGCGTAGCGATTTCGTATATTATTAATCGTCTTACCTATCTTGTGCTCAGTCGTATCGGTACCTATCATGTTCCTGAAATGCCTACCATCAAAGGGTGGCGTGTACCAGACTGGGCCTTGCATATCTTTTTAGTGGGGGTCATTTCCTATTTTGTGAAACAATATATTCCACTCCTTGAATACGCAGGCTATAATTTGATGTACTTAGGTGGTATAATGCTATTTATACGAGGTATATCTTGTGTTTGGCGTATTAGTAAAAGTTACAATCCGCCGAAGATTGTGCCGTGGATTGTGCTAGCTATATTTGTTGTGATGTCACAATCTGCTGCGATATTAGGAGCCTTAGATGTATTCTTGCACATAGAGAAACGATGGGGCAGACGAAGTGAGTAAACCTAGAGGAGGTAGTATGGATATACAAACTGAATACAGTTCTATTGAAATGACTGCTGCCGTTCTCATTATTATCTTATTAGGTATTATTTTCTATTTAAATTGGCAACTAGCTATGTTGGCTTGTATCGTGGTGATCGCTGCCTATTTATATGTGGGACGAACCATTCGCCGAGGACGACATCTTAGAAAAGCTCAATTTGACTGTATGGCAAAAGGGATTACACAGGCATCGACCTTTGCATTACAAAATTTACCCGTAGGGATTGTTATCATTGATGAACACAATGTGATCTGCTGGAGTAATAGCGTATTTAGAGATTGGTTACCTAGTGATTCCGATAAAACAATAAAATTAAGTGGATTTATTCCTACCTTGCGGATTGATAAATATTGGGGCAAGTCGGGATTCTTTCACGAAGAAATTGATGGTAAATATTACCGTGTATTATACAAAACGTTGGTAGCTCCGAAGTCTAATTATTCCGATGTTAATAGCGATGAACTAGAATCGTATATGGCATTTTATTTCGATGACATAACAGATATCGAAGTGGAGAAACAAAAAGCGATTTCTATGCTGCCAGCTCTTGGTTTTATTGCTATGGATAATATTGAAGATTTGCGTTCTGGTTTGAGTGATATTGAATATACGCAATTATGGTCTGATATGAATCGCTTGATTGTGACGGAAATTGACAAGCATGACGGATTTATACGAAATGCTACAGAAGATACGTATACCTTTAGTATTAGTAAAGCCGCTATGTTGCAGATGATGGAGTCGAAGTTTAGCATATTAGATAAAATTCGGGCCTTAACTACATCGAAACATATTCCTCCAACTATCAGTATGGGCATTGCTTTAACAGAAGATACTGTAAAAGTACAAGGGGAAAAGGCAAAATCAGCCTTAGAAATCGCTTTAGGGCGTGGCGGTGACCAAGTTTGTGTATATCATGGTGAGGAAGTAAAATTCTTTGGTGGGAAGTCATCAGGGAATGAAAAGAATACACGTGTTCGTGCTAGGGTCGTATCTCATGCATTGCATGAAATCATGTTGGATTCTGATCGCGTGCTTGTGATGGGTCATGATCGAGAAGATTATGATAGTATTGGTGCTTCTGTAGGCGTAGCAGCGATGGCAAGAGCCCTTAATAAACCAGTGCATATTGCCTTGAGTTCACATCCTACAGCAGTTCGTAAATTAGTAGAAGTACTGGTAGAACATCCAGATTTTCAAGGTCTAATTATTGATGAAGAAGAAGCAGCTCAGTTTGTAACAGATAATACTGTGGTCATCGTGACCGATGTGCATCGGTCTGAAATGGTAGCCGCTCCATCAGCGCTGAAAAAAGCAAATCGCCGTGTTGTCATCGACCATCATAGACGGGGCTCAGATTTTATTGAATCGCCATTATTAACGTATTTAGAGCCTTCTACGTCATCTACTAGTGAACTGGTAACAGAGTTAATTCAATATTTCCCAGAACATGTAGAGATTAAGCATATTGAAGCTAGTGGTTTATATGCAGGTATTGTAGTAGATACAAAAAACTTTGTGGTTCAAACAGGGGCACGTACCTTTGAAGCAGCCTCTTTCTTGCGCCGATCAGGAGCAGATGTATCCTTAGTACGACACTTATTTATGGATAGTTTTGAAGGTATGCGTATACGTTCTGCTATGCTAGCTTCTGCAGAAGAAATAGAAAATATGGCTTTCACAGAGGCACCGCAAGATGCGAAGAATGCAACAGTGATAGCAGCTCAAACAGGTGATAAATTAATTACGCTAGAGGGTATTGAAGCTAGTTTTGTATTTTATGTATTGCCAGATGGTGGCATTGGAGTCAGTGCTAGGTCACAAGGCAAGTTAAATGTACAATTAATTATGGAAGCTGTTGGTGGCGGAGGTCATCGTACCGTGGCGGGTGCTCAAATTTACAATATGTCTATGAAAGAGGCACGCCAATGGGTGACTGAAGTGGCCGTATCCCATATGACAGAATTACAAAAAGAAGTTAAGGAGGAATTATCATGAAAGTAATTTTATTAGAAGATGTTAAAAAAGTTGGTAAACGTGGTGAAATCGTAGAAGTGTCTGAAGCTTATGGCCGTAATGTATTGATTAAAAAAGGCGTAGGTCTTGAGGGGACACCACAAAACTTAAACAATGCAAAACAAAAATTAGGTGCTCAAGCACATAAAAAACAAGTGGACTCTGATGAAGCTACTGTATTGGCTAGCCAATTGTCGAAAGTATCTGTTACAATCCCAGTAAAAATGGGTGATGGTGGTCGTGTATTCGGTTCTGTAACAGGTAAAGATATTTCTGATGCATTGCAAGCGCAAGTAAAAGTTGATGTGGATAAAAAGAAAATTGACTTAAAAGAGCCAATCAAAACATTGGGTACTCATGAAGTGTTAGTTCGAGTGCATCCAGAAATTACAGCTAAGATTACTGTAGAAGTAGTTGCAGGTTAATAGAAAGAGGGGCTAGGCCCCTCTTTTTTGGTATAGATATATGTAGTTGTGAATTGGGAGAATAGTATGTCAGGAAGGATACCACCGCACAGTATAGAGGCAGAACGAGCCGTACTAGGAGCGATTTTGCTTAATAAAGATGCCTTTGATGCAGTCAGCTCTATTGTAAAAGCAGAAGATTTCTATAGCGATAATCATCGTGTCATTTATGAAGCGCTCGTAAGCATTGTAGGGAAAAATCAACGTGCAGACTATGTGTTATTATCGGAAGAGTTGAAAAAGTCTCAGAAGTTAGAGGCTGTAGGGGGGATTCTGTACCTTACGAATTTGACCACAGATATTGTAGATGCGTACAACGTAGAAGATCATGCAAAAATTGTAAGAGATAAAGCTCATTTGCGTAAATTAATCCATGTGGCAAATGCAGTGGAATCCATGGCTTATCGAGAAGAAGAAGAGACGGAAGATATCGTTAATCGAGCAGAACAAATGGTTCTCGATGTGAGTGGTACCACCAAAGGAGAGTCTTCTTTTAGTGCTATGCGGGACGTAGTCTATGAAACCATTGATCGCATCAATGAACTACAACGACATAAAGGGATATTGACGGGCGTATCAACAGGGTTTAAGGATTTAGATAACTTGACCAGTGGCTTACAAAAATCGGATTTAATTTTAGTAGCTGCTCGTCCTTCTATGGGTAAAACAGCATTTACCTTGAACATTGCTCAAAATGTAGCGATGAAATCAAAGAAAAATGTAGCCTTTTTCTCCCTAGAAATGTCTAAGACACAACTGGTAGCCCGTGTGTTGGCAGCGGTAGCTGGAATTAACTCCGGTCGTATCCGGAACGGTCAGCTTAGCCAAGAAGACTGGGGAAAAGCCATTAATGCTTTGAATGATTTAGCAGAAGCACCTTTATATATTGATGATACTTCAGGTTTGACGCCGCAATTAATGAAGAAAAAGTTGCGCCGTTTAATTCAAGAACATGGGGAACTAGGCCTTGTAGTAGTGGACTATATTCAGCTCATGGAAAATGGCGGTAAAAAAATGGCGGATAATCGTCAACAAGAGGTATCGGCGATTTCTCGACAATTAAAAATTATGGCTCGAGAATTTAATGTACCGTTGATTGCCTTGTCGCAGTTAAGTCGTGGTGTGGAAAGCCGAGCCGATAAAACGCCGATGTTAAGTGATTTGCGTGAATCTGGCTCTCTAGAACAAGATGCGGATATCGTTGCTTTCTTGAACCGTGAAAACTATCAAGATACAGAAGATACTAGTGATGGTGTAGAAACACAAGTTATTATCCGTAAGCATCGTAATGGTGAGTTAGGAATTGTAAAATTGTGGTTTGAAGGGGCATACACGAGATTTAGAGATTTGGCATATCGCGAAGATGATCCTGGTATGTAATGAGAGGAGCGACAATGAAACAGACTTGGAAACGTATGCTGTGTGCAGCAGTGTTAACTATGGGGATTGCATCTACAGGAATACTTACAGTAGAAGCTCATGGATTGTGGGAGACTCTTGGTAAAAGTGTATTAGGAGGTATTTCTGTGCATCAACATTTGAGTGATCTAGACAATACAGAGCAAGGTCAACAAGAGATGCTGGAAAAAACAAAAGACCGTACAGGTGTGTATGATAATTATGCTTATCAAATGCGGGCGAAGCGTATTGTGGATGAACTTTCAAAATCACCTCATGTGAAACGCAGTTATGTGGTGTACGTTAACCCAGATGAAGATTTCAATGCCTTCATGACCTTTGGACGTGTTATGTCTATTAACAAAGGGGCTATGGATTTACTAGATGATGATGCGCTGGCCTATGTTATTGGTCATGAATTGAGTCATGGAGAGCACAAAGATCTAGTGAATGGAGCTAAGAAAAGCAGTATTTTGTCTACAGTAATTGGGGCAGCTACGTTTAACTCTGGAGATTTAGGTCAAATTGCAGCGGGACTGACTGGAAAATATTTAGATAGTCAAGTGTTCACTATGTCTCAAGAGAAACATGCTGATGAACTAGGTTTTAGCATCTTAGCAGATTCTTCATATAATGTAGGTGGTGCCGCCCTTGCCATGGAAGTTATCAAAAATAAATATGGCGACACCTACCGTGAGGGATTTGGTAAAATTTTAAATCCTAACGACCATCCAAAAACATCGCAACGGGTATTGGACAATTTGCAACGCTTAAACGCGTACTCTGAAAATCATGTGAAAGTAGAACAACAAACAGTATTTATCAATGGTAAGCCTGTCTATGAAGGCACGGCAAAAGGTAATTATACAGCGCCAATGCGAGCTTACTTAGTGGCTGGTAAATTGGCTAGATTGTATCACGATCATGCCATTGGCGGTGCTCGTGTAGATGGATCTACCGTAGCGATTGGAACGACTAATATCGTGACTATGCCAACCTATGATGCGGCCTTTGAAATAGCAAAACAAATGAATGCAGCTATTAGTGATGAGTCAGGTGTTGTAGCAGATAAAAAAGCAGATAATAATAAGAAAGACAAAAAAGATAAAAAAGACAAAAAAGACAAAAAAGATAAAAAGGATAAAAAAGAATCAAAATAGTGAAAATAATAAGGATACATACAACTAACCGTTATAGTAGACTATACAACATCTCCGCATTATCGATGGATATCGATAGAGAAGGACGATAAATATAGATATTCTTTTATGGAATTCGATATAGAAGCATAGGAAAATGAAGTTATGATGAAGAAGGAAGATGAGGTATAACTAAAAGTAATGATTGGTTTACCCTCTGAAATAGCTACTTTTTAAGAAAAATATTAATAAAAACAATTAATTTATCTCTTAACTATGCATATATGATAAGGTTAAAATGCTGATAAATAGGGGATTTCTATTCCATGTGGTGTACATGTGTGCTATAATTTACGTATCAAGAGTCGTGACCACCTATAGAGGAGTACAGGCGATGTCACACATATTTTTTAGTTAGGGAAAGAGGTTTTAACGATGGGAAATTTTGTTTACATCCAAGAAGAAAAACTTAACGCATTCTGTCAAGACGCATTTGAAGGATTTGGCTTCAGTCCTGAAGAAGCTAGCATCATTAAAGACGTATTGATGATGTCCGACATGTACGGTATCCAATCCCATGGTATGCAACGTGTAGTTCGTTACCACAAAGGTATTGAAAAAGGTCTTATCGACATTAAAGCAAAACCAGAAGTAGTATTCGAAACTCCAGTGTCCGCAGTTGTTGAAGGCCATGATGCAATGGGTCAATTAGTTGGTCATTTCGCTATGGAATTAGCAATTAAAAAAGCTAAAGAATCTGGTATTGGTATCGTATCCGCTCGTAACTCTAACCACTATGGTATCGCTGGTTACTATGCTGATCTTGCTTTAAAAGAAGGCTTAATTGGTTTCTCTTGCACTAACTCTGAAGCAATCATGGTTCCTACATTTGCTCGTAAAGCAATGCTTGGTTCCAACCCAATCGCTTTCGCAATGCCAGCTGAACCATACAACTTCTTCTTCGACGCTTCTACAACAGTAGTAACTCGTGGTAAATTAGAAATGTACAATAAATTAGGCAAAGAATTGCCTAACGGTTGGGCATTAAATAAAGACGGTAAAGCATCTCAAAATGCTGCAGAAGTATTGGGCAACATCTCCGACCACGTTGGTGGCGGTATCATGCCTTTAGGTGGCAACACTGAACAATTAGGTTCCCACAAAGGTTATGGTTACGGTATGCTTTGCGAAATCTTCGCATCTATCTTCTCTCAAGGTGGTACATCCAATAAATGTATGACTGGTGGCCGTTCCAATATTTGTCATGGTTTCATGGCTATTAACCCAGCAATCTTTGGTAACCCAGAAGAAGTTAAAAAACACTTCTCCACATTCTTACAAGAACTTCGTGAAGCTCCTAAAGCTGAAGGTGCTGAACGCATCTATACTCATGGTGAAAAAGAAGCAGAAGCTATCGAAGTTTGCCGTAAAGAAGGTGTGCCAGTTATCGACAAAACTGTGGCAGAATTGTTCGACGTATGTAACTTGTTGAAATTGGATCCTAAAAAATACTTCGGCGACTATGAACCACCTAAAGCAGTTGCTTCCAACTACTAATTTGCAGTTCAATAGCTGACAATTACAAATCTTTATCGATGCAGAATCAGTAGTTTTGTATCCCTAAGGAATACTTCTTAGAGACTGGTAACAGTCAACATCTTTGAACATATGAGAGAGGGAATCTGTGGATTTCCTCTCTTTTTGTTTATATCACACTGTGCGTATGCTAGAATTGAATTACAGTGATTCACACTATAGAAAGGGATTGTTAATATGGATATATTTTTAGCAGTCTTGCCGATCCTATGGCTTATCGTAGCATTGGCAGTATTAAAAATGCCTGCATGGAAAGCATGTTTGGCAGCAGCAATTGGTACATATATTTTAGCTGTATTCTACTATGGAGAAAATGCATATATTATGTACACAGGAGCTATGGAAGGTGTAGCTCTTGCAGTTTGGCCAATTCTTTTGGTTATTACAGCAGCAATTTTTACATATCAATTAGTAGTTCATACAAAAGCTATGGAAACTATTAAAGTTATGTTATCTTCCGTAACTAGTGATATGCGTATCTTAGCCGTATTGTTAGCATGGGGCTTTGGTGCTTTCATGGAAGGTATGGCAGGTTTCGGTACAGCCGTTGCGATTCCAGCAGCGATGATGGTAGCAGTAGGATTTGATCCATTGAAATCCATCTTGGCTTGTTTAGTAGCAAACTCCGTACCAACTACATTTGGCTCTATTGCGATTCCAACAACAACATTGGCATCCTTGACTGGTCTACAACCAGCTGAATTGGGTACATTCATTGCAGTGCAATTATTCTTCTTAAACGTAATTACTCCATTCTTCATCGTAGGCATCATTGCGGGCGGTGTGAAAGCAATTAAAGGTGTATTTGTACAAACTTTATTAGCTGGTTTAGCATTGGCGATTCCTGAATTATTGATTAGCATGTATGCAGGTGGTCCTGAGTTAGCCGTTATGGGTTCTTCTATTGTAATCATGGGTGTCATCATTGCTATCGCAAAATTAATGCCTGTTAATGATCCAGAATACAAAGTTGAAACTGGCGCTGCACGTACAGTATCTGCTAAAGAAGGTTTAATTGCAGCATCTCCATTCATTTTGATTTTCATCTTGTTAATTGGTACATCTAAATTGGTGCCAGCTGTATATAATGCTTTGATGGTATTTAAAACATCTGTACCTATCCATGCTGGTGTAAATGCAAAACCTTACACATTCGTTTGGATTGCGACTCCTGGTATCATGATTTTCATTTCCGCTTTAATTGGTGGTTTTATCCAAAAAGCAGGTCTTGGAACTCAAAAACAAGTATTAACTAATACTTTCAAAACTTTGAAATTAACGTATGTAACAATCATTTCTGTAGTAGTAACTGCAAAATTGATGACATACTCTGGTATGACTGGCATGATTGCGAATGCATTAGTAGCTGCTACCGGTAGTATGTACCCTGCATTTGCTCCTGTAATTGGTGCATTGGGTGCCTTCTTGACAGGTTCTGGTACAAATGCGAACGTATTGTTCGGACCATTGCAAACAGCAGCGGCTCATCAATTGACACCTGGTCATGATACATTAGCATTGTGGTTGGCAGCAACTAACTCTGGTTCCGCTGGTGTTGGTAAAATGTTCTCCCCACAAAGTATTGCGATTGCCATCGGTGCCGTAGGTCCTGCTCTTAACACATTCATCGAAGAACACAAAATCGATGCACAAAAAGCTGACCAATTACGTCATTCCATCGATGCAAGTTCTATCATGGTTCATGTAGCTAAATACTTCTTGTTATACTTAGTTATTTCTGGTATTTTTGCTTACTTCGGTCAAGAATTCTTCCCACAATTGGAAGGTATCTTAACAATGGTTAAGCACTAATTACTATCTAGCATACTAAAACAGATAAAGAGACAACATTTCGGTGTTGTCTCTTTTTGTATTTATAGCGTTTATATAATTTAAAATAGTTTTTACGATGATATATCAATATTGGGGCTCTTTGTCAAATGTGGGAATATATGTATGTAATAGGGGATACAACTTCATCTAATATTCATTGTAACTTCATGGTCGGCTCATTCTTTTTTCATAATTGGTTCATATTCATAGGATATGATATAAACAAGTTAGAAATAACGAATATTCCTTAATTAAAAACCAAGACACGATGCATCGGGCACGTGAAGGAGGAGATTATGAAAAAAATGTTTCGTTTAGGAGCTGCTGTGATGGCTCTAGGTGCAGGACTTATGATGGCAAGTGGTGTAGTAAATGCTGCGAACACAAGTATGATGAAAAATATGCCAGCAGATCAAATGGCTAAAATTAATTCTTGGAATGGTGTAGGTAGCGTGGTGCCTAGCGTATTACCATTGAGTGATGTAGATTATAAAGGGGTAGTTACAAAATTTAAATCCTTATATCCGGATGCACAAATTGTAGGTATTTCTTATGATGGAAAACATAACCCAACTTACGAAGTAGATGGTATCGTGGATGGTTTAAAAATTGAAATGCATATCCGTGAAAATGGAGATATTTTAAATACAGAAGTAAAACCTTTGAAACAAGGTAAACATATGAAACAACAGGGTTCCATGATGTATGGTCAAGCTATGAAAGGCAACCATAGTATGTCTAAAGCTTTTGATGTAAATGATATTATTATGCCAGAAGTGGCAGAAACAAAAGCTCAGGAAAAAGTGGGCGGCACATTTGAAGCAATGGATTGGTCTGTAGAAAAAGAGCATGGACGTCTAGTCTATGAATTAGATATGATCGATGGCAGTGGTAAAGAAGCTGAAGTCAAAGTAGATGCAATGACTGGCGAAGTTATCAATGTAAAAGCAAAAACTAGCAAATACTAATCTTAGTATTATTCTCCTTAAAACTCCCTTACTATATAAATACAAATAACACAAACAACATAAATACCCCCCTTTTTAAGACGTCACTGGCTTCGTTATGAAACCAGTGGCGTTTCTTTTACTTAGCAAAGGGAAGAGCACGACATATTCCTCCACAAACTGATACTACGTTAGGTTTGCTCCGGAACATGTCGTGCTCTTCTAGTATTACTTTATTTAGATCAAAAAGGAACGCCACTGGTATTCTACACGCAACTGCGTTCCTTAGGGAATTGATAATTATTTTAATCTATATCAACGAAATGTAAAAATATGCTATACTATAAATATAGAAGATCTATCAACGTGAGTTGGGCTCATCTCTTCCTAATCATTGGGAGGAGGGAATACTATGACACCATTCGAGTTTTTTAGTTTACTAATACAATTTGGAATGTTGGTTATAGCATTTTTAACTTACTTAAATATGTAAGTGAAAAGCCTAACGTCAAGATAAGTATTGCAAGTACTTAACACGTTAGGCAAATCAAATTTCTAGTATGTGAGATGAGCCTAACGCCTAAGACACGTTGATGGCTCTTCTTTTATTATGTTTAGTATAACATAGTTTGTCGCGTAAGGCTACTTATTTTATTATAGGTGGTACTCTATTATGAATGACATATAATATTGCCATAGTATATACATGAATAAATTTGTCAAAATATAGTGCAACCAATATAGGTAGATGGTACCTTAAAATGACCGTTTGCCTAGTTTTGGGTGCTTACACGGTTTTAATGTGTATCGGTCGATGATACGGCACGCTTCGTCTAGGGTTAGGTCTTCTTTGGTAGGCCCTTGTTCGAATATGCATCGAGGGTCGCTGGAGCCAACTTCTCCGGCTGGTAGGTATAGGTATTCTGAGTTATGAGGGTCACCAAAGATGTACCCTGCTTGTAAGTGTTCTTTGTGGATACGGCTCATGGTATCTCCTTCATCATAAAATTAGCAGCATCGGCTGAGACTAAGTGTAATTGTGTCTGCCCCCAATGGGAGGATACTTTTTGAAAGGATGCTTTGTCATGTAAATGACCGAATACACAGTGATCTACATGGTACTGTTCTAATAGGTCCGTAAATCCATTGGCATGATTTTCTAAGGTGGGTGGATAGTGCAGTAACAGTATGCGTGTTATCTGAGAAGGGTCATCACCACTTTCAGTAATAGCCGTCTCCATAGCATCTAGAGCTGCTTTAGTACGTATTAATTCCCGCTCATAGATGTGGCGGTCATCAGCTTCTTTAAAGAAAGGGTCTTGTGGATAGATATAGCCTTTCGTGCCGCCGAAGGCGATACCATTATGGTACAAACCTCTACCTTGTAAGAATGTGATACGTCCTTCCATAAGAGTATTCATTTTTTGTAGACTTGTCCACCAATAATCGTGATTGCCACGAATCATAAACTTTTTCCCAGGCAGGGTCGCAATGGTATCTAGATCTACCTTTGCATCACTAAGGCGCATAGCCCAAGACATATCACCTACTAGAAAGACTAGGTCATTAGGATCTATATGTTCTCGCCAGTGTGCTTGGATACGTTCCCAGTGGTTATCCCAGTGTGGACCGAAGATGGTCATAGGTTTTGTTGGTGGTTGCCCAGATAGGTGTAAATCGCCAATGGCAAAAACTTTCATTAAACCTCCAAAGAATTGTGTAAATATGGTTGCATATGACGGATGACCTCTAAGGCACGTGTTTCGTGACACACTTGGGGAATCCCATAGCCGATAACGAGTGGTGATGTTATATAGCGTGGCACGATTTTTAGATAGTGAAAGCCGTCATTTATATCGTAGAAAAATAGATTATAAGATTTTGCATATTTAGAAAAGCCTTCTAATACATAGCGTAAGGTACGTTGTAAATACTTGGCTAATATGGATGTATCTAATTGTGGATTAAACCGCATATTAAATTCAAAGAATCCATGGATAGGACGATTGGATAAGGTTATGCGAAGACCATCCTCTTCATAGATGAGCCATCCTTCAAAATGTTCTCTGTGAATATCTTCACGGTAATCATAGTCCTCTAAGCCGATGATTTGACTATGAGGATGATAGATGGATCCGCCAGACATAGGGCCATAGTTTTTAAAAAATAAGACGGAGGTAAAACGAGGGTTAGCCTTTACCTCTTCCCATTTGGTTCGACCAAATTCTAAAATATGGACTGCTTCTGAAAAGGGTAATTTAGAATATTCCGTATGCACATGGGGCGGAGTTTCGATGATAACTGTAGGCCATGTGTGTTCTAATACAGGGTATTTATTCATGAGCCAAATGATGGACCCAGATATATCTAGTATATCGGTTAATTGCGAGGGTTCGCAAAATGGGCAGTGCCCGTCGCGATTGTGCATGCTGTTGGGCTTTGTTTGTCCCAAAGCAATATCAAAAATTAATGGTTCTTTCATAGTTCACCTCACTATTACTATAGTATCATAGGGGGCGAGGTTTATGAAAGTGTGAAACATGATATAATAAAAAAAGAATAGGAGGAATTATGAGACCTACAACATTATGTTTTCCAAAACGGGAAGATTTATTTTTATTAGGACGTAAAAAACGCGGCTTTGGAGCCGGTTATTATAATGGGTTTGGTGGTAAAGTTGAGGATGGTGAAAGCTTCCGTGCTTGCGCCGTGCGAGAAGTGTTTGAGGAAGTATCTTTGCTAGTGAAAGAAGAAGACTTACAGGCAGTGGCGCTGTTGGATTTTCAGTTCCCTTACTCACCGGAGTTGAGCCATATTAGTTATGTATATATAGTGGAACAGTTTCAAGGGATTCCTTTGGAATCGGAAGAAATGGAGCCCCATTGGTTTACCTTGGAGAAGACGCCGTTTGACCATATGTGGGCTGGTGATGAAGAGTGGATTCCACAGATTTGGCGTGGCGAAAAGTTGAAAGGTGTTATTACTTTCAAAGAAGATAATAGTACGATAGAATCCATGCAATTTGTAACTGTAGAAGAGGTGCTAGAAAGCGACGATGTAGACCGTGTGACGGCTTGGATATATGAGGGCATGAAGTGAAACAAGTAGAACAGCAAAGCCAAGTGGCATGGACACAGCATTTATTAGATTGGTATGATGTGCATAAGCGTGACTTGCCTTGGCGTGAAAGTAAAGACCCCTACCGCATTTGGGTGTCGGAAGTGATGTCTCAACAAACTCGAATTGAGGCCATGCGTCCTTATTTTGAAAATTGGGTATTGCAATTTCCAACACTTGAAAGTTTAGCTAGTGCCGAAGAAGATACGGTAGTTCGGGCATGGCAAGGTTTGGGGTATTATTCTAGGGCGCGTAATTTGCACCAAGGTGTGAAAGAAGTAGTAGAAACCTATGGGGGACAAGTACCGAGATCGCGGAAGGAAATGGAATCTCTAAAAGGTGTAGGTTCCTATACAGCAGGGGCAGTGCTCTCCATTGCGTATAACCTTCGTGAACCTGCTGTCGATGGGAATGTACTTCGGGTCTATGCTCGTCTGTACAATATCCATGAAGATATTCTCGGCACGGTAGGGAAAAAAGCGATTACTACATTGGTAGAAGAGACCATGCCCTATGATCGCCCGGGGGACTTCAACGAAGCCCTTATGGACTTCGGTGCATCCATTTGTATTCCTAAAACACCTCGCTGTGAGTCCTGTCCATTGGTACAGGATTGTAAGGCAAAAGCAGAAGGTACGGAACAAGTGCTGCCTATACGGATTAAGAAAACAAAGGTACAATCTGTCCAATTGTACGTAGGGATTATTTCTACAGTAGATGGGTACTACCTATTGCATCGAAGACCCAAAGAAGGATTGCTGCAAAATATGTGGGAGTTTCCCAGCGTAGAAGGTGGCACAGCAGAGAGTCGCAAAGTAGAATTAATTGAGGGGTTACAATCTATTGGGGTTACCGTCACTATGGAACGACCTATAGCAAAGGAAGTAACCCATATTTTTAGCCATCGCAAATGGACGATGAAAGGCTACCGAGGTGTCGCTACAGAGGTGGCAATAGATTCGTCGAATACAATTATGCTAGAAGGTGATGAAGCGGTGCAACAAGCTGTAGCAGAAGGTCAGATTATTCCTCTGAAGGAGGATTGGATTCTCTGTCGTAAAGAGGCCTTTCACGTCTTACCTTGGGCAGGGCCTCATGGCAAGTTCATTGATCTTTGTTAATCTATACCGAGGAGTGATATAGATGAGAATATATATATTGATGGGAAGCTTAGTACTTGGAATGGCTCTTTTTGGAACTATGACAGGATACTGGGTAACCTTATTTAGAAATGGTTCGAAACGAAAGGGCCTAATCTATGGCGGTGTACTGGGGTTAGCCCTTGCAGTAGGAACGATTGTCCTACAACGCCTTATGTACAGCATCCATGGTGGCATGGTGCTGGATCTAGTGCGCCCGGTCCTAATCGAACTGAATGGATTGGTTGTAGCACTGTTCGGCACCTTTGCAGTATTGACGATCTTCGGTGTATTCTATGGACTTATGCGTTTAGGTGCTCGCTCTGACAGCGGGGATAGTCCTATCGACGAATCACGGCGGAATTTCTTTAAACGCACGGCAGTGGTGGTGCCTGCTGTAGTAGGTGTTACAGGATCAGTAGCGGCCTTTCAAGGGAATGATGAACTGCAACTACGCAAGATACAATTGGCTTTGAAAGATAGACCAGAGGTGTTGAAAGGATATAAAATTGGACAACTTAGCGATGTTCATATAGGTCCTTTCATCGGTATGGATAAGTTGAAAGAAATGGTGAATGCCGTTGCTAGTGAACACCCGAATCGACTGGTTATCACTGGAGATTTAATCGATGATTTAGGGTATCTTGATGAAGTGGCAGATTATCTAGATAGCCGTGTACAAGATTTTCCTGATGGCATTGATTATATTTTAGGGAATCACGAATACCGCGTCGATGTAGAACGTGTATGGAAGCGGTTGAGCCAAACAAATATGCACATGTATCGTAATAGTCATCAACAGATATTAGGTGGACCTCGTCCTGTGTACTTAGTGGGCATGGATTACCACTTTAAAGATGATGTGCAAGAGGAAAATGTACGCTTGTTGGACAAAGCTATGAAAGGCATGCCCGACAATGCCTATCCTATCTTGTTAGCACATCACCCAAACTTTATCCCTGAAGCATTTCGTAGACATATCCCATTAACCTTATCTGGACATACCCATGGAGGACAGATTAATCTATGGGGTGTGAACCTAGTGCCGGTGTATAAGCCGTATTGGAAAGGACTCTACGAAGAACAAGGATTATTTGCCTACGTGAGCCGAGGATCGGGACATTGGTTCCCAGTGCGGTTGAACTGTGCTAGAGAAGTGACGGTGTTTACGATATTGTAAGTGAAAAATAAGGACCCCCACAGCGGCAACTGTGGGGGTTCTTTGTCCCGATGGACTTAATCAACGTTTATACGAATAGTATATCACATACATAAAATCTTGTCATCCATAGTATAGGTATTTAGATAAGTTAGTGAAAGTTGAAAATAGTATATCGCAGTTAATAATAAAATGATATCTATTATCATAAATATAAATGATAACATAGGTAATAGCTAATTCTTTCATTCTTTGAAAGACATAATTAAAAATTTATATTGAGAAATGCTATCAGTTGTGATATAGTATACGTAAGTAAGACTCATGTAATTTTTAATTTAGGGATAGTACGGGACATCCCACATGTTTAGTAAGGGAGGAAAGACCATGAAAGAATTTAAATTATGGCGGTTGTTCATTGTGTTTGCCGTTTGTATTATGGCTATTGCAGGTTGTGGAAAACAAGCGGATACGGTACAAGATGGTAAGCCATTACAAGTGGTAACTACTACAACAATGATTACAGATTTAGTACAAAAAATTGGTGGTGACCATGTAACAGTACAAGGGTTGATGGGTGCTGGGGTAGACCCACATTTGTATCAAGCTAGTGCAGGTGATGTATCTACTTTACAAAAAGGTGATGTAATCTTCTTGAATGGTATCCATTTAGAAGGTAAAATGGGCCAAGTATTCCAAGAATTAAAAAAATCCAACAAAACAGTAGTGGAAGTGTCTAAAGATATGGATCCATCCACATTGTTAGCTTTTGAAGAAGAAGGTCCAGATGCAAAAGACCCTCATATTTGGTTCGATGTACAAAACTGGAAATTAGCAGCCAAAGTAGTAAAAGACACATTAGTAGCAAAAGATCCTAAACATGAAAAAGATTATGTTGCTAATTACGAAGCATACATGAAAGAATTAGATGCAGCAGATCAATATATTAAAGATAGAACGAAAGAAATTCCTGAACAATCTCGTGTATTAGTCACTGCTCATGATGCATTCCATTACTTTGCTCGTGCTTATGGCTTTGAAGTAAAAGGCTTACAAGGCGTGAGCACAGCTACAGAAGCGGGTACAAAAGATATGAACGACTTAGTACAATTTATTGTAGATCATAAAATCAAAGCAATCTTCGTAGAATCTTCTGTTCCTCATAAAACAATCGAAGCCGTACAAGAAGCCGTTAAGGCTAAAGGTTGGGACGTGGCTATCGGCGGTGAATTATACTCCGATTCCTTAGGTTCTCCTAACACAGAAGGCGGTACTTACATTGGCATGGTCAAAGCCAATATCGATACAATTGTAGGCGCTCTTAAATGATGAGTGACAGCAAGTGTATTTTGAAAGTAGATCATCTTTCAGTCGCCTATGATGATACGGTGGTGCTGAAAGATGTATCCTTTCAGATTGAACAAGGAACGATGACGGCCATAGTTGGTCCTAATGGTGCTGGTAAATCAACCTTGGTGAAAGCCATGTTAGGGCTAGTGCCATTAGTAGAAGGAACGATTGAGTTAACATTAGATACTAAAATAGTTTCCGCTTATGGAGGTGCGAAAACGAATAGTATTTATAACCATATTGCTTACGTACCACAAACTTCAGCAGTAGATTGGGATTATCCCATTACGGTGTTTGAGGTGGTATTGATGGGCACCTACCGCAGACTAGGTTGGTTTAAACGACCAGGGAAACGTGAACGAGACGAGGCTACGAAGGCCTTGGAAACGGTAGGCATGTTAGACTATGCACAGCGATCTATCTCACAATTGTCAGGAGGACAGCAACAGCGTGTATTCCTAGCCCGTGCTTTGGTGGAGAACCAAGAGGTGTACTTGCTAGATGAACCTTTTAAAGGCATTGATAAGACCACAGAATCTGTGTTAGTAAAGATTATGAAAGAAATGCAATCAGCAGGTAAAACCTTGCTCATTGTGCATCATAATTTACAGACTTTAGAAACGTATTTTGATCAAGTTCTCTGCGTCAACCGCAGATTGGTGGGCATGGGACCAGTTCGAGATATAGTAGGTTCCCATATCCTAGATGAGACATATTCATACTAGGAGGCACCATGGAATTATTACAACAATATACATTTCAAATCGTAGCACTGGGGACGGTGATGCTAGGCTTGGTATGTGGCGTCATAGGAACTTTTGCAGTCTTGCGCCAAGAAAGTTTACTAGGCGATGGCGTAGCCCATTCCACATTACCTGGGGTAGTGGCAGGATTTCTTTTAACAGGCGTGAAAGACACTACAGTACTGTTACTAGGTGCGATTTGCACGGCCTGTTTGTCAGAATGGATTATGCACAAAACATCCCAAAAAGGAGTCCGTTTTGATGCAGCCTTAGCTACGATTTTAGCGGCCTTCTTTGGATTTGGCACAGTGTTATTAACGCGAGTACAATCTATGGAAAATGCTGGACAGGCAGGTCTGAATACATTTATCTTTGGTCAAGCTGTAACCATGATGCAAAGTGACATTTGGGTGATGGCCATTTGCGGAACCTGCATTGTAGGTGGGGTTATTATACTTTGGAAAGAATTGAGTCTTACCGTATTTGACCCTATTGAGGCACAGTTGATGGGTATTCCTGTGTCAAAAGTGCGATTTTTTTACCGTGCTGCATTGGTGGTGACTATTGTCATCGGCATTCGGACAGTAGGGGTTATATTAATTAGCTCCTTATTAATTGGTCCAGCCATGATTGGTCGCCAGTGGACTCATTCCTTACGTACCCTAGTGATCATTGCTGCCATCAGTGGTAGTGTAGTGGCATTTATGGGCACATTTGTGAGCGCTCTATGGGGCAATCTTCCTACGGGCCCTATTATCATCATTGTAATGACTGGTATGATTTTATTAAGTTTAGTATTGGCTAATGGTAAACGCCTCGTGAGGAGGTGTTTAGGATGAGTCATATCTTAGAAATTTGGGGTATCGCTACAATCACAGGCATCAGCTGTAGCCTTATAGGTACATTCTTGGTGTTACGCCGTTTATCTATGATGGTGGATGCCATAACACATACTGTGTTTTTAGGCATTGTGTTAGCCTTTTTGGTGACAAAAGATTTGAACTCCCCTTGGCTCATTATTGGTGCCACCGCTATGGGTGTGGGCACTGTGTATGCAGTAGAATGGATGCAACGACGTCGGTATATTCGACCAGATGCAGCTATCGGCATTGTGTTTCCCTTCTTATTTGCCTTAGCCATTGTGTTAGTTACCTTATTTGGCAAACACATACATCTCGATGTAGATACGGCGATTTTAGGCGATTTAGCCTTTGCTACATTCCAACGCTTTACCGTAGATGCTTATGACTTAGGACCTATGTTGTTATGGATTGCCATTCTGGTGTGTCTTATCAATGCAGTATGTATTGCACTCTTTAAGAAAGAATTAATCCTTACCACCTTTGATCCTGTGTGTGCTAAGGTGTATCAAGCGATGCCTATGGCAGTGTCCTATGGACTTATGACATTGACTTCCTTAACGACAGTAGCCTCATTTCAGACGGTAGGTGCGATCTTGGTAACGGGTTGTATGATTGGTCCACCAGCGACGGCATTTATGCTGGCTCGATCTGTGAAAGCCATGTTATTCATCAGTATGATAGTATCTACCATAGCTACGACTATCGGTGTAGCCTTAGCGTTCCTTTGGGATGTATCCATTGGTGGTATGATTGCCACTGTTATAGGTTGTATCTATGGACTTGTATGGATCTATAAATATGGTAGAAATAATGCATAATAGTAGCATTGTGTATGCTAGAAATAATGCATAATGGTAGCATTGTATAAGCTAGCATGATATAGATACATAAGGACTGAAGTAAAATGATGTATTAGAATTTACTTCAGTCCTTTGTTTTTTGTGTATTTCTTTAGCGAAATAAAAAGGCTGCAACCCAATGGTTACAGCCTCTTTTGTGATATGTGTAGTGTTTTATTTATTCATGTTTTCGATTGCTTCTGCTTCTGCTTTGTTGAATTTAGAAGCGATTACGATGCGAATTAAGCAAAGTGCAACAAAGATGTATGCTGCAAAGCCTAGCCATTCAGCTGTATCACCATAGGATTTTGCTTCAGTGAAAGCCAATTGAAGTGGAGCTTCGCTACCACCTGTACTTACGGAGAAGGCGATGATACCAGCGATGATAACACCGATGATACTTTCACCAACGATCAAACCGGAAGCGAACAATACGCCACGGCGGTTAGATTGTTCTACGTCAGCATCTGCATAAGCACCAGCACGTTCTTTCGCACGTTTAGTGATGTAACGATTTACGAAGTAACCGATGATGGCACCCATTACAAGAGGCATTTCCAAAGTTGGAGGTAAGTAGATACCCATACCAATTGCAAGAGGTGGCAATGTTAAGGATTTTGTTGTAGATTTTAAAATCAAGTTAACAACGATAGCGGCAATACCAACAAGGATACCGTAGAAGATGTAAGTCCAATCCATATTAGCATTGAAGATACCTTCTGCGATTTGGCGCATCAATGTAGCTTGTGGAGCGGACAATGCTTGAGCAGGATCCATTCCTTCACGAGGCATAGCGCCTGTGAAACCGTAGGCATGGTATAACAAGTCAAGTACTGGAGCAATCGCTACGGCACCAGCTAAGGAACCGATTAATAGAGCTACCTGTTGTTTCCAAGGTGTAGCACCTACCAATTGACCAGTTTTCAAGTCTTGTAAATTATCGTTGGAGATGGCTGCAATGGAGATAACCACGGAAGTCATGAAAATCGCCAAGGCAGTAGAGAATTTTACGCCTTCAGGAGTAGCTAACAAGTTGTTCGCGGAAGCGATAGTAAGCACTACCAAGGAAGACACGATGATACCGATGATACCGATACCAGAAATTGGACTTGCGGAAGTACCAATCAAACCAGCCATGTAACCACAAGCAGCAGCTACGAAGAAGCCGATTAACAATGCCACTACAATACCTGCAATCACAAGTGTCCAAGCAAGACCTGCGGACATTGGAAGAGCAGATACGAAAGAGTAGAAGCAAATGATTAAGCCAATAATAATTAATGCAAATACGATAGCGATAGTAGATGGTTTCATATCTGTATCCATACGGTGTGTATCGCGATATTCTGCGCTAGCCGTCATGGATTTGATAGATAATTTGATACCTTCAATAATTGGTTTGATCAATGTCAATAATGTCCAAATGGCAGCTACGCCGATTGTACCAGCACCGATGAAACGAACTTTAGTTTTCCATACAGTGTTAGAGAATTTGATAGCTTCCAAGTTATCTGGATTTGGTAGATGGTTGGTTAAGTATGGTACGAAACCACCCCAAGCAATAATCATACCGATTAAGATTGCGATACCACTGGCAATACCAATTAAGAAACCGGCACCTAATAAAGCGGAGGAGAAGCCAAATGGAATTTGTGTAGCTCCAGCTCCAACAGGGAACCAGAAAGATTTAGATTCGCCAAATACACGGAAACCTTGTGTGACAAAGCTGATGATACCAGCTAATGCACCACCGGATACGATTTCTTTCATACCGCCGGATTGTTTTGTAGTTTCTCCTGGAACAGTAGAACCTACTTTCAAAATTTCAGCAGCAGCGCGACCTTCTGGATATGGTAAGTCACTATTCATAACCATAGCGCGACGTAATGGAATAGTAAATAATACCCCAAGACAGCCACCGCAGGCACATAATAACAATGTTTCCAATAAGTCAAAGTTTTGCCAATACCCGATCATCAATAGACCTGGCAATACGAAGATGACTGCAGATAAGGTACCAGCAGCAGATGCTTGCGTTTGTACCATGTTGTTTTCAAGAACGTTGGAATCCTTGAAGAAGCGTAAGATTGCCATAGATATTACAGCAGCCGGAATGGAGGATGAGAACGTCAAACCTACTTTCAGACCTAGGTATACGTTAGATGCTGTGAAGATTAATGTAATAATCGCACCTAGTAGCATGCCTCTGACTGTTAATTCCGGTAAGCTAATATCATGACTCATAAAATCATGCTTCATAGTTATACCTCCTTAAAATACACTACTATCTTACTCATTGTATCAGTATTCTCAAGGACTTTCAATAAAAAATATAGTAAATTTTGTATACATACGTCTATTTAGGAAAGTATATTAAAAATTTTCATATACGGTTCATGTAGTTGGTGTATATAATAGAGATATAATTATACCCTATGTGATAAGGAGACAGACTATGAGAAGGAAAATATTTGGTGCGGTACTCATGGCCGCTTGTTTACCAATAGCATTGCAGGCAGCAGATATTACGGTGGTGAAAGAAACACCCATTGCGGTAGGCGAGCGTATCTCTACGACGGCATCGCCAGAAACCAATCGTATCATCCGCGAGGAAACGATGAAAGCTAGACAAGATAAAAAACAAATTGTAGCGCCAGCGGCAAAAGCGTTTACAGATCGTTTGCAAGTAACAGTTAAACCAGAGACAGTGAAAGAAAACCACATGGACCTGACGTACCCACGAGTGCAATCGGTAAGCCCTTACGTGACAAAAGCAATCAATAAGACTATCACGGACTATGTAGAAAAACTTCGTAAGCAAGTGCACAAAACGAATGAAAAAGCAGTAGATGGAGAAAAGCAAAATTTATACATGAGCTATGATATCAAAGCTGATGGAAATGGGATTTTCTCTGTCACCATTACATCCTATACGATTGAAGACAATGCATCGCATGGTGTGAATGTAGAAAAGGGATTTACGTTTAATACCACCACAGGTCGTAGCTTGTCCTTAAGTGATTTTGGTGGACTACCACAAGAAACGATTACAGCAGGATTACAACAATTACCGAAAGAAGGTAAGAAAGCTATCTATGCGGATGTCACAGCAGGTAAGCCAAATAGTTTCTTTGCCCGTGAAAATCATGACATTGTATTGATTTACGATCAAGGTACTATCGCACCTATGTCCAGTGGTAGCATCTATGTACCAGTAGGAAACTTAGGAAGATAGGCGCAAGGTAATAGAATTATGTTATGGGTGTTAGGTATGCATGGTTGGTGGTATCCAATAGAAATGACATACTAGTAGCTAGAGCTTGTAAAACATACTATGAAATGAAATAGAGGAAAGTTGATACGTTTTGTTCAACTTTCCTCTGTTTTTTTGTCCTGTGTTGTCATAGATTCTTTTATATGTGGTAATAAGATAAGCGTGCTTGTATCATCCAGGTATTAGCATATGTAACCTAGGTATATTAATCAGTAACTCTGTGTTTCTTCGGAGCATCAAGTCGCTTATAATAGGCTTTATCGATGTCTGCATAGGAGATAATCCCTTGTTGAGCCATTAAGGTTAATACCGTCCGTTGTCGTTGTTTCGTCGCATCTATGTTGCTGACCGGATTAAAGTAGGATGGCGCCTGTGGAATGCCTGCGAGCACAGCAGCTTGACTTAAGTTCAGGTCCTTTGGTTCTGTGTTAAAGTATCCTTCAGAGGCAGATTTAATACCATAGTAATCGGTGCCATAATAAATCGTGTTCAAATACATGGTAATGATTTCATCTTTGCTGTAATAATGCTCCATCAAATAGGCAAGAAATACTTCTTCTACCTTACGAGACATGATACGCTTGGAGGATAAGAATAAATTTTTTACCAATTGTTGGGTGATGGTACTACCACCTTCTACGGTTTGCCCAGCTATGGTATTCGTATACAAGGCACGACCAATGCTAAAGAAATCTACCGCTCCATGCTCATAAAAACGTTTATCTTCCGTAGCCACTAAGGCTTGTTTCACAATAGGGCTAATGTCTTCGCTGCGAACGCGATGCGCTGGTGGCACCCGTTTATCCATAGCCTCCTCTACAGCTTCTTTGAAATGAAAGAGACGTTTGATGCGGTCGATCCTGGAAAGTTGATCTTCCCCTTGTTCTATAGTTTGTTCTTTTATCGTATGTGCTACATGTTGTGTAGTGGTTTTAGCATCCTCTGGGGTATACCCAGCGAACCAATATAAACCACCAGCTGCAATGGCGAGCACAAGGATGAGTTTAAAAAGTGTTTTCATGGGTTCATCATATCATATCTAGGGGGTATCAACAATAGGAGGAATGGATTATAACAGTAGAAAGGTTTGTTTGCTATTAACAATGCGTAAGAATATTGAATCATCCGACTAGACTCGAGCAGAGTGCGTTCATTTGGTAATGTATAGTAGTGGAAAGTATGATGTAGTCATAGAAGAATGATGCGGTCACAGGTTATAGGTATTGCCTATAAAATGGCATAAGATAGAATAAAAATGTATATAAAAGAATTTTTATAAAAAATACTTGCATTATTATACAGATGGTTGTATAATACGTTCATAAGATAGAAACAAGTGCTGCACAGCAGTGAATTACACAAAGAAAGAGGTCAATTATGAGCAACATTAACAAAGTAGTATTAGCTTACTCCGGCGGTTTGGACACATCTGTTATCATTCCTTGGTTAAAAGAAAACTATGGCGCAGAAGTTATCGCTGTATGCGTGAACTTAGGTCAACCAGAAGATTATGATGCAGTAGAGAAAAAAGCTATCAAATCTGGTGCTACGAAAGCGTACATCATCGATGCGCAAGAAGAGTTTGTATCCGATTATATTTGGCCAGTTGTAAAAGCAGGTGCTGTGTATGAAGGTAAATACTTATTAGGTACTTCCTTTGCAAGACCATTAATCGCGAAAAAATTAGTAGAAATTGCTGCACAAGAAGGAGCGGATGCCATCGCTCATGGTGCTACAGGTAAAGGGAATGACCAAGTGCGTTTTGAATTGACAATCAAAGCACTTTCACCAAATACAAAAATCATTGCTCCATGGCGTGAATGGGAATTGAAATCCCGGGAAGATTGCATGGAATACGCAGCGAAACACGACATTCCAGTAGTGGCAACAAAAAAACACCCCTACTCTATGGACCAAAACGTATGGCATTTATCCCATGAAGGTGGCGATTTAGAAGATCCTAAGAATGCCCCTAAAAATGATGTATATTTAGTTAGCAAATCTCCAGAAGAAGCTCCAGATGTACCAACTATGGTGACCATCGACTTCAAAGAAGGTATTCCAGTAGCAGTGAATGGTCAAGCCATGTCTCCACTTACCATCTTGCAAACTTTGAATGAAATCGGTGCTGCTAATGGTATCGGTATTGTAGATATCGTAGAAAATCGGTTAGTAGGCATGAAATCTCGTGGTGTCTATGAAAATCCTGGTGGAGCTATCATCATGTATGCACATAGAGAATTGGAATACCTTTGCCTAGATAGAGCGACCTACCATTACAAAGAATTAGTGGCGAACAAATACGGAGAACTTGTGTATGACGGCATGTGGTTTGCTCCATTGATGAGCGCTTTACAAGCCTTCGTGGACAGCACACAACAAACTGTAACAGGTCAAGTCACATTGAAATTGTACAAAGGTAATATTATCAGTGCAGGATCTACATCTCCATACTCCTTGTACAACCAAGAGTTTGTAACATTTGAAGAAGATGATGTATATAACCAAGCTGATGCAGAAGGTTTCATCAACTTATTCGGATTGCCTTTAACAATCAATGCATTAATGAAAGAGAAAGCAGGTTTAAAATAATGGCGAAACTTTGGGGCGGACGGTTTACCAAAGGGACGGATAAGGCAGTAGAGGACTTCACGTCCTCTATTTCCTTTGATTCCCGTATGTATAAAGAAGATGTGGCAGGCAGTATTGCTCATGCAACGATGCTAGCAGAGCAACACATCATTTCTCAGGAAGATAAAGATGCTATCGTAGCAGGTTTACAGGCTATTGAAAAGCAAATTGATGCAGGGGACTTCGAGTTTTCCGTGGCATTAGAAGACATCCATATGAATATCGAAAAACGCTTAACTGATGCGATTGGTGAAGCGGGTGGACGTCTACATACAGGCCGTAGCCGTAATGACCAAGTGGCAGTGGACTTACATATGTACATCCGCAAGGCCGTAGTGCACATGGGTGAGGAGCTTGTGAACTTGCAACAAGCTTTCTTAGAAGTGGCAGAGAAATACAAAGATGTAATTATCCCTGGTTACACTCATTTACAAAGGGCGCAACCAGTATTATTTAGTCATCACATGATGGCATACTTCTCTATGTTGAGCCGTGACTTCGATAATTTGCCGTTGATCTTTAAACATGCCAATGTGATGCCATTAGGGGCAGGCGCTTTGGCGGGTACTACGTATCCTATCGATCAAAACATGACGAAGGAATTATTGCACTTCGATGCGATTTATGAAAATAGTATGGATGCTGTCAGCGATCGTGACTATGTGCTAGAGTTCCTCAGCTTTGGGGCAAAAGTGATGATGCATTTAAGCCGTTTAAGTGAAGAGTTAATCCTTTGGTCTAGTACAGAATTTGGGTTCATCGAACTAGACGATGCACATTGCACAGGTTCTAGCATTATGCCACAAAAGAAAAATCCAGACGTGTGCGAACTCGTACGTGGTAAAACAGGTCGTATTTACGGTCATTTAATGGGACTTCTTACAACCATGAAAGGCCTACCAATGACGTACAATAAAGATATGCAAGAAGATAAAGAAGGGGTTTTCGATACTATTGATACTTTGCATTTCGCCATCTCGATTACGGCGGATATGTTACGCCATATGAAAGTCAATGGAGACCATACAAAAGCGGTGTTGGACGATGATTTCTCTAACGCTACAGATATGGCGGACTACTTGGCGAAAAAAGGTGTACCGTTCCGTGAAGCCCATGCCATTGTAGGGGCAGCGGTACAACATTGCATTGAAAAAGGTTGTGTGTTGTTAGATTTGTCAGTGGAAGATTTCAAAGCTATTTCACACCACTTTGAAGCGGATATCTTGGATGCCATCACCATCGAAGCCTGCGTAGCAGGTCGCAGCAACTACAGTGGTACAGCACCAGAGTGCGTAGCACGTCAAATCCGTATCGGCAAAGAAGTGCTTTCAGAAGAAATAACGCAAATTGCGAAGTGGAAAGAAAAAATCCGTTTGCAATAAATAGGTTTGTAATAATATTCATATTGTCTTCTCTCATTCGTATAAAAGTGGTATCTGTAACTGGTATATGAGGCGATTCTGGTTTAGCAAGACTATCGCAACTATGCAAAAAAGCAACGGCAAATCCGTTGCTTTTTTTGAGATAAGTTCAATATCCTTAATCCTTGTCTTCTTCATTTTCTTTTACAATATCTTTTTGTGAATTTTTTTCAGAGAGTTTTTGATCGATATACTTATTAATATTTTCATAAAATTCTTTGGTCTTCTCACTATCCAATTTTGTCGAATTATGAATTTGATTAACTTGATTGACTTTCAAATGAACAGATTGAATACCGTAAGAGGCTTGTTTTTGGCGGAGTGTTTCTAATTGTTCTTCTGAAAGAGGATTGCCAACAATCGTCAAGACCAATTCATTTTTGCTTGACTTGTAGACTTGACTAATGACCGTATGATTGGTGAACTCTTTTCCTACAAACTGCTTGATTCCTTCTTTTCGTGCCTGATCCATCGTTAGCGTGACTGCTGAATAGGTGGCAGGAAGAATTAATAATACAATCAAGGATATCAACCCAATTCTCATTTTAATGTTTAGCTCTTTAAATGAGCGTAAGGGAGATTTTCTCATCAAAATTCTTGTTCCAACAATATTGGTTAGCATGATAAAGACACAGTTAATTAAGAAAAGATAGAGAGCGCCATATATAAATTGTACATTTCCATTAGCTAAGCCATAGCCGGCAGTACAGATAGGTGGCATCAGAGCTGTTGCAATGGCTACTCCTGGCACGATATTGTTCGCTTCTTTTTTTCTTGAACCAATGACACCTGCTATCCCACCTGCAATAGCAATGAGAACATCCCAAATGGTTGGAGAGGTTCGAGCAATCAACTCGCTACTTGCATAAGATATGGGAGAAATCCAGAAATACAGAGCTGAGACAAGCAAACTGACCGCTACTTGAGTCAATAAAACATTTAAAGATTGCTTGATTAAACGAGTATCAAAAATAGCTAAGCCGAATCCTAGTCCAACAATCGGTGTCATAAGAGGGGAAATCAGCATGGCTCCAATAATAACAGCTGTTGAATTCATATTTAAACCTATAGAGGCAATAAGGATCGCACACATCAAAATGACTGTATCGCTTAATCGAACATGAAGATCATCATATAATTTATCACGGTATTCACGTGCTGAATAGTTTCCTGTCATTGGGTACTCCTTTTATTTCATATAATCTTATTTTGCATGGATAATAATAGAGCGATTTCTGTCTAATCTTCCGTATTTTTAATTCTTATCGGTTATTCTTTTGAAAATTATCCATTACGTATCGCCCAGCCTAGCCTTAACATTATACCAAAATTTTATAGTATTTCTTTAAAGAAATCTATTAATTTAATAGATAGAAAAAGGAAGAAACTTTTATTTTCCAACAAAAACTTACCGCCGGCATCTGATATATTTGGAAAGCGCATATCGAAAATTTATGATATAATCAATATATATTTTTGTTACTAAATACTATGAGGTACTAACAATGAAATTAATCTCTTGGAATGTGAATGGCTTACGTGCAGCCATGACTAAAGGATTTATGGATGCATTCGATGCATTAGATGCAGATATGTTCTGCTTACAAGAAACAAAATTACAACCAGAACAAATTGAAATGGTCTTGCCGAACCATGAACAATATTGGAATAGTGCAGTGAAAAAAGGCTATAGCGGTACGGCTATTTTCACAAAAGAAAAGCCAATTTCCGTAGTGAATGGCATTGGCATTGAGGAACATGACCAAGAAGGACGTGTGATCACGGCGGAATATGAAAAGTTCTACTTAGTTACGTGCTATACACCGAATAGCCAACGTGAATTGGCTCGTTTGGAATATCGCATGGAATGGGAAGTGGCATTCCGCGAGTATTTACTAGCATTAGATGCGAAAAAACCGGTGATTCTGTGTGGTGACCTTAACGTAGCCCATCAAGAAATCGACTTGAAAAACCCTAAAACAAATCGTAAAAATGCTGGTTTCAGTGATGAAGAACGTGAAAAAATGACGGAACTGCTAGCAGCAGGCTTTACAGATACCTTCCGCTATTTATATCCTGATGCAGTCGATGCCTACAGCTGGTGGTCCTACATGGGCAAAGCTCGTGAGCGGAACGTAGGATGGAGAATTGACTATTTCTTAGTATCCAACAGCATTGCTGATAAAATCCAAGAGGCGAAAATCCATGCAGATATTTTTGGGTCTGACCATTGCCCAGTGGAACTAGTTATCGATTTATAATTCGTATAAAGGGCGTATATTATGTCAGTACTACGTTTTGAAAATATCTCTGTAATGCTTCATGGTCACCAGATTTTAGGGGATATTTCTTTTGAGGTTCAACAAGGTGAAAGCATCACCATCATAGGTCCATCGGGGAGTGGTAAAAGTACAATTCTGAAATTGGCTAGCTCCTTGATATCTCCTACGAGAGGGACGATTTATTTTCAAGGTAAACCGATGGATCAATATGCCCCTACAGAATATCGCCAACGAGTGGCGTACTGTTTCCAACAGCCCTATTTATTCGGGCAAACAGTGCGAGGTAATCTAGCCTTTCCTTTTACCATGCGAGGTCGTGCTATTGACGAAACAAGAATCAAAGACCTATTCGAGTTGTTTCATATGGATCTACAGCTGTTAGAGAAGTCGAATACGGAGTTATCAGGTGGTGAGATGCAACGAATTTGCTTGATTCGTAGTTTGCTGTTTGCCCCTGAGGTGTTGCTATTAGATGAGGTGACGTCTGCTTTGGATACAGAAAATACGGAGTGGGTAGAACAAGGTCTTATGCAGTTACATAAAGAAGGCTTAACCTTATTACAGGTGACCCATAATTTAGACCAAAGTGTTCGTATGGGGCAACGTCGTATCACTGTGAAAGATGGTCATATTACAGATTGTGAGGTGCTACATGGGGAGCTTTAATGCCTTATCGAATGAATCCTTACTGATGGCAACCGTGCTTATCGCCATGGCCGTTGTCGTGTCTTATCAGCAGAAAATGCGGTTAGAACTAGAAATATTGCATAGTGCCTTGCGAGCGGTAGTGCAACTAGTAGTCGTAGGGTATGTATTGCATTTTATTTTTGGTGCGGACCATCCTTTGTTTACTGGCGGTGTATTACTGTTGATGCTGATCAGCGCCGCTATCAATGGAGGCAAACGGGGATCTGGCATCAAACATGCTTCATGGATTGCAGGGGTTAGTATTGGCATTGGTGCGGTAATTACTCTTGCTATCTTATTGGGGGCAAACGTGCTATCTTTTACTCCGTATCAAATGATTCCTGTAGGAGGCATGGTCATGTCTGGGTCTATGGTGGCAGTAGGATTGTGTTTCCGCCAAATTATAACGAGCTTTAAGCGACGCCAACAAGAGATTCAGATTAAGTTAGCATTGGGAGCTACTCCTATGCAGTCCTGTAAAGCCATCTTGCGAGAAGCCCTGATATTTAGCTTAGAACCGACCATCGATAGTGCGAAAACATTGGGCATTGTGGCCTTGCCAGGGATGATGACAGGCTTAATCTTGGCGGGAATGAGTCCTATGGAGGCCATCAAATACCAAATTATCGTTATTTTCATGACCTTTTCAACCGTATCCATTGCCATTGCTATAGCAGGATACTTGAGTTGTCGACAATTTTTTAATATGAAAGAGCAGCTGATTCTATCTGATTCGTGATAGAATCAGCTTTTTTTACTATCTGTAACTCTGCTAAGAGAGTATCCCTATCTTCCTCAGATATGTTTACAAAATATTTTTAAAGTTTTAATTTACCTATAAATTAAGTAGGATTTTTTGAAAGCCTATAGTCATAAGGAATGAGTTGTGTTACTATTAGGGTATACACATTCTATTTATATGTAAAACGAGGTGGTATTATGGCAAATTACAACCCTTATGAAAATATGCTGCAAACATTAGACTTAGCAGCGGACACATTGGGCATTCCACGCAATGACTATGAAGTATTGCGTCACCCTGAACGTGAAATGAACGTGGCGATTCCAGTACAAATGGATGATGGGCATGTGGAAGTATTTACTGGCTACCGTTGCCAACATAGCTCCGTTCTTGGTGCATCTAAAGGCGGTCTTCGCTTTCACCCAGATGCAGATGAAAATGAAGTGCGCGCGTTAGGTGCGTGGATGACAATCAAAAATGCTATCGCTCATTTACCATATGGCGGTGGCAAAGGCGGTATCAAGGTAGATCCGAAAGAACTAAGTGAAAGAGAGTTGGAACGTTTAACACGTGGTTTCGTTCGTAAAATTGCTCCTATTATTGGGGTAGAACGAGATGTGCCAGCTCCTGATGTGAATACAAATCCGCAAATCATGTCTTGGATCGTCGATGAGTACAGTGCGTTAACTGGTCAATGGACACCAGGAATCGTAACAGGTAAACCATTAGCCATCGGTGGTTCTTTAGGTCGTAATGAAGCAACAGGTCGTGGCTGTATGTTCACATTGCTTTCCTACTTGGAAAAACAAGGTAAATCTATTAAAGATTTGACGATTGCTGTACAAGGTTTTGGTAATGTAGGATCTGTTGGTGCTTTATTGATGCATCGTGAAGGTGCTAAAATCGTTGCCATCGGTGATGTACATGGATCTCTGTACAATGCAAACGGCATCGATGTAGAAAAAGCTTACGAATATGCAAACTCTCATGGCCGTTCTTTAGAAGGCTACGAAGAGCCAGGTATGACAAGAATCCCTAATCCAGATTTATTGTTATTGGATGTAGACGTGCTATACTTAGCGGCCTTAGAAAACCAAGTGAACGAAGCCAATATGAAAGAAGTAAAAGCAAAATTAATCTTGGAAGGTGCTAACGGACCATTAACCAAAGATGCAGACTTATACTTCTTTGAAAAAGGTATTCCTGTATTGCCAGACGTATTAGCGAATGGCGGAGGCGTGGTGGTATCCTATTATGAATGGGTACAAAACAAAGCTGGCTTCTACTGGTCTGAAGAAGAAGTAAACGAAAAATTATCGAAGAACATGAAAAAAAGCTTTGAAGAAGTATGGGCTATGCAAGAAGAGTTTAAAGTATACCCAAGATTGGCTGCGTACATGGTGGCATTGCGTCGTTTAGTAGAAGCATTAAAAATTAAAGGATATAACGGTTAATATATCTGCCCTATCTGCTCATCTTAGATGATGTAATATTTACTAGAGAGCCAGATTTATTGTATAATTTAGGTAATAATATATTATTTATTTTGTATAAGGTGAGAGGAGGTTTATAATCTAAATTTTAATTCAGTCGAATTCGACCGAATTAAATCCGAAGCAGGATATAATTCATTAACATTCAAGGTACAGACGATATGATGGTTGACTCGGTGGGGATGAGCACCTTATTCTTGCCTGATGTGCAGTATCACTTTCATGGCATGAATCCTGATGATGTAGTTATTCATGCATATAATATGTTGTATTTTATTTTAGAAAATGACAATCCTGTTGGTGATGGTGATACTATTAGCGGCCTAGAGAATGGGGAATTGGATTCAAATGTGCAATGGACATTGCAGTATGAGGATTCCCTAGTTCAACCGGTGAGAGCAGTGCTTGATGTAAATATGGGTGAATATACTTCTGGAACTCGTTAGTTGTTAATCGATGAAAGGTGAGAGTGTTATGAGTAATCAACGTATTTTTGATATGGAACTTGTGAAAGTTGAAAGTTTGGAGAAGGCTGTTAGGACGCCATTTTATCAAACTGATTCCACAGGTGGTTCAGTTTGGGTTATTAAACCTGGTCAAACCTTACCAAAGCATTATCATCATAATTCTGATGATATATGGGTTGTATTGCAAGGAACAGGGGTATTTTATCCAACGCCGGATACTGAGGTGCCTTTTACAAAGGGGCAAGTTATAGTATCTAAAAAGGGTGAATGTCATGGTGCAAAAAATACTGGAACGGAAGATATTGTCTTTGTGAGTATCGTTGCTCCGGTGCCTGCTGATTATGATCCTGTTTATACTAATTAATATGAAAGCACTTTATAGTATTTTCTGGCTCTATAATAAATGTTGGGGTGACACCACTACGGTGTCACTTCCAACATTATTTTTTTGCAAAAAAATAAGCATATAAGGCTCACATGCTTTACAATAAAAGTGTCAAAGTCCTAAAGAAAGGATGTGAGCTTATATGCCTACTACTGATTATACTGAATTTTTACATAATGTAAAACAAGAATATATTACAAATAGCTATGAATTAGACGGAATATTTATTTTTGACATAGAATTACCAGCAACATCACATATTTGCCCAAAGTGTGGAGAAACTACAAAGCATATTAAGGATTATCGTATACGTACTGTAAAGTTTGGAAAAGTACAACGAGGTCCACTAATTGGAAAATACAGACAGCGTCGGTATATTTGTCCGCATTGTGGTCATTCTTTTGCCGAAAGCAATCCATTTGTACGAAAACATATGCAACTAAGTGTAACTAATATTAGAATGCTATCTGATAAACTTACTGAAAGTGTAACCTATACAGCTATTGCTAACGAGTGTGATACATCTATTACTACAGTATTACG